>CAKTBJ010000020.1 GCA_934533075.1 uncultured Paracoccus sp.
CCCTCGAACCGCCCCAGAACCTGATCCGGCGCCTCGCCGGCCAGCGCGGCATAGATCTGCACGAGGTTGCGGGCCTCCGGCCGCCCCTCCAGCCCCTCCATCGCCCCCGGCAGCGGCTCGGCATCGGTGCGGGCCTTGCGGATCTTCTGCGCGATGGTGTCGGCATCGTCGATCAGGTTGATACGCGAGGCGTCGGAGGGATCGGATTTCGACATCTTCTTGGTGCCGTCGCGCAGGCTCATCACGCGGGTGGCAACGCCCTCGATCAGCGGCTCGGTGATCGGGAAGTGGTTCACCTTGTAATCGTGGTTGAACTTGGCGGCGATGTCGCGGGTCAGTTCCAGATGCTGCTTCTGGTCTTCGCCCACCGGGACGCCGGTGGCCTTGTAGGCCAGAATGTCCGCCGCCATCAGCGCCGGATAGGCCAGCAGCCCGAGGCTGACATTCTCGGCATTCTTGCCGGCCTTGTCCTTGAACTGGGTCATGCGATACATCCAGCCCACGCGCGCCACGGTATTGAAAAGCCATGCCATTTCCGCATGCGCCGACACCTGCGACTGGTTGAACAGGATCGAGCGCGCCGGGTCGATCCCCGAGGCCAGGAACGCCGCGGCGGCGGAACGGGTCTGGCTCCGCAACTGCTCCGGTTCCTGCCAGACGGTGATCGCGTGCAGGTCGACGATGCAATAGATGGTTTCGGCGCCGCTGCCCTGGAACGAGGCAAAGCGTTGCAGCGCGCCCAGATAATTGCCCAGCGTCAGCCCGCCCGAGGGCTGGATGCCCGAAAAGATGCGCGGCGCAAAGCCGGCATTCGGGTTTTCGGCGGCATTGTCGGCGGTCATGGTCTGGCCCCTGCGATGGATGGACGCCTTGCGGATACATGCCGGGGCGGGCGGGCGCAACCGTCGCCCCCTCCCCCCTCCCCCTCGACACCGCCGCCACATTCGGCCAGCCTGCGCGGCGGACGGATCGGAGGGTCGGATGGACGGCTATTTGCTGCGCGCGAATGACATCGCCGCCATGAAGGGCACCGACAAGGTGCATTTCCTCGACGCGGGGGCAAAGCGGCTGAACCGCTCGCTGGGGGATGCGACCGGGCTGACCGGCATCGGCGTGCATCTGATCGAGGTGCGGCCGGGCGATTCCACCACCGCCCATCACGTCCACCAGCACGAGGACGAAGGCGTCTATATCCTGTCGGGCCATGCCACCGCCACCATCGGCGACGCGGATTTCGCCGTCGGTCCCGGCGATTTCATCGGCTATCGCAAGGGCGGGCTGGCGCATTCGATCCACAACAGCGGCACCGAAACCCTGCGCTGCCTTGTGGTGGGCGAGCGTCTGGCGCATGACGCCTGCGACTATCCGCGGCTGGGCCGGCGCCTTTACCGCGATGCCCGCCTGCCGGCGCGGCTGGTGGCGCTGGACGATCCGGCGCCGCTGCCGCCGACGGTCGGCAAGAAATGAACAGGAAGGAACCCCATGACGCCCCGCCATTCCGAAAGCCCGCTGAACCCGCTGCCCGCCGTGATCTGGGTGCTGGCCGCGGCCCTGGCGCTGCCCGAACTGGCCTTCCTGATCGGCGGCGGCCTCGGCGGCGGCAGCCCCGAGGTCATGCGCGTCAACGCCATCCAGATGACCGCCTGGATTCCCGGCCTGGCGCTGAACGGGCCGCTGGCGACGCTGCCCTTTGAACAGCTCTATCGCCTGCTGGCCTATGCCTTCGTCTCGGCCTCGGCGACCGGCACGCTGTTCATGCTGGCCTTCACGCTGGCGCTGGGCAAGGCGATCAGCGGCGTGTTCAGCCAATGGGCGGTGGCGACGATCTTCGTCGTCTCGGCCATCGGCGGGGCCGTGGTCTATACGATCTTCGCCGCCCTGCCCGGCCAGCCCCGGCTGGCGCTGGTCGGCGGCTTTCCGGCCGCCTACGGGCTGATCGGGGCCTTTACCTGGCTGCTGTGGATGCGGTTGCGGGCCAGCGGCGACAACCCGGCGCGGGCCTTCGTCCTGATCGGCGTGCTGATCCTGTTCCAACTGACCTTCGCCGCGCTCTATCGCAGCCTGCCCAGCGATCTGGTGGCGGAATTCGCCGGCTTCGCCATCGGCTTTTTCCTGTCCTTCCTGGTCGCGCCCGGCGGCTGGCAGCGGCTGCGTCACCGCTGAGCGCGGGGGCGGCGCAGCCCGGCACGCAGGTCGGCCAGCCGCATCGCCCCGCAGCCGAAGGCCGCGGCCGCATAGGTGGCGATGCCCAGCCCCACCAGGGCCGCCAGCGCGCCATAGCGGCGACCGGGTGCGGTCAGCGCCTCGGCCAGCCACCAGGTTTGCGCCAGCCAGACCGCCACCCCCATCAGCGCCGAGGCCAGCACGATGCGCGGCAGGCGCCGGCGCAGGCGGTCGTCCATGCGCGCGGCCTCGCCCATCGCGCGGGTGCCGCGCCAAAGCTGCGCGGCCATGATCCAGCCCGCGACGGTGGTGCCCAGCGCGGCGGCGGAAAAGCCGATCAGCGGCATCAGCCCCAGCGCCACCGCCGCATTGACCACCATCGACAGCAGGGCAAAGCGGAAGGGGCTGCGCGTGTCCTCGCGCGCGAAGTAAAGCGGCTGCCACACCTTTTGCAGCACGAAGGCCGGCAGCCCGGCGCCATAGATGGCCAGCGCCAGCGCCGTGGGCGCCACGTCGCCCGGCTGGAACGCCCCGCGCATGAACAGCACCGAGACCAGCGGCAGCGCCGCCACCACCAGCGCCACCGCCGCCGGCACGGTCAGGAACAGCGCGAATTCGGCGGCGCGGGAATAGGCGTGGCGGCCGCCCTCGTGATCGCCGGCCTTCAGGCGGCGGGCGATGTCGGGCAGCAGCACGATGCCGATGGCGATGCCGACCACGCCCAGCGGAAGCTGATACAGCCGGTCGGCATAGGTCAGCCAGGCGATGGCGCCCTCGAAGGCGGAACCCACCTGCCGGCCCACCAGCAGGTTGATCTGCACCACGCCGCCGGCCAGCACGGCGGGCGCCGCGATGGTCAGCAGCCGCCGCAGGTCCGGGGTCATGCGCGGGCGACGCAGCCGCAGCGGAAAACCCATCCGCGCCGCCGCCCACCAGACCACCGCAAGCTGCGCGATGCCGGCGAGCGGCGTGGACCAGGCCATCGCCAGCCCCATGTCCCAGCCGAAGCGGTCGGCGGCCACCATCGCCGCGATCAGCACGAAGTTCATCAGCACCGGCGCCGCGGCGGCGGCCATGAAGCGCCCGCCGGCATTCAGCAGCCCCGACAGCAGCGCCGTCAGCGAGATGAACAGGATATAGGGAAAGCAGATGCGGCCATACAGCACCGCAAGGTCGAACCGCTCGTCCCCCAGAAAGCCCGCCGCCATCGCCAGCACCAGCCACGGCATGGCCAGCGTGCCGGCCAGCGTCACCGCCAGCGTGACGGCGGCGAGGCCCGAGAACGCATCCTCGGCAAAGCCGCGCGGGTTCTCGCCCCCCTCCAGCTTCTTGGCGAAGATCGGCACGAAGGCGGTGTTGAAAGCGCCCTCGGCGAAGAAGCGGCGGAACATGTTGGGCAGGCTGAAGGCGATCAGATAGGCCTCGGCCACGGCGGAGGTGCCCAGGAAGGCGGCGATCATCAGGTCGCGGACGAAACCGACGACACGGCTGGCCATCGTCCAGCCTCCGACGGTCAGGAAACCGCGAAACAGTCGGATGGGCTTCATCATGCCTCCTCGGGCGGGTGCGGTCCGGGCATGGCCCGGCCGGACCGGATACGCAAGGGGGCGCGTTGCAGGACATGCGGACAGGCGCCGGGCGATCATCGGCGCGGTGCAGGGGAGCCACGCCTCCGGCGCGCCCATGATCCGCCAGACGCAAGGCACCCCGCCGCGATCAGGCGGGATTCTGCACCGTCACACAGGCCCCGCCCCAACGACACGGGCACGCCAACCCCGGCAACGCACTCCGCCACCGTAGGATGCGTGTTCACACGCACCGAACCCGCCCCCGCGCATGAACCGCCGCCGATGCGCGACGGGCAGCGTTTCCATCAGAACCGCGGCGCCTCGCACCCCCTCTGGCCCGATGCCTGACGCGGCGCAGTCCCGGAAAGGCGATGCCGGACGGCAGACCGCCGGCGGGCGGTCCTCTGGAAAGCAGCCGCAGCCCGCCTCAGCCCCGCGCGGCCACCTCGGCATTGGGATACCAGCGCGCCATCATCACCCCGCGCAACCCGTTCAGCACCAGCAGCGACAGCCACAGCCCGGCATTGCCGATCAGCGGCAGGCTGACCGCCACGCAGGCCGCATAGCCCAGGGCTGCGACCAGCATGGCCTTGCGCATCTCTCCGGTCAGGGTGGCGCCGATGAACACGCCGTCCAGCATCCAGGCCATGATGCCCACCAGCGGGAACGCCACCACCCAGGGCAGATAGGTGCGCGCGGCCTCGCGCAGTTCCGGCAGGGTGGTCAGCAGGTCGATCATCGCCCCGCCGAACAGCAGGAACACCGCCGACATCGCCACCGCGCCCGCGATGCCCCATTGCGTGGACAGCACCGTGGCCCGTCGCACCGCATCGGGCCGGCGCGCGCCCACCGCCTGCCCGACCAGCGCCTCGGCCGCGAAGGCGAAACCGTCCAGCGCAAAGGCGGTCAGCTCGATCAGCTGCATCAGCACCTGGTTGGCGGCCAGTTGCAGGTCGCCCTCCGACGCGCTGAGGAAGATGAAGCTGACGAAGGACAGTTGCAGCAGCAGCGAGCGCAGCATGATGTCGCCATTCACCCGCACCAGCCGCACCACCCGGTCGCGCGCGAACAGCCGCGCCGCGCTGCGCGCATTCGCCCAGGCCGCGCGCAGGGCATGGCGGGCGAGGTAAAGCCCGATGGCCAGCCCGAAATATTCCGCGATCAGCGTCGCCACCGCGCAGCCGGCCACGCCCCAGCCGAAACCCATGACGAACAGGATGCTGACGGCGGCGTTCAGCAGGCCGACCAGCAGTTGCAGCACCAGCACGGCGCGGGTGCGGGCCACGCCGATCAGCCAGCCGGTGACGGCATAGACCGCCACCGTCGCCGGCACCCCCCAGATGCGGATGCCCAGATAAAGGCGCGCGGTGTCCTCGACCGCCTGCGAGGCCGGCGACAGCCCCATCGCCAGCCGGAAGATCAGCGCCTGTCCCGCGATCAGCGCCAGCCCGATCCCCAGCCCCAGCACCAGCGCCCGCAGCAGATGCGCGCCGGCCTCGGCATGATCGCCGGCACCGGTGGCCTGCGCCACCAGCCCGGTCGTGGACATGCGCAGGAAGTTGAAGATGCCATACAGAAAGGCCAGCACGATGGCGCCGAGGCCCACGGCACCGACCTCGACAGCGCCCAGCCGGCCGACCACGGCGGTATCCACCGCCCCCAGCAACGGCACGGCGGCATTCGACACCGCGATGGGCAGGGCGATGCCCAGCACCCGGCGATGCGTCACCGGCTGGGGCGCGAAGGTCGGGGCGGCGGTCATCTGGCGGCGGCACCCCCGGCCCCTCGGGGCATCAGGAAATGCCCCATCGCCTCGGCGAAGGGGCGGGCGGGGTCGGATTGCCACGCCTCGACCCGCACCGAGGCATAGCGCCGCCCGGACCGGGTGATGACGGCGCGGGCATGGCTGTCCTCGGGACGGCCGGGGCGCAGATAGTCGATGGTGATGTCGATGGTCCGCGCCAGCGATCTCGGCAGGCAGCCATCGGCGCCGCGCATGGACAGCGACAGGGCGGCGATGGCGGTGGTCTCCAGAAAGGCGGCCGTCACCCCGCCATGCAGGGCCGGCGGCAGCGGGTTGCCGATCATATGCGGCGCATAAGGCAGATGCGCGGTCATGGCGCCCTCCGCGTCGAGGTCGAAGCGCACCCCCAGCCAGGCCAGGTAAGGCACCCGCGCCGCGAAATCCTCCAGCCCCCGCAACGATTCAGGCATGGCGTCCCCTCCGCATGGCAGGACCTTGCTCCGGACCGGACCGGGGCATGGCCGCTCCGTGCAGGTCCGGGCGGGCGGCACGGGACACCCGCATGATCGCCGCGCCCTGGGCCGCACAGGCACCCGCATCGCGCATCGTGCCAGGGCGAAGCATGGCCCTTCCACCCGCTCCGCCCCGCCGGCCCCAAGGGCACGCCCGCACGGGCGCGGCGTGGCGGGACGGGCGCCCGCACGCGGCGCGCGCCAGGCCGGGCCGGAGCACGGCCGCCCCCCGCGCGCCCGGCCGGCCCGCGCGGGGCGCCGGCGCCATTGCGGCATCGCACCACGTCCACGCCATCCATCCAGCCGCCGAATCACACATCGCGGCGCTCCAGCGTGAAGGTGCCGGCGGCGGTGGCGACGGGCACGCCCTCGGTCTCGTCCTCGGCCACCACGCGCAGGAAGGCCACGCTGCGGGTGACGTGATAGCATTCGGCCCGCGCGGTCAGCCGCTGGTGCGGATGCGCCGGCCGCATGTAGTCGATGCGCAGGTCCAGCGTCGCCGTGGTCACCGGCCGGCAGGGATGCGCCAGCACCGCCGCCCCCGAACAGGTATCCATCAGCGCCGAGACCACGCCGCCATGAATCACCCCTGTTTCCGGGTCGCCGACCAGATGCGGCGCCCAAGGCATTGAAACCACGGCCTTTCCATCCCCGACCGACTCCATCCGCATGCCCAGCGCGCGGGCATGCGGCAGCACGTCCAGAAATCGCTGCCCCTCGCGCCTGCTGGCCTGTGCCGGGTCCGGCGCGGCGCCGGCCGTCCGGCTGTCATCCTCGCTCATGGCGCCCTCGATCCGTTCGGTCCCAGCTTTGACGCGAAGCGCGGCCGCAGGCAAGGCGCCGCGCCCGGTGACGTTCCGGCAGATTCGGGCGGCAGATGGGGCCGCCGCGGAGGGGCCGCACGCCAAGGTTGTCCGGCGCGCGCTTCCTGTGTAGCCTGCGGACAGGGCCGGGCGAGAGGACGGGGATGCAGGACAGCAAGACGCTCAGCTTCAAGGAGATGTGCGCGCGTTTCGACGTGACGCCGCGCACCCTGCGTTACTACGAGTATATCGAACTGCTCAGCCCCCGGCGCGAGGGGCGCACGCGCTTTTACGGCCCGCGCGAGGTGGCGCGGATGATCCTGATCCTGCGCGGCCGCCGCTTCGGCTTTTCGCTGGAGGAAATCCGGCAATGGTTGCAGATCTATGAGGAACGCGGCTCGCGCCAGCAATATGAGGTGTTCCTCGAACTGGCCAGCCGGCAACTGGCCGTCATGGACGCCCAGATCGCCGAGCAGCAGACCATCCGCGAGGAGTTGCGCAGCCTGCGCGACGACACCAACCGGCTGCTGGCCGATGTGACGGCCAGCGGCGGCTGACCCCCCTTTCCCCCACGTGACGCGACGTTCCCGCACTGCGCAGTTTACGCAAACGTAAACCATGCGCTAGCCTTCTCTCATACCCGCCATGCGGGAGTCGGGAAGGGGGGCACGACCATGACCACCATCAGGGACGACAACGAGGACGCCGTTCTCACCATCCGCCAGATGTGCGAGGCGCACGGGGTCACGCCGCGCGCGCTGCGCTTCTACGAATCGCGGGCGCTGCTGGCGCCGCTGCGGGTCGGGCAGCAGCGGCTTTACGGCCGGCGCGAGCGGGTGCGGCTGGAGCTGCTTCTGCGCGGCAAGCGGTTCGGCTTTTCGCTGGACCAGATCCGGCACCTGCTGGAGCTTTACGATCCTTCGACCGACAACCGCGCCCAGATCACCGCGACGCTGGCGACGGCGCGGGCGCGGCTGGCCGACATGCGTCAGCAGGCGCAGGAGCTGGCCGGCGCCATCGAGGAGCTGGCCGCCCGCATCGACCGCATGGCCGCCGACCACGCCCACCTGACCGCCAGTGCCGAAACCCCGGCCGATCCCGCCTGACCGGAGGAGATGATGACAACCTATGCCGCCCCTGTCGCCGACATGCAGTTCCTGCTGCACGAGGTGCTGAAGCTGACGGAATCCGGGCTGCCGGGGCATGACGACCTCGACCGCGAGATGACGGGCGCCATCCTGGACGCCGCCGGGCAACTGGCGGCGGAGGTTCTGGCGCCGCTGAACGCGGTCGGCGACCGGCAGGGCTGCACGCTGTCGGACGGCGCCGTGACCACGCCCGAGGGCTTCGGCGCCGCCTTCGAGGCCGTCAAGGAAGGCGGCTGGACCGCGCTGGACTGCGCCGAGGAGGATGGCGGGCAGGGCATGCCCTATGTGCTGGGCGTGGCCACGGGCGAGATGTTCGTCTCGGCCAACATGGCGTTCAACATGTATCAGGGCCTGACGCATGGCGCTTATTCCGCCATCCGCACCCACGGCAACGACGCCCAGAAGGCGCTGTATCTGCCGAAGCTGGCATCCTGCGAATGGACCGGCACCATGAACCTGACCGAGCCGCATTGCGGCACCGACCTCGGCCTCCTGCGCACGAAGGCGGAGCCGCAGGCGGATGGCAGCTATCTGATCACCGGGCAGAAGATCTTCATCTCGGCGGGCGAGCACGACCTGGCCGACAACATCGTGCATCTGGTGCTGGCCAAGGCGCCCGGCGGCGGCGAGGGGACGAAGGGCATTTCCCTGTTCATCGTGCCCAAGTTCCTGCCCGATGCCGATGGCAATCCCGGCGCCCGCAACGCCCTGTCCTGCGGGCATGTCGAGGACAAGATGGGCATCCACGGCAACGCCACCTGCGTGATGAACTATGACGGCGCCAGGGGCTGGCTGCTGGGCGAGCTGCACAAGGGCATGCGCGCCATGTTCACGATGATGAACGAGGCCCGGCTGGGCGTCGGATTGCAGGGCTATGCGGTCGCCGTGGGCGCCTATCAGAACGCGGCGGCCTATGCGCGCGACCGGCTTCAGGGTCGCGCCGCCACCGGGGCGCAGAACCCGGACGGTCCCGCCGACCCGCTGATCGTGCATCCCGACATCCGCCGGATGCTGATGGACCAGCGCAGCTTCCTGGAGGGCGCCCGCGCGCTGACCTTCTGGGGGGCGCATCTGATCGACCGCGTGCACATGGCGGGGGACCGCGAGGCCGAGGGGCTGGTCTCGCTGCTGACGCCGGTGATCAAGGGCTTTCTGACCGATCGCGGCTTCGACAGCGCCGTGCAGGCGCAGCAGATCTTCGGCGGGCATGGCTATATCGAGGAAACCGGCCTGTCCCAATACGTCCGCGACGCCCGCATCACCATGATCTACGAGGGCGCCAACGGCGTGCAGGCGCTGGATCTGGTCGGCCGCAAGCTGGCCGCCGGCGGCGGCAAGCCGGTGATGGGCTTCTTCGAGCTGGTCAAGGACTTCTGCAAGGATCATGGCGACGGCCCGCTGGCGGATTTCGCCGGGCCGCTGAAGGCCGCCTCCAAGGATTTGCAGGCCGCGGCGATGTTCTTCATGGAGCGCGGGATGAAGAACCCCGACGACGCGCTGGCGGGGTCCTACGACTTCATGCACCTGTTCGGCCATGTCGCGCTGGGCCTGGTCTGGGGCCGCATGGCCGCGGCGGCGCAGGCGGCGCTGGATGCGGGCACCGGCGACGCGGCCTTCTATCAGGCCAAGCTGGCCACCGGACGCTATTACATGGCGCGGCAACTGCCGGCCACGGCGATGCTGCTGGCGCGCATCCGCTCGGGCGCGGCGCCGGTCATGGCGCTGCCGGCGGATGCGTTCTGAGGCGGCGGAAACGTGCTGGCCGGCGGCAGGATGGGACGGAAGGCCGAACCGAGGCGGCGGCGGGGTGTTGAGCCGGGGGCCGGGATTCTCCGGCCCGCACCGATGATCGAAAGGATAACCCTGTGACCTTCCCGATGAAACTCAAGGCCGCTGCCCTGTCGCTGGCCGTGCTGACCACGCCGGCCCTGGCCGAGACGCAGGCCGACCGCGACACCATCGCCGCCGGCATGGACGGGCTGATCGCCGCCATCTCGGCCGGCGAATTCGCCAGCACCTTCGACACCGTGCCGCCGAAGCTGCTGGAGGCGATGGCCACGCAGGCGGGCATGTCCACCGACCAGCTGCGCGAGGCCGGCACGGCGGCGGCCACGGCGATGATGGGCATGGTGAAGATCGAATCCTATGAATACGATCTGGACGGCGCCGAGTTCGGCAAGACCGATGCCCGCGAATATGCGCTGATCCCGACCAGTTCCGTGATGGAGAGCATGGGGCAGAAGCTGAAGACCACCGGCGACACGCTGGCCATGCAGGACGAAGGCGAGTGGTATCTGCTGCGCGTCGAGGAACCGGCGCAGATCGAACTGCTGCGCTCGGTCTATCCCGACATGGCGGATGTCGAGATCACGCCCGGCCAGATCACCCCGGCCGAATGACGCCACCCGCCGGGGCGGGCGCCAGCCTGCCCCGGACCCCCTCGCCTGCCCGGACAGGGCCAACCCTGTCCCGACATGCGACACACGCCCAACCCGCGACGGAAGATCGAGGAAGCACCATGACCGACGCCTTCATCTATGACGCCGCCCGCACGCCACGCGGCAAGGGCCGCCCCGACGGCGGCCTGCACGAGGTCACTTCGGTGGCGCTGTCGGCGCGGCTGCTGGACGCGGTGGCCGAGCGCAACGGCCTGACCGGCCATGCCGTCGAGGACGTGATCTGGGGCAACGTCACCCAGGTCGGCGAACAGGGCGGCTGCCTCGCGCGGTCGGTGGTGCTGGCCTCGGGGCTGGACCAGTCGATTCCGGGGCTGGCGGTCAACCGCTTCTGCGCCTCGGGGCTGGAGGCGGTGAACCTCGCCGCCAACCAGGTGCGCGGCGGCGCGGGCGACGCCTATATCGCCGGCGGGGTCGAGATGATGAGCCGCGTTCCGATGGGCAGCGACGGCGCCGCCATCGCCGTGGACCCCAGCCTTACCTTCGGCACCTTCTTCGTACCGCAGGGCATCAGCGCCGACCTGATCGCCACCGAATACGGCTTCACGCGCGAGCAGGCCGATGCGCTGGCCGTGGAATCCCAGCGCCGCGCCGCGCAGGCATGGGAGGAAGGCCGCTTCGCGAAATCCATCGTCCCGGTGCGCGACCAGAACGGCCTTCTGCTGCTGGACCGCGACGAGCATATGCGCCCCGCCACCACGCTGGAGGACCTGGGCCTGCTGAAGGCCAGCTTCCGCGAGATGGGCGAGGTCATGCCCGGCTTCGACAAGGTGGCGCTGCTGAAATATCCTCACCTCGAGGCGATCAACCACATCCACCATGCCGGCAACAGTTCGGGCATCGTGGACGGGGCGGCGGCGGTGCTGGTCGGCAATGCCGAATTCGGCAAGGCGCATGGCCTGACGCCCCGCGCCCGCATCCGCGCCACCGCCAAGATCGGCACCGATCCGACGATCATGCTGACCGGCCCGGTTCCCGTCACCGAAAAGATCCTGCGCGATTCCGGCCTGTCCATCGGCGACATCGACCTGTTCGAGGTGAACGAGGCCTTCGCCTCGGTGGTGCTGCGCTTCATGCAGGCCTTCGAGGTCCCGCCCGAGGTGGTGAACGTCAATGGCGGCGCCATCGCGATGGGCCACCCGCTGGGCGCCACCGGCGCCATGCTGATCGGCACCCTGCTGGACGAGCTGGAGCGGCAGGACAGGACCATCGGCCTCGCCACCCTCTGCGTCGCCTCCGGCATGGGCGCGGCCACGATCATCGAGAGGGTATGATGACCATCCTGCGCAAGGGCAGCGTGGCCGAGACGCATGCCGTCTCCACCTATCCGGCCCCCTACAATCTGGGGCGCGGGAACCTTTCCTATCGCCACCTGACCGAGGCGGGCGGGCTGACCCAGTTCGGCATCGCCCTGGAAACCCTGCATCCCGGCGGGCAGAGCAGCCAACCGCATTGGGAGGAGCACGAGGACGAGTTCCTCTATATGCTTTCCGGCGAGATCACCGTGATCGAGGACGGCCGGCCCACGATCGTCGGTCCCGGCGACGCCTGTTGCTGGAAGGCGGGCGATCCCGTCGCCCATACGCTGAAGAACCATACCGACCGCCCGGCGACCTATCTGATCGCGGGCAGCCGCATCCCCGAGAACGTCACCCATTATCCCGGCCTCGACCTGCTGGCGGTGCCCGAGGGATATGCGCATCTGGACGGCACCCCCTACCCGAAACAGGGAGAGACAGCATGACCGATTTCACCATGCAGACGGACGCCGACGGCGTCGCCATCATCACCTGGGACGTGCCGGGCAAGTCGATGAACGTGCTGTCGCTGGACGGGGCCGCGACCCTGAGCGACCTGATCGAGGATGCGCTGGCCGACAAGGCGGTCAAGGGCATCGTCATCACCTCGGGCAAGGCGGATTTCGCCGGCGGCATGGACCTGAACGTCATCGCCGCGATGAAGCAGGACGGCGCCGAGGCCGTGTTCGACGGCATCATGTCCCTGCACGGGCTGCTGCGGCGGATCGAGACGGCCGGGATGGACCCCAAGACGAAAGCCGGCGGCAAGCCCATCGCGGCCGCCCTGCCCGGCACCGCGCTGGGCATCGGGCTGGAGCTGCCTCTGGCCACGCATCGCATCTTCGCGGCCGACAATCCCAAGGCGAAGATCGGCCTGCCGGAGATCATGGTCGGCATCTTTCCCGGCGGCGGCGGCACCACGCGGCTGGTGCGCAAGCTGGGGGTGCTGGCGGCGGCGCCCCTGCTGCTGGAAGGCAAGCTGAACGACCCGAAAAAGGCCCGCGCCGCGGGGGTGATCGACGAGGTGGTGGACGATCCCGTCGCCGCCGCCCGCGCCTGGGTGCTGGCGGCCAAGGATGCCGATCTGGTCAAGCCCTGGGACGCCAGGAGCTACAGGTTCCCCGGCGGCGCGCCCTATAACCCGGCGGGGTTCATGACCTTCGTCGGGGCCTCGGCGATGGTGCATGGCCGCACGATGGGCGCGCTGCCGGCGCCGCGGGCGCTGCTGTCGGCGGTCTATGAGGGCGCCCTCGTCGATTTCGACACCGCCCTGCGCATCGAAGCCCGGTGGTTCACGCAGGTGCTGATGAACCCCTCGTCCTCCGCGATGATCCGCAGCCTGTTCATCAACAAGGAGGCGCTGGAGAAAGGCGCCAACCGCCCCGCCGTGCCCGATGCGAAAGTGCGCAAGCTGGGCGTGCTGGGTGCGGGCATGATGGGCGCCGGCATCAGTCATGTCGCGGCACTGGCCGGGATCGAGGTGGTGCTGATCGACGCCTCGCAGGAGGCGGCCGAGCGCGGCAAGGCCCATTCCGGCGAGTTGCTGGAAAAGGCCGTATCCCGCCGCCGCATGACCGAGGACAAGCGCGCCGGGATTCTGGCCCGCATCACGCCGACCACGGATTACGGGCGGCTTTCCGGCTGCGACCTGGTGGTCGAGGCGGTGTTCGAGGATGTCGCCGTCAAGGCCGAGGTCACGCAAAAGGCCGTGGCCGCGATGCCGGAGGACGCGATCTTCGCCACCAACACATCGACCCTGCCGATCTCGACGCTGGCCGGGGCCAGCCCGCGCCCGGCGCAGTTCATCGGCATCCATTTCTTTTCCCCGGTGGACAAGATGCTGCTGGTCGAGATCATCAAGGGCAGCGGGACCGGCCCGGAGGCGGTCGCCAAGGCGCTGGATTTCGTGCGCCAGATCCGCAAGACGCCGATCGTGGTCAACGACGCCCGCTTCTTCTACGCCAACCGCCTGATCATCCCCTATATCAACGAGGGGCTGCGGATGCTGGCCGAGGGGGTCGAGCCGGCGCTGATCGAGAATGCCGCCAAGATGCTGGGCTTTCCGCTGGGACCGCTGCAACTGGTCGACGAGACTTCTCTGGACCTGGGCGTTCGCATCGCCAGGGCCACGCGCGCGGCAATGGGCGATGCCTATCCCGACGGCACCGTGGACGAGGTGCTGTTCTGGATGGTGGACAAGGGCCGCTCGGGCCGCAAGGCCAAGGCGGGCTTCTACGACTATGACGCCGACGGCAAGCGGCTGGGCCTGTGGGGCGGGCTGGAAGACCGCTTCCCGCCGGCGCCCGAGCAGCCCTCGCTGACCGAGGTGCAGCAGCGGCTGATCCTCGTGCAGGCGCTGGAGGGGGTGCGGGCGCTGGAACAGGGCGTGCTGGAGGACATCCGCGAGGGCGACGTGGGCGCCATCCTCGGCTGGGGCTTTGCGCCCTGGTCGGGCGGACCGTTCAGCTGGCTGGACCTGATGGGCGCGGATCGCGCGGCGGCGCTGGCGGACGATTTCGCCGCGCGCTTCGGGGCGCGGTTCGAGGCGCCGGCCCTGCTGCGCGATCTGGCCGCGAAGGGCGAAGGGTTCTATGGCCGCTTCGCCGCCGCCAGGGCGGCCTAGACAGGGGGACAGGACGGGGGGACAGGACGGGGGACGCTTCCAAGCGGAAGCGCGGGGCGTCACCACGACATCCAGCGCCGGCATGACCGGCGGCGACGCTCCCAATGCGGGGGTGTGGAGGGAAACGTCCGTCCAGCCTGACCGAAGCCAGCCCCTGTCGGTCGCCCCCAACGCGGAAGCGCGGATCGAAGCATGCACGCGACCAGCTACGCGATGGCGGCTGGCGGCGTTGCTCCCAACGCGGGAGTATGGATCGAAGCGGGATGTTGGCGCCGCCGGTCGTGTCGATCCGGAGGTCGCTCCTTGCGCGGGAACGCGGATAGAAACCAAGCCAGCCACCGGCGAGGACCGCGGCCTGCTTTTCGCCGCTCCCAACCCCGGAATGCGGAGCGAAACTTCCAGAAGCTTCTGGCCAAGCCGTCGATCACCAGTCGCCCCAACACCGAAGCGCGGATCGAAACCATCCGCGAGACTGGCGCGGTGATCAGGCCCTGCGTCGCCCCCTGCGCGGGAGCGCGGATAGAAACAAGTCCTGGGCCGAGGGCCGGTCGCGTCAGGGCAAGTCGCTCCCTGCGCGGGAGCGCGGATAGAAACGGGCGTCTGCGCGGCGGCGTTGACGTGGGGCGGAGTCGCTCCCTGCACGGGAGCGCGGATAGAAACTGTGCATCCGGTAACCCTCGACCTCGACCTTGAGGGAGTCGCTCCCTGCGCGGGAGCATAGATCGAAACGCCTTGCCCATCGTCTTGATGTCGGCCTCGGTGGCCGCCCCCTGCGGCATGGCCGGACGCCTGCGCCCGTCCAGAGATCAGTTGCGCGGCGGGCGGGGCTTGTAGACCGGCAGCCGCCAGTCCCACAGCAGCGCCCCGGCGCGCAGGGCGAAGGTCAGCGCGGCGCAGGACCACAGCGCCACCATCTCCGGCAGGCCGGCCCAGACCGCCAGCACCGCCGCCAGCGAGCCGCCGAAGCCCGCCGTCAGGTAAAGCTGGCGGCCTTTCAGCACCAGCGGCACCTCGTTGGCCACCACATCGCGCATCAGCCCGCCCATCGTCCCGGTCAGCATCCCGGCGATCATCACCACGACCGGGCCGAAGCCCCCGGCCAGCGCCACGCCGACCCCCGCCGGCACCGCGATGGACAGCGCCACCGCGTCCAGCCACAAAAGCACCTTGTAGCGGCTTTCCAGCAGATGCGCGGTCCAGAACACCACGAAGGCCGCGCCGGAGGTCAGCAGGATGACATTCGGCCGCATCACCCAGAACACCGCGCCCCGGTCCAGCACCAGGTCGCGGATGGTGCCGCCGCCCACCGCCGTCAGCGTGGCCAGGAACACGAACCCCACCAGGTCCAGTTGCGCCCGGCTGGCGACCAGCGCCCCCGACAGCGCGAAGACCAGCGCCGACAGATAGTCCAGTGCCCAGACCTGACCCGGAACCAGCATCCTACGCCCCCTTGAACGGTGCCATGCCGGCGCGGGCCAGCTCGTCCGCGCGCTCGTTCTCGGGATGGCCGGCATGGCCCTTGATCCAGCGCCATGTCACCGCGTGCCGCGCGGCCGCCGCGTCCAGCCGCTGCCACAGGTCGACATTCTTCACCGGCTTGCGGTCGGCGGTGCGCCAGCCGTTGCGCTTCCAGCCGTGAATCCACGCGGTCACGCCGTTCTTCACATAGGCGCTGTCGGTGGTGATGGTGATGGCGGTCCCGCGGCTGAGAGCTTCCAGCGCGGCGATGGCGGCCATCAGCTCCATGCGGTTGTTGGTGGTGTCGGCCTCGCCGCCCTGCAACTCGCGGCTCTTGACCACGCGGGGGCCATCCATCGCGCGCAGCAGCACGCCCCAGCCGCCGGGGCCGGGGTTGCCGCTGCATGCGCCGTCAGTCCATGCGAAAAGCTGGGTCATGGCTGTGTCCTGATGCCTCTGCCGAGGGCGCCAGATAGCCCAGACCGGCGCGGGCGGCAATCAGGCGACACGTTTGCCGCCCACCCAGGTCTCGCGCAGGATCGCCAGCCCGCCCTGCCGCACCAGCCGGATCAGGTCGGCGCGCAGCCCCGGCGCCAGCCGCCCGCGATCCGCCAGCCCCGCGGCCCGCGCCGGGCTGGCGGTCACGCAGGCCAGCGCGCGCGGCAGGTCGCCCCACAGCGCCGCCAGCCGCATCGCCCCCGACAGCAGCGAGGCCGGGACGTAATCGCTGGACAGGATGTCCAGCAGCCCGGCCTCGGCCAGTTCACCCGCCGCGACATTGCCGGAATGCGAGCCGCCCCGGATCAGGTTCGGCGCCCCCGCCATCGTGGCGATGCCATGCGCCCGGCAGGCCCGCGCGGCCTCGAAGGTGGTCGGAAACTCGGCGATGCGCGCGCCGTGGGCGGCCGAGGCGGCGACCTCGGCTTCGGTGGTGTCGTCATGGCTGGCCAGAACCGCGCCCAGCCGGGCGGCGGCGGCGAGGATCGCGGCCTCGTGCCCCTCGCCGTGGCGCGCGCGCACATCCATCATCATGGCGATATGGGCCGCCAGCGCGGCCTCGTCCACGCCCTTGCCGGTGGTGAACCAGCGCGCATATTGGCGCGGGTCGCGGAATTGCCGCTGGCCGGGCGTGTGGTCCATGATGCTGACCAGCCGCACCCGGTCGCGCGGGGTGAAACCCGCCAGTTCCTCGGCCAGCGTCTCCGAGCAGATCTCGGCCCGCAGATGCAGCAGGTGGTTGATGCGCAATGCCCCGGCATCGGCCAGCGCATTGATCTCGCTGGCGACCTTGCGCGCATAGGCGCGGTAATGCGCCTGCCGGGTGATCGACCCCACCCGCAGCGCGTCGAAGACCGTGGTGATGCCGCAGCCGGCCAGCACGGCATCATGGGCGATGATGGCCTGATCGTGCGGCCATTCCACGCCGGGGCGCGGCAGCAGGTGATGCTCCAGGCTGTCGGTATGCAGCTCGACCAGGCCCGGCGCCAGCAGGTCGCCGCCCCAGTCCAGCGCCCCGTCCAGGGCCGCGCCCGGCGCCGGCCCCTCGAACACCTCGGCGATCAGCCCGTTCTCGACCGCCAGCCCGCCCGGCACCACCCGGTCGGGCAGCACCAGCACGGCATTGCCGATCACCAGCCGGGCGCCGGTTTCGGCCATCGGGTCCGGCTGCCCCCGGCTCACCCCTTCTTCGCCGCCTCGCCCTGCGCGCGCACCTCGGAGAGCGTCGCGCCGGAGGTCAGCGCCTCGGAATCCAGTCGCAATTCGATGATCGCTAGCTTGCCGGAGGCCCGCGCCCGCTCGAAGGCGGCGGGGAAATCGGCGCCGTCCTCGACCAGTTCGCCGTGGCCGCCATAGGCGCGCGCCAGTCCGGGCCAGTCGGGATTGGCCAGTTCGGTCCCCGAGACCCGGCCCGGATAATGCTTTTCCTGATGCATGCGGATGGTGCCGTAACGGCCGTTATTGGCCAGCACCACGATCACCCCGGCGCCGCATTGCTTGGCGGTGGACAACTCGTTGACGGTCATTTGCAGGCAGCCGTCGCCGGCCATGCAGACCACCACGCGGTCGGGATGCGCGATCTTGGCCGAAATCGCCGCCGGCAGCCCGTAACCCATCGAACCGGAGGTCGGCGCCAGTTGCGTCCCCGGCGCCTTGAAGCGGTAATAGCGGTGCAGGAAGCTGGCATAGTTGCCGGCGCCGTTGGTGATGATGGCATCCTCGGGCAGGTTGTCGGAGAGCCACTGCACGACCTGCTCCATCTTGACGCGGCCGGGGGTCTCCTTCGGCACCTGCCACGCCTCATAGCGGGCGCGCAGATCGGCGGTCCACGCCGCCCAAGGCCCCGGCACCGGGGGGCGCGCCGCCAGGGCCGCCACCATATCGCGCGGATCGGCATTGATGCCGGGATCGACGCGCCACAGATGGCCGATCTCGTCTGGATCGGCATGGACCTGCACGATGCGCCGCCCCTGCCCCGCCGGGTTCATCAGCGTGTAGCCGCTGGTCAGCGTATCCCCCAGCCGCGACCCCAGCGAGACGACCAGATCGGCCTCCTGCAACGCCTTGCCCAGCGCCGGGTTCATGCCCACGCCCAGATCGCCCACATAGCTGGCGCTGCGGTTGTCGATATGCGACTGGCGGCGGAAGGGCACCGCGACCGGCAGCCCCCAGCTTTCGGCAAAGCGGCGCAGGTCGGCGGCCGCCCGCTCGCCCCACAGGCTGCCGCCCGGCACGATCAGCGGGCGCTCGGCCTGCGCGATGGCCTCGACCACGGCATCCACAGCGGCTTCCGCCACGCCGGCGATCCGGGGCGCCGAAAGCGGCAGGTCGGGCGCATCCGACAGCGCGGAAATCATGTCCTCGGGCAGCGCCAGCACGATCGGC
The DNA here is from genome assembly GCA_934533075.1 of uncultured Paracoccus sp. Classification (GTDB taxonomy): domain Bacteria; phylum Pseudomonadota; class Alphaproteobacteria; order Rhodobacterales; family Rhodobacteraceae; genus Paracoccus. The sequence goes on from CAKTBJ010000020.1 coordinate 18,657, forward strand.
CCCGGCCGGCCCGACATGGCCAGCGCAAAGGCGCGATGCAGGTATTCGGGGATGCGGTCGGTCTGGTCGATCTCGGCCACCCATTTGGCGATGCCGCCGAACATGGCGCGGTAATCGACCTCCTGGAAGGCCTCGCGGTCGCGGTCGTCGCGGGCGATCTGGCCCACGAACAGGATCATCGGCGTGCTGTCCTGTTTCGCCACATGCACCCCGGCCGAGGCATTGGTCGCCCCCGGCCCGCGCGTGACCAGGCAGATGCCCGGCTGGCCGGTCATCTTGCCATGCGCCTCGGCCATCAGCGCGGCACCGCCCTCCTGCCGGCAGACGACATTCTCGATGCCGGAATCGTGCAGCCCGTCCAGCACCGCCAGAAAGCTTTCGCCGGGCACGGAGAACACCCGCCTGACGCCATGCGCGCGCAGCGCCTCGACCAGAATATCGCCACCATGCCGCATCGTCATACCCTTCCGTCCCCGGTCCCGCGCGGGCCGGTCATTCCGAATTCAGCGGACCATGCCGCGCGCGGGCCGCCGCGACAAGGGGGGCGGCGGATTTCGCCGCGTCTTGTGGCCGCCCGCCCGGCTGGGCTATCTGGGGTCAGCATCCGGCAGCGACGGGGGACCGCCATGACGTTTCGCGCACGTCACCTTCTGGGGATCGAGCCGCTCGCCCCGGACGAGATCACCGCCGTTCTGGACCTCGCGGAAACCTATGTCGACCTGAACCGCCGCACCGTCAAGCGCGCCGACGCGCTGGAGGGCATGACCCAGATCAACATGTTCTTCGAGAACTCGACGCGGACGCAATCCAGCTTCGAGCTGGCCGGCAAGCGGCTGGGCGCGGATGTGATGACGATGAACGTGGCGGGCAGCTCGATCACCAAGGGCGAGACGCTGATCGACACCGCCATGACCCTGAACGCCATGCGCCCGGACCTGCTGGTGATGCGCCACACGCAATCGGGAGCGGCGAACCTGCTGGCCTCCAAGGTGAATTGCGCGGTCATCAATGCCGGCGACGGCAGCCACGAGCATCCCACCCAGGCGCTGCTGGACGCGCTGACCATCCGGCGCCGCAAGGGCCGGCTGCACCGGCTGACCGTGGCGATCTGCGGCGACATCGCCCACAGCCGGGTGGCGCGCTCGAACCTGATCCTGCTGAACAAGATGGAAAGCCGCATCCGGCTGGTCGGCCCGCCGACGCTGATCCCGGCCGGCGCGCGGGAACTGGGCTGCGAGGTCTGCCACGACATGGCCGAGGGGCTGGAGGGCGCCGACGTGGTGATGATGCTGCGCCTGCAAAAGGAGCGCATGGATGGCGGCTTCATCCCTTCCTTGCGCGAATATCACCACCTCTGGGGGCTGGACGCGGCCAAGCTGGCGCGGGCAGCACCCGATGCCATCGTCATGCATCCCGGCCCCATGAACCGAGGGGTCGAGATCGACGGGGCGATTGCCGACGACATCAACCGCTCGGTGATCCAGGACCAGGTGGAGATGGGCGTGGCGGTGCGCATGGCGGTGATGGACCTGCTGGCCCGCAACCTGCGCGCCGAGCGCGGCCGTGCGGCGGCGATGGAGGTTGCGCATGTCTGATCTGCTGCATTTCACCAACGCCACCCTCATAGACCCCGAGGCGCTGACCGAAAACCCCGGCAGCCTGACCGTGGACCGCGACGGCACCATCCTCGCCCGCGACACCGATCCCCCCGAGGGCGCGCACGTCGTGGATTGCGGCGGCAAATGCCTCGCCCCCGGCATCCACGACTGGGGCGTCAAGATCGGCGAACCGGGCGAGCGGCATCGCGAATCGCTGCGCTCGGCGGCCGAGGCCGCGGCGGCGGGCGGCGTCACCACCATCATCGCGCGTCCCGACACCCATCCGCCGGTCGATACGCCGGAATCGCTGGAATACCTTGCCCGCCGCGCCGAGGGGCTGAAGGTCCGCATCCGCCACATGGCCGCGCTGACCAAGGGCCGCGAGGGCGCCGAGATGGTCGAGATGGGTTTCCTGCGCGATGCCGGCGCCGTGGCCTTTACCGACGGTGTGCGGGTCATGCGCGACACGCGCCTGCTGGCGCGGGCGATGACCTATGCGCGCGGCCTCGGCGCGCTGATCGTCGGCCATCCGCAGGAGCCGGGCCTCTCGGCCGGCGCGGCCGCCACCTCGGGCAAGTTCGCCACGCTTTACGGCCTGCCCTCGGTGTCCCCGATGGCCGAGCGCATGGGGCTGGAGCGCGATCTGGCCCTTGTCGAGATGACCGGCGCCCGCTGGCATGCCGACCAGATCACCACCGCCGCCGCCCTGCCTGCCCTGCGCCGGGCGAAGGCCGCCGGGCTGGATGTCACCGCCGGCACCTCGATCCACCACCTCACGCTGAACGAGTTCGACGTGGAGGATTATCGCAGCTATTTCCGCTTTACCCCGCCCCTGCGGTCCGAGGACGACCGCATGGCCGTGGTGCAGGCCGTGGCGGAGGGCGAGATTGACGTGATCGGCAGCTTTCACACCCCGCAGGACGACGAATCCAAGCGCCTGCCCTTTGCCGCCGCCGCACCCGGCGCGGTCGGGCTGGAAACGCTGCTGCCGGGGGCGATGCGGCTTTACCATGCCGGCGTGGGGCTTTCGCGGCTGTGGCGGGCGCTGTCGCTGAACCCGGCGCGGCGGTTGGGCCTGCCCGGTGGGCGGCTGGCACCCGGCGCCCCGGCCGATCTGGTGCTGTTCGACCCCGACGCGCCCTTCGTGCTGGATCGGTTCGCCCTGCGCTCGCGTTCGCACAACACGCCCTTCGACGGCTGGCGGATGGAGGGCAAGGTGCTGGGCACATGGGTCGGCGGCCAGCGCGTCTTTGACCCGGCGGAGGGGTGAGATGTTCGATTTCCTGATCTTCTGGGCCGTTTGCGGCTATATCCTCGGCTCGATCCCCTTCGGGCTGGTCATCACCCGCGCGCTGGGGCTGGGCGACCTGCGCCGGATCGGCTCGGGCAATATCGGCGCGACCAATGTGCTGCGCACCGGCAACAAGCCGGCGGCGGCGGCGACGCTGCTGCTGGATTCCGGTAAGGGCGCCATCGCCGTGCTGGTCGCCCGCGCGGTGGCCGGCGAGGACGCGGCACTGGTGGCCGGCGTGGCGGCCTTTCTGGGCCATCTTTACCCGGTCTGGCTGGGCTTCAAGGGCGGCAAGGGCGTAGCCACTTTTCTGGGCACGCTGGGCGCGCTGTCCTGGCCGCTGGGCCTGATCGCCTGCGGCACCTGGCTGGCGGTGGCGGGGATTTCGCGCATCTCGTCGCTGTCGGCGCTGATCTCGGCCTCGGCCACGCCGCTGGTCGCGGCACTGATGGGCCAGAACCGGCTGGCGGTCGCCTGCATGATCATGGCGACGCTGATCCTGTGGCGCCACCGCGCCAATATCGCCCGCATCCGCGCCGGGACCGAGCCGAAGATCGGCGGGAAGGGCTGACCCCATCCCGCCGGGGCGGCCTCAGCGGCGCGCCAGTTCCTCGACCGCCTCGGCGGTGCGGCGGGTGTTGTGGTAGATGCCGAGGCCCAGATAGGCCATGCCGCCGACCAGCAGCAGATAGATCGAGCCGCCGACCAGAATTCCCAACCCCCTGAAAAATCCGCCATAGGGCGAGAACATGGCCCCGATCCCGGCGATCAGCACCACCAACGCGCCCAGCACGATCGCCACCGCGATGATCTTTTCCAGCGTGTCGATGAAGAAATCACGCATGTCGGCTTCCTTTCAGTAAGAATATTCGTCGTAGATCCGGCTCAGGTCGCCCTGCCATTCGCCATGATACTTGCCCAGCATCTCGTCGGCCTGGGTCTGGCCGGTCTCGATGCTCTCCTTCAGCGTGTTCAGGAAATGCGTCTCGTCGGGGACCAGACCGCCGGCACCCGGCCGCGCCCGCGCCTTCAGCCCGGCCTCGGAGATCGCCAGCACCTCGCGCGCCAGATCCAGCATGCGCAAGCCGCCGGCCCCGCCGGCCAGCCCGTCGCGCGCGGCCGAGACGCGCAGCGCATCGCGGGTTTCCGCATCCCAGCCCTTGATCAGGTCCGTGGCCGCGTCCAGCGCCGACTGGTCGTAAAGCAGCCCCACCCACAAGGCCGGCAGCGCGCAAAGCCGCCGCCACGGCCCGCCATCGGCGCCGCGCATCTCGATGAACTTCTTGACGCGGGCCTCGGGGAAGACGGTGGTCATGTGGTCGGCCCAGTCCGACAGGGTGGGCACCTCGCCCGGCAGGGCCGGCAACTCGCCGCGCAGGAAGTCGCGGAAGCTCTGGCCCAGCGCATCGATATATTTCCCGTCGCGATAGACGAAATACATCGGCACATCGAGGACGTAATCCACCCATTGCTGATAGCCGAAACCCTCGTCGAACACGAAGGGCAGCAGGCCGGTGCGCGCCGCGTCGAGGTTCTGCCAGATATGCCCGCGCCAGCTTTTCATGCCGTTGGGCTTGCCGTCGAGGAAGGGCGAGCTGGCGAACAGCGCCGTCGCCACCGGCTGCAAGGCCAGCGAGACGCGCAGCTTCTGCACCATGTCCGCCTCGGAGGCATAGTCCAGATTCACCTGCACCGTGCAGGTGCGATACATCATCTGCGTGCCCAGCGTGCCGACCCGGCCCATGTAATCCGTCATCAGCCGGTAACGCCCCTTGGGCATCATCGGCATCTCGTCCTGCCGCCAGATCGGCGCGGCGCCCAGGCCGATGAAGCCGGCGCCGATATCCTGCGCCACGGCGCGGACTTCGGCCAGATGCGCGTTCACCTCGTCGCAGGTCTGGTGGATGGTCTCCAGCGGTGCGCCGGAGAGTTCAAGCTGCCCGCCCGGCTCCAGGCTGACATTGGCGCCGTTGCGCTCCAGCCCGATCAGGTTCTCGCCCTCGCGCACCTCGGTCCAGCCGAAACGGTCGCGCAACCCCTCCAGCATGGCCAGCACCGAGCAGTCGCCGCGATAGGGCAGCGGTTTTTCGGTGGCGGTGACATAGCCGAATTTCTCGTGCTCGGTGCCGATGCGCCAGTCCGATTTCGGCTTCTCGCCCGAGGCGACATAGCCGGTCAGTTGCGCCGGGTCCTCGATCGGGCCGCCGCCCTGCTGGGGAATGGACATTGCAGGCCTCCGTTGATGCTTCCCGGACGGCTCGCATTGCCGGCGGGGCGTGTCAAGAAGAAGCGCGCCGCCACAGGACCTGCATGGCCGGCGCGCCGGGGCGATCCGCGGCACGCCGGGCATGGGCCAGCGCGCCCAGGTCGATGCCGGGCAACGTGGCGAAGGCATCGGCCAGAACCTCGGCATCATGGGCGTCGGCGGGGATCAGCAGGGCCTCGTTTCCGATGCTGCGCAACCGCCAATGCGGGCGGCGGTCGAGGATCAGCAGCCGGATTTCCACCAGGTCGCGCACCGCGATCTCGCCGCCCAGATCGCCAGCGGACCAATAGCGCAGCACACCCTCCGACAGCTCGATCACGCCCGGCCCGTGGCGGCTCGTGGCACCCAGTTGGCGGCGGCGCCACTCCACCACCGCAAGGCCGGCGCCGAAAGCCAGCGCCAGAACCCCAAGCGGCACAAGCAGATAGCCGCCCAACCGCATCAGCCACACCCCCAGCGCCGCCATCAGGGCGGGCAGCAGGAACGGGCGCAGCAGGCGCGCGACTTCGGGACGGATCAGCGGGACCATGCGCCCAGCATCCCCCGTCCCCCTCGCCCAGACAAGGGCCTCCTCGCTGCCCGAAGACCCGGCCATCGAACCGTCGGCGCCCCCGACGCCGGCGGCGGAACAGGCTCAGCCGCGCGCGGCGGCCAGCGCCCCCGGCAGGGCCTCGGCGAACAGGTCCAGCGCCGCGTCCGGCCCGCAGGAGACGCGGATGCAGCGATCCATCGGCGCCACGCCGGGCATGCGGATGAACACGCCGCGCGCCAGCAGCTCCGCCACCACGCGCCGGGCGAAATCGCCGCCCTGCCCGCAATCCATCGTCACGAAATTCGTGGCCGAGGGCAGCGGCACCAGCCCGTTGTCGCGCGCGATTCCCGCCAGCCTGTCGCGGGCGCGGGCCACGGTCGCGACCATCGCCGCCGCCCCCTCGCGGTCGGCCAGCGCCGCCAAGGCCCCGGCCTGCGCCACCCGGTTCAGGCCGAAATGGTTGCGGATGCGGTCAAAGCCCGCGATCACCTCCGCCGCGCCGGTGACATAGCCCACCCGCGCCCCGGCCATGCCGAACAGCTTGGAGAAGGTGCGAAAGCGCAGCACCGCCGGGTTGTCGGTGCCGATGCGCGGCAGCGCGGCCTCGGGCAGGAAATCGGCATAGGCCTCGTCCAGCACCAGCAGGCAGCCATCCGGCAGCGCCGCCGCCATCGCCTCGATCCGCTCGCGCGGCAGCCAGTTCGCCATCGGGTTGTCGGGATTGGCCAGATAGACCATCTTCGCGCCCACCGCATGGGCGCGGGCCAGCAGGGCCTCCGGGTCCTCGGCATCGTCGCGATAGGGCACGGCGTGCAGCACGCCGCCAAAGCCCGCGACGTGATAGTTGAAGGTCGGATAGGCGCCCGCCGAGGTCACCACCGCATCGCCCGGCGCGACGAACAGGCGCACCGTCAGGCCCAGCAGCCCGTCGATGCCCTCGCCCGGCATCACCTCCTCCGGGCGCAGGCCGTGGCGGGCGGCGATGGCGGCACGCAGGTCGAAATTGTCGGGATCGCCATAGCACCACACGTCATCCAGCGCCGCCTGCATCGCCGCGCGGACCGAGGGCAGCAGGCCGAAGCCGTTCTCGTTCGCGCCCAGCCGGGCGCGGATCGGCACGCCGCTGCGGCGGGCCAGCGTCTCGGGGCCGGTGAAGGGCACGGTGGCCGGCAGGCCGGCGGGGATCGGGGCGAAATCGGGCGCTGTCATGGCGCCATCAAACCCGATTCCCGCGCCGAGGCAAGCCGCCTCTGGCATGGCGGCGCGGTTTCTGCTGGAATGCCGAAAACCAGCGAGGCAGGCCATGAGCACCACGAACCAAATCACCCCGGTCCTGCTGGTCGGCGGCTCCGGCACGCGGCTGTGGCCGGTCTCGCGCAAATCCTACCCCAAGCAGTTCGCGCGGCTGGTCTCGGGCGGGTCGCTGTTCCAGCAATCGGCGCGGCGCATGACCGGCGCGGGTTTCGGCAAGCCGCTGGTGCTGACCAATGGCGACTTCCGCTTTATCGTCACCGAGCAGCTGGCCGAGATCGCCATCGACCCCCGCGCCGTGCTGATCGAGCCGATGATGCGCAACACCGCCCCGGCGATCCTGGCCGCCGCGCTGTTCCTGGCCGAGGACGATCCCGACACGGTGATGCTGGTGGCGCCCTCGGACCATATCATCCCCGACGCGGCGGCTTTCGCCGATGCCGTGGCGGCCGGCCTGCCGGCGGCGCAGGACGGCGCCATCGTCACCTTCGGCATCACGCCCACGCGGGCCGAGACCGGCTATGGCTATCTGCAACTGGCGGCTCCGGCGGTCGCCGGCCAGCCGGTGCCCCTGACCCGCTTCGTCGAGAAACCGGGGGCCGAGGCGGCGGCGCAGATGCTGGCGGCCGGCACCTATCTGTGGAATGCCGGCATCTTCCTGTTCACGGCGCGCACGATGATCTCGGCCTTTCGCCGCATGCTGCCGGGCATGTTCGCGGCCGTGGACGAGGCGGTCTCGGACGCGCAGGTGGATCTGGGCTTCCTGCGGCTGGCGCCCGAGCCGTGGGAGGGGCTGGCCGATGTCTCGATCGACTATGCGATCATGGAGAAGGCGGAGGGGCTGGTGGCGGTGCCCTTCTCGGGCCATTGGTCGGACCTGGGCGAGTGGAACGCGGTGTGGCGCGAACTGCTGCCCCGCAACAGCCCCGACGGCGTGGTGACCGAGGGCCATGCCACCGCCATCGACTGCACCAATGTCCTGCTGAAATCCGAATCGGACGAGGTGGAGCTGGTCGGCATCGGCCTGTCGGACGTGATCGCGGTGGCGACGCCCGACGCGGTGCTGGTCGCCGACCGCGCCCGCGCGCAGGAGGTGCGCGAGGCCGTCGCCGCGCTGAAGGCCCGCGGCGCAAGGCAGGCCGAGCGCGCGCTGCGCGATCATCGCCCCTGGGGCTGGTTCGAGACTCTGGCGCTGGACGACCGCTTTCAGGTCAAGCGCATCGTGGTCCATCCCGGCGGCGCCCTGAGCCTGCAAAGCCACTTCCACCGGGCCGAGCACTGGATCATCGTCTCCGGCACCGCGCGGGTGACGGTGGACGGGGTGGAAACGCTGATGACGGAAAACCAGTCGATCTATATTCCGCTGGGCGCGGTGCACCGGCTGGAAAATCCCGGCAAGGTGCCGATGGTGCTGATCGAGGTCCAGACCGGCACCTATCTGGGCGAGGACGACATTATCCGCTACGAGGATGTCTATTCCCGCCATTGACGGAAACACGAAATGCAAACCGGAGGCACGAGGCCCCCGGTTCTACCGTGCAGAATGCATACCAATTACGCCGACCGCCCAAACCGATCCGGCACCGAACAGGCGCGGGCAGATCATCCCGAACACTTAACACCGCATTCCGCAACGGATAGTGCAAGGAATGATGCGGTCAGCTGCGATCCTTGAACAGATCGGTCAATTCACGTTCGGCCTGTTCCTTGGTCCAGCCGTATTTCTCCTGCAACTTGCCGGCGATCTTGTCGCGTTCACCATTCATCTGCGTGATTTCATCGTCGGTCAGCTCGCCCCATTTCTTCTTGATGGCGCCCTTGGCCTGATCCCATTTGCCTTCGATGATGTCCCAGTTCATGGTCATCCCTTCCACTGATTACACTGAATTCGGGAAAGGAACGCCAAAAGGGATTGCCCGGTTCCAATATCCGGCGGGCGAGGCCGCGTTACGCAGCGTTAAACCGCCCAAATGGGACGGGCATGCTCAGGCCACCCGGTCCGGCGGCGGACGGCCATCAAAATGAGCCAGAAGATTATCCAGCGCCCGCAAGGCCATAGCCGTGCGCACCTCCTCGGCGGCGGTGCCCAGATGCGGCAGCAGGGTGACGTTCTCCAGCACCCGCAGCGCCTCGGGCACGTCCGGCTCGCGCGCATAGACATCGAGGCCGGCGCCCCTGATCCGCCCCTCGCGCAGGGCGAGGATCAGCGCATCCTCGTCCACCACGTCGCCGCGCGCGATATTGACCAGATAGCCCTGCGGCCCCAGCTGCGCCAGTTCCGCCGCGCCGATCATGGCCCGCGTGCCGGCCCCGCCGGGCACGGCGATCACCACGATGTCTGCGGCCGCCAGCACCGCCTCCAGCGAGGCCAGCTGCTGCGCCGGCACATCCAGCGACGAGACGGCGGAGCGGTTATGAAACACCACCCGCATCCCGAAACCGTGATGCGCGCGCCGGGCGATGGCGCGGCCGATGCGGCCCATGCCGACGATGCCCAGCACCTTGCCGCTGACATGGGTGCCCAGAAGCTGCGTGGGGTTCCAGCCGCTCCACCGGCCCGCACGCAGCAGGCGCTCGCCCTCGCTGGCGCGGCGGGCGGCCATCAGCACCAGCATCATCGCGATGTCGGCGGTGGATTCGGTCACCACGTCGGGGGTATTGGTCACCACCAGCCCGGCCTCTCGCGCGGCATTCACGTCGATATGGTCGTAGCCGGCGCCGAAATTCGCCACGATCCGCGCCCTGGGCCTGCCCGAGAAGGCGCCCGCCGAAAACCGGTCCCCCAGCGTCGGCAGCACGGCATCATGGTCGCGCAGGGCGGCGGCGGCCTCAGCCTCGGTCAGGGGCGTGTTGGTGTCGCGAAAGGTCGCGTCGAAACTGGCCGCGATGGCCTTCGTCGCCGCCGCGGTCATCGGGCGCGTCACCAGCAGCTTCAGCACATCCGCCCCCCGTCCGGCACCTTCAGGTCCGGCGCCAGCAGCACGATGCCGCCGGCCTCGTCGGCCACGCCCAGCACCAGCACCTCGGACCGCACCGGCCCGATCTGGCGGGGCGGGAAGTTCACCACCCCCAGCACCTGCCGCCCGACCAGCCCTTCCGGCGTGTAATGCGCGGTGATCTGGGCAGAGCTGCGCCTCTCCCCGACCTCCGGGCCAAAGTCGATCCACAGCTTGATGGCGGGCTTGCGGGCCTCGGGGAAGGGTTCGGCGCGGGTGATGGTGCCGGCGCGGATGTCCACCTTGAGGAAGTCGTCGAAGCTGATCTCGCTCATTGCCCCAGTTCCCGGCTGCGGGCGGTGGCGGCGGCGACGGTGCGCCCGATCAGCGGGCGCAGGCCGGTCGCCTCGTCCATCAGCACCTCCAGCCCCGCCTGCGTGGTGCCGTTGGGCGAGGTCACGGCGCGGCGCAGGTCGGCCGGCGCCTCGCCGCTCTCCGTCGCCAGCGCACCGGCCCCGGCCACCGTCGCCCGCGCCAGCGTCAGGGCCAGCTCGGGCGCCAGCCCCTCGGCCTCGCCGGCCTCGGCCAGCGCCTCGATCAGGTGAAAGACATAGGCCGGGCCGCTGCCCGACACGCCGGTCACGGCGTCAAGCTGGTCCTCGGTTTCCAGCCGCACGGTCTCGCCCACGGCGGACAGCAGGGTCTCGGCCAGCGTCATCTCCGCATCGCCCGCATGCGCGTTGCCAATCAGCGCGGTGATGCCCTTGCCGATGGCCGCCGGCGTGTTCGGCATGCTGCGCACGATGGCGCAGGGCGGCAGCACCTCCTCGAAGCGCGCGATGCGCACGCCCGCTGCGACGGAAATCACCAGCGTGTCCGGGCCGGTAGCGCGGGCGATCTCGCCCAGCGCGCCGCCCATCATCTGCGGCTTGACGGCGATGACCACCACGGCGGGGTTGTCCGGCGGCGGGCGGTTGATCTGCACCCCCAGTTGCAGCAGCCATTCGGCGGGCTGCGGGTCGATCACCGTCACCGCCTCGGGCTTCAGCCCCTGCGCCAGCCAGCCGCGCAGCATCGCGCCGCCCATGCGGCCCGCGCCGACCAGCACCAGCCCGCGCGCATTCACCTTGTCGAACGCCATTCCTTCCCCCTCAGGCCGCCGAAATCAGGCCCGACCGTAGGCTTCGGCAATGGCAATGTCGAGCGCCTCGGCCGCCGTGGCCTCGCCCCAGGCGGCAAGCTGGAAGGCGGGGTAGAAGCGTTCGCAGGCGGCGGTGGCGGTGCCGATCATGTGGTCGATCTGCTCCGGCCCGGCGATGGCCTCGCCGGCCAGCACCAGCCCATAGCGCCAGACCATCAGCCGTTGCGCCGGCCAGAAGGTGAAGCCGCCGTCCCACACCTCGTCATTGACCAGATTCAGGGTCTCATACAGCACCGGCAGCCGCGCCTCGGGCGGGTCGAGATCGAAGGTGCAGATCAGCCGCAGCACGGATTCGCGCGCCGACCAGGCCAGCGTCAGCGAATAGCTGCGCCATTGCCCTTCCACCGCCATCGCGATCTGGTCGTCGGCCAGCCGGTCGAAATCCCAGTCGCGATGCGCCGCCAGCGATTCCACGATGTCGATCGGATGGATCTCGCCGCTGTCGATGATGGGATCGTGCTGATATGCCATGTCCCTGCCCCCATTCCTGCCCGCATGCCGGTGCGCACCCCGGCGCACCACCCTGCCGCTTGTGGATAACCCCAAGATCGGGGGTTTCCGCGCGGTCTCTCTACCAGATAGCGTGCGCCGTCGGCAGGGGGCTGTAAAGCAAAACCTGGGGACAGGTTAGGAACCTTTCGGGAACATTGCAAGAGATTCCGCGAATATCCGCTTGATTCCCTTGCAGGCGGCGCGAGCCGATCGCCGGAACCATCCGCCTAGCGGCGGTGACCCCGGCCTCGTCCATGCGAATGGAATCCGGCGCGACCGGGCATCGTTCGAAGGGCATTTCGCCTCGGCCCATCCTGCCGAACGGCGCGGCGCAGCCCATCCGGCCCTCCGTCAGTCGAGGCCGTCCAGCAGGGCGGGCAGGTCGGCGGTCTCGACCTCGATCAGCCACAGGTCGGGGTCGAAGTCGCGCTGGCGGCGGGCGGCGGCGCCCACCTTGGCCGCCGGACCTTGCGCGGCGATGCGCCAGACCCGCGCGCCGGTTTCCAGATCGTATTCGCGCAGCCACAGCGCCGCATCCGCGCCCTGGGCGGCGACCAGCGCCACCGCCCCGGCGGTCGCATCGCCGCGCGCGAGGATGTAGAAAGGCACCGCCCCCGCCTCCAGCCGCTGGCGGAGCGCCGCGACCCAGATGCCGGTGGCCAGCCGCGCCTCGGTCATGATTCCTCGGTCACGGGTCAGTCGCCGTCGCGGAAATCGAGGCCCATCTCGCCATAGCGTTCGGCCTCGTCCAGCCAGTTCTCGCGTACGCGGACGGTCAGGAACAGATGCACCTCGCGGCCCAGGAACTCCGACAGGTCCTTGCGCGCGGCCTGCCCCACCTGCCGGATCGCCTCGCCCTTGTGGCCCAGCACGATGCCCTTGTGGCCGGGGCGGGCGACATAGATCACCTGCTCGATCCGGGCGGAGCCGTCGCGGCGCTCCTCCCATTTCTCGGTCTCGACGGTCAGCTGGTAGGGGATTTCCTCGTGCAGGCGCAGGGTCAGCTTCTCGCGCGTGATCTCGGCGGCGATCATGCGCAGGGGCAGGTCGGCCAGTTGGTCCTCGGGATAGAGCCACGGGCCGGCGGGCAGCGCACCGGCCAGCCAAGCGCGCAGGTCGTCGGTGCCGTGGCCCTTCTCGGCCGAGACCATGAAGGTCTGCGCGAAGGGGAAGGCCTCGTTCAGGGTCCTGGACAAAGCCAGCAGGGTCTCGGCCTTCACGCGGTCGATCTTGTTGATGACCAGGGCCACCGGCGCCTTGCCGGCGCGTTCCAGCAGGCTGTCGAGGATCGCCTGCACGCCATCGGTCAACCCGCGATGGGCCTCGACCAGCAGCAGCACGATGTCGGCATCCGCCGCGCCCCCCCAGGCGGCGGCGACCATCGCCCGGTCCAGCCGGCGGCGCGGGCGGAACAGGCCGGGCGTATCGACGAACACGATCTGCGCCGGCCCCTCGATGGCGATGCCGCGGATGCGGGCGCGGGTGGTCTGCACCTTGTGCGTCACGATGGAGACCTTGGCCCCCACCATGCGGTTCAGCAGCGTGGATTTGCCGGCATTCGGCTCGCCCAGCAGGGCGACAAAGCCGGCGCGGGTCTGGGATTCGGTCATGGCTGCCCCTCGATCTCGGCCAGAAGCAGCCTTGCGGCGGCCTGTTCGATGGCGCGCTTGGTGCCCGCGCCGGTGGCCGTGGCGCTTTGGCCGTCGGCCAGCGTCACGCGGATGGAAAAGACCGGCGCATGGTCGGGACCCTCGCGCCCGGCAACGGTATAGGTGGGCGGCGGCATGCCCTTGGCCTGCGCCCATTCCTGAAGCGCGGTCTTGGCCTCGCGGGCGTTTTCCTCGGCCCTGTCCAGCCGGTCGCCCCACAGGTCGAGGATCAGCCGCCGCGCCACCTCAAGCCCGGCATCCAGATAGACGGCGGCGATCACCGCCTCCATCGCATCGGCCAGCAGCGCCTCCTTGCGGCGCCCGCCGGTCTTCATCTCGGACGGGCCGAGCCGCAGCACCGCGCCCAGGTCGATCTGGCGGGCCACCTCGGCGCAGGTCTCGCCGCGCACCAGCGCGTTGAAGCGGGGCGCAAGCTGGCCCTCGGCGGCCTGCCGGTCGGCCATGAACAGCGCCTCGGCCATCACCAGCCCCAGCACGCGGTCGCCCAGGAATTCCAGCCGCTGGTTGTCGGGCCGCTGCGGCGTGGCGATCGAGCCATGCGTCAGCGCCCGAAGCAGCAGGTCGGGACGCGCGAAATCATGCCCCAGCCGCGCCATGAAGGCGCGGATGTCGTCCGAGCGTTTCACCGCACCGCCTTGAGGAAGCGGTCGCTGCGCCAGGTCCAGAAGGCCAGCAGCGAGCGGCCGGCGGACGAGAACAGGATGCGGTCGGCGCGCCCGATCAGGTACTCGGCCGGCACGAAGCCCAGGCCGCCGCGTGCGGCCGCGAAGCGGGAATCGGCGGAATTGTCGCGGTTGTCGCCCATGAAGAAATACTGGCCTTCCGGGACGGTGAAGGCGGCGGTGTTGTCGCCGGGGCCGCCCGCCACGATGTCCAGAACGTCATGGCTGACGCCGTTCGGCAACGTCTCGGTGAAGCGGCGCTTTTCGCAGATGCCGCCCTGCGGGACGGGATCGTTCGAGCAGACCGGGAACTTCTGCTCGGGGCCTTGCGGTTCCTTGACCTCGGTGAACAGCCCGTCCTCGACCTGCGGCACGGGTTCGTCATTGATATAGATCACGCCGTCGCGCATCTGGATGCGGTCGCCGGGCAGGCCGATCAGCCGCTTGATGAAATCGACGCCCTGGGTGGGGTGGCGGAACACCGCCACGTCGCCGCGCTCCGGCTCCGACGCGAGGATGCGGCCCGAGAACGGGCACAGGCTGAACGGGCAGCTATGGGCGGAATAGCCGTAAGCCATCTTGTTGACGAACAGGAAATCCCCGATCAGCAGCGTGTCCTTCATGCTGCCGGACGGAATCCAGAAGGGTTGAAAGAACAGGGTGCGGAACACGCCCGCGATGACCAGCGCCCAGAAAACCGTCTTGATGGTTTCCCAGATGCCGCCCGAAGTGCTTGTGGTGGAGGCCATGCCCTGCCCTTCCCTCGCTATTGCCGCGCCGTCATGGCGCCGCCTTGGGGTCGAAGTCAAGTCATCCGGCGGTCACAGGATGCCGGGCGGCCGGGTGCGGTGCGTGCGGGCGCGCACCCTGCACGCCACGGCGGCAAAGCGGTCCCGCATAACGGGATGCGAGGGCGGCAATCGCCCCGCCTTCCCTTCCGGCGCGAGGATGCGGGCAAAGGGCGGGGTGCGCGGCCGGGCAGCGGGGCGAACCCATCCTGCGCTGTCCGACTCCTGGGGGTCTCCGGGCGTGGATAAGTCTGCGTGGTCGACGCGGGCGGCGGCGGGAAGGGCGTTGTTTCCGGCCGGGTCTCACCCCGGCTTGCGGGCATGGGGCGAGGGCGGCAGCGTGGCGGCGATGTCGGTGCGCGGGCCGGGCAGCGCCTCGATCAGCACGAAGGCCTGCGCCCAGGGGTGATCGTCGGTCAGCGTCACATGCACCAGCGCGTGATGGCCCGGCGGCGTCATCGCCGCCAGCCGCTCGGCCGCCCAGCCGGTCAGCTGCATGCGCGGCATGCCGCCGCGCAGGTTGATCACCGCCATGTCGCGCCACGAGATCCCCATCGCCAGCCCGGTGCCCAGCGCCTTCGAGCAGGCCTCCTTCGCCGCCCAGCGTTTCGCCAGGGTTCCGGCCTCGTCGCGGCGGCTGGCGGCCTTGGCCAGCTCCGTTTCGGTGAACACGCGGTTGCGGAAGCGGTCGCCGTGGCGGTCCAGCACCCCGGCCACGCGGTCGATATTGCACAGGTCGGTGCCGATGCCGAGGATCATCGCCCGCCCCGATCAGCCGCGCGCCGCATCCATGCGCCGGCGCATCTCGGCAATCGCCGCCGGCAGGCCGGTGAAGATCGCCTCGCCGATCAGGAAATGGCCGATATTCAACTCCTTGAGTTGCGGCAGCGCGGCGATGGGGGCCACGTTGTCGAAGGTCAGCCCGTGGCCGGCATGGACCTCCAGCCCCAGCGAATCCGCAAGCCGCGCGCCCTCGGCCAGGCCGGCCAGTTCGGCGTCGCGGGCGGCGGTCCGGCCTTCGGCGTCCAGATCGGCATAGGCGCCGGTATGCAGCTCCACCACGGCGGCGCCGGTGCGGGCGGCGGCCTCGATCTGGGCCGGCTGGTGGCCGATGAACAGCGATACCCGGCAACCGGCCTCGCGCAGGGGCGTGATATAGTCGGTCAGCCGCGCCTCGTCGCCGGCCACGTCCAGCCCGCCCTCGGTCGTGCGCTCCTCGCGCTTTTCGGGGACGAGGCAGACGGCATGCGGGCGGTGGCGCAGCGCGATGGCCTGCATCTCGGCCGTCGCCGCCATTTCGAGGTTCAGCGGCCGGGTCAGTTGCGCCATCAGCGCGTCGATGTCGGCGTCGCGGATATGGCGGCGATCCTCGCGCAGATGGGCGGTGATGCCGTCGGCGCCGGCCTGTTCGGCCAGCAGGGCGGCCCGCACCGGGTCGGGCCAGCGCGTGCCGCGCGCGTTGCGGACCGTGGCCACATGGTCGATGTTGACACCAAGACGCAGCATGGAAAACCCCTGTCGAAAAGCCCGTGACCGCCGCAGGTTAGCGCGATGCGTCACCGGGCGCGAGTCCCGTCGCCACCGCCCACCAGCCGGGTTCGGCGGCCTTGATGCGGGCACAGGCGGCCCCGGCGGCGGCGGCCGAGGCGAACAGCCCGAAACAGGTGGCGCCGCTGCCCGACATGCGCGCGACCTGCGCGCCCGCCTGGGTCAGGGCATCGAGGGCCGCGCCGATCACCGGCCGGATGCGCCGCGCGGGCGGTTCCAGATCGTTGCGGGTGGCCGCCAGCCAGCCCAGCAGCGCCGACGCATCGGCAAACCGCGCCGGCAGCGGGGGCAGGCCGGGATTGTCGCGCGTTTCCAGCGCCGCGAAGACCGCCGGCGTCGCCACCGCCACGCCGGGATTGACCAGAACCAGATGCAGCGCCGGCAGCGCCGGCACCGGGTCCAGCACCTCGCCCACCCCGCGCATCCGCGCCGGCCTTCCGGCAAGGCAGACCGGCACATCGGCGCCCAGCCGGGTGATCGCCTCCGCCGCCGGCAGGGCCTCGCCGCCGCGCGCGAAACCGCGCAGCACCGCCGCCGCATCCGCCGAGCCGCCGCCGATGCCCGAGGCCACCGGCAGCACCTTCTCCAGCCCGATGGCCGCGTGCAGCCCCATCAGCCGCGCCGCGCGCAGGCACAGGTTTTCCTCGCCCGGCAGGTCGGCGGCGAAGGGACCGGACAGCGCGATCCCTTGCCCCGGCGCCAGCGTGATCCGGTCGCCCACGGCGGCGAAAACCACCAGAGAATCAAGCAGATGATAGCCGTCCGCCCGCCGCCCGGTCACATGCAGCGCAAGGTTCAGCTTGGCCGGCGCGAATTCCGCGACCGCAGGCCCGGCATAGGCGCGCATCAATCGCCGCCGCCCGCCTCGTCCTCGTCCCCGGCGGGCGCCGGTCCCGGCTCCTCGGGCATCAGCGGCCGGCCGGCGGCCTCGTCCTCCATCACCGCGTCCAGCCCGCGCGCCAGCTTGGCGCGGATGCGCTCCGGGTCCACGTCCTCGCTGGTCGGCGTGTCGGGCCGCAGCAGCGACAGCGCCCGGCGCCACTGGATCTGCGCCTCGCGGTGGCGGCCGGCCTTCCAGTAGATATCGCCCAGATGGTCGTTGATCAGCGGGTCCGAGGCCATCACCGCCGCCGCCTCCTCCATCGGCGCGACCGCCTCGCCGTAGCGGCCGGCGCGGAAATAGCCCCAGGCCAGCGAATCGAGGATATAGCCGTCCGGCTGCAACTGGACGGCCTTCTCGATCATCGCCAGCGCCTCGTCCAGCTTTTCGCCGCGGTCGATCAGGCTGTAGCCCAGATAGTTCAGGATCTGCGGATGGTCGGGGCTGAGCCGCAGCGCCTCGCGCAGATCGGGTTCGGCAAGATCGAAGCGCCCCGCCCGCTCCAGCGACATGCCGCGGGCGTAAAGCGGGAACCACAGCGCATTGTTGCCCGGCATCAGGTCCACGGCGCGGGAATAGGCGTCGGCGGCCTCGGGGAACTGCTCCATCTGGCGGTGGATGTCGCCCTCGGCGATCCAGCCCGAGGCCAGATCGGGCAGCCGCGCGGTCAGCGCCTGCGCCACGGCCAGCGCCTGCTCGTGGCGGCCGGCGCGCGACAGGGTGTCGATGCGCGCGATCTCGGCCACGGGGCGGATGTCGCCCAGGGCGGCGAGGGCGTCATATTGCTCCTCGGCCATGTCGAACTGGCCGGCCTCCTGCAAGATCTGCGCCAGCACCAGCCGCGCCTCGCCCAGGTCGGGATCGACCCAGACGGCCAGCCGCGCATGGATCAGCGACAGCGGATCGGGGTCGGCGCTGGCGCCCAGGATGCTGGCGAAGGTCAGGAACACCTGCGCGATGCCCTGCCGCGCATTGGTCATGGCGGTGAAGGGCACCGGCTCGTCCGATTCCAGCGCGGCGCGCAGGCGGATCACCGCCGGCTCGTCGGCGCCGCCCTGAAGGCCGTCCAGCACCGCGACCGCATCCTCGCGGCGGTCGAGCTGGGCCAGGATCTCGGCCCGCGCCAGCGTGCCCAGGAAATGCCCGGCGCTGGCATCGTCGCGCAGCAATTCCAGCGCGCCCTCGAAATCGCCCACCATCGCCTTGGCGAGGCCGAGATTGTAACTCACCATCGCCCGCGCGCCCCGCGTCGCGGTCAGGGATTCGAATTGCGCGATGGCGTCGCCGGCCTTGCCCTCGCCCAGCAGCGCCCAGGCCCGCATCACCCCGTCCAGCAGCAGCACGCTGCCGGCGCCCGCCTGCTGCCGGTTGCCCAGTGCCTCCAGCAGGCCGGTCCAGTCCTCGTCGCGGGCCAGGCCGGCGCGGATCACCAGCCGCGCCATGTCGGTGGCATCGCCCCGCGCCTCCAGCGCGCGCGCCTGGGCCAGCGCGCCCTCGGTATCGCCGGCGGCGACCTGCGAATACAGCAGGCTGTCGGCGATCAGCGCATTATGCGGGTCCTGGATCAGGGCGCGGGCGTAATAGGTCGCGGCGGCCGCGAAATCCGCGTCGGTGGTGGCCTGCCGCGCCGCCAGATAGGGACCGGCGAGGTCATGCAGCGGCGGCGCCTCGTCCACCCGCAGGCTGGCATCGTGGCCGGTATCGGCGGGGCCTTGCGCGGCGGTCTGCGGCGGCGCCGGGCGCGGCGGCGGCGGCTCCTGCGCGAGGGCGGGCAGCACGGCCAGCGCGGTCAGCGCCAGCGCGGCAACGAAGGGTCGGGCCGGGCGCCCGGTCTGGCGGAAGGTCGGTTTGCGGTGGGTCACTTGGCAGTCCTGCAATGATGCGCGCCGCCAAAGGGCGAGGTCGCTTTGCGACAGACTAGCGCCGGGCCGGGGCCGGGGCAACGCCATGCGCGCCACCTCGCCGTCCTGCGCGATTATGTGAAAACGGCGTGCGCCGGGGCTGCCGGGCGGTCCGGCACGGTCCCCGCCCTCCCCCGTGCCTTGGGCCGGGGAGGATGGATGACGCCTGAAGCGCCGCGCCAAGGGCTGTGATGCGCCACCCCGGCGTTCCGCGCCCCGACAGCTTGCCCGCCGCGCGACAGGGGCGCGCCGGGCAAGCTCAACGCTGGAAGCGCGGCGTGCCCCCGACGATGGTCATGTCCACCACCGTCTCATGCAGGGACTCGGGCGGTTCCTCGAAGGGGTCGCGGTCCAGCAGGCACAGGTCGCCCAGCATGCCGGGCCGCAGCCGCCCCTTCAGCCCTTCCTCGCGGGCGGCATAGGCGCCCAGAACCGTATAGGCTTCGATCGCCTCATGGACGGAAATCGCCATCGAGCCATCCAGCGAGGCGCCGCTGGCCGTGCGCCGGTTCACCAGCGCCGACATGCCGAGGAAGGGATTGACCTGGCAGACGGGATGATCGGAATGCACCGGCGCCACCACCCCGGCGTCGATCAGCGCGCGGTGAGGCCAGAAATCGCGCATCGCCCCGGCCCCGCGCGCCGCGATATGCGCATCGCCCAGGTCCCAGGCGAAGCCCGAGGCCGACGAGGCGATGATGCCGTTGCGCCTCAGCCCCGCCAGATTCTCCGGCGTCACCGCGCAGCAATGCTCGATGCGCAGGCGGTGGTCGGGGCGGGGGGATTCGGCCAGCACGGCCTCATAGACCTTGATGACTTCGGCGATGCCGCGATCGCCCATCGCGTCGGTGCAGACGATCATCCCCGCATCCAGCGCCGCGCGGACCCGCGCCTTGTGCTGCTCGGGGTCCATCAGCAGCACGCCGCGATTGTCCGGCGGCTCGCCCGGCAGCGGCGTGCCGGCATAGGGCGAGAAATAGGCCGCGCTGCGCCCCGAGGTCGAGCCGTCGCAGACCCATTCCACCCCGAGCAGCCGCACCCAGTCGTCG
The DNA here is from genome assembly GCA_934533075.1 of uncultured Paracoccus sp. Lineage (GTDB taxonomy): Bacteria > Pseudomonadota > Alphaproteobacteria > Rhodobacterales > Rhodobacteraceae > Paracoccus. The sequence goes on from CAKTBJ010000020.1 coordinate 38,722, forward strand.
CCGAACCCCGCGCGCAGGCCGGAGCGCAGCACCGCCGCCGTCAGGTCGGGATCGCGCCCCGTCACCAGAATGCCCACGCGCAGGTGCAACTCGCCCGCGTCGCGCATGTCCTGATAGGCGCGGATCGCCTGCACCTGCGTCATGCTGTTCTGCACCGAAGTGATGCCGCAGGACAGATAGCGGCCGAACACCTGGCCCAGCCCGCGGCGAAAGTCCTCCTTGGTATAATCGGCCTGGATATGCTCGATCACGATATGGGCGGCGCGGGCATGCAGCAGGCCGGTGGGCAGGCCCGAGGCGTCGCGCTCGATGCGGCCGGCGGGCGGATCGGGCACGTCGCCGGCAAAGCAGACCGCCGCCAGCGCCGCCGTATTGGCCAGCCCGATCTGCGCGCAGCGGCGATAGATGAAGGCCGGGCGGCCGCCGGCGGCTTCGTCCAGCTCGGCACGGGTCGGATAACCGCCATGCCGCAGGTCGTCGAAATTCGAGCCGATGAACCAATGCCCTTCGGGCTTGCCGGCGCAGGCCCGGCGCACGACCGCCAGCAGCTCGGCGCGGGTGGTGGCGCCGTCGTCGCCGAAATCGTGCCAGCGGCCCAGCCGGGCGCCCACCATGTCGGGATGGCAATGGCTGTCGATCAGGCCGGGCAGGCCGGCGCGGCCCCCGGCGTCGATGACCCGCGCATCGGGGGCCAGCGCACGGATTTCGGCGCTGTCGCCCATCGCCACGATGCGCCCGCCCGCGATGGCCAGCGCCTCGACATGGTCGCCGGGGCTGTCCATCGTATAGAGGCGGCCATTGACCACGACGGTCTCGATCGGGGCGGTTCTGAGCATTCGGGCACCTGAAAAGCGCATGGAAAACCCGGCGGCCGGGCGACCGCCGGGCAAGGAGGCCGCCGGATCAGGACAGCATCATCCGGTTGAATTTCTCGATCACCTCGGGGCGGTTCGCGGCCCACCATTCATGCCGATAGGGCACCATCCGGCTGTAGTTCTCGGGCGCGGTGGGCAGGATCTTCAGCAGGTCCTCGGGCAGCAGCGCCGCGGAATCGACATTGGTGAAGCCATAGGGCAGCAGGGTCGAGTAACGCGCCTGCGCCACCGCCGAGCTGCTGAAGGCCGCGAATTTCTGCGCGTTCGACAGGTTCGGCGCGCCCTTCGGGATCAGCCAGGCATTGTTCAGCACCATGCCGCCATTCCAGACCAGTTCGACCGGATGGCCCTCGTCCTGCGCGGCCTTGATGCGGCCGTTCCAGGCGGTGACCATCGGCGCCTCGTTGTCCAGCAGCATCTGGATGGGCTGGGCGCCGGCCTCCCACCATTTGATGACCTCGGGCTTGATCTGGTAGAGCTTCGCGATCGCGCGGTCGATGTCGATGGGATAGACCTGATCGGGCGGCACGCCATCGGCCAGCAGCGCGCCGACCAGTTCCGGCACGTTGCCCTTGGTGGCGATGGGCATGGATCGCGCGCCGGGGAATTTCGCGGTGTCGTAGAAATCCGCCCAGCCGGCCGGGCCTTCGGGATAGACATCCGTGCGATAGGCGATCATCTGGGCATAGGGCACGATGTCCAGCCCGTGCTCGGAGCGGAATTCCTCCGTCACGCCATCCTCCACCAGGCCGTAGTCGATGGGTTCCAGATAGTCACCCTGCGCCATCAGCTCGATCATGGCCCCGCGGCCGATCTGGCAGATGTCCCATTCCACGGTGCCGGTATCGACCATTGCCTTCAGCTTGGCCGGGTCGGGACCGATCGCCTCGACCACGCGAATGCCGCAAAGCTGCTCGAACGGCTCGAACCAGGCCCTGCGCTGCATGTCGGTGCCGATGCCGCCCCAGGTGACGACGACCACCTCGCCCTCGCCCTTCCAGGCGTCGGGGATGGCGCCGAATTCCGGCATCGGCGCCTCCTGCGCGAAGGCGCGCCCGGTCAGCGACGGCCCGGCCATCGCCAGCGCCGCCGCCCCGCCGAAAAGTTTCAGGAAATCGCGCCGCGCGGTCGGCGGAACGATGACCGAGGCCCGCAGCCGGCGGATCAGCGCCTGTTCCCGCTTGTCCATGTGAGTCCTCCCTTGACCCCTGTTGATCCGCGCGCCGTCAGGCATCGCAGGACAGGCCGAGCCTAGGGCAGCCCCGGCAATCCGGCAACATAAAATATGTCGAATGCACGATAAAGTATTATATCATTCATGAATAATATATTATCTTCGGATCGACATCTCGATCGGGAGCGGGCCGGGGCTTTCGGCCGCAGCGCCTCGAATCCGGCCACCCTCCGGGCCGGATCGTCCAGCCCCGGCATCCGCCGCGCAGTCTCGCCGGGGGGATGTTGCAGCGGCCATTGGCGCGGATCACCGCCAGCACGTCCAGCCGCCCGCGCGCAGGGGTGCCGTGCTTGACAGGGATGGGTGCCGCTGCACCGGCTTGCAGGCGGATCACCTCGCGGCCGGGGCGGGCGATGGCGGCACCGGCGGCCAGAGGCAGGCCGATGCCGATGGCCCTGCCGGTCAGGTCCGGCATGTCATGGGCCGGCGCGCCCTGCGACTGCCCGGCAAAGCGCCAGCCGGTGGTGGCGGACCAGCCACGGCGATGGCGCGCTGCCGGCCGTCCGGCATGCGTCCGGCAGGTCGCACAGCCAGTCCAGCGCGCGCCATGTCGGCATGGGACCGGCGCCGGGGACGCGATGGCGGGACGACAGCCAGCCATGCGATGCTGCGGGCCGGGGTGGCCGTTTCGGCGCTGGCCGGCCGCAAGTCAGTGCTCCCGATCCAGAAGCTCCTTGCCGACGTAGATCGTGAAGCCTTCGATATATTCCATGAACTCGTCGACGCAACTGCGGGCCAGCGCCTCGTCGCCGGCGACCACGGCCTCGCCGATGCGGATATGGAACCCCGTCAGCGTGCCGTATTGGTAGCGGCTGCGATAAAGGTCGTGATGGGCATGCCAGAAGCGGCTGGAAAGCGAATAGAGCGGCACGATCTGCGACAGGAACGGATTGCGCGACAGTTCCAGCAGCAGGCGGACATAGTGGCGGTCCAGCCGCATGATCTCGTCCTGGTCGCCGGTCTCCAGCAGGGCGCGAAAGCGGGCGACGATGGCGGCCATGCGCTCGGCCTCGGCACGGGTGCGGCGGCGGGCGGCGGCGGTGACCAGCACGGTCTCGATGGCGCGGCGGGCCTCGAAAACCTTCATCTGCATCGAGAAATTGATCTCGCGCACCACCATGCCGCGCCGGGGATGCCAGATCAGCAGCCCGTCCGAGGCCAGCCGCAGCAGCGCCTCGCGGATGGGGGTGCGGCCAATGCCCAGATGCCGGGCCAGCATGGCCTCGGTCACGCGCGAACCGGGGGCCAGTTGCAGCAGGACGATCATGTCCTCGATCCGCTCATAGGCCAGATCGACCTGGTTGCCGGGCTGGGCGGGGGGGTCGGCTGGCAGGGTGGTCGTGCTGGGCTGTTCCATCAGTAATCCTCAAGCTCGGGTGGCGACAGCGTGTCGATGCCGCGCCCGGCCCAGTCGCCGGGACCGATGCCGCGCCAGACCCGTTCCGCCGCCCGTTGCAGCGCCCCGGCGGCGGCGCGGGCATCCAGCCGCAGCAGGGCGCCCGCGCGCATCAACCAGTCGCCATCCACCATCACATCGCACAGATCTTCGGATTCCGCATAATAAACAAGGTTGCGCAGCGGGTCACGCAGCGGTGCCAGCGACAGGCCCCGCATGTCCCAGACCAGCAGATCGGCCTTGGCGCCCGGCGCGATGCGGCCCAGATCGTCGCGGCCCAGCACGCGGGCGGGCGCCAGCGTGGCGGCGTCGAACAGCTCGCGCGCGGTGGCGCGGCGGGGGTCGCGGGCGGCGACCTTGGACAGGATCGCCGCCATGCGCATGGATTTCAGCATGGATTGCGGCGCCGTATCGGTGCCGAGGCACATGGTGACACCAGCCGCGAGGTAGTCCGCAAGGCTCTCCATCACCACGCCGCGCCGGGCAAAGACCCAGGCGCAATGCGCCACGGACGTGCCGTGGCGGGCGAGAATCTCCAGATCGCGGCCGGGATGGCTCAGCCAGGAATGGCCGCTGGTGAGGATGGCATGGCCCAGGATCAGGCGCGGGGACAGGAAATCCTGCGCCTCCAGCCATTCGATGGGGGTCATGCCCTCGCGCGCGACCATCTCGTGAAACTCGAACACCGCCTCGGCGGCGTGCAGCGTCATCGGCAGGTTCATCTCATCCGCCAGCGCGCGGGTGCGGGCCAGCAGGTCCGGCGTGACCATCGCCACCTGCATCGGCGTCAGCAGCCCGCGCAGCCGGCCCTTCGCGCGCCCGTCGATGCGGGCGGCGAAATCGGCGGCCGCCGCCAGACCCTCCATCCCCAGGTCGGGCTTCCAGTCATAGCGCATCCGCCCCCCGTCGCCGGTGCGCCAGCGGGCGGCGCCGTAGCCCTCGCCGATATAGGCGCGCAGCCCGGCGCGCTCGACGGCCTCGGCGGTATAGTCGCCCAGCCAGCCGATCTCGAACAGGGTGGTGGTGCCGCTGCGGGTCATCTCGGCCAGCGAGAAATCCACCGCCGCCTGCTGGGCCTCGGCATCCAGCGCCGCGCCCATCGCCGGCAGCAGCTCCGGCAGGCCGGAGAACCAGAAGCCCGGCTTGCCGACATCCTCGACATAGGAGCGGTCATAGGGCGCGCTGGTGACATGGGCATGCATGTCGATCAGGCCCGGCGTCAGCAGACCGGCGGGGGCCTCCACCACCTGATCGAAATCCCCCTCCGGCCGGGCGCCGGAGACATGGGCGATGCGGTCGCCCTCGACCATCACCCAGCCGTCGCGCAGCAGGCGATGCGCGCCGTCGCGAAAGGCGATCACCATGCTGGCGTGGATCAGGATGCGCATCAGCCGTCCTCCCGCCGGGCCATGCGCCGGCGCGCCCGCCTTTGCAGCATCGAGGAGCTGAAGAACAGCGCCACCGACACCGTGACCGCCAGCACCGACACCGCCGCCAGCGTCGGTTCCAGCGAGGAGCGCATGCCCTCCCACATGCGCAGGGGCAGCGTGACCTGGCGCGGGCCGGCGATGAACAGGGCCACGATCAGCTCGTCGAAGGAGGAGATGAAGGCGAACAGCGCCCCCGCCGCGATGCCGGGGCGGATGATCGGCAGAGTGACCAGCCAGAAGGTGGCCAGCGTGCCGGCGCCCAGGTTCTGCGCCGCCATCTCCAGCCGCCGGTCGAAGCCGTGCAGCGATGCGGCGACATTCACCACCACGAAGGGCACCGCCAGCGTGGTATGGGCCAGCGCGATGGCGAGGGCCGAGCCGGTCAGCCGGAACTGGGCATAGAAGAAATAGATGGCGATGGCGACGATCACGCCCGGAATGATCAGCGGCGACAGCACGAAGGCCAGCACGATCCGCTGCCCCCGGAACCGTCCGCGCACCAGCCCGAAGGCACCCAGCGTCCCCAGCACCGTCGAGACCAGCGTGACCACGCCCGCGATCCAGATGCTGCGCCAGGCCGAATCCAGCCATTCGGGGCGCGAGAACAGCCGCTCATACCATTGCGTCGAAAAGCCCGGCGGCGGAAAGCTGAGGAAGCTGCCGGCCGAGAACGACACCGGCACGATCACCAGCACCGGCAGGATCAGGAACACCGCCACGAGGATGGCGGCCGCCGCCAGCACCGCCTGCGTGACGGGACCGGTGACGCGGATGGAACGCTGGCTCATTTCGCTTTCCCCATGATGCGGTCGAGGCTGAGGACTCGGCTGACCGCCAGCAGCGCCGCAAGGGTCGCGGCCAGCAGCACCGTCGCCAGCGCCGAAGCCACATCCCAGCGCAGCAGGTCCACCTCCTGCGCGATCAGCATGGAAATGGTCATGTCGCGCGGCCCGCCGACAAGGGCCGGCGTGATGTAGAAGCCCAGCGCCAGCACGAAGACCAGCACGCAGCCGGCCAGCACCCCCGGCATCGACAGCGGCAGGATGACATGGCGGAACACCGATCCCGGCCCGGCGCCGAGGTTTTCCGCCGCCGCCACCAGCCGCCCGTCGATCGCCTTCAGCGCGCCGAGGATCGGCAGCACCATGAAGGGCAGCAGCACATGCACCATGCCGATATAGACCGCGAAGGTGGTGTTCAGCATGCGGATCGGCTGGTCGATCACCCCGATCCAGGTCAGGAACCCGTTGACCACCCCGCGCTGCCCCAGCAGCACCATCCACGCATAGGAGCGGATCAGGATCGAGGTCCAGAACGGCACCAGCACCACGGCGAGCAGGATCATGGCCCGGCGCTCGGTCGTGGTGGCGATGTAATAGGCCAGCGGATAGGCCAGCAGCAGGACGATCAGCGTCGAGAGGACCGCGACCCGCAGCGTATAGAGGAAAACCTTGATCGCCACCTCGGAGGTGAAGACGGCCAGATAGGGGGCGAAATCCGCCTCGCTGCCGGCGCTGCGGCCCAGCATCAGCGCCACGGGCAGCAGGTAGAAGACCAGCAGGAACACCAGCAGCGGCAGGATCAGCCCGGCGGGATTGCGAAGCAGGCGCCTCATAGCGGGGCCTTGGGGGCCGGCACCCGATCCGCCTTGCCGGAGCGGAGGCTCTGGGCCGCCTCGTCGGCGCGGTGGCTCCGGGCCGATGCGGCGGCAACGCGGGGAAGGAGTTTCATGGCGCAGCGCACCCAGCGGACGCTGTGGGTCGCAAAGGGCTGGCTCGTGGCGGCCTTCGGGCGTCGAGACTCGGCCACTTCACCCGCAAGACGGTTCGAAGCCGGTTTCGCGGCAGCGCAGGGAAAGGGCTTCATGGCGCAGCGCACCCAGAGGATGCCGCGGGCCGCAAAGGGCCGATTCGTGGCGGCCCTCGGGCAGCGAGACCTCGCCACCTCGCCCGAAAGACGGTTCGGGGCCGGTTTCGCGGCAGCGCAGGGAAAGGACTTCATGGCGCAGCGCACCCAGGGGATGCTGCGGGCCGCGAAGGGCCGGCTCGTGGCGGCCCTCGGGCGGCGAGACCCTGCCACCTCGCCCGCAAGGCGGCTCAAGGCCGGTTCGGCGGGGTTGATGGAAACTGTCTTCATTGCAGCGCCTTGCCATCGGAGAACAGCCGCATTTCCTTGATCGGCCAGTCGGCCGCCACCCGTGTCCCCGGCGCGATCGCATCCGAGCCGTCCGTGACCTGCACCTTCGCCACCAGGGCGGTGCCATCGTCCAGCACCAGCTCGTAACGGCGATGGTCGCCGACATAGGTCGCATCGCGGACGGTCGCCCCGCCCCGCGGGTCGGGGTGAAAGCGCAGATGCTCGGGCCGCACGGAGACCTTCACCCGCCGCCCCGCAGGCCGGCGGGCGACCGGCAACGCCAGCCCTTCGCCGAGGTCGAGGCGGACGGTGCCGTCTCCGGCCGTCGCATCAACCTCGAACATATTGGATTCGCCCAGGAATCCCGCCACGAATTCATCCTGCGGGCTGCGATACAGGTCTTCGGGCGCACCGATCTGGGCAATGCGGCCGTCGCGCATGACGCAAATGCGGTCGGACAGCGTCATCGCCTCGTCCTGGTCATGGGTGACATAGACCACGGTGATCCCCAGCTCGCGCTGGATGCGCTTGATCTCTGCCTGCAAATGACTGCGCAGGTATTTGTCCAGCGCCGAGAGCGGCTCGTCCATCAGCAGCACCGGCGGCTGGAAGACGATGGCGCGCGCCAGCGCCACCCGCTGCTGCTGGCCGCCCGACAGCTGCGCCGGATAGCGGCGGGCGAAATCACCCAGGCCGACGATCTCCAGCACCCGCGCCACGGCCCGGCCGCGCTCGGCGCCGCCCATGCGGCGCATGCGCAACGGGAAGGCGATGTTCTGCTCGACCGTCATATGGGGAAAGAGGGCATAGCTTTGGAACACCATGCCGATATTGCGCTGGGCGGGGGCGGTGGCGGTGATGTCGCGCTCCTCCACCATGATCCTTCCGCTGGTCCGGGCCTCGAACCCGGCCAGCATCATCAGCGTCGTGGTCTTCCCCGAGCCGGAGGGACCGAGGAAGGACAGGAATTCGCCGGCGCCGATCCGAAGGTCCATCGGATGCACGGCGACGAAGCTGCCATAGCTCTTGCCCAGCCGCTCCAGCCGGACCGGGCTGCCGTTCGCCGGCGGCTGTTCGGACAAGATTGCCATTCCGCGCCATCCCTCCCCCTTGAGGCCTCGCGCCAGCTTCGGGGAAGCGGTGCGATCATGCAAGGGACTGGTATGGTATTTTTTATTTATGATATATTTTCTAAGGCCCGGAGAACGGCCGGTCCGGGGATGCCGGGCGAAAGGACCAGCCCGGACCGCCATGCCGCACCGCAAGGCGGGCGGCGCATGATCCCGACTGGACTGGCCGAATGGAGAAACCCGCCGCGGGTGCGGCGGGTTTGTCGGTTTCGGGGGCTGCTTCCCGCCGCGGCGTCCCCTCAGGCCTCGGCGTATTCCGACCGCCTGCGCCGCATGGGCGCCGACAGGGGGGCGGCACGCCCGCCCCCCGCCGGTTCACGGCAGCGGCACATAGAGCGCGTATTTGAACAGCGCATAGAAGGCCACGACGATCACCGCCGAACTCAGGGCGTAAAGCAGCAGGTGGCGGGCGTCCCAACGCTCGTCCATGCCGGCGACCAGGCCGCCCGCGAAGACCAGGATGCCCGAGGGCAGGAAGCCCAGCCTGGGCATCAGCAGCGCCGCCAGCAGCATCGCGCCGACCAGCAGGATGCGCCGCCACCAGTTGCCGCCGCCCAGGCCCCAGACCGCCGCCGGGCGCAGCAGCCACGTCACGCAGGAAGCGCCCGCGGTCAGGATCAGCACGATCGCCGCCGCGCGCGGGAAGATCTTGGAATCCATGTCCGCATAGCCCGTGGTGTCGTAAAGCACGACGAAGCCTATGGCGACGAAGACCAGCGAGACCGCCAGCGACCCGAGGTCGCGCCTGCCCTGCGCGCTCATTGCCCTGCCCCCCTGCGTGCGGACCTTCGTTCAGCCAGCGCCGGCAGCACCAGCGTCAGCAACGTCGCCGCGATGATCGCCAGCGAGATCGGGCGCCCGAAGAACATGCCCGGCAGGTTGCCGGTCGCCGCGCCGATGGTCCAGGCCTGCACGAAGCCCTGTTCCGCGATGGGTCCGAGGATCAGCCCCAGCACGATCGGCGAGGCGGCGAAGCCGAACCGCCCGACCACCCAGCCGAACACGCCCAGCCCCAGCATGATCACGATGTCCGCGGTGTTGTTGCGGATGGCGAAGGTGCCGAGGATGGTCATGAAGGCCACCGAGGGCACCAGCAGCGCCTTGGGGATGGCGATGATCGACTTGTAGGCATAGCGCCCGATCAGCAGCCCGATGGGCAGCATCAGCACGGTGGCGACCAGCAACCCGTAGATGAAGGTATTGACGATGACCGTGTTGCCCTGGAACAGCGCCGGCCCGGTGCGGATGCCCTGCACCAGCAGCGCGCCCAGGATCACCGCATCCGGCGGCGTGCCGGGCACGCCCAGCACCAGCGTCGGGATGAAGCCGCCGCCCACCGTGGCGTTGTTGGCGCTTTCCGAGGCGATGATGCCGTCCGGCTCGCCCTCGCCGAACTTCTGGCCGGGGCGGGCGGCGCGGCGGGCCTCGGAATAAGCCACCAGCCCCGCGACCGAGCCGCCGGCGCTGGGCAGGATGCCGACCACCGTGCCGATCACCGAGGAGCGGATCAGGTTGAACTTGGACCGCAGCATGATGGCCGCCGCCTCGCCGAAGCGCAGGCTGCGGACCTCGCTTTCCATCTTCAGGTGCCGCCCGCGCGTGGCCACCAGGTCGATGATCACCGGAATGCAGAACAGCCCGATCAGCGCCGCCACCACGTCGAAGCCGCCGATCATCACCGGATGGCCGAAGGTCAGTCGCACATCAGCCGAGACCTTGGCCACGCCCACGGTGGACAGGATCATGCCGAAGGCGCCCCCGGCCAGGCCCTTGGCGAGGTTGCCCTTGGACAGCGAGGCGATCAGCGACAGGCCGAAGATGGCCAGCCAGAAATATTCCACCGGCCCGAAGGCCAGCGCCACCCTGGCCAGCGGCGGGGCCAGGAACAGCAGCGCCAGCGCGCCGACCAGCCCGCCGAAGACCGAGGCGAAGCAGGCCAGCGCGATGGCCAGGTCGCCGTCGCCGCGCCGCGCCATCGGATAGCCGTCGAAGGTGGTGGCGATGGCCGAGGGCGTGCCCGGCGTGTTCAGCAGGATCGCCGAATAGGCGCCGCCATAGATGGCGCCGGTATAGATCGCCCCCAGCAGGATCAGCCCGGAGGCCGGTTCCATCGAGAAGGTGATCGGCACCAGCACCGCCACCGCCATCGTGGCGGTCAGGCCGGGAATGGCGCCGATGATCGTGCCCGCCGCGACCCCGAAAACCGCGAACAGTAGGTTCAGGGGGGTGACGGCGTTCAGGAAGTTGCCGAAATCCACGCGCAGCCCTCCGGTCAGGTTATTCGATCAGGCCGGCGGCGCGGGCATCGTCCAGATATTCCTGACTTTTCTGGTCCATCCACGCCTTCATCCCGCTGGCGGGCACGTCCAGCATGGCATAGCCGCCATCCAGCATCATCTGGATGAAGTCCGGGTCCTGGTTGATCTCGGCGATCATGTCGGACCATTGTTGCGTCACCTCGGCGCTGGCCGATTTCGGCAGCGCAAGGCCGCGATAGGCGCCCCCGACCAGATCGTAGCCCAGCTCCTTGAAGGTCGGCACGTCGGGAAACAGCGGATGGCGCTCCTCGGTGGCGACGGCCAGCAGCCGCACCTGATCGCCCTGCCCCGCGCCGACGGTGGTATAGCCCCATTGCGCCTTGACCTGCCCGCCCAGCATCGCCGTCACCGCGTCGCCGGTGCCGCCGAAGGGAACGTAGGTCGTGGTGATCCCGGCCATCTTGTCGAACTTGATCTGCGTCAGGTGGTTGGCACTGGCCTTGCCGGTGCCGGCGATGGTCAGCGCGCCGGGATTGGCCTGCGCATCGGCCACGAAATCCGCCAGCGTCTGATAGGGGCTGTCGGCGCGCACCACGATGGCATCGGGGGTAAAGTGGAACATGTAGAAGATGTTCAGCTCCTCGGTCTTGTAGCCCACCTCCTTCTGCGCCGGCTGGATGATGATATGGGGCAGGTTCACGCCCATGATGGTATGGCCCGAATCCTCCATCCCGTTCAGCGCCGCCCAGGCGGTCGCCCCGCCGCCGCCGGTCTGGTAGGACACCACCAGCTCCTGCCCGAACTTGCTGCGGAAGATCGGCTGTTGCAGCCGTGCGGTGATGTCGGATTCGCCGCCCGGCGCGAACGGGATGATATAGTTGACCGGGCCTGAAAGCTCGGCGCCGGCCGCCGTCGCGAACAGCATCGTCGCGGCCGCGGCCTGAAGAAGGGTTCTTCTGCGCATGGTTTCCTCCCCCTGCGATTGCATGGCCGGGCGGCCGCTCCTCGACACCCGCCGGCCCCGCCCGTCATAATGCGGGCCGGGGAAACGTCGTCGAGTCATTGATATTTCAGCATCGCTAAAGCCATGCTTTACAGGAACGCGCGGCCTGACGCATTCCGCGCAAGGGAGGGGACCATGAGCATCACGCTGTTCCGCACGCTGGTCGCCATCGCCGACCAGGGCAGCTTTGCCGGTGCGGCCGACAAGGTTTGCGTCTCGAACGCCGCCGTGGGCCAGCAGATGCGCCGGCTGGAGGACCTGCTTCAGGTCGCGCTGTTCGACCGCTCGCGCCAGCCGCCGCGGCTGAACCAGCTTGGGCTGGCACTGGTGCCCAAGGCGCGCGAGCTGTGCCGCAGCTATGACACGATCCTGGACGACCTGCGCGGCGATGCCGAACTGATCGGGGATTTCACGCTGGGCGCGGTGCCCTCGGCGATTCGCGGGCTGATCCCGATCTCGGTCAAGCAACTGGTGGACCGCTTTCCGAAACTGCATGTCCGCGTCGTCCCCGGCCTGACCGACGCGCTTTATGAACAGGTCGAGGACGGGTTCATCGACGCCGCCGTCATCAGCGAACCGACGCGCGCGGCGGCGGCGATGCAATGGTTTCCGGTGGCCGAGGAGGAACTGGTCCTGCTGACCTCGCCCGAGGTGACGGAGACCGACCCCGCCCGCATCCTCGCCGCGATGCCCTATATCCGCCACACCCGCCGCGCCAGCGTCGGCGTGCTGGCGGAAAGCTGGCTGCTGCGCAACGGCGTCGCCGTGCGCGAGGTGATGGAGATGGGCTCGCTGGAAAACCTCGTCAGCATGGTGGCGCATAACCTGGGCGTGTCGATCGTGCCCGACATCTGCGTGCCCGACCCGATCTTCCAACGCCTGCGCCGCATCCCGCTGGGCGGCCAGCCGGTGCTGCGCCGGCTGGGGCTGGTGACGCGGGCGGATTGCTCCAAGATCCGGCTGGTCGAGCAATTGCTGGACCAGTTGCGCGGCACCATCCGCCGCGAGGCGCCGCAAGGGTAAAACAACCGTTTACCCCGCATGAAAACAATATGAGTCGCGCACCGGGCCGGATTGCGCAAATCTGCCCGCGACAGGTCATCCCATCCGGCAGGGCAAAGCATGCTCGACACCTCCACGATCCAGGCGATCAAGTCCCTGCTCGGCCCCTCGGGATGGCGGGCACCCGAGGACGCGGCACGCTATTTCGAGGATCCCCGCGGCCGCTTCGAGGGCCGCGCCGCGCTGATCGCCCTGCCCTCCGACACCGCGCAGGTGGCGGCCGTGATGCGGCTTTGCTTTGATGCCGCCATGCCGGTGATCCCCTATGGCGGCGGCACCGGCGTCGTGGCGGCGCAGCTGTCCATCGACAGCGGTGCCGTGCTGATCCTGTCGCTGGAGCGCATGAACCGGCTGCGCGGCGTCTCGGCCGCGGACGGCACCATGACCGTCGAGGCCGGGGCGATCCTCGAACAGGTTCACGGCATGGCCGAGGCGCGGGGCCTGACCTTTCCGCTCAGCATGGGATCGAAGGGAAGCTGCACCATCGGCGGCAACCTGGCCACCAATGCCGGCGGCATCCAGGTGCTGCGCGACGGCAATGCCCGCGACCTGTGCCTGGGGGTGGAGGCCGTGCTGGCCGACGGCTCGGTGCTGGACGAGCTGACGCCCCTGCGCAAGAACAATATCGGTTACGACCTGCGCCACCTGCTGATCGGCAGCGAGGGCACGCTGGCCGTGATCACCGCCGCCACGCTGGCCGTGCGGCCCCTCGACGCCGAGACCGTCACCGCCTTCTGCGCCATCGACGGCCCGGAAACGGCGGTGGCGCTGCTGGGTGCGCTGCGGGCGGATTTCGGCACCGCCGTCTCGGCGCTGGAACTGATGAGCGGCTTCGGGCTGGATCTGGCGCTGGACACGCTGGACGGCCTGCGCCGCCCGCTGGAGACGCGCGCGCCCTGGTATCTGCTGGTCGAGATGGGCGGACCGCAGGGCATGCGCCACCGCGTCGAGGACCATCTGGCGCGGCAGATGGAGGCGGGCGCGGTCCTGGACGCCGTGCTGGCCGAGACGCTGGCCCAGCGGCAAGCGATCTGGGCGCTGCGCGAGCGCACGCCCGAGGTCAACCACCGCAACGGCGCCATATGCAGCAGCGACACCTCGGTGCCGATCTCGCATATCCCGGATTTCGTCGCCCGCACCCATGCGGCGGTGGCGGCGGTGCATCCGGGCCTGCGCATCAACAGCTATGGCCATGTCGGCGACGGCAATATCCATTGCAACGTGTTCCCGCCGGAGGGCGCCGCCAAGGCCGCCTTCCTGGCCGCCCATGCCGGCATCAACGACGCGGTGCGCATGGCGATCACCCGGGTCTCGCATGACCTGGGCGGCTCGATCAGCGCCGAGCATGGCATCGGGCGGCTGAAGATCGAGGACATGGCGCAATTCGCCAGCCCGGTGCGGCTGGCGATGATGCGCCGCATCAAGGCGGCGCTGGACCCCAAGGGCATCCTCAATCCCGGCGCCCTGCTGCCCCCCAACCCAAGGAGGAGCCTGCCCGTGTCGATTCACAGTGAGATCGTTGACGATCTTGTCGCCAATGGCGTCGGTTTCGTGAC
>CAKTBJ010000021.1 GCA_934533075.1 uncultured Paracoccus sp.
GGCAGGTGACGATGCAGTCGCTGCCCTCGATCCGGCTGGTGCAGGAGAACGACAAGTCGCTGGTGACCAAGATCAACTCCACCCTGGTCAACACCGTGCCGCTGTGGGAGACGCAGCTGGCGCAGGCGGTGACGATCAACCGCTCGGCCCAGGCGGCGAAGGCGGTCAAGGGCGCCACGGACCTGACCAACGAGTTGCTGACCGCCAACGCCAAGAACCTGCGCGAGGCCAATGCCGCCATCCGCACCGAGATCGAGCGCGGCGTCTTCGACATCCAGTCGGTGCGGACGGCGAATGCGGAACTGATCGCCACCATCGAGGACAGCCTGCGCATCGCCGACGAGGGCAAGGCCCGCCGCGTCGCCGCCGAGCAGGACCTGCGCAAGATGGAGACCGAGCTGCGCGACACGCTGGCCGCCGCCCATGCGCGGCAAAGCCAGATTCCGCAAGGGAAACAACCGACCGCCTGACGCCGATCGTGAGCCAAGCCCGCTTCTCCCCGCCCCCTGCCCGGCGCTGGCCGGGCGCTGCCGCCGGCGCGCTGCTGCTGGCGGCGCTGGCGGCCTGCACGCCGGCGCCGGCGCCCGAGCCGGCACCCCTGCCTGGCACCGACCGCCCGCTGCCGGCCCCGCCGCGCCCCGAGCCGGAACCGGCGCCCGCCCAGCCGTCGCCGGCCAGCCTCAACATGCGCGCCTGGCTGGCCAGCATCGAGGAGCGGCTGGCCGCGCGCGGCCTGCTGCGCGCCGATGACGGGCGCGAGGTGCGGGTGGATGCCGCCGGGCTGGCGGAGATCTTCGTCAACGTCGCCCTGCGCGACGAATATGTGCGCGAGAACGGCCAGCTCGTCCGCCGCACCAGCCCGGCGCCGCTGCGCCGCTGGGCCGGGCCGGTGCGCTTTCAGATCGAATATGGCGACAGCGTCGCGCCCGAGCAGCGCCGCAAGGATCGTGCCAGCGTGGCCGCCCTCGCCGCCCGGCTTCAGGCGGCCAGCGGGCATCCGGCATCGCTGACCGGCTCGGGCGGGAATTTCACCCTGCTGATCCTGAACGAGGACGAGCGCCGCGCCATCGCCCCGCATCTGGCGGAGCTGGTGCCGGGAATGCCGGCCTCGGACATCCGCGCGCTGGCCGACCTGTCGCCGCAGATCTATTGCACGGTGTTCACCTATTCGCGCGGCGCCTCGCCGGTCTATACGCAGGCCGTCGCGGTGATCCGGGCCGAGCTGGGGCCGCGCCTGCGCGCCTCCTGCCTGCACGAGGAAATGGCGCAGGGACTGGGCCTGGCCAACGACCACCCGCATGCCCGGCCCTCGGTCTTCAACGACGACGAGGAGTTCGCGCATCTGACCTGGCTGGACGAACTGCTGCTGAAGATGCTCTACGACCGCCGCCTGCGGCCGGGCATGACCGAGGCCGAGGCGCTGCCGCTGATCCGCCAGATCGCCGCCGAGCTGATCCCGCCGCCGGAAGCGTGACCGCGCCGGCCTGCGTATAGACCGGCGAGTCGCCGGGACGGGCGCGCGGAATCAGCCGCGCCAGACCATCCCTTCACGACGATCCGCGCCGAAAGTCCCAGCGCACGAGGGACTGCCGCCGGGCAGGCTACCCGATCCGGCAGTCGCCCCGGCGCCTGTAAACACGCACGCCACGGTATCCAGGATGTAGGGTGCGTGCTCGCACGCACCGTCCCGCCTCACGTCCCGCCGCCGCGCCCCGACTGCGCCGACAGGTGCAGCGCGTTCCGGGCGGCCTCCAAGGCCGCCCGGAACGCGGCGCTGCCGCCCGGCCGCAGGCGGGCACCCCTTGCGGGATGGCCCGCCCCCATCCGCGATCACCCCGCGCCCCCACGCAGACTTATCCACGCCCGGAGACCCCCATAGGAGTCGGAGGGGGTGGGTAAGTCGGGCAGCGCGCGCCGCGCCTTGCCCGACCCGCACGATCCCGCCCCCTCGCGGGGCCGTGCCTTGCATGGAACCGACGCGATGCTTACTCATTGTCTCGGGCGCGGGTGGCGCGCGAACAGGAGGGCCGGATGGGTCTTTTCGATTTTCTCTCGGGCGAGTTCATCGAGGTCATCGCCTGGACCGACGACACGCGCGACACGATGGTCTGGCGCTTCGAGACCCGCGGCAACGCCATCAAATACGGCGCCAAGCTGACCGTGCGCGAGGGGCAGGCCGCCGTCTTCATCCATGAAGGACAACTGGCCGACGTGTTCGGCCCCGGCCTGTGGCAGCTGGAAACCAACAACCTGCCGGTGCTGACCCGGCTCCAGCACTGGGACCACGGCTTCCGCAGCCCGTTCAAGTCCGAGATCTATTTCGTCAACACCACCCGCTTCAACGATCTGAAATGGGGCACCCGCAACCCGATCATCGCCCGCGACCCGGAATTCGGCCCGGTCCGCATCCGCGCCTTCGGCACCTATTCCATGCGCGTGACCGACCCGGCGAAGTTCATGGTGGAAATCGTCGGCACCGATGGCGAGTTCACCACCACCGACGTGTCCGACCACCTGCGCAACGTCATCGTGCAGGAGGTCTCGCGGGTGCTGGCCGGCTCGGGCATCCCGGTTCTGGACATGGCGGCGAACACGGCCGACCTGGGCAAGCTGATCGCCACCGCCATCGCGCCCACCATCGGCGAATACGGGCTGGCCATCCCGGAATTCTATGTCGAGAACATCTCGCTGCCCGACGAGGTGGAGAAGATGCTCGACAAGCGCACCTCGATGGGGATCGTCGGCGATCTGGGCCGCTTCCAGCAATATGCGATGGGCGAGGCGATGATCCGCGGCGCCGATGCGCCCGGCGGCGGTGGCGGCATGGCGGCCGGCATGGGCGCCGGGATCGGCGCGGCGATGGGCGCCGCGATGATGCAGCAAGGCCCCTGGGGCGCGGCGCCGGCCGCATCCACGCCCTCGGCGCCCGCAGCACCGCCGCCGCTGCCCGCCGGGGCCGCCGTCTGGCACGTCGCCATCGGCGACAAGCCGGAAGGTCCCTTCACCGTCGCGCAACTGGGCGATCTGGTGCGCGAGGGCCGCATGACCCGCGCCTGCCTGGTCTGGACGCAGGGGCAGGAAAACTGGACGCAGGCCGAGGCCGTGCCCGCGCTGGCCGCCCTGTTCCCCACCGCACCGCCGCCGCTGCCGCCGCGCGACTGAGGGCCGACCCGCGAACATGGCGCAGACCGAATACCGCTATCCCTGCGAAAGCTGCGGCGCCAGCCTGCGCTTTTCCCCCGGCGAGGCCGAACTGGTCTGCCCCTATTGCGGGCATCGCCAGCAGATCGGCGCCGCCACCGCCGGGCTGCCGGAAACCGAAGCCGCGGTCGAGGACGGCGCGAACGGCATCCCCCGCGTCACGCCCGCGCCGCGCAAGGGCGGCGCGCTGCAATGGGACAGCGGCCACAAATCCCCCGGCCTGCGCGAAATCCCGCTGGAGCAGGGGCTGGCGCTGGACCGCGCCCCCGCCGACCTGACCGAGACCGTCCGCACCCTCTCCTGCCCGAATTGCGGCGCGAAACTCAACGCCGATGCCGGGCACCAGGCCAGCCTGTGCCCGTTCTGCGCCACGCCGGTCGTCACCGATACCGGGGCCGAGCGCCTGATCAAGCCGCAGGGCGTGCTGCCCTTCGCCATCACCGAGGCCGATGCCCGCGCCTCGCTGGAAAAATGGTTCAAGGGCCTGTGGTTCGCCCCCAACGGGCTGGCGCAATATGCGCGGCGCGGACGCAGGATGGCGGGCGTCTATTCGCCCTTCTGGACCTTCGACGCCGATACGCAAAGCCGCTATGACGGCGCGCGCGGCGATTATTACTATGAAACCGTCTGGGTGACGCGGCAGGTCAACGGCCGCACCCAGCGGGTGGCCGAACAGCGCCGCCGCATCCGCTGGACCCCGGTTTCCGGGCGGGTGGCGCGCAGCTTCGACGATGTGCTGGTGCTGGCCTCGACCTCGCTGCCGCGCAGCTTCACCGACGCGCTGGCGCCCTGGGACCTGTCGGCGCTGCACGATTTCCGGCCCGACTATCTCGCCGGGTTCGAGGCCGAGGGCTATACCGTCAACCTCCGCGCCGGCAACGAGATCGCGCATGACGAGATGGCCGGGGTGATCCTGGGCGACGTGCGCCGCGCCATCGGCGGCGACGTGCAGCGGGTCGGGCGCGTCGTTACCGAGCACGACAACGAGACCTTCAAGCATATCCTGCTGCCGGTCTGGACGGCGGCCTACAAATACAACGGCAAAAGCTATCGCTTCGTGGTCAACGGCCAGTCGGGCCGGGTGCAGGGCGAACGGCCCTGGTCGGTCTGGAAGCTGGCGGCGCTGGTGCTGGCGATCCTGGTCGCGCTGGCGCTGTTCGCGGCCATACAGGGCGGCGGCGATTTCGATTTCGGCGCATTGACCGCACCCGCCGCGACACAGCTGGCCGGACCGGCGGCCACCGGCCCCCCGCCGGCATGACGAAAAGGGGCCGCAAGCCGGCCCCTTTTCAATCCGTTACACCTTTTGCTGCGCCTTGGGCCGACGCGAGGGGCGCCGGGCCGGGCGCGACCGCGCCGGGGCCTCATGCCCGCCCGCACGCGCCTGCGGCTTCTGCCCCGGACGGGTGCCGCGCTTCTTGGCCGCCGCTTCCGGTTCGGGCGGGGCCTCGCCGCCGATCACCGGGATGCGGTTGCCGAGGGCCTTCTCGATGGCGCGCAGCTCGCCCAGCTCGCCGGGGGCGCAGAAGGCGATGGCGCGGCCGTCGCGGCCCGCCCGCGCCGTGCGCCCGATGCGGTGGACGTAATTCTCCGGCACGTTGGGCAGGTCGTAGTTGTAGACATGCGCGACCAGCGGAATATCCAGCCCCCGCGCCGCCACATCCGTGGCCACCAGCACCTTGGTCTCGCCGGCGCGGAAGCCCGCCAGCGCGCGCTCGCGCTGGCCCTGGCTTTTGTTGCCGTGGATGGCGGCCACGGAAAAGCCCCATTTCTCCAGCAGCTTGGCCAACTTCTCGCTGCCGTATTTGGTGCGGCCGAAGACGATGGCATGCTCGTCCAGATGGCCCGAGATGTAATCGGCCAGCAGCCGCGCCTTGTCGCCCTGATTGACGAAATGCACGCCCTGATCGATCTTGTCGGCCGCGCGGCCGGGCGGGTTGACGGCGACGCGCAGCGGCTCGGTCAGGTAGGTCTCGGCCAGTTCCTCCATCAGCTTCGGCATGGTGGCCGAGAACATCAGCGTCTGGCGACGCTCCGGCAGCAGCCGGGCGATGCGGCGCAGGGCGTGGATGAAGCCGATGTCCAGCATCTGGTCGGCCTCGTCCAGCACCAGATAGCGGGCATCCGACAGGCTGACGGCGCCGCGCTCCAGCAGGTCGATCAGCCGGCCCGGCGTGGCGATCAGCACATCCGTGCCGCGCGCCAGCGCCTCGGCCTGCCGGTTCAGCGAGGCGCCGCCGACCACGCGCTGATGGCGGATCGGGGTGCCCTCGGCATAGGCCTCGATATTGGTGGCGATCTGGGTGGCCAGCTCGCGCGTCGGCGCAAGGATCAGGGCGCGGCAATGGCCGGCGCGGGGGCGGGTGCCCTCGGCCAGCAGGCGGGTCAGCATGGGCAGGCCGAAGGCCGCCGTCTTGCCGGTGCCGGTCTGGGCCAGACCCATCAGGTCGCGGCCCTTCAGCACCTGCGGAATCGCATCGCGCTGGATCGGCGTCGGCTCGGTCAGGCCCATCGCGGTGATATTGGCATTCACCTGCGGGTCGATGCCCATCTCGGCGAAGGGGCCGGTGGTCAGCGGCTCGCGCGCGGGGGCGCGGCGGGCGGTGGTCTGGCGCGCCTCGCGGGACGTGGGCGCGGCGGTGGATTGGGCGCGCGCAGGACGGCGCCGGGGCTTGCCCTGCGGGCGTTGGCTGTCGGTCATCAAACTCTCCGATGGATGGGCGCCGGAGACGCGGGATGCCCGGTCACGACGCAGGCCGCGCCGTGGCGCGGGTGATTGGATGGCAGATGGTTGCTGAACGGTGCGAAGTCAACCCCGTGCCGCTGCGTCATTTTTGCGGTCCCGGCCGTCCAGCATGATCGTCACCGGCCCTTCATTGACCAGCGAGACCCGCATTTCCGCGCCGAAGCGCCCCGTTTCAACGGGAATGCCGTGGCTGCGCAGCGCGGCGCAAAAGGCGTCCACCAGCCTCCGACCCTCCTCGGGCGGCGCGGCGCGGGAGAAGCCGGGACGGTTGCCGCTGCGCAGGTCGGCGGCCAGCGTGAACTGGCTGATGGCGAGGATTGCCCCGCCGGCGTCGAGGATCGAACGGTTCATGCGCCCCTGATCGTCGTGGAAAATCCGCAGCTTGGCGACACGGGCAGCCATGCGGGCAGGCTCCTCGTCGCTGTCGCCCTGCACGGCGCAAACGAGGGCCAGCAGGCCGGGACCGATCTGGCCGATGGTCTCGCCCTCGACGGCGACGGCGGCCTCGGAAACGCGCTGGACCAGGACCTTCATGGCTGGACCTCATGCGCCCAGGGCGGGTTGCAGCCGGGGCGGGAGAGTGACAGGGCCGCGATGCGGATGGCGTGATCCAGCGCGGCCTCGACAGCGGAATCCGGCGCGTTCGCAAGGGCTTGCGGGGTCAGCAGGTCTTGCGCGGCGAGGCTGGTGAGGAAGCCCGCATCGAAGCAGTCGCCTGCCCCGATGCTGTCCGCGACCGCGACGCGCGGCGCCGGGCGGTGCAGGGCGGCGTGGGAGCGGAAGGCAGTGGCGCCCTGCGCGCCTTGGGTCAGCAGCACCAGAGCCGCGCCTTGCGCCAGCAGGCCCGCCGCCACCGTTTCGGGCGCGGAACCGGGCCAGAGGGCGCGGATGTCCTCGGCCGACAGCTTCACCACCGTCGCCTGCGCGGCCAGCGCCAGAATCCGGGCGCGATGGGCCGGCAGGTCGGGGATCATCGCCGGGCGGATATTCGGGTCCAGCATCACCAGCCGCCCCTGCGCCTTGGCCACCAGTGCGGCAACCGCCTGCGCCGGGGCGTCGGGGATCAGGCTGATGCCGCCGATGAACAGCGCCCGAACATGGTCAGGCAGCACGGGGGCAAAACCATCGCGCCCCGCCGTGCCCTCGTCGTAAAAGCTGTATTGCGCCTCGCCATCGCGGAAGGTCACGAAGGCCAAGGTCGTCGGGCGCGGGCTTTCGGGACACAGCGACAGGTCCACCCCGGCCTCGGCCAGAGGCCCCCGCAGCATCCCCCCGAACCCATCGCGCGAGATCGGCCACAGGAGGCCCGTCGCCACCCCCAGCCGGCCCAAGGCCAGCGCGGTGTTGTAGACCGCGCCGCCGGGCGAGGGCCGGAACCCGTCGCCCGAGGGCAGCATGTCGATCAGCGCCTCGCCGCAGCAGAGGATCACCCGCTCACAGCCCCGCAAGCTGCGCCAGCGCCGCATCCAGCCGGGCGAGGTCCTCGTCCAGCGCGGCCAGCTTGGCACGGGTGTCCTCGATCACCTCGGCGTCGGCATTGGCCACGAATTTGGGGTTTTCCAGACGCTTGCGCAGGCCGGTGGCGTCCTTTTCCGTGCGCTCGCGCGCCTTGGACAGGCGGGCGGTTTCCGCAGCCACGTCGATCAGCTCCCCGATGGGCAGCGCGAAGGACGCCCCGCCCGCCGTCACCGCGATCATCCCCGGACCCATCGCGCCGTCGCGGGCGGGATTGGTGCGGGCCAGACGCTCGATCACCGCGCCATTGGCGGCCAGCGTGGCGCGCATACCGGCATCGGCCTCGGTCACGATCAGGTCCAGCCGGGCGCCGGCCGGCACCCCCATCTGCGCCCGCGCGGACCGCACGCCTTCGATCAGCGCGATGACGCGGCTGATCTCGCGGTCGGCCTCGGCGTCGATCCAGTCGGGCGTCGGCGCGGGCCAGTCGGAGATGGCCAGCATCCGCGCCCGCTCGCCGGTGCGCGCCCAGATTTCTTCGGTGACGAAGGGCATGACCGGGTGCAGCAGCGCCACCGTCTGCTCGATCACGAATCGCATGGTGGCGCGGGTTTCCTCCGCATATTCCCCGTCGAACAGGGGCTTGGCGAATTCCACATACCAGTCGCACAGCCGCCCCCAGGTGAAGGCGTAAAGCCCCTGTGCGGCCTCGTTGAAGCGGAAGCCGGCAAGTGATTCGTCCAGCGCCGCGGTGGCGCGGGCCAGCTCCCCGATGATCCAGCGGTTGACGACATGGCGCGGCGCGGGGCGGCCTTCGGGGGCGGAGAACACCCCGTTCATCTCGGCAAACCGCACCGCGTTCCACAGCTTGGTGCCGAAATTGCGGCCTTCCTCGACCGATTTCGGGCCGATGCGCGGGTCGCGGCCCATCGCGGCCATGCTGGTCAGCGTGAAGCGCAGCGCGTCGGCGCCGTATTCGTCGATCAGCACCAGCGGGTCGATGACGTTGCCCTTGGACTTCGACATCTTGGCGCCCTTTTCGTCGCGCACCAGCCCGTGGACGTAAACGGTGCGGAAGGGCACGTCGCCGACCAGCGCCAGCTGCATCATCATCATCCGGGCCACCCAGAAGAAGATGATGTCGAAGCCGGTGATCAGCACCGAGGTCGGGAAATACCGCTGCAATTCCGGCGTGTTGTCCGGCCATCCCAGCGTCCCGATCGGCCACAGGCCCGAGGAGAACCAGGTATCCAGCACGTCCGGGTCGCGCCAGACGGGATAGACCAGCACGGTCGGGTCCTGCGACAGGTTGTATTCGGCCAAAGCGGCGGCGAAACGGTCCACCGCCTCGTCGCGATCCGCCACCTCGACGACGCGGGCCACCTCCAGCGGCACCGGCAGGCCGGCGATGTCGTCGCGGAACTTCGCCGCCACCGTGTCGAAATCCATGCCGGCATGATGGCGGGCGCCGCGATGCACCAGCCCGTCCAGCAGCAGGCGCAGCAGCTCCACCTCGTCCAGCGCGCCGTCGCCCTCGTCATCGGTGAAGGCGTCGTCGCCCAGGTCCAGCCCATACCAGACCGGAATCCGGTGCCCCCACCAGAGTTGCCGGCTGATCGTCCACGGCTCGATATTCTCCAGCCAGTGGAAATAGACCTTTTCATGCGCCTCGGGCAGGATGCGGGTGCGCCCGTCGCGCACGGCATCCAGCGCCGGGCCGACGATCTGCGCGGTATCCACGAACCACTGGTTCGTCAGCATCGGCTCGATCACCACGCCGGAGCGGTCGCCGAAGGGCTGCATGATCGGCTTGGAGTCCACGACCGGCGCGCCTGCGGCATCCGTCACCGCCAGCCCCTCGGCGGTGATGGCGTCGATCACGCGGCGGCGCGCCTCGAAGCGGTCCAGCCCCCGCAATTCCTCCGGCACGAGGTTCACGTCGGACACGTCGCCCACATCCTCGCCGCGCGCGGCGCGGGTGGCGACATCGGCGGCCTCGGCATAGGGCAGCCCGTCCGCGCGCATCCGGCCCTTGCCATCCATCAGCGCGTAAAGCGGGATGCCGTTGCGGATGGCGACGCCGTAGTCGTTGAAATCATGCGCGCCGGTGATCTTGACCGCGCCCGAGCCGAAATCCGGGTCCGGGTAGTCGTCGGTAATGATCGGGATCAGGCGGCGATGCTGCTTCGGCCCGACCGGAATCTCGCACAGCTTGCCGACCAGCGGCGCATAGCGGGCATCGTCCGGGTGGACGGCCACGGCGCCGTCGCCCAGCATGGTCTCGGGGCGGGTGGTGGCGATGCTGATATAGTCGCGGGTCTCGCGCAGGGTGACGTTGCCGTCCGCGTCGCGCTCGACATATTCATAGGTCTCGCCGCCGGCCAGCGGGTATTTGAAATGCCACATATGGCCGGCGACTTCGCGGTTCTCGACCTCCAGATCGGAAATCGCGGTCTCGAAATGCGGGTCCCAGTTCACCAGCCGCTTGCCGCGATAGATGATGCCCTTGTCGTAGAGGTCCACGAACACCCGCAGCACGGCATCGTGAAACCCGGTATCCATCGTGAAGCGGTTGCGCGACCAGTCGCAGCTTGCCCCCAGCCGCTTGAGCTGGCCGATGATGGTGCCGCCGGATTCCTCCTTCCACGCCCAGACCTTTTCAAGAAAGGCGTCGCGCCCGATCTCGCGCCGGTTGGGTTCCTGGCGCTCGGCCATCCGGCGCTCGACCACCATCTGCGTGGCGATGCCGGCATGGTCCTGCCCCGGCTGCCACAGCACGTCCAAGCCGCGCATCCGGTGCCAGCGCACCAGAATGTCCTGAAGCGTGTTGTTCAGCGCATGGCCGATATGCAGGCTGCCGGTCACGTTCGGCGGCGGAATGACCACGGAAAAGCTCTCGGCCCCCGGCCTGGCATTGGCGCCGGCGGCAAAGGCGCCGGCGCGTTCCCATTCCGCCGCGATCCGCGCCTCGGCGGACTGGGCGTCGAAAGTCTTGTCGATGGTCATGTGAACACCCCTTCAGATGCCGAAGGGGATAGCGAAAACCCGCCCCAAGGCCAAGGGGGCGCGGCTTCGGCACCCGTGGCGGAAAGGACACGCCGCGCGGCGATCTTCACGGCCCGGTCACATTCGCGGCGCAGGCTGAAAATCGCCCTTTTCATTGCCGCCGCCGAACCGTATCGCGCGGCTTTCCGTTCTTTCCCCGTCACCCCTCGCCGTTTGCAGGAAGGCAGCGCGATGCAGCACAGCAATCCCCTTTGGCAGAACCCGGCCGAAATCATCCGCCGCCTGCAACCGGAGCATCCGGTGATGGTCTTCGCGCCCTCGGTCCTGATGGCGACCGCGCGGCGGTTTCTGGCCGGTTTTCCGGGGTTTGTGACCTATGCGGTCAAGTCGAACCCCTCCGAGGTAGTGATCCAGACGCTGGTTCAGGCCGGCGTGGCGGGCTTCGACGTGGCCAGCCCGGACGAGATCGACCTGATTTCCCGCCTCGCCCCCGGTGCGGCGCGGCATTATCACAACCCGGTGCGCGCACGGGCCGAGATCGCCCATGCCGTCGCGGCCGGGGTCAAGGCGTGGTCGGTGGACAGCTTCACCGAGCTGGGCAAGCTGTTCGCGCAGGTGCCGGCGGCGGCGGATTGCGAGATCTCGCCCCGGTTCAAGCTGCCGGTGGCGGGCGCGGCCTATGATTTCGGCGCCAAGTTCGGCGCCACGCCGGAGGAGGCCGCCGCCTTGCTGCGCGCGGTGGCGGATCGGGGCTATCGGCCCTCGCTGACCTTCCATCCCGGCACGCAATGCACCGACCCGGCGGCATGGGAGACCTATATCCGCACCGCGCGCGAGATCGCCGACATGGCCGGGGTGCGGCCCGTGCGGCTGAATGTGGGCGGCGGCTTCCCCTCCCATCGCGTGACGGGGATCGAGCCGGATCTGGATGCGATCTTCGCGCTGATCGCGGCGACGGCGGCGGAGGCCTTCGACGGCGCCCCGCCGGAACTGGTCTGCGAGCCGGGCCGGGGCCTTTGCGCCGATGCCTTCGCGCTGATCACCCGCGTCAAGGCGCTGCGCGACGGCAAGGCGGTGTTCCTGAACGATGGCGTCTATGGCGGGCTGTCGGAAATTCCGCTGATCGGCAATCTGGGCCGCATCGACGTGCTGGCCCCCGGCGGCACCCCGCGCACGGGCGAGGTGGAATGCCGCACCGTCTTCGGCCCGACCTGCGATTCGGTGGACCGGCTGCCGGGCGATCTGGCCCTGCCCGGCGACATGGCGGAGGGCGATTTCGTCGTCTTCCAGGGCGCCGGCGCCTATTCGGTGGCGACGGCGACCCGGTTCAACGGCTTCGGCAATCTGGCGGTGCTGACGGCGGCCGGGCTGGAATAATCCTTACGCGACAAAGCGTTGCGCGTCGTCACGCGACGCGGGCTTGCGCGGCGGAGGGGGTGATCCCCAACGCCGCGCAGACCCCGGCGGTCAGGCCGGGCTTGTTCAGCGTATAGAAATGCAGCCGGTCCACGCCGCCCGCGATCAGCCGCTCGCACAGTTCCACGCAAAGCTGCTGCGACAGGTCGGCGGCGCGGCCCTCGGCCTCGGCCTGCGCGAAGCGTTCGTCCCAGCCCTCGGGGATATGGGCGCCGCAACGCTGGGCAAAGCGGCGGGCGCCTTTCCAGGATTCGACGGGCAGGATGCCGGGGATGATCGGCGCCGCGATCCCCGCCGCGTCGCAGGCGTCGCGGAACCGGAAGAACGCATCCCCGTCGAAGAAGAACTGCGTGATCGCCGAGGACGCGCCGGCATCCACCTTGCGCCTGAGGAAGGCCACGTCGGCGGCGGTGTCGGGCGAATCGGGATGCGGCTCGGGATAGGCGCCGCAGCGGATGGTGAAGCCGCCGCGCCTGGCGATGGCCTCGATCAGCTCGATGGAGTTGGCGAACCCGTCCGGGTGCGGAGTAAAGCGCGCCGCGCCCCCCACCGGATCGCCGCGCAGCGCGACGATCTGGTCCACACCGGCCTCGGCATAGGCGTCGACGATGGCCAGCGTTTCCGCGCGGCTGGCATCCACGCAGGTCAGATGCGCCGCGACCGGCACGCCATAGCGGGCGCCGATGGTCGTCACCGCCTCATGGGTCAGCGCCCGCGTGGTGCCGCCGGCGCCGTAGGTGACAGAGACGAAATCCGGCCCCAGCGGCGCCAGCACCGCCAGCGCGTCGCCCAGCCGCAGCGCACCCGCGAGGTCGCGGGGGGGGAAGAACTCGAAACTGATGGCGGGGGCGGGCATGGCGAATCTCCTGGTCGGTCGAGCCTTGTCGCACAGCCCGCGCCGTGAGACAAACTCATGTTGTTCACCATCACCATGAGGCGGCCTCATGCATATCGACCTGCGCCACCTGCGCACGGTGCGCGCGATCCATGCGGAAGGGGGCCTCGGCCGCGCGGCCTCGGTGCTGCACCTGACGCAATCGGCGCTGTCGCACCAGATCAAGGCGATGGAGGCGCAGGCGGGGGTCGAGCTGTTCGTGCGCCGCACCAAGCCGATGCGGCTGACCGCCGCCGGGCTGCGGCTGCTGCGGGTGGCCGAGGTCGTGCTGCCGGTGATCGACGCCGCCGAGGCCGAGTTCCGGGCGCTGGAGCGGGGCAGCGCCGGCCGGCTGCATGTGGCGCTGGAATGCCATGCCTGCCTGGACTGGCTGCTGCCGGTGATGGACCGCTTTCGCCGGCAATGGCCGGAGGTCGACCTCGACATCCGCACCTCGCTGAATTTCCAGGCCCTGCCGGCACTGGCGCAGGAGGTGGTGGATCTGGTCATCACCTCCGATCCGCGCCCGGTCGACGGCGTGACCTATCAGCCGCTGTTCGACTATGCGCCGATGCTGGTGGTGCCGGCGGGGCATCCGCTGGCCGCAAAAGACTGGGCCGATCCCGCCGATCTGGCGGCGGAGACGCTGCTGACCTACCCGGTCGAACGCGAGCGTCTGGACGCCTTCACCCTGTTTCTGGACCCGGCGGGCGTGGAACCCGCCCAGACCCGCGCGGTCGAGCAGACCGACATGATCCTGATGCTGGTCGCCGCCGGGCGCGGGGTCTCGGTGCTGCCCGACTGGGTGCTGAAGCGCGCCGCCCATGACCCGGAGCTGGCGCTGCTGCCCCTGACCCGCGACGGGCTTTTGCGCCGCGTCCATGCGGGATTGCGCGAATCCGACCTGTCGCGGCCGTTCATGGCGCATTGGCTGAACCTCGCCCGGCGCGAGACCATGCGGCTGATGGCCAGCGCGGATTGAGGGGGCAAACGGTGCGTGCAAGCACGCACCCCCCGGCCCCATATCGGCACCGTAGGGTGCGTGCTTGCACGCACCGCGACCGGCCAATCGCATGCCCTCAGGCATTCCGGGACCACGCGGCCATGATTGTCATCCCCGCCGCCCGCATGCGCAGAGGCACTCCGCCGGCAACACCGCGCGCAACCTCAACCCGACCCCGTCACGCATGCCCGCAGGCATTCCGGTCGATGCCCCCCCGCTGCCCCCTGACGAGGATGACCGCAGGGAAAACCGGCACCCGCGTCTTTCGGTCGCTGCCGACCCGCAAATATGCAAGCGCGTGGAGACCCCACCGATGGCGCGACCCGACGCCAGTCACGCGAACGCTTCCCTCACGCCAGTTGCCAGCGCCCGCCGGCGCTGCGCTGGATGCGGCCGTCCAGTTCCAGACGGCCCAGCACAGGCAACAGCACCGGGGCCGCCACGCCGAGGCCGCGCAGCAGGTCCTCCTCCGGTGTCGGGCTGGGACCCAGCAGGGCCAGCAGCCGCGCCTCCAGCACCGCCGGGCCGCCGGCATCGCGCGGCGCGGGACCGGCCACCGGCCTGCCGCCATCCTGCCGGCGCGGCATCACCCGCCCGGCCAGCGCCCGCAGCGGACCGAAGCGGCCGGGGACGCCCTCGGCAAAGGCCGCCGGGCCGGGGCGTGCCAGGGTCTCGCCCACGCGCTGCGGCCCGCTGCGCGTATCCGTGACCACCCGCGCCGCCTGCCCCGCATCCACCAGCCCCAGCGCCGCCAGCACATCGCCCGAGCCGCGCACCAGACCCGCCCCGTCGCGGATCAGCGCATTGCAGCCGGCCGCGCGCGCGTCCAGCGGATGGCCCGGCACCGCCATCACCTCGCGCCCCTGATCGCCCGCGCAGCCGGCGGTGATCAGCGTGCCGGAGCGGTGCGCGGCCTCGACCACCACCACGCCCCGCGACAGGCCCGAGACGATGCGGTTGCGCAAGGGGAACAGGCGCGCGGCAGGCTCCACCCCCGGCGCCTGTTCGCTGACCAGCAGGCCGCTTTCCGCGATCCGCGCCGCGAGGCCGATGTTTTCCGATGGATAAACCCGGTCCAGCCCGCCGGCGAGGACGGCGATGGTTCCCCCTTCCAGCGCGGCCTCATGCGCGGCGGTGTCGATGCCGCGCGCCAGCCCGGCCACCACGACCAGCCCGGCCTGTGCCAGCCCGCCGGCCATGCCGCGCGCCATGCGCAACCCCAGCGCCGAGGCGTTGCGCGCGCCCACCACCGCCACCGCCGGGCGGTCCAGCAGATCCATGTCGCCGCGCACCCACAGAACCGGCGGCGCGTCCGGCAGGTCCAGCAGCACCTGCGGATAGTCCGGCGCGCCCCAGACCAGCAGCCGCGCGCCCAGCCGGCGGCCGGCACGCAGCTCGGCCTCGGCCACGCCTTCCGGGCAGGGCGCGTAATCCGTCACCCCGGCAGCCCGCGCCACCTCCGGCAAGGCCTCGAACGCGGCCGAGGCCCCGCCATGCTCGGCCAAGAGCCTGTGAAAACTGGCCGCCCCGACCCGGCGCGAGCGCGCCAGCCGCAGCACCAGCAGCGGATCGGCCGCCATATCGGAAACGAATCGCCCTGCCGGCATCTGCACCCCCGCCTGATTCCCCGCCAACAGGGCACAGAAGGGGTTAACAATCCGTTTACGCGCGCCGGATCAGGTGGCCGAGCCGCCCACCGTCAACCCGCCGATCAGCAGCGTGGGCTGGCCGACGCCCACGGGCACCCATTGCCCGGCCTTGCCGCAGCTGCCCATGCCGGGGTCCAGCGCCAGGTCGTTGCCGATGGCGCGGATATGGCGCAGCGCGGTGGCGCCGTCGCCGATCAGGGTGGCGCCGCGAATCGGCTCGCCGCGCACGCCGTTCTTCACGCGATACGCCTCGGTGCAGCTGAACACGAACTTGCCGTTGGTGATGTCCACCTGCCCGCCGCCGAAGCCGACCGCATGGATGCCGTCGCGCAATTCGCCCACGACATCCTCGGGCGCGGCATCGCCCGCCAGCATGAAGGTGTTGGTCATGCGCGGCATCGGCAGATGCGCATAGCTTTCGCGCCGGCCGTTGCCGGTGGGCCGGGCGCCCATCAGCCGGGCGTTCTGGCGGTCCTGCATGTAGCCGACCAGCACCCCGTCCTCGATCAGCACGGTGCGGCCCGGCGGCGTGCCCTCGTCATCGACGGAAATCGAGCCGCGCCGCTCCGGCAGGGTGCCGTCGTCGACGACCGTGACGCCCCGCGCCGCGATCTGCTGCCCCATCAGACCGGCAAAGGCCGAGGCGCCCTTGCGGTTGAAATCGCCCTCCAGCCCGTGGCCCACGGCCTCGTGCAAAAGGATGCCGGGCCAGCCCGGACCCAGCACCACGTCCATGACCCCGGCAGGCGCCGGCACCGCGCCCAGATTGACGCGGGCGATGCGCAGGGCCTCCTGCACCAGCGCCTGCCAGTGCTCGGGCGCGGTCAGCCGGGCGGCCTCGAAACGGCCGCCGCCGCCGCTGGTGCCGGTCTCGCGCCGGGCATTGTCCTCGACGATGACCGAGACGTTCAGCCGCGCCATCGGGCGGGTATCGGTGAACAGGCCCCCTTCGGGGCGCAGGATCGCCACCTCCTGCAAGGACGTGGCCAGCGACACCGAGACCTGCACCACGCGCGGATCGAGGCCGCGGGCATAGTCGTCGATCTCGCGCAGCAGGGCGACGCGGGTGGCGAAGGGCAGCCCCTCCACCGGATCGACGGGCCGGTAAAGCGCCGGGCCGGGACCGGCGGGCGCATCGGCCCAGATGCCGCCGCCATTGCCCACGGCCAGCCGCGCGGTCTCGGCGGCGCGCTCCAGCGATTCCATGCTGATGTCGGTGGAATGCGCATAGCCCGCGACGGCGCCGCGCACCGCCCGCAGGCCAAAGCCCTGCCCGGCGTGATAGCCCGCCTGCCGCAGCCGGCGGTCGTCCAGCACCAGCGTCTCGGAGCGCGCGCGCTCGATGAACAGCTCGCCGTCATCGGCGCCGGCAAGCGAGTCGCGCAGCACCCGCAGCGCGGCGTCGCGGTCGAGATCCCGAACGAAGGGGGCGAAGGCGGGGCTGCTCATGGGCGGACCTCCAACTGGGCATTTCCGCCGGGGGGAAGGACGATCCGTCGCATTTTCAGCATCGAATGGCGTGGGACGCCTTGTCGCGGGGCGGGATATGTGGTCATAAATTCAGCACAGACACCGGCAGCGCGCCCGCGTCAACCGCCCCGCCTTCCCGCGGGAGGTTTGCGGGCCATGCCGGTGCAGGCATGGAGCAACCAGGGGTCCGGCCAACGGCCCACCAGACGGAAGCGGAGTGATAGGGTGATGGCGACGACGCGCAGGATGGCCTCGGCACTGTCGGGAATGGCGCTCGGTCTTTGGGCCGCGGCGGCAAGGGCGCAGCAGGCGGGGGCCGAGCTGCTGGAGGGGCTGCCCACCATCGGCAAGCCGGTCAATGGCGGCATGGGCTTCCAGCCCGCCGTGACCGAGATTGCCCGCGACCAGCAATGGCTGGACCATTTCGTGCTGATCATCATCTCCGTCGTGACGGTGATGGTGATCCTGCTGCTGGCCGTGGTGATCCTGCGCTATAACCGGCGCGCCAACCCGGTGCCGGCGCGGTTCAGCCACAACACGACCATCGAGATCGTCTGGACGCTGGGACCGATCCTGACGCTGGTGGTGATCGGCGTGTTCTCGCTGCCGATCCTGTTCCGCAGCCAGGAGATGCCGAACGACCCCGACCTGGTGGTGAAGGTGATCGGCAACCAATGGTATTGGGATTACGAATATCCGGGGCATGACGTGTCGTTCTCGTCGCTGATGCTGCCCAGGGAGGAGCTGGAGGCCCGCGGCTACGCCCCCGACGAATACCTGCTGGCGGTGGACAACCCGCTGGTGGTGCCGGTCGGGCGCAAGGTGCTGGTCCAGATCACCGCCGACCCGTCGGGCGTGATCCACGCCTGGGCCGTGCCGGCCTTCGCGATCAAGCAGGACGCGGTGCCGGGCCGGATCGCCCAGGCCTGGTTCGAGGTCGACCGCGAAGGCATCTATTTCGGCCAGTGCTCGGAACTGTGCGGCAAGGATCACTCCTATATGCCGATCGAGGTCCGCGCGATCTCGCCGGAGAAATTCGACGCCTGGATGGCCGCGAACGGCTCGACCCAGGTGGCCCAGGCCGAGTAAGGCCCAGGTAACGGAAGGCAGGGAAGGCAATGGCGGATCTGCATCACGCATTTGCCGACGAGGGCGAGGCACGGTTCGGCGATTTCGTCGCGCTGCTGAAGCCGCGGGTGATGTCGCTGGTGGTGTTCACCGCCTTCGTGGGGCTGGCGGTGGCGCCGGTCCCGCTGCATCCCTTCGTCGCCTTCTGCTGCATCCTGTTCATCGCGCTGGGCGGCGGCGCTTCGGGCGCGCTGAACATGTGGTATGACCGCGACATCGACGCGGTGATGCGGCGGACCGCCACCCGCCCGATCCCCGCCGGGCGGATCATGCCCGACACGGCGCTGGCGCTGGGGCTGGGGCTGGCGGGGCTGTCCTGCCTGATGCTGGGACTGGCCGCGAACTGGTTCGCCGCCGGCTTCCTGGCCTTCACCATCTTCTTCTATGCGGTGGTCTACACGATCTGGCTCAAGCGCCTGACCCCGCAGAACATCGTCATCGGCGGCGCCGCCGGGGCCTTCCCGCCCATGATCGGCTGGGCCTGCGCCACCGGCGGCATCAGCATCGAATCGGTGCTGATGTTCGCGCTGATCTTCTTCTGGACCCCGCCGCATTTCTGGGCGCTGGCGCTGTTCGTGCGCGGCGACTACCAGAATGCCGGGGTGCCGATGCTGACCGTGACCCACGGCCATCCCGCCACCCGCCGCCATATCTTCGCCTATTGCCTGGTGCTGGTGCCGGTGGCGCTGGCGCTGGGCTTTACCAGCATCGGCGGGCCGGTCTATCTGGCGACGGCGCTGGTGTTGAACGCGCTGTTCGTGCTGGGCGGCTGGCGCGTCCTGCGCCGCGACGCCGCTGCGGCCGAGGCCGATGGCTACGCCACCGAGAAATCCTTCTTCAAGCTGTCGCTGTACTACCTGTTCGCGCATTTCCTCGCGCTGCTGGTCCAGCACTGGATGGGCTGACATGGCGCAGAATACCCTTCACGAACTGCATCGCCGCCGCGCCGGGCGCAATTACGGCATGCTGGCGGTGCTGCTGGCCCTGGTGGTCATCGTGTTCGGCCTGGCGGTGGTCAAGATCACCAATGGCGACCTGATGGAGGCCTTCGACCACCAGCCCCGCGCCTCGATCCTGCCGCGCGACCCCGACGCCCGCCCGCGCGAGCCGCGCCAGCCCGCAGCCGCAACCGAATCCGCCACGACCGGAACCGACACCACGACCGCGCCCGCAGCCGATGCGGGCACCACCGCAGCCGAATCGGGGACCACGCCATGAACCGCAACAGCCGCACCGTCCTGGGCCTGGTGGGGGTCGTGGCCGGCATGGGGGCGCTGACCGCCGCCTCGGTGCCGCTTTATGACCTGTTTTGCCGGGTGACCGGCTATGGCGGCACGCCCAGCATCGCCGAGGCCACCACCGGCACCGTTCTGGACGAAACCATCCGCGTCCGCTTCGACGCCAATTCCGTGGCCAGCATGAACTGGACCTTCCGCCCCCTGCAACCCGATGTCACGGTCCGCATCGGCGAGGAGGCCCTGGTCTTCTACGAGGCCATCAACCATTCCGACAAGCCGGTGACCGGCCGCGCGATCTACAACGTCGCCCCGGAAGTGACCGGCTATTATTTCGACAAGATCGAGTGTTTCTGCTTTACCGAGCAGACCCTGCAACCCGGCGAGCGGGTCGAGATGCCGATCAGCTTCTTCATCGACCCCGATATCGTCAACGATCCCGACACGGCGCGGGTCCGCGACATCACCCTTTCCTATACCTTCCACCCCTACGAGGGCAGGCCGCAGACGCAGGCCGCTCTGGACGTGGCGGAAGAAAGCTTTGTAAACTAGGCCCTGACCGCCCCGGCGGCCCCCCAGCGGAACGAGACGAACATGGCGCACGCAAAGAACCACGAATACCATATCCTTCCGCCGTCGATCTGGCCCATCCTGTCGGCCATCTCGGCCTATATCATGCTGGTCGGCGGCGTGATGTGGATCCATGCCGGGCCGCCCTGGCTGTTCGCGGCGGGGCTGGTGGGCGTGCTCTACTGCATGGCCGGCTGGTGGTCCGACGTGGTGTCGGAGGGGAATACGGGCGATCATACCAGCGTGGTGCGGATCGGCCTGCGCTATGGCGTGATCCTGTTCATCGTGTCCGAGGTGATGTTCTTCGTCGCCTGGTTCTGGGCCTTCTTCAAGCACGCGCTTTATCCGATGGGACCGGATTCGCCGCTCAAGGACGGGATCTGGCCGCCGGAGGGCACCATCACCTTCGACGCCTGGCACCTGCCCTTCATCAACACGCTGATCCTGCTGCTGTCGGGCGTCGCCGTGACCTGGGCGCACCACGTCTTCGTGCACGAGGGCGACCGCAAGACCGCCGTGCGCGGGCTGGGCATCGCGGTGGTCCTCGGCCTGTTCTTCTCGGCGCTGCAAGCCTACGAATACAGCCACGCCGCCGGGGGTCTCAGCACCAATGCCTATTGGAGCACGTTCTTCATGGCGACGGGCTTCCACGGCTTCCACGTCATCGTCGGCACCATCTTCCTGTTCATCTGCATGATCCGCATGGCGCGGGGCCAGATGACGCGCGAGAACCATCTGGGGCTGGAAGCCGCCGCCTGGTATTGGCACTTCGTGGACGTGGTGTGGATCTTCCTGTTCTTCTCGATCTACATCTGGGGCAGCTGATCGGCGCCCGAACCGAACCAGCGACGCGCGGCGGGCCATGCCTTCCGCGCGTTTCGCATTGATCCCGACCGCCCCGAAGGCCCGCCGCCATGCGCCGCTATCTGTTTCCCCTCCTTTCCGGCCTGATCGGCTTTGCGATCCTGGTCAGCCTCGGGATGTGGCAGTTGCAGCGCGCCGCTTGGAAGCAGGGGCTGCTGGCCGGGATCGAGGCCGGCATCGAGGCCGATCCGGTCTTCCTGCCCGAGGCCATCGACCCGTCGATGAAATACCTGCCGGTCTTCGTGCGCGGCACCACCACCGGGCAGGAAATCCTGATCCTCTCGGGCACCAAGACACAGGCGGGCTATCAGGTCGTGTCGGGCCTGGTCACCGACAGCGGCCGCCGGATCATGGTGGATCGCGGCTTCATCCCGCAGGAGATGCGCGCCACGCCGCGCCCGCCGGCCGATCTGGTCGTGGACGGCAACCTGCACTGGCCCGACGAAAAGACCGACGCGACCCCCGAGCCGAACCTGGCCGAAAACATCTGGTTCGCGCGCGAGGTGGACCGCATGGCCGAGGCGCTGGGGACCGAGCCGGTCCTGGTCGTCGCCCGCGCCACCTCGGGCGACACGCAGGGCATCGTCCCGATTCCGATCGGCATCGACGACATTCCCGACAACCACATGAGTTATGCCCTGCAATGGTTCATGCTGGCGGCAACCTGGGCAGGGATGACAGGCGTTCTGATCTGGCGTATCAACCGCCGATCCTATTGATCGCACCAACCACGCCGGCCACGGGGCCGGAATTTCGGAGGCAGGAATGCGCTATCACTCGACCCGCGGCACGGCGCCGATCCTGACCTTCGACGAGGCCATGCTGACCGGGCTGGCCCGCGACGGCGGCCTCTACCTGCCGGAATCGGTGCCGCGGCTGACCCCGACCGAGATCGCCGCGCTGGATACCCTGCCCTATGAGGAGGCGGCCTTCCGCGTCATCCGTCCCTTCACCGGCGACGCCTTCACCGATGCGGAGTTGCACGGCGCCATCGCCCGCGCCTATGCCGGCTTCAACCATCCGGCGCGCGCCCCGCTGGCGCAACTGGCGCCCGGCCATTTCCTGCTAGAACTGTTCCACGGCCCGACGCTGGCCTTCAAGGATTTCGCCATGCAGCTGATCGGACAGCTGTTCCAGATCGCGCTGGCGCGGAGCGGGCGGCGTGTCACCATCGTCGGCGCGACCTCGGGCGATACCGGGTCGGCGGCGATCGAGGCCTTCCGGGGCCTCGACAATGTGGACGTGTTCATCCTGTTCCCGCATGGCCGGGTCAGCGAGGTGCAGCGCCGCCAGATGACCACCCCCGCCGACGCCAATGTCCACGCGCTGGCTATGGATGGCGATTTCGACACCTGCCAGGCGCGGCTGAAGGACCTGTTCAACGACCACGCCTTCCGCGACGAGGTGGGGCTGGCCGGCGTCAACAGCATCAACTGGGCGCGGGTGCTGGCGCAGGTGGTCTATTACTTCACCGCCGCCACGGCGCTGGGCGCCCCGCATCGCCCGGTCTCCTTCACCGTGCCGACCGGCAATTTCGGCGACATCCTTGCGGGTTCCTATGCGAAGGCGATGGGGCTGCCCATCGACCGGCTGGTCATCGCCACCAACCAGAACGACATCCTGCACCGGGCGCTGACCACCGGGGTCTACGGCGTGACCGGCGTGGCGCCCTCGATCAGCCCGTCGATGGATATTCAGGTCAGTTCCAATTTCGAGCGCGCGCTGTTCACGGCGACGGGCGACGACGCCGCCGGCGTCACCGCGCTGATGAACAGCCTGCGCCAGTCGGGCGAATTCACCATTCCCGCCCCGGCGCTGGAACGGCTGCGCGCGCTTTACGCCTCGGGCCGCGTGTCCGAGGAGGAGACGCTGGCCACCATCCGCCGCATCCACGAGACCACGGGCATGCTGATCTGCCCGCATTCCGCCGTGGCCGTCACGGTCGCCGAGGCCAGCCTGACGCAAGGCACGCCGATGATCTCGCTGGCCACCGCGCATCCGGCGAAATTCCCCGACGCGGTGCAGCAGGCGACCGGCATCCGCCCGCCCCTGCCCACCGCCATGATGGACCTGTTCGACCGGCCCGAGCGCGTGACCCGCATTCCCGACGACCTGCCGGCCCTGAAATCGCTGATCCGCGCGGGGCGGCGCGCATGAGCGGTCCCGACATCGCCCCGCGCATCACGACGCTGGCCAACGGGCTGCGCATCGTCACCCGCGACATGCCCGGCCTGCATTCCGCGACCATCGGCCTCTGGGTCAATGCCGGCGGCCGCGACGAGCGCGCCGAGCAGAACGGCATCGCGCATTTCCTGGAGCACATGGCCTTCAAGGGCACGGCAAGGCGCAGCGCACTGGAGATCGCCGAGACCATCGAGGACGTGGGCGGCTATATCAACGCCTATACCTCGCGCGACGGCACGGCCTATTACGCGCGGGTGCTGGCCGGGGATGTGGCGCTGGCGCTGGATGTCATCTCCGACATCGTGCTGAACCCCGCCTTCGACCCGCGCGAGATCGAGGTCGAGCGCGGCGTGATCCTTCAGGAAATCGGGCAGGCGCTGGACACGCCCGACGACGTGATCTTCGACTGGTTGCAGGAGGCCGCCTATCCCGGCCAGCCGATGGGACGCACCATCCTCGGCCCGGCAGAGCGGGTGACGGCGTTCGGGCGCGCCGACCTCGCCGGCTTCGTGGCCGAGCATTACGGGCCGGGGCAGTTGATCCTCGCCGCCGCCGGGGCGGTGGACCATGACGCCATCGTGCGGCAGGCCGAGGCCGCCTTCGGCCACCTGCCCGCGCGCGCGCAGCCGCCGCGCCAGCCCGCGCTGTGGCAGCCCGGCGAGGTCCGGCGCCACAAGGATCTGGAGCAGGCGCATTTCGCCTTCGCGCTGGAAGGCCCGACCTATCGCGCGCCCGATTTCTACGCCGCGCAACTGTGGTCCTCGGCACTGGGCGGCGGCATGTCCTCGCGCCTGTTCCAGAAGCTGCGCGAGGAACGCGGGTTGTGCTATTCCATCTTCGCGCAGGCGGGGTTCCACGACGATACCGGGATGCTGACCGTCTATGCCGGCACCTCGGGCGAGCAGATCGCCGAACTGGCCACGGTGACGGTGGACGAGATCCGCCGCAGCGCCGACGGGTTGACCGGGCCGGAGATCGACCGCGCCAAGGCCCAGCTGCGCGCCGGCCTGCTGATGTCGCTGGAAAGCCCCTCGGCGCAGGCCGAGCGGCTGGCCCGCTCGCTGGCGATCTGGGGAAGGGTGCCGCCGGCCGAGGAGGTCGCCGCCCGCATCGACGCCGTGACGGCCGAGGACATCCGCGCCCATGCCATCCGCATGGTCGAGCGGGCCGCCCCGGCGCTGGCGCTTTACGGCCCTATCGCGGGGGCGCCCGATCGGGACGCGCTGGCCCGGCGGCTGGCGGCCTGAGGGCGCGATGTTCTGGCGCCGCCGCCCCCTCGGGATCGAAACCGAGCGCATGGTGCTGCGGCTGCCGCTCCATTCCGATTTCCCCGCCTGGCGGGCGCTGCGCGAGGAAAGCCGCGCCTTCCTGACGCCGTGGGAACCCTCGTGGAGCGAGGACCATCTCAGCCGCCGCAGCTTTGCCAACCGCGTGCAATGGGCGGCGGCGGCGGCGCGCAAGGGCACCACCTGGTCGCTGTTCCTGATCCGCCGCGACGGCGTGCTGCTGGGGGCGATCACGCTGGACAATGTGCGCCGCGGCCCCGCTCAGCAGGGCACGCTGGGCTATTGGGTCGGCGCCCCCCATGCGCGGCAGGGCTATATGTCCGAGGCGATCCGCGCCGTGACCCTCTATGCCTTCGACACGCTGGACCTGTCGCGGCTGGAAGCGGCCTGCCTGCCCGAGAATGCCGCCTCGCGCGGGGTGCTGGAACGCAGCGGCTTCAAATACGAGGGCGTGGCGCAGGCCTATCTGCAAATCAACGGCCGCTGGCGCAACCATGTCCTTTATGCCAGCCTGCGCGGCGACCGGCGCGGGCGCAGCGACGCGCATTGACCGAGGAGCCTTGCCATGCTGAACCCCGCCGACGACGCCTTTGCCCGCCGCCTGCCCGAAGGCGTGCTGCGCCCGGTCGAGCCGCGCTATCTGGACGAGCCGCGCGACCGCTATCGCGGCCGGGCCGGTCTGGTCGCGGCGCCGCGCGATGTCGAGGAGGCCGCCGCCGTGCTGCGTGCCTGCCATGAGGCCCGCGTGGGCGTGGTGCCGCTGGGCGGGGGCACCGGGCTGGTCGGCGGGCAGGTGTTTTCCGGCGACGGTCCCGACCCGCTGGTGCTGACGCTGGAACGCATGAACAGGGTCCGCGCCATCTACCCGGAGGAAGACGTGCTGGTGGCCGAGGCCGGCATCACCCTGCAAGGCGTGCGCGAGGCCGCGAATGGCGCCGGGCGGGTGTTTCCGCTGGCCATCGGCTCGCAGGGGACGGCGCAGATCGGGGGGATTCTGGGCACCAATGCGGGGGGCGTGAACGTGCTGCGCTGGGGCAATGCCCGCGCGCTGTGCCTCGGGCTCGAGGCGGTGCTGCCGGACGGGCGGATCATGCGCGGGCTGACCCGGCTGCGCAAGGACAACACCGGCTACGACCTGCGCGACCTGCTGATCGGGGCCGAGGGCACCCTGGGTATCATCACCGCCGCCAGCCTGCGCCTTGCGCCGATGCCGCGCGAGACCGGGGTGGCCTTCCTCGCCGTGCCCTCGCCCGAGGCGGCGCTGACCCTGCTGGCGCTGGCGCAGGACCGCATGGCCGGCTGCGTGCAGGCCTTTGAATTGATCGCCGGAACGGGTCTGGATTTCATCGCCGGGACCATGCCGGAGATGCGCCTGCCCCTGTCGCCGGTGCCGGACTGGTCGGTGCTGATCGAGGTGGCCCTGCCCGAGGGGCTGGAGGCCGCGACCGCGCTGGAGGGGCTGCTGGAGGCCGCGATGGAGGCCGGGCTGGTCGAGGATGGCGTCATGGCGCAATCCGGCCAGCAGGCCGCCGATTTCTGGGAGGTGCGCGAACGCATCCCCGAGGCCAACCGCCTGATCGGCGCGCTGGCCAGCCACGACGTGGCCCTGCCGCTGTCCGAGGTGGCGCGCTTCATTGCGGAATGCGGGGCGTGGATCGAATCGGTCAGCGACATGCGGCTGAACTGCTTCGGCCATCTGGGCGACGGCAACCTGCATTACAACCTGTTCCCGCGCGAGGGCCTGACCCGCAAGGACTATCCCGCGCCGGTGGTCGCCGCGATGACCGAGGGCATCCATGACCGGGTGATGGCGCTTGGCGGCAGCTTTTCGGCCGAGCACGGCATCGGGCGGATGAAGGCGGCCGAACTGGCCCGGCGCGCCGATCCGGTGCGCATGGCGGCGATGCGGGCGATCAAGACGGCGCTGGACCCGCATGGGATCATGAATCCGGGCGCGGTGCTGGTGTAAGGGCCGGGGTATGGCGGGGTGAAGCCCCACCCGGCGGTGGAGAGGGCGGTGCGTGCAAGCACGCACCCTACCGTGCCGGGGTATTCTGGAATGCGAGGGCTGTTGATGCTCTGGAATTCATTTGTATTTCTGGTGGCCTTGGCGCCTTTTATTGTTGTGGTCACTTTCAATTACAAGAGGTGGCGGAGGCGATATGGGCCGAACGTCAATCTATTATCATACTACCTGAGATATGCGACCGCACGAACAGAAACGGATGACAAAACCCTGATATACATGGCCAAAACAGTGCCCTGCGTCATCTGGGTCACGCTTGTCACCGGATTGATGTGGAGTTGAGCCGGGTTGTAGGGTGCGTGCTTGCACGCACCGTTGCCGATTACCCCAGCCGCTCCGGCAGCGCCCAGCCGCGCAAGATCTCATCCGCCGGCATGGCGCGCTTGCCCTGCCTTTGGGCCTCCAGAATCTCCACCGCGCCGCTTCCACAGGCCACGGTAAAGCCCGACAGCACCTGTCCCGGCGCCCCCTGCCCCGCCACCACGCGGGAGCGCAGCAGCTTGACCCGCTCGCCCGCCGCCTCGGCCCAGGCGCCGGGGAAGGGCGACAGCCCGCGAATCTGGCGGTCCACCGCCTCCGCCGGAAGGGTCCAGTCGATACGGGCCTCGGCCTTGTCTATCTTTTCGGCATAGGTCACGCCGGCCTCCGTCTGCGGCGTGGCCGGCAAAGGCAGGCGGGCGAGCACGTCCACGATCAGGTCCGCGCCCATTGCCGACAGCCGGTCATGCAGGTCGCCGGTGGTGTCCTGCGCGCCGATGGGGGTGCGGGCCTCGGCCAGGACCGGGCCGGTATCCAGCCCGGCTTCCATCTGCATGATCGCCACGCCGGTCTCGGCATCGCCGGCCAGCACCGCGCGATGGATCGGCGCCGCGCCGCGCCAGCGGGGCAGCAGGCTCGCATGGATGTTCAGGCAGCCCAGACGCGGCGCGTCCAGCACGGGCTGCGGCAGGATCAGACCATAGGCCACCACCACCGCCACATCGGCATTCAGCGCCGCGAACTCGGTCTGCGCGGCCGCGTCGCGCAACCGCAGGGGATGGCGCACGGACAGGCCGAGGGCCTCGGCCGCCTGCATCACCGGGCCGGGACGTGGCTGCTGGCCCCGCCCGGCGGCGCGGGGGGGCTGCGAATAGACCGCCACCACCTGATGGCGCGCGGCGATCGCCCGCAGCGCCGGCACCGAGAAATCGGGCGTTCCCATGAAGATGACGCGCATATGCCCCCCTCAGCGCCCGGCGCGCTGCACCAGCTTGGCCGATTTCGCCACCAGCATCCGCCGCCGCATCGGCGTCAGGTGATCCACGTAAAGCCGCCCGTTCAGGTGGTCGATCTGGTGCTGCACCGAGGTCGCCCAGAGGCCGACGAAATCGCGCTCCTCCACCGCCCCCTCGGCATTCAGGAACCGCACCGTCACCGCGCGCGGCCGGGTGATGCGGGCCGAGACGCCGGGCAGGTTCGGGCTGGCCTCCTCGTGGTCGCGCGGCTTGACCGAGGCGTGCAAAATCTCCGGGTTGGCCATCCGCACCGCCTGCCCGCGCTTTTCCGAAGCATCCACCACCGCCAGCCGCAGCATGATGCCGATCTGCGGCGCGGCCAGACCCACGCCCGGCATGGCCTCCATCGTGTCGATCATGTCGTCCCAGACCATTTGCACGGCCTCGGTCACGGCCTCGACCGGATCGGCGGGGCGGTGCAGGCGGGCATCGGTATAGGGCAGGAAGGGGCGGACGCTCACGTCACATCCCGCTCGCGCTCGCGCTTCAGCTTGGCCATCTTGCGGGTGATAAGCTGGCGGCGCATGGCGCCGATATGGTCGATGAACAAGACGCCGTTCAGGTGGTCTAGCTCGTGCTGGGCGCAGGTGGCCCAGAGGCCGCCGAACTCCTCCACATGCCGCTTGCCGTCGAGGCCGGTGAACTCCACGCGCACCTCGGCCGGGCGGGTGACTTCGGCATAATGCTCGGGGAAGGACAGGCAGC
This sequence comes from uncultured Paracoccus sp., assembly GCA_934533075.1. GTDB lineage: Bacteria > Pseudomonadota > Alphaproteobacteria > Rhodobacterales > Rhodobacteraceae > Paracoccus. The sequence continues at coordinate 28,093 of CAKTBJ010000021.1, forward strand.
CCTCCTCATAGGTGCTTTCCGCCGCCGAGGTCCACAGGATTTCCGGGTCGATCAGCACCATCGGCCGCGGCTGGGCCTCGGGGTCCTTGATGCAATCCATCACATAGAGACGCTTCAGCACACCGACCTGCGGCGCCGCCAGACCCACGCCGGGCGCGTCATACATCGTCGCCAGCATGTCGGCGGCCAGGGTCTCGATCTCCGGCGTGATGCGGCCCACGGGGGCGCAGACCCTTTTCAGGCGCGGATCGGGATGCAGAAGGATGGGTCGAATTGTCATGCCCACCATGTAGGGCAAGGCTTCACCTCGCGCAATCGGTCGCTATGCTATGGCCATCAAACCAAGGGGCAAAGGGGCGGACCCATGCGGGACTTCGACGAGATCATCGACCGGCGCGGCACCGGCTGCGCGAAATGGGACGATATGGAGGCAGGCTTCGGCGTCCCGGCCGAGGACGGGCTGGCGATGTGGGTCGCAGACATGGATTTCCGCCCCCCGCAGGCGGTCGACGATGCGCTGCGCAAGCTGCTGGATCACGGCATTTACGGCTATCCCTCGCATGGGCACGAGACCACCGACGCGATCCGCTGGTGGATGGCGAACCGCCACGGCTGGACCATCGGGCGCGACGACATCCTGTCGGTGCACGGGCTGGTGAACGGCACCGCGCTGGCAGTCGACGCCTATACGCGGCCCGGCGATGCCGTGGTGCTGATGACGCCGGTCTATCACGCCTTCGCCCGCGTGATCCTGGCCAATGGCCGCACGGTCACGGAACTGCCCCTCGCGCTGGACGAGGAAGGCCGCTACGTCATGGACTGGCAGGGCTGGGCGCCGCGCATGACCGGGCGCGAGAAGCTGCTGATCCTGTGCTCGCCGCACAATCCCGGCGGGCGGGTCTGGACGGGCGAGGAATTGCGGCAGGTCGCGGATTTCTGCCGCCGCCACGACCTGATCCTGGTCAGCGACGAGATCCACCACGATCTGGTCTTCCCCGGCCAGCCGGCCCATCAGGTCATGGCCGTGGCGGTGCCCGAGATCGCCGACCGGCTGGTCACGCTGACCTCGGCCACCAAGACCTTCAACATCGCCGGCGCGCATCTGGGCAACGCCATCATCACCGACCCGGCCCTGCGCAAGCCCTATGCCGACCGCATCGCCGCGCTGGGCATCTCGCCGGGGCTGTTCGGGCTGCCGATGGTGGCGGCGGCCTATTCGCCGGCCGGCGCGGAATGGCTGGCGGCGCTGATGACCTATCTGGAGGGCAACCGACAGGTGTTCGACGAGGGGATCGCGGCGATTCCCGGCCTGCGCTCGATGCCGCTGGAGGCGACCTATCTGGCCTGGGTGGATTTCTCCGGCACCGGCATGGAGCGCGAGGAGTTCACCGACCGCGTGCTGCGCGAGGCCAGGGTGGCGGCGAATCATGGCACCTCCTTCGGGCTGGGCGGCGAGAGCTGGCTGCGCTTCAACCTCGCCATGCCGCGCGCGCAGGTGGCCGAGGCGGTGCAGCGGTTGCAGGCCGCCTTTACCGACCTGCAATAGATGGGCGGTGGGGCGGTCACGGCGGCGCTGCTGCTCTGGCAGGCGCTGGCGCCGCCGGCGGCGCCCGCCTTGCCCGGCTGGGCCGCCCTGCCCGCCATCCCGGTGCTGCCCGCCGGTCCCATCGAGGGCAAGGTGGACCGCATCGTCATCGACAAGACCGGGCGGCTGATGGTCGCCTTTCAGGACGGGCGCCCGGTGCGGGCCTTTCAGGTCGCGCTGGGGTTTACGCCGCAGGGCCACAAGACCCGGCAGGGCGACGGGCGCACGCCCGAGGGCGTCTTCCGCGTCGATCGCCGCAACGATGCCAGCCGCTTCCACCTGTCGCTGGGGCTGGACTATCCGCGCCCGCAGGACCGGGCGCAGGCGCGGGCCGCCGGCATGCATCCGGGCGGCGACATCTTCATCCACGGCCAGCCCAACGGCCGCGTGACGCGCGGCTATCGCATCAAGGGCGACTGGACGGATGGCTGCATCGCCGTCTCGGATGGCGAGATCGAGGACCTGTTCGCCGCCACGCGCATCGGCACCGAGGTCGAAATCCGCCCCTGATGCCCCTTCCGCAAACGGTTGCGGGGGCGTATGGACGAATCGGACTGAAACGAGGCTTTCCGATGACCTATTGCGTGGGGCTGCGGCTGAATGACGGGCTGGTGATGCTGTCGGACACCCGCACCAATGCCGGGGTGGACAATATCGCCACCTATCGCAAGACCTTCATCTTCGAGAATCCCGGTCAATGCGTCATCACCATCCTGACGGCGGGCAGCCTGTCGGTGACGCAGACCGCCATCGCCCGCCTGAACGACGCCATCGCCGCCCCGGACGCGGACGAGACGACATCCATCCTCAAGGCGCCGACGATGCTGAAGGTGGCCTCGCTGATCGGCGACACGCTGGCCGCCACCCGGCGCGAGATCGCCGCCCGCATGGACATGGAGCAACAGGCCTCCGCCAGCCTGATCGTCGGCGGCCAGCGCCGGGGCGGCAGGATGCGGCTGTTCCTGGTCTACCCGGAGGGGAATTTCATCGAGGCCACCGATGACACCCCCTTCCTGCAAATCGGCGAGCATAAATACGGCAAGCCGCTGCTGGACCGGGTGATCACCCCCGAGACCAGCCTGGAGGACGGGCAGAAGGCGGCGCTGCTGTCGATGGATTCGACGCTGCGCTCGAACCTGTCGGTGGGGATGCCGCTGGACCTGACGGTGATCGAGCGCGACACCTGCGCCGTCAGCCGCAGCCGCCGCATTCCGCTGGGCGATCCCGACTTCGCCGCGATGAGCGCCGCCTGGGCCGCCGCGCTGCGCGACAGTTTCCGCAGCATCCATATCTGAGAACCGATTCGCCGCGCCTGACCGGACCGGGGGACGATTCGCGCCGCCGGCGATCCGGGCGCGCGCCTTCGTGATCGCGAACCGCCTCCGGCTGGCCGGCGCGGGGGGTGCGACATCCTGCACCCGGTTGCAGGGCTTGCGCCGCCCGGTCGGGTGCTTAGGCACCCGGACGCCGGTTCGGTGACCTCGTTACGCCGCGTCAAAGCAAGGAAGCTGCGCGGAAAGCCCCATATACATGAGTTTCATTGCGTACCCTGTTGCGACCGCAGCATCACGAAAAAGTAAATAAACCCTTATGCTTATCGGCATGATATGCAGGATTTGCATGGCGGCTCTGCGGTGCAGCATCTGGTTATTCGATGCATAGCGGTCTATATCCTCGGCATCGAAACGAACGACGGATCGGATCCGCCGATCTTGAAAAGGATGAATACCATGTCGGCCATTGACACCCTGCACGCCCCGGCCATCGCCCGCCCCGCGAACATCTTCTCGCGCATCGCGCTGGCGGTCATGGACTGGAACAACACCCGCACGACCCGCGACGCCCTGTATCGCCTGACCGATCGCGAGCTGGACGATATCGGCCTGAGCCGGAGCGACATCGACCGCGTCGCCCGCGGCCTGTGATCGCCGCAAAGACCGCAGCCCCGGCCAACGGACCGGACTGCCGACCTGCCTCCCAACTCGGTTGAGTTGCGGAGGCAGTTTCGTTTTCAGGACCCGGCCCCGCAGCCTCGCGGCCGCAGCCTCCGCCCCTTCAGCCCATCGCAACGGCACGCGGGGCCACGCATGCCCGCCTGGCCCGGCATCCGGCCGCGCCGGGCAGCGCGACCTGCGGGCGGCCCCGGAATCCCGCGATGGCCCCTCGCGGCCGCCTCAGCCCTCCGACGGCAGGTGCGGGCGCCGGATCTGGCCCAGCACCTCGCGCAGCTCCCGCGCCAGGCTGACGCGCTCCTCCGGGGACAGGAAGGCGCCCAGCTCGACCTCGCGGCTGCCTTTGGGATCGACCCCGCCGGTCAGGGTCAGATAATCCTCCACCGGCCCGTCCGTCCGCAGCGTCACGCGAATCCAGTAGGGATTGGCCTGCCAATGCCGGTCCGCCTGCCCCGGATCGCTGCGCAGCAGGCTGGCCCGGTCGGCGCTCAGCACCAGCACCTCGCGCGTGCCGCCGCTGCGATTGCTGCGCCTCAGCGCCAGCATCAGCGCCAGCAGCGCCGCCAGCAGGAAGGGCAGCAGCCCCCACAGCGCCGGCGAGCCGAACACCGCCAGCAGCGGCAGCAGCAGCAGCGCCGCCGTCATGCCCACGAAGGCCACATAGCCGCGCGGCGTCAGCGAGCGGAACGGCCAGACCCGCAGCACCAGCGTCTCGCTATCGCGCCTTTCCCAACGATACGGCATCGTCCCGGCCCCGCCCGCGCGCATCGCGGGCCTTGAATGCAAACGACCCCGGAGCGTCTCCGGGGTCGTTCGGTGTCATGCCTCGCCGCGCCCCTCAATGGGAACGGGCATGGTCCCAGTCCTCGCGCTTGGGCAGCGTCTCGAACGTATGCTCGGGCGGCGGGTTGGGCAGCGTCCATTCCAGCGTGTCGGCATATTCGTTCCAATAGTTGTTCTCGGTCACGCGACGACCATAGAACACCGTGTAGAAGACGATGCCGAAGAAGAACAGGTAGGAGGCGAAGGTGATATAGGCGCCGATCGACGAAATGTTGTTCCAGTAGGCGAACTCCACCGGATAGTCGATATAGCGGCGCGGCATGCCCTGCCGGCCCAGGAAGTGCTGCGGGAAGAAGGTCAGGTTGGCCCCGATGAACATCATCCAGAAGTGCAGCTTGCCCGCCCATTCCGGGTATTGCCGGCCGGACATCTTGCCCATCCAGTAATAGATGCCCGCGAACAGGGTGAAGACAGCCCCGATGCTCATCACATAATGGAAATGGGCCACGATATAATAGGTATCGTGATACACCCGGTCCAGCGGCGCCTGGCTGATGACAACGCCGGTCACGCCGCCGACGGTGAACAGGAACAGGAAGCCGAAGGCCCACAGCATGGGCGTCTTGAACTCGACCGAGCCGCCCCACATCGTCGCGATCCACGAGAACACCTTGATGCCCGTGGGCACGGCGATGGTCATGGTGGCCAGCATGAAATAGCTTTGCTGGGTCAGCGACATGCCGACGGTGAACATGTGGTGCGCCCAGACCACGAAGCCCAGCACCGCGATGGCGATGATCGCCATGACCATGCCCATATAGCCGAAGATCGGCTTGCGGGCGAAGGTGGCGATGACGTGGCTGATCAGGCCGAAGCCGGGCAGGATGATGATATACACCTCCGGGTGGCCGAAGAACCAGAGGATGTGCTGATACAGGATCGGGTCGCCGCCGCCATCGGCCGCGAAGAAGGCGGTGCCGAAGTTGCGGTCCATCAGCAGCATGGTGATGGCGCCGGCCAGCACCGGCAGGCACAGCAGGATCATCCAGGCGGTGATGAACACCGACCAGGCGAACAGCGGCACCTTGAACAGCGTCATGCCGGGCGCGCGCATGTTCAGGAAGGTGGTGATGATGTTGATCGAGCCGAGGATCGACGAGGCGCCCGAGACGTGGACGGCGAAGATCGCCAGGTCCATCGAATAGCCGGCCTCGTGGCTGGACAGCGGCGGATACAGCACCCAGCCCACGCCCGAACCGCGCATCCCGTCGCCGCCCGGCGAGAACAGCGAGGTCAGGCCCAGCGCCACGCCGACGACATACAGCCAGTAGCTGAGGTTGTTCAGCCGCGGAAAGGCCATGTCCGGCGCACCGATATGCAGCGGCATGAAATAGTTGCCGAAGCCGCCGAACAGCGCCGGAATCACCACGAAGAACATCATCAGCACACCGTGATAGGTGATCATGACGTTCCACAGGTGCCCGTTGGGCGTGCATTCCTGCGCGGCGTTGGGGATCAGCCGCCAGCCTTCCAGGCACATGTATTGCACGCCGGGATGCTGCAATTCCATCCGCATGTAGACGGTGAAGGTGACCGAGATCAGGCCGACCACCGCCGCGGTGATCAGATAGAGAATCCCGATATCCTTGTGGTTCGTGGACATGAACCAGCGGGTGAAGAACCCGCGGGAATCGTGGTGATCCCCATGTTCCTGGACGGCTGCGTCTGCCATCTGAGCTACCTCGCGCGAAATAGTTGCCGGCGTCCGGCGCCGGCAATCCCCATCCGTTCTAGCCGAGCCTTCCCCCGGCGGCAACGCCGGATTGGGCAAAATCCGATGCATTCAAGACGCTGACGGCGAAACCGTGGCGCCCGGCCGGCCCGGGGCAAGGCGACCATAGCAGATTCCGCCCTCCGTTAGAAGGTCGCGCCGGCCGTCACCCGCCCCTCGCGGCAGCCGCAAGCCGGCGAGATGCCGGGGCGTCCGGCCCTTTCGGACGGCGGCCCCGCCTCAGGGACGGGGGGCGCCGTCGGTCTCCTCGGGCTGCTCGGGCGCGTCGGGCGAATTGGCCAGCAGATAGGCCACCAGATCGGCCTGGTCCCGGTTCAGCTTGAAGGTCATCTTCGAGCGCGCCCTCGGATCGCCGCTGTATTCGTCCAGCCAGGCGGTCGGGTCGGTGACATAGGCGGCCAGCGAATGCACGTCCCAGACGGCATCGGGATGGGCTTCGGCCAGCTTGAGGATGCCGTCGCCATAGCGGAACCCCTCGACCGACGCGATCTTGCGCCCGACGATGCCGTAAAGGTTCGGCCCGGTGATTCCGCCCTTGTAGATCACGGTGCCGTCCGGGGCCTGGATCTGGTGGCAGGCGCGGCATTTGCCGAACACCTTCTCGCCCTTCTCGGCATCTCCGGCATCCTGGGCAAACACGGGGCTGGCGAACGCCGCGAGGGCGAGCGCGATGGCTGCGGTGGTTTTCATGGAAGCACTCCGATTGCATCGCGGAGCCGCATCGCGACGCCCGTCGCGGCGGCCCGCTGCCCCATCATATGCCGGAAAATGCAGATGTGAAGTGCCGCCTCAGCGCATCGTCGAGGTCGTCCATCCCCACCGGCAGGCCCAGGTCCACCAGGCTGGTGACGCCGAAATCGTGCAGCCCGCAGGGGACGATGCCGTTGAAATGGCTCAGGTCAGGCTCGACATTGATGCTGATGCCGTGAAAGCTGATCCAGCGGCGCAGCTTGATGCCGATGGCGGCGATCTTGTCCTCGGCCGGGCTGCCGTCCAGTCGGCGGGGCTTGTCGGGACGCTCGACCCAGACGCCGACGCGACCGTCGCGGATATGGCCGGTGATGCCGAAATCCGACAGGGCGCCGATGATCCAGGCCTCCAGCCGGGCCACGAAGGCGCGCACGTCGCGGCCGCGCCGGTTCAGGTCCAGCATGACATAGACCACCCGCTGCCCCGGCCCGTGATAGGTATATTGCCCGCCGCGCCCGGCCTGATGGACCGGGAAGCGGTCGGGGGCCAGCAGGTCCTCGGCCCGCGCCGAGGTGCCGGCGGTATAGAGCGGCGGATGCTCGACCAGCCAGACCAGTTCGCCCGCGCGCCCGTCGTGGATGGCGGCGACGCGGGCCTCCATGACGGCCAGCGCCTCGTCATATCGGGTCAGGCCAGGCGCGATGCGCCATTCGGGTTCGGGCAGGGACATGTCGGAAAGCCTCCGGGCGGATGGCACGGGCATAGCGCGACGGGCGGCGGGGTGCCAGCGGCAGCGGGCGGGCGGCGTGGGATGCCGGCCGGCGAAGGGGCGCGAAAATGCGGACGGGCGCGTTTTCCCCCTTTCCAAGCCGGTGCCGAGCCGCTAGATACCCCGCCATTGCCCGGTTTGCGGCCGTGGCGGAACTGGTAGACGCGCAGCGTTGAGGTCGCTGTGGGGTAACACCCGTGGAAGTTCGATTCTTCTCGGCCGCACCACCTTCCCCCTTCATTTCCTTGCGGAAACGGCCGGTTCAGGCCGGGGCGTGGCCCCGCGCCGGCGCGGTCATGGCCGTGTCGCCATGAACGCCTCGCAGGCCGCAGCCGCGGCCTCGACCGCCTCGTCGCCGACATCCAGATGCGCGACCCAGCGGATGCTGCCATAACCGCCGGTGATCGCGATTCCCTGCCCGGCCATGAAGGCGACAAAATCCTCGGCCGCGATGCCCTCGGGATGCATGAACACCATGTTGGTGCGCGCGGCCCCCGCGCCCAGCGCCGGGAATCGGCCCAGCACCTCGGACAGGCGGGCGGCGCGGGCATGGTCCTCGGCCAGCCGCGCGACGTTGTTTTCCAGCGCATAGATGCCGGCGGCGGCGATCACCCCGGTCTGGCGCATGCCGCCGCCCAGCACCTTGCGCAGCCGGCGCGCGGCGGCGATGAAATCGCGCGGCCCGACCAGAACCGAGCCGATGGGCGCCCCCAACCCCTTGGAAAGGCACAGCGACACGCTGTCGAAGCCTGCCACCACGGCGGCAGGATCGCGCCCGCTGGCCACGGCGGCATTCATCACCCGCGCCCCGTCCAGATGCGTCGCCAGCCCGTGCCGGCGCGCCAGATCGGTCGCTTCCTGCACGTAATCCTGCGGCAAGACCTGCCCGGCAAAGGTGTTTTCCAGCGTCAGCAGCCGGGTGCGGGCGTGGTGGAAGTCGTCGGCCTTGATGCCGGCCTCGATCGCCTCCAGCGCGATGATCCCGCCCGCGTCGTTCGGCAGCGGCTGCGGCTGGATCGAGCCGAGCACCGCCGCGCCGCCGCCCTCGTAGCGGTAGGTATGCGCCTGCTGGCCGACCAGATATTCGTCGCCGCGCCCGCAATGCGCCATCAGCCCGGCCAGGTTCGACTGGGTGCCGGTGGGAAAGAACAGCCCGGCCTCCTTGCCCAGACGCTCGGCCGCCATCGCCTCCAGCCGCTTGGTGGTGGGGCAGTCATCGAAGACCGCGTCGCCCAGCTCGGCCGCCGCCATCGCCGCGCGCATCCCGGCCGAGGGCCGCGTCACCGTGTCCGAGCGGAAATCGTGAATCGGGTTCATCCGGGCCTCCTGTCCTTGCCGGCGCAGCTAACAGCCTCAGCCCAGCGCGTGCAACCAGATGCCGATGGTCAGCACCGAACCCGCCGTCGCCAGCAGCACCGAGGACGCCGCCACCCGCTTGGCCACGCCATACATATGCGCGAAGATATAGGCGTTGACCCCCGGCGCCATCGCCGCCGTCACCACGGCCGAGCGCATGCCCGCCACATCCAGCCCGAACAGATGGCCCAGCCCGAAGGTGATCGCCGGATGCAGGATCAGCGAGGCCACGCAGCAGATCGCGATCACGCCGGCGTCACCCTCGGGGCGATAGCGCATCAGCACGCCGCCCAGCGCGAACAGCGCGGTGGGCAGGGCGGTGACGGCGATCATGCGCACGGCGGCCCAGACGGGTTCGGGCAGGTCCAGCCCCGCCATGCCGGCGGCATTGACCGCGAAGCCGGCGATGATCCCCATCACCAGCGGCGTGCGCAGCACCCCCTTCAGCGCCCGCCCGGCCACCCGCCCCACCGACAGGTTCAGGCCGCGGGCGCGCGTGAACTCCATCAGCGTGATGCCGAAGGTGTAGATCAGCGGCGCATGGACCGAGATGATGATCCAGTTGCCGGCCAGCGCCGCCTCGCCATAGGCGCGCTCGGTGATCGGCACGCCCAGCAGCAGCGTGTTGGAGAACAAGGCGACGAAGCCGATGGCCACGCAATCCTCGGGCTTGCGGTTGAACAGGTAGCGCGCGCCTGCCCAGGCGGCGCCGAAGCTGGCAAAGGCGCCGGCATAGAACGCCACCAGCAGCAGCAGGTCGAACTGCGCCGACAGGTCGATGCGGGCGATGGACTGGAACAGCAGGAAGGGCGCGGCGAAGCTTTGCGCAAAGCGCATCAGCGAATCGACGGCGCGGTCGTCGAACCAGTTGCGCCACGCCGCCAGATAGCCGGCGCCCACCACCAGAAACACCGGCATGATGACGGTGACGAAGGCGCTCACCCCGCCACCTCGACGATCATGCCGTCATGGGCCGGGACGACATGCGCGGGCGTGTCGGCCATCACCGCGTCGTGATCCATGTCCAGATGCATGTTGGTGATGATGCAGCGCGGGGTGCCGGCGCGCGCGAACCAGTCCAGCGTGCGCGCCAGATGCGCATGGCTGGGATGCGGGGTGCGGCGCAGGGCGTCGCAGATGAAAACCTCGGCCCCCATGATCTTGGGCCACGCCCCTTCGGGAATCGCCGAGACATCAGGCAGATAGACCAGCCCGCCCGCGCCCTCGCCCCGGATGCGGAAGCCCAGCGCCGGGATCGAGCCATGCTCGACCACGAACGGGTCAAGCCGGATCGTGCCGCCGGCGCCGTCGATGGCCACCTCGCTTTCGATCAGGTTCAGCGTGCAGACGGGCGGGTAATGGCTGCCCTCCGGCGTCTCGAAGATATAGCCGAAGCGGGTGACGAGGGCCTCCGCCGTGGCGCCATCGGCCCAGACCGGCATCACCGCGCCCCGGTTGAACACCAGTTGGCGGATGTCGTCGATACCGTGGATATGGTCGGCATGGGCATGGGTATAGATCACGGCGTCCAGCTCGCGCACGCCGGCATCCAGCATCTGCGGCACGAAATCCGGGCCGGTGTCGATGACCACCTGCGTGACCCCCTCCGGTCCGGCCCGCTGGAGCAGCAGGGCACAACGGCGGCGGCGGTTCTTCGGGTTCGCGGGATCGCAATCGCCCCAGTTCCCGCCCAGCCGGGGCACCCCGCCCGACGATCCGCAACCGAGGATCGTCGCCCGGATCATCTGGCCGCCTTCGTGAACAGCCGGTCGAAATTGGCCGAGGTCCGGCGGGCGAAATCCTCCGGCGTCATGTCGTAGACCTTGGCCGCCGCCAGCGCGGTATGGGCGGTAAAGCCCGGCTCGTTGCGGCGCCCGCGATGCGGGGGCGGGGCCAGATAGGGGCTGTCGGTCTCGACCAGGATGCGGTCGATCGGGGCATCGGCAAAGATCTCGCGCAGCGCGGCCGAGCGCGGAAAGGCCCCGATGCCGGAAAAGGACAGGTAAAAGCCCAGGTCCAGCGCCGCCCGCGCCAGCCCGGCCCCGCTGGAAAAGCAATGCATCACACAGGCATAGGCGCCGGCGCGGTGCTCCTCGGTCAGGATGCGGGCCATGTCCTCGTCGGCATCGCGGGCATGGATGATCAGCGGCAGGCCGGTGCGGCGCGCGGCCTCGATATGGAGGCGCAGGCTGTCGGCCTGCCGGGGGCCGGTTTCGGGGGTATAGTGATAGTCGAGGCCGGTTTCGCCGATGCCGACCATCTTCGGATGCGCGGCGAAGGCCTCCAACTGCTCGACCGTGACCAGCGGGCTGTCGGCCGTCACGCTCATCGGATGGACGCCGACGGCGTAGAACAGGCCGTCATGGGCCTCGGCCAGCGCGCGCACGCGCGGCTCGTTGGACAGGCGGGTGCAGATCGTCACCATGCGGGTGACGCCGGCCAGCCGGGCGCGCGCGATCACGGCGTCGCGGTCGTCGTCGAAATCGGGGAAATCGAGGTGGCAATGGCTGTCCACCAGCGGCGCCGCGCGAAAGGGGCTGTCACCGAAGGCCGGGGCCTCGGGGCGTTTCATCCTGTCCGTCATCGCTTGGCCGTCACATCCTTGCCCCTTGCGCGGCAGGTCCCTGCGCGAGCCGGGTCAGCATATCCATGACCAGCGCGGCAGCGTCAAGGTTGACCGCCCGCCCGGCGCGCGCCTGCGCGGTCAGCCGGGCCTGCGCATCGGCCCAGAACCGCGCCGCCCCGGCATCGGGCGACAGCCGCGCCAGGATCGCGGATTCGTCAGCCGTGACAGGGGGTTGCGGCGGGCCGGACAGGCCGGCTAGCGCCAGCCGCGCTAGCAGACGGTCCAGCAGGGTCACGGTCAGGTCGAAGGGATCGCCCTCGCCCTGCGCACGGGCGGCGGCGGCCTCCGCGATCCGCGCCGCCGCCTGCCGGTCCAGGCGCGGCAGCGTCGCCAGCAGCCCCAGCAGCCGCCGATAGGCGCCCAGCCCATCCTGCCCCAGCAGCCGCAGCGCCTCGCCGGCCGAGCCGCCCGACAGCGCCGCCAGCCCGGCGGCCTCGCCGGGGTCCACTTGCGCGCCGGCCTGCTCCAGCACCTCGGCCATCGGTCCCGGCGCCAGCGGTCCCAGCCGCAGCAGCCGGCAGCGCGAGCGGATCGTCGGCAGCAGCCGCGCCGGGCGATGCGCCACCAGCAGCAGCACGGCGCCCGGCGGCGGCTCCTCCAGCAGCTTCAGCAGGGCGTTCGCGGCGGAGGGGTTCATTTCGTCCGCAGCGTCGATGATCGCCACGCGGCGGCCGCCATCCGTGGCCGACAGGTGGAAAAACCCCAGCAGACGCCGGATTTCCTCGACCGTGATCTCGGCCGAATGCCGGCCGGTCTTTTCGTTGAAGGGACGGCGGATCAGGGTCAGGCGCGGCTCCGACAGCGCCCGCATCCGGCGGGCCAGCGGGCTGTCGGGATCGGTATCCAGCGCGTCCGGCGCGCCCGCGTCCAGCAGCCAGCGGGCGATGGCCCAGGCCAGCGTGGCCTTGCCCACCCCGCGCGGGCCGGCCAGCAGCCAGGCGTGATGCAACCGGCCGGTGCCGGCGCTGCGCAGGAAATCGGCGACGGCGCCCGCCTGCCCGATGACGCGGCCGGCCTCGCGCGGATGCGGGGCGCCGGGCACGCGGTCGGCCTCGGGCAGCGGCTCGGCCGGGGTATCGGCGGGACGGCGGGCCATCAGGGCGTCCCCTCGCGCGAAAGGCTACGGATGCGGCCGGCGGCGGGCAGCGACTGGCGGCGAGGGCAGGCCATCAGCGCAACCCCTCGGGCAGTTCCGCCGCCACCCGCATGGCCACCGCCTCGGCGCTGCCGGCACCGTCGATCAGCCGAACCCGGCCCGGCGCGCTTTCGGCCAAAGCCCTGAATCCACGGCGCAAATCCTGCTGGAAGGCCAGGCCCAGCCGCTCGAACCGATCCTCGGCGCCGCCCCGGTTGCTGGCACGGGCGGCGGCCTCGGCCGGGTCGAGGTCGATGACGAAGGTCAGGTCGGGGTCCACCCCGATGGCGAGGTCGTGCAGCGCATCGACCATGAAGCGCAGGCTGGCCCGCGCCGCGCCCTGATAGACGCGGGTGGAATCGGCGAAGCGGTCGGTGACGACCACGCCCCCGGAGGCGAGCGTGGGGCGAATCACCCGCTCCACATGGTCGCGGCGGGCGGCGGTGAACAGCAGGATCTCGGTCTCCGGCGACCAGCGGTCGGTGCCGCCCTCGACCAGAAGACGGCGGATTTCCTCGGCGCCGGGGCTGCCCCCCGGCTCGCGCGTCAGGCGCACGGTGTGGCCGCGCGCCGCCAGCGCCTCGGCCAGCAGCCGCGCCTGCGTGGACTTGCCGGAGCCGTCGATGCCCTCGAAGCTGATGAACACCGGCCCGCGCGCCCCCTCAGCTTTCGCCGGGCCGCATCGCCTGCCAGGCCATCGTGCCCAGCCGCAGCACCGCGCCCTGCATGCGGCCCAGCACCCCGGCCTCGCCGACATCCTCGGCCGCGATCAGCGGCGTGCGCGATTCGACGCCGCCGGGCAGGGTGACGACCAGATCGCCCAGCCGCTGCCCCGCCGCGATCGGCGCCGGGATCGGCCCCTCGAAGCTGGCCACGGCATCGACCCGCGCCTCGTCGCCGCCACGGATCAGCACCCGCACCCCCTCGGCCGTGGTCAGGCCGACCTTGCGCTGGCTGCCCAGCCAGACCGGCGCCGTCAGCACCGTCGCACCCTTCGGCACCACGGTATGCATGGTGAATTCGCGGAAGGCCCAGTTCACCACCCGCTCGGCCTCGTCGGCGCGGGCGCGCTCGTTCTCCAGCCCCATCAGCACGAAGACGATGCGCCGGTCGCCCTGCATGGCGGAGCCGACCAGCCCGTAGCCGGCCTCCTCCGAATGGCCGGTCTTGAGGCCGTCGGCACCGATCCCCAGCGAAAGCAGGGGGTTGCGATTGAAGCGGTTGGCCGGGGCGCGGTTGTCGAAGGCGAATTCGCGCAGGCCGAAATCGGCATACAGCTCCGGGAAGTCGCTGATCAGGTGCAGCGCCAGCATGCCCAGGTCATGCGCGGACATGACATGTTCGGGATGCGGCCAGCCCGAGGAATTGACGAAATGCGATCGCGTCAGGCCCAGCGCCGGCGCGCGCTCGGTCATCTGGCGGGCGAAGGCTTCCTCGGTGCCGGCCATGCTTTCGGCCACGACGACGCAGGCATCGTTGCCGGACATCACGATGATGCCCTTGATCAGCTCGTCCACGGTGGGGCGGTCCTGCTCGTTCAGGAACATGGTCGAGCCGCCCATCCGCCGCGCCCTGGTCGAGACGGTGAACCGCTCGTCCAGGCTGAGCCGGCCCTGATGGATGGCCTCGAACAGCATGTAGAGGGTCATCAGCTTCGACATCGAGGCCGGCGGCAGCGGCTCGTCGGCGTTCTTCTCCATCAGCACGGTGCCGGTGGTCATGTCATAGACCCAGGCCGCGCGCGCGGTGGTGTCGAAGGACTGTGCCGAAACGGCCTGCGCCGGCAGCAGGAACGCGAGGAAAAGGGCGATGAAGCGCATGACGAATCCAGCCTGTTTGCCGCCCAGCCCTACACCAGTCGCATGGGTGGGGCAACGCATGCGCCACAACCGGGGGCTGCAAGGCCCGCCGTTTCTGCCGCAACCGCCCCCGGCCAGCCCCCGGACCCCGCGATGCGTCGCCCCGCCCCGTGGCATGACGCGCCCGCCTCAGTGATACCGGAAGCTGGCGATTTCGCAGACATTGACCCCGTGGCGCACCAACTCGTCGCCATCCGAGAAGATCGCCCGGAAGTCGAACACGCAATAGCCGGTGCCATCGTCGAAATCTATCACCACGCTGGACCCGGCGGGCAGAACCGATGTGCCGAGGATGTCCTCCTCCCACGAATTGGTGCCCTTGTTGGAGCCGTAGAAGCGCAGGATCGAATAGCCGGTATCGTTGATGATGCGGACCTTGCGGTCGGCAGCGGCGGCAGGCCCCGGCAGGGCAAGGCCGAGGGCCAGCAAGACCAGCAGCAGGGCAACGGCGCGTTTCATTCCCATGTTACCACCTGTTCGATACGGTTGCGGGCGGTGCAGGGGTGGCCACCATCGGCCAAGGCCCAGCCCGCCCTTCCAACAGGCAGTGTCGCGCGGAATTCCTAATGAAACCTTGCCGGAATTACCCCGCCGGCACGAAAATCACCCGCGCCGGCCGGTTTATCCGTAAAATTCTCTGCATTTCTCAGCCGAAGCTGTTCGCCACCCGGCCCAGCAGCATGAAGGCGCGGCCGCTGCGGGTGTCCGACAGCGTGACCAGCTGCGCATCGTCCAGCCGCGCCACCTGCGCGCCCAGCATGCGGTCATACTGGCGCAGGAAGTGATGCACGGCGTCGCGCAGGATGTCGTCCTCGCGCAGGGCCTCGGCCAGCAGGGCCTCGGCCTCGCGGTTGCGCAGGCCGGCAAGCCCGGCCACAGCGCCGCCGCGCATGCCCTCGGCAAAGCGGCGCCACAATTCGGGACGCGGCAGGTCGGGCTGCTGGTCGTCCATGTAGACGCCCTTGCCAGCCAGCAGGGTGATCACGTCCTGCGCGGCGCGGATCACCCGCGCCAGATCGGGATCGGCCAGCACCGCGTGCAGTGCCGCGATCGCCTCGGCATCGTCGGGACCGTCGGGGAAATTCAGGCCGAGAATCAGGTCGCGCGGCGAAATCTCGGCGGCCGGGGCCGGCTGGTCGAGGTCGAGGCGGCTTTGCCGCGCATCCGCCTGCGCCGGCGCGGATGCGGGGGCGGCAGCCACGCGCGGGCGCGGCGGGGCGGCCTCGGCCGGCTCGCGCACCAGGCTGCTGCCGGCGGCCTCGCGGCGCATGGAATCCACCACCAGCCGCAGCGAATCGGCTTCGGCGCGCAGCACCGCCAGCGCGTCCGCCGCCAGAACCGCCATCCAGACCAGCACCAGCGGCGCCAGCACCGACACCACCGTGCCCAGCCGAGCCAGCCCGGAGCGCGGCGCCCCGTCCGGCCCGAACAGCCAGAAGCCCAGCACCAGCGCCAGCCAGCCGATTGTTGCGAAAAGCCCGATGCGGACCGCGGGTGATAGGGTCATGCCTGCCTCTGCCTTGCCCCGCCCTCCGCCTTATTCGTAGCGGATCGACAGGATTTCATAGCTGCGCTGGCCGCCGGGCGTGGTGACCTCCACGCTGTCGCCCTCGTCCTTGCCGATCAGCGCGCGCGCAAGGGGTGAACGCATGTTCAGCAGCCCGCGTTCCAGATCGGCCTCGGCCTCGCCGACGATCTGGAAGGTCTTCTCCTCGTCGGTATCCTCGTCGACCAGATGCACGGTGGCGCCGAACTTGACCGCGCCGGACAGCTGCGCCGGGTCGATCACCTCGGCGCGCGAGATGATGCCCTCCACCTCCTTGATGCGGCCCTCGATGAAGCTCTGCTTTTCGCGGGCGGCGTGGTATTCGGCGTTTTCCGACAGGTCGCCATGCTCGCGGGCCTCGGCGATCTGCCGGATGACCGCCGGGCGCTCGACCGCGCGCAGGGTTTGCAGTTCCTCCTCCAGCGCCTTCAGGCCCCTGGGCGTAATCGGCAAGCGTTCCATCAAGTCCCCCGGTCACTACCGTCATAAGTCAAGCGAGACCCCCGGCCGGCGGGCCGGGGGTCGGATGCGCGTTCTTGCCGCCAGACTGGCCCGGAACCGCCGGCCTTGCAAGCCTTGCCTGCGCCCGCGCCCGGCGGCCACGCAGACTTGTCCATGCCCGGAGACCCACGGGAGTCGGAGGGGGTGGGCAAGTCGGGCCGCCCCGCGGATGCTAGGCGGAAAGGCGCCCCACGCTCATATGCCGCTTGCCGGCGAAACCGGGCAGGCGGCGCACGGCGAACCCCGCCCCTTCCAGCGCCCGGCGCACATGGCCGGCGGCGGTATAGGTGGCGAAGCTGCCGCCGCCGGCCGTATGCGCCGCCACCTGCGCCATCAGCGCATGGCCCCACATCTCCGGGTTGCGGGCCGGCGCGAAACCGTCGAGAAACCACGCATCCGCCCGTCCCGCCCAGCGCGGCAAGGTGTCGCGGACATCGCCGATGATCAGCTCCACCTCGACCGTCCCCAGCACCAGGCGCGGCCCCTGCGCCAGCCCCGCCCGCAACGCCCCGGCCAGAGGCGCCAGATCGGGAAAGGCCGCATGCGCGCGCGCCATCTGTGCGGGCGTCATGGGAAAGGCCTCGAAGCTGGTGAAGCGGACGGGCACCGCCGCCACCTGCGCCAGCGCCAGCAGGTTCAGCCCGGTGCCGAAGCCCAGTTCCGCGACATGGAACCCCGGCACCAGCCGCGCCGGCAGGTCGTTGCCGGCCAGAAAGACGTGCCGCGCCTCGTCCAGCCCGCCGCGCAGGCTGAAATAGGGGTCGTCGAAACGGGTCGAGACCGGCGTGCCGTCGGGCCGCCAGTCCAGCGCGGGCGAGTCGTCCTGTTGCATGGCGCCGGGTTAGCGGGCAAGGGACCCCCGGACAAGATGCGAACGGAGGGCGCCATGCGCCGGATCACCATCATCGGCGCCGGCATCTTCGGGCTGGCCTGTGCCTATACGTTCGCCCGGCGCGGCGCGGCGGTGCGGGTGATCGAGGCGCGGCATATCGGCGCCGGCGCCTCGGGCGGTCAGGTCGGCGCGCTCGCCCCCCACGACCCGGCGCGATGGAACGCCAAGAAGCAGATCCAGCTGGAGGCGCTGATCGCCGCCGGCGAGTATTGGGCCGGGGTGGAGCGCATCGGCGGCATCGCCCCCGGCTGGGCGCGGCTGGGGCGGGTCTGCGCGGCCTCGGGCGATGTCGAGGCGAAGCTGGCCGGTGCCGCAAGCCATTGGCCCGACGGGTTTTCCCTGCGGCTGGACCGCATCGCCCACCCGCTTCTGGGCGCGGGCGAATACCTGTTCGACACCCTCACCGCCCGCATCTCGCCGCGCGACGCCTGCGCGGCCCTGGCGGCGGCGATCCGCGCGCAGGGCGGCGTGATCGAGGAAGGTGCCGGCCCGCGGCATCCCGACAGCATCCCCGCCCCCTGCATCTGGGCCACCGGGGCCGAGGGCCTGGACATGCTGTCGGCGGACCTCTCCCGCCCGATGGGCCGCGCCGTCAAGGGCCAGTCGGCGGCCTTCCGCCTGCCGCTGCCCCGCGCGCCGCAGTTGTTCCTCGACGCGCTGCATGTCGTGCCGCATGCGGACGGGACCGTGGCCATCGGCTCCACCACCGAGCGCGACTTCACCGACCCCGCGGCCACCGACGCCGGGCTGGACGCGCTGATCGCGCAGGCCCGCGCGCTGTGCCCGCCGCTGGCCGATGCGCCGGTGGCGGAACGCTGGGCCGGCCTGCGCCCGCGCGCGCAAAGCCGGGCGCCGTTGCTGGGGCCGTGGCCGGGACGCGAGGGGCACTGGGTGGCGAATGGCGGCTTCAAGATCGGGCTGGCGATGGCCCCCTGGGCGGGCGAGGCGCTGGCCGACTGGATGCTGGCGGGGGATTGCCGCGTGCCCGAGGACTGGCGAAGCGGCGCATGAGGTGCGTGTGAACACGCACCCTGCGTCCTTGCGGTGATCCGGCGCTGTCCGCGCGGGTAGGGTGCGTGTTCACACGCACCTTTGCCAAGCCGGGCCGCACGCATTACATCACCGGGCAAAGCTGGGGGCACGGGCATGGGCAAGCTGGACACAAGGGCGAAAACGACCGGCGGGGCGCTGCCGGCACTGGTTCTGGCCTGCCTCATGCTGGCGCTGCCGGCCCCGGCGCAGACCGTCCAGCACATGCAATACGACGACGGCGCGGTCTACGAGGGCACCTTCCGCAACGGCGTCCAGCACGGGCGCGGCAGCTATGTCATGCCCAACGGCTTCCGCTATGAAGGCGACTGGATCGACGGCCAGATCCAGGGCATGGGCAAGGCCACCTATCCCGACGGCTCGGTCTACGAGGGCCGGTTCGCCGCCGGCCGCCCCGATGGCAAGGGCCGCATCACCTATGCCAATGGCGGCAGCTACGAAGGCGAGTGGACCGAGGGCACCATCACCGGCGAGGGCGTGGCGCATTATGCCGACGGCTCGGTCTACGAGGGCGGCTTCCTCAATGCCACGCATCACGGCAAGGGCAAGCTGACCACGCCATCGGGCTATCGCTACGAAGGCGACTGGCTGCGCGGCGTCAAGGAGGGCCAGGCCCGCATCACCTTCGCCGACGGCATGGTCTACGAGGGCGCCATGATCGGCGGCCATTACGCCGGGCGCGGGCGGCTGACCCTGCCGGACGGGCGCGTCTATGACGGCAGCTGGACCGCCGGCGCCATGACCGGCAAGGGCAAGCTGACCGACGAGGCGCGCGGCGAGACCTACGAGGGCGATTTCGTCGACGGGTTGCGGCAGGGCATGGGCCGGCTGACCCTGGCCGACGGCGCCACCTACGAGGGCGGCTTTGCCGCCGACCGCCGCGAGGGATCGGGCCGGTTCCAGACCCCGGACGGCTTCACCTACGAAGGCGAGTGGCACGGGGGCAGCGCCACGGGCAACGGCCGGATCACCTGGCCGGACGGCTCGCGCTATGAGGGGGCGGTGGCCGGGATGCAGCCCCACGGCAGGGGCCGCATCACCTACCCGGACGGCGCGTGGTATGACGGCGAATGGCGGGACGGGGTGATCTGGGGCCAGGGCCGGGCGCGCTACGCGGACGGCATGGAATACGAGGGCGGCTTCGCGCGCGGCCGCAACGAGGGGCTGGGCCGGATGAGCCTGCCGGGCGGCTATGTCTATTCCGGTTCGTGGCACGAGGGCCTGCAACATGGCGAGGGCCAGGCCAGCTTCCCCGACGGCTCGGTCTATGTCGGGTCCTTCGTCGCGGGCGCCCGCGAGGGCCAGGGCAAGCTGACCGCGCCGGACGGGTTCGGTTACGAAGGCGACTGGCTCGCGGGCGAGCCGCACGGGCAGGGCGTGGCGGTCTATCCGGACGGGGCGCGCTATGAGGGCGGCTTTGCCGGCGGCAAGCGCGAGGGCCAGGGGATCATGATCTATCCCTCCGGCCAGATCGAGGCCGGCGACTGGCACGAGGACCGCTTCCAGCGCGACGAGCCGGAGGCGGAGGCCGTGGAGCCGCCCAGCAGCGGGGCCTTGCCCGAGGACAGCGCACCGGGGACTTTCGGCGGGGCGATCGTGGTGCCGGAGGGGGCCGGGGCGCCGTAGGGGAAGCGGGTGGCCGCCTTGAGGCGGGGACCGGAGACCGAGACGCAGGCCGAGATTGCGAAACTGCCGGGCATGCGGGACTCGCCCAGGCGCGGCG
>CAKTBJ010000022.1 GCA_934533075.1 uncultured Paracoccus sp.
GCCATCGCGGCAGGGGCGGTGCCATGCCGGGGGTGGTGATGTAACCCCCCTGCCGCGCGGATGTTCCCGCCGATGCGACACGGGCCGCCGGTGCGAGGTCGCGATTCCGCCGCCGGCAGGATCATGACGGCGGGCGCAAAGGCCGCGCGCCGGGCGTGATCCGGTGATTTCGCAGCCCGGTGGCCCGCATCATAGCCGCGCGCCGGGCGACGGCCGGGCAGGCCATGCCGATCGGAGCCGAATGCGCCCCCGACATGTTCCGGCCGGCGCGGCCCATGTCATGCCCCTTTCGACAAGCGGAACGATCCCGGCGGCCCCGAGGCGCGGGGCGGCTTCACCATCTCGCCCTCTCCGCCGGTGCGCCGGCCAGCAGGCGAACCACGGCGCAGCCGGAGGTCCCCGCCTCTGTCCACCGGGCTAGGCGCGGGCCTCCCCCAGCCGCCGCCGGGAAGGCCGGGCCTGTCCCGCCATCCGGCCGGGATGCCGCACGGGACCGTGGCCGGCATGGATCGCCCGCATCCCGCGCCGGGCGCATGGCGCCACGGGTGACAAGCCCATCCGCCCCCGCTAGAATCGCGGCGATGAGTTTTCCGCGCGCGCCCGCCATCCTGCCCACCGAATTCGCCGCCGCGCTCGGCCATGCGGTGGCGGGCTTTGGCTTTCTGGAGGAGGCGCTGAAACGCGCCATTCATGCCCTGTCGCTGGACGGCATCGGCCCGAATCCCAGCGAGGCCGAGCTGCAACGCTGGATCGAGCGCATCGAGGACCTGGCCGACGATTCGCTGGGCACGCTGATCGACAGCTTCCTTGCCGCCTGCACCCGCTGCGGCGGCAGCGTGGTGCGCGCCGAGCTGGGCGAGGAACTGGCCACCCTGCGCCAGCGCCGCAACCTGCTGTGTCATGCAAGCTGGAAGCCCGGCAGCCGCAACGGCGCCTGGCGGCCGGCCTTCGTCTCGACACGCGGCGAGGTGTTCCTGGGCGAGCTGACGCTCTCGGACCTGCGCGACACCCGCGCCCGCACCCTGCGCGCCGCCCGGCGGGTCATCGCGGCGATGCGGCGGACGGGGGTGGAAGGCTGGTGGATCGGCTCGGGCGAGGACCCGCCGCCGGTGCCGGCCCCCGCATCGCCGGCGCCACCGCCGCCGCCGCCCCGGCCCCCGCGCGAGGTGCCCGAACCCGCCCCCCGCCGCAAGCGCCGGAAATAGCGCCCGCGCCGCCGCCATACGCTCCGCCCCTTCGCGCCCTCATAGGCCGCCGCGGCGCGGGGCCGGGGCAGCATTTCGGTGCACCGGGCACGGGCGGAAAGCGCGCCGCACGTGTGCGGGGCCGGGGGCATGCGCGGGCAAGACCGTCTGCGCCTCACAGCGCCCTTGCGCGCAGTGGGGGAGGCAGTGGGTTGGCCCTTTGTCCCTTTTTGGGCGCCGCCCGCGAGGGGCCGGGGCCTCCCTCAGGAGGGGCAGCACGTCGCCGGGATTGGACGCCCGCCCGCACGTTCTGCGGGGGCACAGACATAGCTGCATTCCGATCCGAGCTGGACGCCGCCCGCGCGGGCGGAGGTCGCCAACCGGAGAGGAAACAGCCGCATGAATCGCGCCCCCGCGCACAGCGTGCACGTCCACCGACAGGAGCCGCCGCCGCTCATCGGGATCGCGCCCCCGCGCACGGGGTGCACCTGCGACGCGCGGAGAAAGTGCAGAAGGCCGAGATCGCGCCCCGCGCGCGGGGAGTGCACAGCGTTGTCGTTCATCGCGATCCGACGACCGCGGATCGCGCCCCGCGCGCGGGGAGTGCACCCTCGAAGATGGCGCGGGCCTGCATGTCGTAGAGATCGCGCCCCGCGCGCGGGGAGTGCACCTCGACGTGCCGGTGCCGATGGCCAGCAACCCGATCGCGCCCCCGCGCGCACGGGCTTCACTCCAGCACCGCCGAGATGGTCAACGTGGTGAAACACGCGCCGCCGCGCGCACGGGCTTCGCCCTGCCGCACCGTCATGCGCCCCTCGCGCCCGCAGGATGCGCGTTCGCACGCATCCCTCCCCGACGCGACGCATGCCGGTCCGCCTTCGCTCCCACATCCCGCTCCTTCCGCAAAGGGGGACGACCCCGCCGCCTCGCCCCTCGTCCTCATCGTCGGCCCTTGCACCGCAGGCCGGAAAGGCCCATGCAGCCAGCCATGACCGACCAGCTTCCCCGCGCCTTCCTGAACGTCTCCCGCTCGCTCACCGGGCGGCACTGGGTGGGACCGCCGCCCGATCTGGAGCGTCTGGCCGAAGGGCTGTCGCAGCAGGCCGGCCTGCCGCTGACCGTGGCGCGCATCCTCGCCGCGCGGGGGATCGCCGCGGCGGAAGCGCCGGGCTTCCTCGATCCGCGCCTGCGCGACCTGATGCCCGACCCGCGCCGTCTGCGCGACATGCGGCCCGCCGCCGCGCGCCTGCTGGACGCCGCCCGCCGGGGCCAGCGCGTCGCCGTCTTCGCGGATTACGACGTGGACGGGGCCGGCTCGGCCGCGCTGCTGATCCGCTGGCTGCGCGCGCAGGGGGTGCGGGCGACGCTGTATATCCCCGACCGCATCGACGAGGGCTATGGCCCCAACCCCGCCGCCATCGCCGGGCTGGCCGCCGCGCATGACCTGATCGTCTGCGTCGATTGCGGGACGCTGGCGCATGAGGCGCTGGCGGCGGCGCGGGGCGCGGCGGACGTGATCGTGCTGGACCACCACCTCGGCGGCGAGACCCTGCCCCCGGCGCTGGCGGTGGTGAACCCCAACCGCGCCGACGAGACCGGCGACCTCGGCCATCTCTGCGCCGCCGGGGTGGTCTATCTCACGCTGGTCGAGGCCAACCGCCAGGCGCGCGAGGCCGGCCACGGCCCGATGCCCGACCTGATTCCGCTGCTGGATCTGGTGGCGCTGGCGACGGTGGCGGATGTGGCGCCGCTGGTCGGCGTGAACCGCGCCTTCGTGCGGCAAGGGCTGGCGATCATGGCGCGGCGCGGCAATTGCGGGCTGACGGCGCTGGCCGACAGCGCGCGGCTGGACAGCACGCCCACGGCCTTTCACCTGGGTTATGTGCTGGGGCCGCGCATCAATGCCGGCGGACGGGTGGGCGCGGCCGATCTGGGCGCGCGGCTGCTGGCCAGCGACGACCCCGGCGAATCCGCGCAACTCGCCGCAAGGCTGGAGGCCCTGAACGAGGAGCGCCGCGCCATCGAGACCGCCGTGCGCGAGGCGGCGCTGGCGCAGGCCGAGGCGCGGGAGGATGGCGGGGCGCTCGCCTGGGCCGCGGGCGAGGGCTGGCATCCCGGCGTGGTCGGCATCGTCGCCGCGCGGCTGAAGGAGGCCACCGACCGCCCCGCCGTGGTCATCGGCATCGAGGACGGCATCGGCAAAGGCTCGGCCCGCTCGGTCCCCGGCGTCGATCTGGGCCGGGCGATCCAGCGGCTGGCGGCCGAGGGGCTGCTGCTGAAGGGCGGCGGGCACATGATGGCGGCGGGGCTGACGGTCGCCGCCGACCGGATCGCGCTGGCGATGGCGCGGCTGGAGGCGTTGCTGGCCCCGGCCCTCGCGGCGGCGCCGGGGCGCGGCACCTTGCGGGTCTCGGGCCTGCTGACCCCCGCCGCCGCCACCCCGGAGCTGTGGGAGATGATCGAGCGCGCGGGTCCCTTCGGCCCCGCCGCCCCCACCCCGCGCCATGTGTTCGCGGATCAGCTGATCGGTTCGGCCACCACGATGGGGCAGGGCCGCCACCTGCGGCTGAACTTCCGCGACGGCAGCGGCGCCGCGATGGAGGCCATCGCCTGGGGCGCGATGGAGGGGCCGCTGGGTCCGGCGCTGATCGGGGCGCGCGGCGGGCGGTTCCATCTGGCCGGGCGGCTGGAACTGTCGCATTGGCAGGGCCGCGCGCGGCTGCGCCTGCGGCTGGACGACGCGGCGCCGGCGGGCTGAGCCGTGCCGGACGGTGCGCGCCGGCACGCATCCCGCATCGAACGATGCGGCGCGGGCGAGCCGCCGGCATGCCGGCTGATACGTGAAATCACACCGCCCGACCCGGACGATCCGGCGCGGGCACGGGGAAGCCCTCGCGGCGGACAGGGCGATGCCCTGCCCTTGCGACGGCTCGCCCCTTCGGGCGGGCGGGCCAGGATGGAAATGTCGCCCGGATGCTGCCAGCCGGGTCGCGGCGCGGGCGGGTTCCCCTGCCCCGGCCAGTCCGAACCCCGTGCAACCGTCCGACGAAACGTCATTCCCGCCGGCGAGGCCGGGCGCCCTCGGGTCGTGCCGCGGAGGCACAAGCTATCGGATGGGGAAGACGCCTCCCGGTCGGCGCACCCTGAAGCCCGCCCAAGCCTCCGGCAAGGCTTCTTCCGGCCTACGCCGGCCGGTCCGCCCGCCTTGAGGCGGCGCTGACGATGAAGAACGTTCACTCTGGCCCGGCGCCCGTGGGGGGGGGCCGGCACAAACCCCTGACAAGACGGCATTCCCCGGCTCATGCCAGCCGGTTCACATGCCCCATCTTGCGGCCCGCGCGGGTCTCGGCCTTGCCGTAGAGGTGGATCTGCACCCCCTCCTGCGCCAGCAGGCCCGGCAGGCGGTCCATGTCCTCGCCGATCAGGTTCTCCATCACCACGTCGCAATGGCGCCGCCCGGCGCCCAGCGGCAGGCCGGCCACGGCGCGGATATGCTGCTCGAACTGGTCCACGGCGCAGCCAAGCTGCGTCCAGTGGCCGCTGTTGTGGACGCGCGGCGCGACCTCGTTGACCAGCAGGCCCTGGGGCGAGACGAACAGCTCGACCCCCATCACACCGACATAATCCAGCGCGGTGACGATGCGCGAGGCGATCAGCACCGCATCCGTCGCCACCGTCCCCGGCAACCCGCAGGGCACCGTGGTCGTGCGCAGGATACCCTCGCGATGGACGTTCAGGCCGGGATCGAAGGCGGCCACGGACCCATCCAGCCCCCGCGCCACGATCACGCTGATCTCGCACGAGAAATCGACGAAGCCCTCCAGCACCGAGGGCGCCGCGACCTCGGGCAGCGGCGTGCCCTCGGTGATGCGGTGCTGGCCCTTGCCGTCATAGCCCAGCCGCCGGGTCTTGAGGATCGAAGGCCGGCCGAGGCGGGCCACGGCCTCCTCCAGCCCCGCCGCATCGTCGACCCGCGCCCAGGGGGCGGTTGCCAGCCCGAGGCCGTTGAGAAAATCCTTTTCGTCGGCGCGGTCCTGGCTGACCGCCAGCGCGCGGCGGCCGGGGCGGATCGGCACCCGCGCCTCGATGGCATCCAGCGCGGCGGTGGGGACGTTCTCGAACTCGTAGGTCACGACATCGACCGAACCCGCGAAGGCCGCCAGCGCCGCCGCGTCCTCGTAGGGTGCGTTCGTCACCATCGCCGCCACGTCGCCCGCCGGCGCGGCGCCGGGTTCATAGACATGGCTGCGATAGCCCAGCCGGGAGGCGGCAACCGACAGCATCCGCCCCAACTGCCCGCCGCCCAGGATGCCGATCACCGCACCCGGCGGCAGTTGCGTGGGCTTGCTCATCGTCCGTCTCACCTGCCCCTGATTGAACGCCCGAGGTGCGGCGGCCTCCGGGAACCCGAGGCGCGGCTTGGTCGCCGGATCACGTATCCGCCGGCACCTCCGGGATCGAGGCACTCAGGGCCTCGCGCCAGTCCTCCAGCC
Organism: uncultured Paracoccus sp.; assembly: GCA_934533075.1. GTDB lineage: Bacteria > Pseudomonadota > Alphaproteobacteria > Rhodobacterales > Rhodobacteraceae > Paracoccus. Next base: position 5,678 of record CAKTBJ010000022.1, read on the forward strand.
GCGCGGCCAGCGCCGGGTCGGACAGCGCCAGGATCGCCGCCGCCATCAGCCCGGCATTGGCCGCCCCCGCCGCGCCGATGGCCATCGTGGCGACCGGGTAGCCCTTGGGCATCTGCACGATGGAATAAAGGCTGTCCACGCCCGACAGCGCGCGGGTCTGCACCGGCACGCCGATCACCGGCAACCGGGTCTTGGAGGCCATCATCCCCGGCAGATGCGCCGCCCCGCCGGCCCCGGCGACGATCACCCGCAGCCCCCGCCCCGCCGCCTCGCGGCCATAGGACCACAGCCGGTCCGGCGTGCGATGGGCCGAGACGATGCGCGCCTCATACCCTACGCCCAGCTGATCGAGGATCGCGGCGGCCTCCTTCATCGTGGGCCAGTCGGATTGACTGCCCATGATGATGCCGACCAGCGGCTGGGTTGGGGTCGGGTCGGTCATGGCATCCTCCGGGCGGGTCGCGGGCCGCATCATAGGCAAGCGCGCCGCGGGCGCAACGATCAGGCGATGATGTCGGGGGTCAGCTCGTCCTCGATGCGGGCGATCTGGTCCTTCAGCGCCAGCTTCTGCCGCTTCATCCGTTGCAGGGTCAGCGCGCAGGCGCCGGGGCGGCCGGCCATCAGCGCCACGCTTTCGTCCAGCCGGCGATGCTCGGCCCGCAGCACGTCGAGCCGGGCGCGCAGCACCTCGGCATGGCTGAGCGTGTGGGCAGGCCCGGATTCCGGCGGCACGCGCAGGGGAAACCGCGCCACTTCGCCGTCGCGTTCGGGAGGCTCGCCTCCGGGGGGGATTTGCATGGTCGGGCCGGCCAATCGTTGATTCGACACCCGATCATACATCGCCCGCCGGATTTGGTGAATGCTTCCCAAGGCTTCGCCGGCCTTGCAACACGCCGCCCCCCGCCCCATCTTGAAGGGCAAGGCAGGTGCCCGTGCCGGGGCCTGCCGTCCGAGCAGTCGCTTTGTCGAGGACCGCCCATGACCAAGATCAGCCTTGCGGCGCATCCGTTCCTTCTTGGCTTCGACCAGATCGAGCGCATGGCCGAACGGGCCGCACGGGGGGAGACCTATCCCCCTTACAATGTCGAGCAGGTTTCGCCCGACGGGTTCCGCATCACGCTGGCCGTCGCCGGCTTTACCGAGGACGAGCTGTCGCTGACCGTCGAAGGCCGGCAACTGATCATCCGCGGCCGCGTCGGCGAGCAGGACCAGAACCGGGTCTTCCTGCATCGCGGCATCGCCTCGCGCGCCTTTCAGCGCAGCTTCGTGCTGGCCGAGGGGGTCGAGGTTCGCGCCGCCCTGCTGGAAAACGGCCTGCTGCATGTCGATCTTGCCCGCCTGCCGCCCGACGACATCGTGCGCACAATCCCGATCAGCCGCCAGTAAGAGGGGCTAACACTATGGAAAAACAAAACGAATTCAACATCAAACCGCAAGGTAACCTGGTCTATGTCCGCCCCGTCGCCGTGCGCGACCTGCCGGAGGAGGTCCGCATCCAGGTGCCCGACCTGAAGCTGCTTTACGCCCTGCACGGCCCGGATGGCGAGCGGCTGGCCCTGGTGCGCGACCGCTGGATGGCCTTCTCGCTGGCCCGCGACAACGAGTTGCAGGCCGTCAGCGTGCATTGACCCGCCACGCGCCGCCGCCCCGGTGGCGGCGCGGGCCATGCGGTCGCCCGATCATGCCGGCGGCCTGAATGCCATCCCGTCGACATCTCCCATGCGCCTGCCTCAGACCGGTGCCGCCTCGGGGTCATAGCCGAAGGCGCTGAAATCCTTGGCATAGATCACCCGCACCGCCTCGACCGCCGCGGGGGTCCAGACCAGCGGGCGCGGGTCGCCGCCCTTGTTGCGGTGCGGCAGCGGCGTGCCGGGAATGCCCGCCCGCGCCGCGACCTCGGGCCAGCGGGCGGGCATGTCCTCCAGCCGCCAGACATCCTTGACCAGCAGCCCGCCATATTCGTCGGCCAGATAGTCGATGGCCGGGTCGAGAAAGCCGTCCCTCGGCAGCCCGTTCGCGGCCAGATCGGCCACGAAACCGGGAAAATCCAGCGCCGGGCGCAGATAGCGCCAGGCCGATGCCAGCCGTGCATAGGGGTTGCGGACCAGGGCGAAGGTATAGAACTCCGCCCAGAGCGCCACCGGCAGATAGCCCCCCTCCAGATATTCCACCGCCCGCAGATGCGCCAGCCGTCCATGCCGGCCGTGCCAGCCCTTCGGCCGTTCCATCAGCATCAGCAGGTGCCGGTGACGGTTCCAGTCGAGGCCGAGCGCGGCGCAGAAAGCGGCCTCGACGCTCTGGCCGCCGCATTTCGGGACATGCACGAAGACCGTGCGATGGGCGAGGTCGATCATGGCGCGGCCTCCCGGCGCCCCCGCAGGGGCGCCGCAACGGGTCAGGAAAGCCCGATCAGGCCCATCTGCTCCAGCTTCAGCAGGACCTGGTGGGCGCAATGGTCCACATCGGTATCCTCGGTCTGGACGCGCAGCTCGGGATTGGTGGGTTCCTCGTAAGGGTCGGAAATGCCGGTGAATTCCTTGATCTTGCCCTCGCGCGCCAGCTTATACAGGCCCTTGCGGTCGCGGCGCTCGCATTCCTCAAGGCTGGTGGCGACATGCACCTCGACGAAGGCGCCGCCGGCCTCGATCATCTCGCGCACGGCGCGGCGGGTAGCGGCATAGGGCGCGATGGGGGCGCAGATGGCGATGCCGCCGTTCTTGGTGATCTCCGATGCCACGAAGCCGATGCGCTTGATGTTGATGTCGCGGTGCTCCTTGGAGAAGCCCAGTTCCGAGGACAGATGCTTGCGCACCACGTCGCCGTCCAGCAGCGTGACCGGGCGGCCGCCCATCTCCATCAGCTTGACCATCAGCGCGTTGGCGATGGTGGACTTGCCTGACCCCGACAGGCCGGTGAAGAACACGGTAAAGCCCTGCTTGTGGCGCGGCGGCGAGGTGCGGCGAAGCTGGGTCACCACCTCGGGGAAGCTGAACCATTCCGGGATTTCCAGCCCCTCGCGCAGCCGGCGGCGCAATTCGGTGCCGGAAATGTTCAGCACCGTGGCGCCCGGCTCCACCTCGTCCGAAGGCTCGTATTGGGCGCGGTCCTGCACATAGACCATCTGCCGGAAATCGACCATTTCCACGCCGATCTCGTCCTGATGCTGGCGGAACAGGTCCTGCGCGTCATAGGGACCATAGAAATCGACGCCCTGGCTGTTCTTGCCCGGCCCGGCATGGTCGCGGCCGACGATCATGTGGGTCATGCCGTGATTGCGGCGGATGATGCCGTGCCAGACGGCTTCGCGCGGCCCGCCCATGCGCATCGCAAGGTTCAGCAGCGCCAGATGCGTGGTCGCCTGCGGATATTTGTCCAGCACGGCCTCATAGCAGCGGACGCGGGTGAAATGGTCCACGTCGCCGGGCTTGGTCATGCCGACGACCGGGTGGATCAGCAGGTTGGCCTGCGCCTCGCGGGCGGCGCGGAAGGTCAGTTCCTGATGCGCCCGGTGCAGCGGGTTGCGGGTCTGGAAGGCGACGATGCGGCGCCAGTTCAGCTTGCGGAAATGCGCCCGCAGCTCGTTCGGCGTGGCGCGGCGGGCGCGGAAATCGTAATGCACCGGCGGCTGCAAGCCGGTGATCGCCCCGCCCAGATAGACCGGCCCGGCCACGTTGTGCAGATAGTTCACCGTCGGATGGGCGATGTCGTCGGCGCCGAAGACCCCCTCGGCCTCGCGCGACTTGTTCGGCACCCATTTGTCCGAGATCGACAGGATGGCGAGGATCACCCCTTCCTGATCGCGCAGCGCGATGTCGGTGCCCGGCTCGACCGTGGCGGCGAAGGCCTCGGACACGTCCAGCGTGATCGGCATCGGCCACAGCGTGCCATCGGCCAGCCGCATCCCGGCCACCACGCCGTCGTAATCGGCCTCGCTCATGAAGCCGCGCAGCGGGTGGAAGCCGCCGCTCATCAGCAGCTCCAGGTCGCAAAGCTGGCGCTGCGTCAGGTCCCAGGAGGGCATCTCGCCCGCATCCAGCTTCAGCTTGGCGGCGGTCTCGGCATTGACGTAAAGTTCGGGGATGGGGACGTGATTGGGCTGCATGCGGGCCTCTGGCGGGCTTGGATTTGGCTGATTCTGTTCTCGGCCATAGACCCGGCAGGTCCCGAACACAACCGCATGAAAGGGAAAACCCGCACCGCCGTGGGGTCAGGGTATCGGCGTCCGCGACGCCCGGCCGAGGCGGCAGCCCCAGGGCAGGGCCGCCGCTTGTGCCTATTTGCGCAGCTTGCTCAGGACCAGGCCGGCGACCACCTGCACGATCATGCCGGCGACGCCGCCGCCGACCAGGTTGCCGGCCAGGGCGGCGAGATCGACGCCACCCGCAGCCGCCGCACCGCCGCCGCCCAGCAGCCCGCCCAGAAGCTGGCCGCCACCCACGCCGCCGATCGCGCCGGCGATGAGGTTGCCGACGGTGCCCAGGTCGGACTCCTTGACGACCTTGCCACCGCCCGCGCCGCCCGCCGCGCCACCGATCAATTGGGCAAGAATTTGTTCCATGTCGTTCTCCCCGCTCTACGTGACCACAGAAGACCCTTCGCGGAAAAAAACAAGCCCGTTTATCGGGGTGGCGCCTCGGGAAAGGGTTGCGGCGCCCCGGCGCCCGCCAGCACGGCGGGCGAGAACAGCACCAGATGCGTCAGGTCGGGGCGCGAGCGCGAGGAATACAGCATCCCCTCCGCCCCCTCGGCGCGGGCCGCGTCCGGAAAGGCCCAGGTCGGCGCGGGCGCCCCGCCGGCGCGGATGTCCTGCCAGACGGCGGACAGTTCGACCCGGCCCCTTCCATCCGCCAGACGCAGCGGGCGCAGGTCCAGCGGCACCACCACGCGCGGCGGATCACCGGCGCGCAGATAGCGGCGGATGGCCACCGCGCAGCCCTCGGGCGTCAGCGAGGTATAGATCGCCCATTGCCCGGCATGGTGGAAGCGCCCCTCGGGGTTGCCGACCGGCGCCAGCGGGTCGGCGCCGGCAAAGACAGCGCGCCAGACCGGACCGATCGCCGTGACCGCCTCAATCACCCTGCGCGGCCAGCCAGTGCTCGGCCTCCAGCGCGGCCATGCAGCCCATGCCGGCGCTGGTGACCGCCTGCCGGAACACGTCGTCCGTCAGGTCGCCCGCCGCGAACACCCCCGGCACCGAGGTCTGCGTCGTGCCCGGCTTGACCGTCACATAGCCGCCGGCGCGGGTCGTCACCTGTCCCGCCACCAGTTCCGATGCCGGCGCGTGGCCGATGGCGACGAACATGCCGTCCGCCGCGATCTCGCGCGTGCTGCCGTCCTCGGTGCTGCGCAGGCGGACGCCGGTGACGCCCAGCGGCGCCTCGGTGCCCAGCACCTCCTCCAGCGCGTGGTTCCAGATCACCGTGACCTTGGGGTTCTTCATCAGCCGGTCCTGAAGGATCTTCTCGGCCCGCAGGCTGTCGCGGCGATGCACCAGCGTCACCGAGCTGGCGAAATTGGTCAGGAACAGCGCCTCCTCGACGGCGGTATTGCCGCCGCCGATCACCACCACCGGCTTGCCGCGATAGAAAAACCCGTCGCAGGTCGCGCAGGCCGAGACGCCGAAGCCCTTGAACTTCTCCTCCGAGGGCAGGCCCAGCCATTTCGCCCGCGCGCCGGTGGCCAGGATCACCGCGTCCGCCGTCAGCCGCGCGCCCGAATCGCATTCCGCCACGAAGGGCCGCTGCGACAGGTCCAGCCGCGTCACCAGGTCGGCGACCACCTCGGCCCCCATCGCCACGGCATGATCCTGCATCCGCACCATCAGGTCCGGCCCCTGCACGGACACGTCGCCGGGCCAGTTCTCGACCTCGGTGGTGATGGTCAGCTGGCCGCCCGGCTCCATCCCCTGGATCAGCACCGGCGACAGCATGGCGCGGGCGGCATAGATCGCGGCGGTATAGCCAGCCGGGCCGGAACCGATGATCAGAAGGCGCGTGTGCCGCGAGATTGCCATGATGGTCTCCTGTTGCGTTCGCCTTTCCATATAGGACGCGCCGAAAGGATTGAATAGCGCGGGACGCGGCGCCTATAGTCGTGCCACTTTCAGGACAAGGAAACCGCGCCATGACCCACCGACCGATCCGCCCCGGCCTGCTGCTGGTCCCGGCCCTGCTGGCACTGTGCGCGGGGCCGCTGGCCGCCCAGACCGAGCCGGACACGGCGGCGGAGGATGCGCGGGCGGCCGAGGCCTGCACCTGGTCGCATGGCGGCGGGCAACTGGCCTCGGCCCTGTGCGAGCCGGGGCTGGACCCGGCGATCTGGGCGGCGGCGGGGCGCGCGGCCTGCGACGGGCACGACCTCTGCGCGGCCTGGATCTACGACGATCCCGCCGCCCGGCCCGATCCCATGCCCGACAGCTTCGACAAGCTGACCCAGCAGAACGTCACCTCGGCGCTGGCGGTCTGGGTGCACGAGGACGACATGCTCATCACCATCGCCCCCCTTGCCGCAGCGGAATAGGCGGCACCACCCCGCCCATGCAAAAGGCCCGCCGAAGCGGGCCTTTTTCGTGTTCGCATCCGCGCGGGATCAGGCGGCGCGGCGACGCAGGCGCAGACCGCCCATCATCCCCAGCGCGCCCAGCAGCAGCAGGCCAGCGGCCGGAACCGGAACGGCGGACGGGTCGGTCACGTCCACGATCTTCTGGATCTTGGCGCCGATAGCGGCCTGATAGTCGTCGAAGCTGTCCACGGCCAGCACGAAGCCCCTCTTGGTCGGGTCCGGCAGGTTGGCGGGATTGGTCACATAATCCGCGCCGTTCGGCCCGGCAAGGGCGAGCATCTGATTGATCTGGCTCTGGCCGAAGCTGCCGACCAGTTCGAAGCTGATGCCGTCCACGCCGGCCGCATAAGCAGCGGCCGCCGCAGCTGCCGGGCTCGCCCCGCCATTCGGCGCGCCGTCGGTCGAGATGTTGAACAGCGTCAGGTCACCTAGGCTGCCCGCATACAGGCTGGTCAGCGTGTTGATGGCCGTGCCGGTATAAGTCGCGCCGGTGTTGGTGCGATTGTGGGTGGTGATCGTCGACTGGATGCCGGCGAGGTTGGCCGCGGTCAGGATCGTCGGGGGAACGAGGGTCTTGACGTCCGAGCCGAAGGTGATGATCGAGACGTTATACTGCACGTCGGCGCTGTCCGTCGGGATCAGCGCCAGCGCGTTCGCCAGGCCGTTCTTTTGCAGATTATACTGGGAGTCCAGGAGGCTGCCCGAGTGGTCGATGGCGAAACCGAGGTTCACGATCGTCGCCGCGAAGGCATTGCTGCCCATCGCCATGCCCAGCGCAACCACGGCGCCGGCGAGTGTCTTTCTGAAGCTCATCTGCTTTTCTCCTTGAGCAAGGTTCGTGCCGTCCGAAACCGTTTGCCTCGTTGATGGCAGGACCGGCTTGAATCAAAGGTGGATCGCCACCCCCAGACCAACGCAATATTATGCCAGGCGACAATGCCGGGCAAGAAATCACCGAAAAGAATGCGGCGGTTTTCGGCAGTTATATGCCAGATCGGCGATATATCTCGGGACCGATCCAATCTTAACGCGCAGCCCTCCAATACAAATCAACCTACAATTGCAATTCATCAGGCCATGTCTCATTCATTTCCCCGGACGGCCGGCCCGGCCCGACCTCACGGGCAGGTGATTCGCACGCGGCGGCCGCCGGTCCCGTCCATCGCGCACCCCTCGACCTGCGAAAGATAATTGCGCAGGCGCGACAGGATCGGTAAGAGGTGGCAACACGGGAAGGAACGAGGATTCACGATGGCCGGGGCCAAGCTGGACGAGATCGACCGCAAGATTCTGGCCGAATTGCAGGGCGATGGCCGCATGACCAACGTGGAGCTGGCGCGCCGCGTCGGCATCTCGGCCCCGCCCTGCCTGCGCCGCGTCCGCGCGCTGGAGGAGGCCGGCGCCATCCGCGGCTATCACGCCGACGTGGCGCCGCGCGCGCTGGGCTTCGAGGTGGCGGTCTTCGCGATGGTGCGCCTGCACAGCCAGTCGGAGCGTGACCTGTCCGCCTTCGAGGCGCTGGCGCGAAGCTGGCCCCTGGTGCGCGAGTGCCACATGCTGAACGGCGAGATCGACTTCATCCTGAAATGCGTGGCCCCCGACCTGTCCAGCTTCCAGAGCTTCCTGACCCAGAGCCTGACGGCGGCCGAGAACGTGGCCTCGGTCAAGACCTCGCTGGTGATCCGCTGCGCCAAGGACGAGCCGGGCGTGCCCTTCGACGTGGTGGAGGCCCGCGCGGCGGAAGACTAGAGCACGATGACGGAGATCAGCCGGCCATAGTCGGCCTTTTCCTCGTGCGTGGCCCGGCGATAGCTGAAGAAGCGCGCCGGGTCGGAATAAGTGCAGTGGCGGCTCCATTCCGCATCCACGCCCAGATCGCGCAGCCGCGACAGGCCAAAGCCCGGCAGGTCGAACATCGGCCGCCCGTTCGGGCCGGTGGAAAAGAACCGCGCATCCTCGGGATTGTCGTCGGCGAACTGCTCGGCCATGTCCCAGCCGACTTCATAGGCCCGCTGGCTGATGCAGGGACCGATGACCGCCACGATCCGCCGCGCGCCAAGGTCCTGCATGGCGCCCACCGTGGCCTCGATCACGCCGCCGAAGGCGCCGCGCCAGCCGGCATGCACCGCGCCGATCACCCCGGCCTCGCGGTCGGCCAGCAGGATCGGCTGGCAATCGGCGGTCAGGATGCCCAGCGCGATGCCCGGCGTGGCCGTGACCATCGCATCGGCGCGGGTGGTGCGGGCGGCTTCGATCTGCGCGGCCTCGCGCAGCACCACCACATCCGCCGAATGCACCTGGTTGACCCCGGCGAGGTGATCCGGCGCCACGCCCATCGCCTCGGCCACGCGGGCGCGGTTGACCGCCACGGCCCCGGCCTGGTCGTCCGAGCCGCGCCCGCAGTTCAGCCCCTCGTAAAGCCCGGTCGAGGCGCCGCCCTTGCGGGTGAAAAAGCCATGCCGCACGCCGTCCAGCAGCGGATGGGTCAGGATTTCCAGCATGACCTGCATGACCTCGCCTTCATTCTGTCCCGCCGGCGGGGAAAAACCCGGCCACGGGCGGGGCGGTCGCCGGCCAGAATGCCAGCGCCTTGAACAACTGTCCCATTTCCGCCTTGCCGGTCAAGCGGTGAAGGGCGGCGGCGACGGCATCGGCCTGATCGGGCCGCGCCTGCGCCAGCGCCTGCGCGCGCGCGCCGATGCCCAGCCGGGCCAGCAGCGCGCCCTGTTCGGTCAGCCGCGACACCCGCACCCCCCGCGCCGCCGCCGCGATGGGCGCGAAATCGACATGGGCGGTCAGGTCGGCGCGTCCGGGCGCCGCCAGCGGGTCGGCGGGGCGCCCGCCCTGCAAGGCCTGCAAGCTATCCCCCTGCCCGTCCCAGCCGCCATAGTCGAGGAAGATCGCCGCGCCGCCGTGGCGGGCGATCCGCCCGGCCACGGCGGCGGCTATGGGGGGGGCGGCTTCGCAGACCTCCCAGACCGCGCCGGGGGGCGCCGCGCGCGGCAGCGGCAGGACGGGACCGAGGGCGAAGGCGAGGCCCTCGGGCACGGCATTCACCATCACCTCGGCCCAGCCTTCGGGAAGGCGGCGGAACTGGCGGATCGGCAGGGCGTCGAAGAATTCGTTCGCCAGCAGGAACAGCGGCGCCTCGGGCAGGTCGGCCGCCGTGTCCACATGCCGCACCGCGCCCAGCCGCTGCCGCTGGAGGGCACGCAGACGGGGGCTGACCTCGACCAGCACCACCTCGGCCCGCCAGCCGGGCACCCGCCGCAGCACGCGCAGCGCATCGGCCATCAAGGTGCCGCGACCGGGGCCGATCTCGGCCAGAACGGCGTTTTCGGGGCGGCCCTGATCCATCCAGGCCTGCGCGATGGCGGCGCCCAGCACCTCGCCGAACATCTGGCTGATCTCGGGCGCGGTCGTGAAATCCCCTGCCGTGCCAAAGGGTTCGCGGGTGGTGTAATAGCCGTGCTCGGGATGCAGCAGGCAGGCCTGCATGTATTCGTCCAGCCGCATCGGCCCATGCGCGCGGATGCGCGCCGCCAGGATCTCGCCCAGCGGCGTCACGCGCCCATCCTGGGCCGGCGCAGGGCATGGACGATGAAACCCAGCCCGACCAGCAGCATGGGCAGCGACAGGACTTGCCCCATGCTCAGCCCCCAGACCGGGCCGCCGATGACATGGCCCAGCGGGTTGTCGGGCGTGATGAACTGGGCATCGGCCTGCCGGAAATGCTCGACGAAGGTGCGGGCCGCGCCATAGCCGGCCAGGAACACGCCGAAGGCCAGCCCCGGCCGCCGCAATCCGCCCCGCGCCACCAGCACCATCAGCACGACGAACAGGGCCAGCCCCTCCAGCCCGGCCTCGTAAAGCTGGCTGGGATGGCGGGCGCAGGGACCGCTGACGCCGGGGCAGGTCTGCGCGGCCTCGCCGGGAAAGACCACGCCCCAGGGCGCATCGGTCGGGCGCCCCCACAGCTCAGCATTGATGAAATTGGCGATGCGGCCCAGAAACAGCCCGATCGGCGCCGCCAGCGACAGCGCATCGGCCAGCCGCAGGCGCGGGATGCCCTGCGCCCCCGCGAACAGCCACGCCGCCACGATCACCCCGGCGAAGCCGCCGTGGAAGGACATGCCGCCATGCCACAGCACCAGCGCCTGCATAGGATTTTCAAGGTAATAGCCCGGCTGGTAGAACAGCACATAGCCCAGCCGCCCGCCCAGCACGACGCCGAGGATGATCCAGGTCAGCAGCCCCTCGACCTGCGCCGGGCGCATCGGGGCCTCGCCCCCCCACAGCGCCGGGCGCCGCATCACGTGCTGGACCAGCCACCAGCCCAGCAGCAGCCCGACCAGATAGGCCATCGCATACCAGCGGATGGCGAATTCATACCCGCCCAGCGGGATGGTCACGATCTCGGGCGAGATGTTCGGGAAGGCGATCATGGCGGCGGGTCCGTCTGCTTCTCGCCCGTCTGGATAGGGCGCGGACCGGCGCTGTCAAGCACAGGCGCCCGCATCGGGGCGATTGAACCGGGGCCGCGCCTGCCCCATATGAGGGGACAGACCCCCATCCCGCAGGGACCAAGATGACCGAGAAAAACCGTATCTTCGACGACATGTCGCGCCTGATGAGCAATGCGATGGGCGTGGCGCAGGGCGCCCGCAACGAGGCCGAGACCGCCTTCAAGGGCTGGGTGGACCGCCAGCTCGCCGATCGCGACCTTGTGACCCGCGAGGAGTTCGAGGCCGTCCGCGACATGGCCATCAAGGCCCGCACCGAGAACGCCGAACTGCGCGCCCGCCTCGACCGGCTGGACCCCGCCGGGGCCAAGCCTCAGGGCTGAGGCGCGACCCGCTGGCGCAGGCCCCCGTCGCGGTCGAACAGCAGCACCTCGCCGCTCTCCGCGACCACGACGATCCAGTCGCGGGCGAAGGTGACGGCCTGCGCCCGCAGCCCCTCGGGCAGCACGATCTGCGCCGGCAGCGCCGGAATCGCGCCCGGCTGCGGCCTGGCGCCCGGTCCCAGCCGCACCCACAGCACCACGGCGACGCTGAGGATGCCCAGCCCCATGACCACCGCCAGCCCGGTGACGAGGCGCCGCAGCCAGCGCAGCAAGGCCTCGGCCTCGCGGGCCGCCTCCGGCGCGGCGGCGGCTTCGGGGCCTTCCCCTCGCGCCCCGCCCTCTGCTAGGTTGTCGCCCATGCCGGACCCCCTCATCATCACGCTGGACGCGCCCAGCCCCGACCGGGTTGATAAGGCCCTCGCCGCCCTCGCGCCAGAGGGGGCGGGCCTGTCGCGCTCGCGCCTGGCCCGGCTGATCGCCGAGGGGGCCATCCTCGGTCCCGACGGCGTGGCGCTCAGCCTGAAGACCCGCGCCGCCGCCGGCGACTATGCGATCATCCTGCCGGCGCCCGCCCCGTCCGAGGCCGCGCCGGAGGCGATCCCGCTGGACATCTGGCACGAGGACGGCGCGCTGATCGTCCTCAACAAGCCCGCCGGCATGGTGGTGCATCCGGCGCCCGGCAGCCCATCGGGCACGCTGGTCAACGCGCTGATGGCGCATTGCGGCGCGGCGCTGGCGCAGGTCGGCGGCCCCGGCCGCCCCGGCATCGTCCACCGCATCGACAAGGACACCTCGGGCCTGCTGGTGGTGGCCAAGACCGACCACGCCCACCAGCATCTGGCGGCGCAATTCGCCCGCCATTCGGTCCATCGCCGTTATCTGGCGCTGGCGCATGGGGTGATCGACGCCGCCGATCCGCGCCTGCGCGGCGTGCCCGGCGCGGTCTTCGAACCCGGCGGCGTGCTGCGCATCACCACGCTGCTGGGCCGCCACCCCTCGGACCGCCAGCGCCAGGCGGTCAGCTTCGAGCGTGGCCGCCACGCGGTGACGCGGGCACGCATGCTGGAGGCTTTCGGCACGCCGCCCGCCGCCATGCTGGCCGAATGCTGGCTGGAGACCGGCCGCACCCACCAGATCCGCGTGCATCTGGCCCATGCCGGGCTGGGCCTGGTCGGCGACCCCGTTTATGGCGGCGCCCGGCAGGCCTCGGCCAAGGCCCTGGGACCGGCGGCGGCGCTGCTGCGCGATTTCCCGCGCCAGGCGCTGCATGCCGCCAGCCTGGGCTTCACCCATCCCGACAGCGGCGAGGCGATGCAGTTCGAGGCCCCGCTTCCCGCCGACATGGAGGCGCTGATCGCGGCCTTACGCGACGGCGCCACCCGGAACCCCGCGCCCCCCGCGCGTGTTTGACCTACGCGCAAGGAGGCGCTCATGGCCAACCTGACCAATCTTCCGGCTCCCAGCCCCGAACAGGGCCTGAACCGCTATCTTCAGGAAATCCGCAAGTTCCCGCTGCTGGAACCGGAGGAAGAATACATGCTGGCCAAACGCTGGGCCGATCACGAGGACAGCGAGGCCGCCCACAAGCTGGTGACCAGCCACCTGCGGCTGGCCGCCAAGATCGCGATGGGCTATCGCGGCTATGGCCTGCCGCAGGCCGAGGTGATCTCGGAGGCCAATGTCGGCCTGATGCAGGCGGTCAAGCGGTTCGACCCCGAGCGCGGCTTCCGGCTGGCCACCTATGCCATGTGGTGGATCCGGGCCTCGATCCAGGAATATATCCTGCGCTCGTGGTCGCTGGTGAAGATGGGCACGACCTCGGCCCAGAAGAAGCTGTTCTTCAACCTGCGCAAGGCCAAGAACCGCATCGGCGCGCTGGAGGACGGCGACCTGCGTCCCGAAAACGTCGCCCGCATCGCCCATGACCTGAACGTGACCGAGCAGGAGGTGGTGGACATGAACCGCCGCCTGTCCGGCTCCGACGCCTCGCTGAACGCGCAGATGGGCGCCGGCGAGGGCGAGACCGGCGCGCAATGGCAGGACTGGCTGGCCGACGAGGATGCCGACCAGGCCGAGGCCTATGCCGAGGCCGACGAGCTGGAGGTGCGCCGGTCGCTGCTGTCGTCGGCGATGGAGGGCCTGAACGAGCGCGAGCGCGACATCCTGGCCGAGCGCCGCCTGCGCGACGAGCCTTTGACGCTGGAGGAGCTTTCCGCCCGCTATGGCGTCTCGCGCGAGCGCATCCGCCAGATCGAGGTGCGGGCGTTCGAGAAATTGCAGGATCGCATGCGCGACCTCGCCCGCGACCAGGGCATGACGGTGCCGGCGGGCGGGGCGTAGCGCGGACCGGCAGGCCGCCTCCCGTCACGCCCGACGCCTTCGCCAGCCCGACGATGCCACCCTTCTCCGCATCACCATCCGGTGATCGCGGCGATGGCCGGACGCCGTCTCATCGTGGCGCCAGCTCGCCCCGCCCCGAAAGCCGAGGCCGTGCCGGGCTGCCCGCGACACGCCCCTTCGGAATGCCGCAGCGGCCAGCCCCACGCAGGCGCGCATCCCTGCCGCATCGACGGCCGGGCAAGCGCCGCACTTCGGCGGACCGAACCCGCGCCGCCGCAGGGCAAGGCGGCGCAAGCCGCCATCCCCGCGCCCGCCTGCGCATCAGGAGGGCTTGCCCCGCAAGCCGGCTGCGGCGACATTGACACAAAGCGGCCCGAATGAGCGGCCCGGACAACAGGGGAGAGCAGGCGCGCGATGACGGCCCTGGCGCAATATCAGCGGCTGGAAGCGGTCGGTCTCTGGCAGCCGGCCGGCGGTGCCCCCCCGCGCGAGGTGGTCGTGTCCTTCGGACAGGCGACGCTGGTCCTCAGCGATCCCGGCACCGAGACGCCGCTGACGCACTGGTCGCTGCCGGCCGTGACCAACCTGACCCCCGGCCGCCATCCCGCCATCTATGCCCCCGGCCCGCCGGAGGGCGAGGAGACCCCGGCCGAGACCCTGACCATCGCCGAGCCGGACATGATCGACGCCATCGCCCGCGTCCATCGCGCCATCGACGCCGCCCTGCCGCATCCCGGCCGGCTGCGCAGGCGGCTGTCGCTGGGCTTTGCCGCGGCGGCGCTGGCGGCGGCGGCCTGGTTCCTGCCCGGCTGGATCGTCCATCACACCATCCGCATCGCCCCGCTGGCCCAGCGCACCGTGGTCGGCGAGGCGGTTCTGGCCGACCTCACCCGCATCACCGGCCCCGCCTGCCACCGCCCGGCGGGCGACACGGTGCTGGCCCGGTTGGCCGACCGCCTCACCCCCGCCCTGGGCACCGAGGGTCCCAACACCAACGCCGACCTGCAACGCCTGAAACTGTATGTCCTGCCCGGCGGGATCCGCGGCGCCGTGGCGCTGCCGGGCGGCATCGTGCTGATCGCGCCCGACCTGCTGGGCGTCGCCGCCGAGCCTGTCCCGGAACCGGCCGCGGACCTCGGCCCGGAACCGGACTGGAGCAGCCTGACCTCCGCCCGCCCGCGACCGCGCCCGCCGCGCCGCGCCGCGCCGGTGGCCACGCGCTCCGATCCCGGTCCCGACATCCTCGCCGGCGAGATCCTCGCCGCCCTGCAAGCCGCCGCCGAGTCCGATCCGCTGGCGCCGATCCTCGCCCATGCCGGCGCCTGGCCCAGCCTGTCGCTGCTGGTGCGCGGCCGGATCGACGCCGATGCGGTGGGCGGCTACGGCCTCGGCCTGATCGCCTCGCCCCCCGCGCCGCCGCAGGACAGCGATGCTCTGCTGGCCCGCTTCGCCGCCATTTCGCTGCCCTCGACCCCCTATGCGCGGCAGGGCGACCCCTCCGCGCCGCTGACGCTGGCGCTGATCGAGGGCGACCCGATCCGCGGCCAGCCCGCCCCGCGCGGCATCCTCAGCGAAAGCGAGTGGGAGGCATTGCGGGAAATCTGCCAGCGCCCATAGAGGACCTTCGCCGGCGCAGGCCGGGCTGCCGCCGCCCCTCGCGCCCCGCGCCTGGTCATCGCGGCACGATCCCGTCGAACCCCGCCGCACGCAGCCGGTCATGGGCGCGGACGATGGCCTCGCGCCCCTCGAACGGGCCGGCCATGACAAGAATGCCCGCGCCGCCCGCCACCCGCCCTTGCGCCACCGGCAGCCCCAGCGCGGCGATGCGGTCGAACAGGCTCCGCGCCGCGACCGGATCGGCCTGAAGGCCCAGTTGCAGATAGCGGGCACCGGCCGGGATCATCGCCGCATCCAGCGCCGCCGCCTTCCGCGCCGGGGCAACGCCGGCGGGGCGAACGGGCGCGGCCCCGCCGCGCAAGTCAGCAGCGGCAGCCGGCCGCACCCGGAGCGGCCGGGCCGGCGGAGCGAGGCCGGGCGGTGCCGCGGGCGGCATGCTCCCGGACGCTCCGGCGGGGGACGGCCGGTCGATCCGGTCGGCAGCCGCCTCCCCCCGTTCCACAAGCCGCGCTGCCGGGCGCAGGGCGGCGGCGATCGGCTGCGGGGCCGCGCCGGGGCAGAAGCCGCGGCTGGGATCGCTGCCCGGCACGGCATCCGCCCCGCCCTGCTGCCCCAACAGCGCGCAAAGCCGGGCATTGGGGCGGTTGTCGGCCACCACCGCCCGCGCCGCCATCCCCTCGGCGGACATCGCCAGCTGGATCGAGTCCAGCGCGGGATGCCGCAATTTCGGCGGATCGGGCACCGGCACAGGCGGCAGGAAATCGCCGGGACGCAGCCCCTCGGCCATTGTGACCAGCAGCCGCGCCTCGGCCTCCGGCACGCCGGGCGGCAAGGGCAGGTCGGAGGTGCGCGGCGGCGCTTCCGGCAGGGGTGTCGGCGGATAGCCGCAATCCGGGCCGCCATCGGGCAACAGCCGGGGAAGCCAGTCGGGACCGGCCCGTTCCCGCACGCAGCCGGCGGCGTCGATGAACAAGGTCCCGCGAAAATCGGGCGGCGGCACCTGTGCCAGCGCCGGCAGCGGCACCAGCCACCACAGCGCCATCACCAACCGCCAGATGCACAAGTTTCCGGGCATTGCCGCCACCCCGAGGACCGATTCCCCCGACTCCTAGCAGGCAAACCATGAACGCCGGGTAAACAGGCGCCTATTTCGTGCCGAACATTCGGTCGCCGGCATCGCCCAGACCCGGAACGATATAGCCGTGACCGTTCAGCCGCTCGTCCAGCGCGGCGGTCACGACGGGCACGTCGGGATGGGCCTCGCGCATGCGCGCCACCCCCTCGGGCGCGGCCAGAAGGCACAGGAATCGCAGGTTTTTCGCCCCCTTGCGCTTCAGTTGATCCACCGCCGCCACCGCCGAGTTCCCGGTGGCCAGCATCGGATCGACCACGATCACCATGCGCGCGTCCAGCGCATCGGGCAGCTTGCTGTAATACTCCACGGGTTGCAGCGTCTCGGGGTCGCGGTAAAGCCCGATGAAGCCCACCCGCGCCGCCGGAATCAGCTCCAGAATGCCGTCCAGCAGCCCGTTCCCCGCCCGCAGGATCGAGACCAGCGCCAGCTTTTTCCCTTCCAGAACCGGCGCCTGCATGGGCGCGACCGGGGTCTCGATCGCGGTCAGGGTCAGTTCCAGCTCGCGCGTGACCTCATAGGCCAGCAGCAGGCTGATCTCGCGCAGCAGGCGCCGGAAGCCGGCCGTCGAGGTCGATTTCTCGCGCATCAGGGTCAGCTTGTGCTGGACCAGGGGATGCGTGACGATGGTCAGGTGCTGGCTCATGCGGCGGTCCCCGTCTC
This sequence comes from uncultured Paracoccus sp., assembly GCA_934533075.1. Classification (GTDB taxonomy): domain Bacteria; phylum Pseudomonadota; class Alphaproteobacteria; order Rhodobacterales; family Rhodobacteraceae; genus Paracoccus. Next base: position 22,837 of record CAKTBJ010000022.1, read on the forward strand.
AAGGTGTCGGATCAGGCGGGCGCGGGTGGCGCCGTCGCAGAAGGCGCCCTCCGCCGCCCAGAGGTTCATCTGGCGGAACTCGGCCTCGGCCCAGCCGAAGGCATCGGCGAGGCGGTCATATTCCCCCGCAAGATCAACGCCGAAGAAGGGCGGATCGTCGGTCGAGACGCAGACCCGGCACCCCGCGTCCAGCAGCCGCGCGATGGGATGCGCGGCCATGTCGGGATACAGCCCCAGCGCGAGGTTCGAGCCGGGGCAGACCTCCAGCAGCACCCCGCGCGCGGCGAGGTCGCGGGTCAGCGCGGCATCCTCGACGGCACGCACGCCGTGGCCGATGCGGGTGACGCCCAGGGCCAGCGCCTCGCGGATGCTGTCGGGACCGCCCCATTCGCCGGCATGGCAGGTCAGGCCCAGCCCCGCCTCGCGCGCGCAGTCGAAGGACCACGCGAAATCGGTGGCTTTGCCGACAGTCTCCGCCCCGCCCATGCCGAAGCCGGCGACCCAGGCGGTGCCATCCGCCGCGCCGGTCTCGGCCGCGCAGAGCGCCGTTCGGCGGGCGCGCTCGGGACCGAAATGGCGGATGCAGGTCAGGACGGCGCGGCTGTCCACGCCTTGCCGGCGCAGGTCGGCGGCGGCCTCCTCCATCGCGCCCAGATAGTCGCGCCATGCCGAAAGATCGCCGCCGCCGCAGAATTCGGGCGAAACGAACAATTCCACATAGATCGCCCCCTGTTCGCCCGCGTTCTCAAGGACGTGGCGGGTCAGGGCGGCATAGTCGGCGGGGGTCTCGATCAGGGCGCTGGCGGCCTCGTAGCAGCGCAGGAAGCCCTCGAAGCCGTCATAGCGATAGGCGCCGGCCTCGTCGAAGACCGGCGGCAGGTCGCGGCGCTTGCGCTGCGCCAAACCCCGGACGAAACCGGGCTGCGCGGCGCCTTCCAGATGCAGGTGAAGCTCCAGTTTCGGGGTCACAGGAAGGGGGTTCCTTTCGCAAGCCGCAGGCCCAGATGCGCGGCGACCGAGGCGCCCACATCCGCGAACCCCACCTGCCCGATGGCGCGGGCGCCGGTGCCCCAGCCCAGCACCGGCACCCGTTCGCGCGTGTGGTCGGTGCCGGGCCAGGTCGGGTCGTTGCCGTGGTCGGCGGTAAAGATGGCAAGGTCTCCGGGCCGCAGGCGGGCGATCAGGGCGCCGGCCACGATATCGAACCATTCCAATGCCCTGGCATAGCCCTCCACATCGCGGCGGTGGCCCCAGAGGCTGTCGAACTCGACGAAATTGGCGAAGGTCAGGCTGCCGTCCCCGGCCTCGTCGGCCAGCCGTAGCAGGTGGGCGGCGAGGTCGGCATCCGACTTGCCCTTGTGCAGATGCGCGATGCCGCGATGGGAAAAGATGTCGCCGATCTTGCCGATGGCATGGGTGACGCGGCCCGCGCCCGCCGCCACGTCCAGCAGCGTCGGCGCCGGCGGGGCGATGGCCCAGTCGCGGCGGTTGGGGGTGCGCAGAAAAGCCCCCGGCACGCCAAGGAAAGGCCGCGCGATCACCCGCCCCACGCGCAGCGCATGGACCTGCGGGGCGATGGCGGCGCAAAGATCGTGCAGCCGTTGCAGGCCGAACGCCTCCTCATGCGCGGCGATCTGCACCACGCTGTCGGCGGAGGTGTAGACGATAGGCCAGCCGCTGCGCAGATGCTCGGCCCCCAGACGCGCGAGAATGTCGGTGCCGGAGGCATGGCAGTCGCCGAGAATCCCCTCCGTGCCAGCGGCTTGCGCGATGGCCGCCGAGAGGGCGGCAGGCAGGGCGGGCTGCTGGTCGGGGAAGGTGGTCCATTGCCAGGGCACCGGCACCCCGGCCAGTTCCCAGTGCCCGGTCGGGGTGTCCTTGCCCCGCGATTCCTCGGTCGCCGCACCCCACAGCCCTTCGGGCCGCGCCCCCAGCCCCGGCGCGCTTGCACCCGAGGCCAGTTCCACCGCCGCGCCCAGCCCCAGCCGGTCCAGATGCGGCATGTGCAGCGGGCGGGCGGCGGCGATATGGGCGACGGTGTTGGCGCCCGTGTCCGGGTGGGTGCCGTTGAAGAAGGCGCCCGCGTCGGGCGCGCCGCCGATACCCACCGAATCCATGACGATCAGGAAGGCGCGGCTCATGCGGTGATCCTTTCGAGGACAAGCGGCGGGGGCGCCACGGGATCGGGCGACAGGCGGATGGCCTTGCGCAGGGCGGCGGCCGCCGCCTCGGCTTCGGTGGCATTGCGGGCGTGGATGGTGATCGGGGCGGCCTGCGCCCCGACATGCGGCAGGCCGGTCAGGCCGGTGCGGTGGTCGATGGCGTCGCTTTGCCGCAGCCGGCCGGCGCCCAGATGCACGGCGGCCTCGCCGATGGCGCGGGTGTCGATGGCGGCCACGAAGCCGGCCGGGAAGGTCACGTCCAGACGCAGCGGCGCCGGGGGCAGATAGGTGTCCAGACGCCCGATCAGGTCCGCCGGCCCGCCCAGGGCCGCGACCATGCGGGCGAACCGCTCCGCCGCGCTTCCATCGTCCAGGGTCGCCGCGATGCGGGCCGCGCCGGTCCCCGCATCCGGCGCCAGACCGGCAAGCGCCAAGGCCTCGCCCCCCAAGGCGCAGGTCAGGCTGCGCAGCCGCGCCGGTCCCTGCCCCGCCAGCATGGCCACGCAATCGCGCAACTCCAGCGCGTTGCCGGCGGTGGGCGCAAGGGGGCTGTCCATATCGGTGATCAGCGCCACAGTGCGGCAGCCGGCACCATTCGCCGCCGATACCAGGGCCTGCGCCAGCGCCCACGCGGCCCCCATATCCGCCATGAACGCCCCGCTGCCGCATTTCACGTCCAGCACCAGCGCCTCGATGCCTTCCGCCAGCTTCTTCGACAGGATCGAGGCGGTGATCAGGTCGATACTCTCGACCGTCGCCGTCACGTCGCGGATGGCGTAAAGCCTCCGGTCGGCGGGGGCGAGGTCGGCGCCGGCCCCCACGATGGCGCAACCGGCCGCGCGCAGCGCCCGGTCCAGCGTGGCGCGGTCGGGGTCGGTGCGATAGCCGGGAATGGCCTCCATCTTGTCCAGCGTGCCGCCGGTATGGCCCAGGCCGCGCCCCGAGATCATCGGCACGAACGCCCCGCAGGCCGCCAGAGCCGGCGCCAGCACCAGCGAGGTGCAATCCCCCACCCCGCCCGTCGAATGCTTGTCGATCACCGGACCGGGCAGGTCCCAGTCCAGCACAACCCCGGAATCGCGCATGGCCTCGGTCAGCGCCACCCGCCCGGCCGCGTCCAGCCCGCGCAGCAGCACCGCCATCGCGAAGGCCCCGGCCTGCGCATCCTCGACCGCGCCCGAGGCCAGCCCGCGCGCGAACCACGCCGCCGCCGGCGCCGGCAGGCCGCGCCCGTCGCGCAGCCCGGCAATGATCGAACGCGCGTCCACTCAGTCCAGCCCCGCCATGTGGGACACGTCGAAGCGCCCCGGCAGCAGTTCCCCGATGGTGGTGGCCAGCGTGGCGCCGGACACCGTGGCCAGCAGCACCGGCGTATCGGGCGAACCGAATTCCGCCAGCTTCTGCCGGCAGCCGCCGCAGGGCGGGCATGGCGCGGGCGCATCGGCGATCACCGCGACCTCGACCAGCCGCGTCTCGCCCGCCGCCACCATCGCGGCGATGGCGCCGGCCTCGGCGCAGGTGCCTTCCGGGTAGGCCACGTTCTCGACATTGCAGCCGCTATAGACCGCGCCCGAGGCGCCGCGCACCGCCGCCCCCACCTTGAATCGCGAATAGGGCGCATAGGCGAACTCGCGCACCGCGCGCGCCGCATCCAGCAGGGCCATGTGCAGACCTCCTTGACCGATCCGGCCCAGTTTCGCCCGCCCGTTCGTCCGGCGCAAGCAGGACAGGCTTGTTCGACGCCCGGTCAGCCTGTAACCGTTGAAAAAATGGAGGGGGGATCCGATGGAAGAACGGCGTCAGGACAGCGCGCGCCAAAAGGCGCTGGATTATCACGAGTTCCCCCGCCCCGGCAAGCTGGAAATCCGCGCCACCAAGCCGCTGGCCAATGGCCGCGACCTGTCGCGCGCCTACTCCCCCGGCGTGGCCGAAGCCTGCATGGAGATCGTCGCCGACCCCGCCAACGCCGCCCGCTTCACCGCGCGCGGCAACCTGGTGGCGGTGGTCAGCAACGGCACCGCCGTGCTGGGCCTGGGCAATATCGGCCCGCTGGCCTCCAAGCCGGTGATGGAGGGCAAGGCGGTCCTGTTCAAGAAATTCGCCAATATCGACTGTTTCGACATCGAGCTGGCCCAGAACGACCCCGAGCGGCTGGCCGAGATCATCTGCGCGCTGGAACCCAGCTTCGGCGCCATCAACCTGGAGGACATCAAGGCCCCCGACTGCTTCATCGTGGAGCGGATCTGCCGCGAGCGGATGAACATCCCGGTCTTTCACGACGACCAGCACGGCACCGCCATCGTCGTGGGCGCGGCCGCGACCAACGCGCTGCGCATCGCCGGCAAGAATTTCGAGGACATCAAGATCGTCTCGACCGGCGGCGGCGCGGCCGGCATCGCCTGCCTGAACATGCTGCTGAAGCTGGGCGTGAAGCGTGAAAACATCTGGCTTTGCGACCTTCACGGCCTCGTCCACGAAGGCCGCGAGCTGGACATGAACCCGCAAAAGGCCGCCTATGCCCAGCGCAGCGACGCGCGCACGCTGGCCGAGGTGATCGACGGCGCCGACCTGTTCCTGGGCCTGTCCGGGCCGGGCGTGCTGAAGCCCGAGATGGTTGCCCGCATGGCGCCGGCGCCGATCATCTTCGCGCTGGCCAACCCGATGCCGGAAATCCTGCCCGAGGTCGCGCGCGAGGTCGCGCCAGACGCGATCATCGCCACTGGACGCAGCGACTACCCCAACCAGGTCAACAACGTGCTGTGCTTTCCCTTCATCTTCCGGGGGGCGCTGGACGTGGGGGCGACGCAGATCAACGACGAGATGCAGATCGCCTGCATCGAGGGCATCGCGGCCCTGGCCCGCGCCACCACCAGCGCCGAGACCGCGATGGTCTATCGCGACGAGAAGCTGACCTTCGGCCGCGACTACCTGATCCCGAAGCCCTTCGACCCGCGCCTGATCGGCACCGTAGCCACCGCCGTGGCCCGCGCGGCGATGGAAACCGGCGTGGCCACCCGGCCGCTGGAGGACATCGACGCCTACAAGCGCAAGCTGGACGGGTCGGTCTTCCGCTCGGCCATGATCATGCGGCCGGTGTTCCAGGCGGCGGCCTCGGCCACGCGGCGCATCGTCTTCGCCGAGGGCGAGGACGAGCGCGTGCTGCGCGCCGCCCATGCCATGCTGGAGGAAACCACCGATGTTCCCATCCTGATCGGCCGCCCCGATGTCATCGCCCGCCGGGCCGAGCGCGCCGGCCTGCCCATCCTGCCCGACCGCGACTTCGAGATCGTGAACCCCCAGCACGACCCCCGCTATCGCGAATACTGGGAGGAGTATCACGCGCTGATGTCGCGGCGCGGGGTGACGCCGGACCTGGCGCGGGCGACGATGCGCACCAACACCACCGCCATCGGCGCCGTGATGGTGCATCGCGGCGAGGCCGACAGCCTGATCGCCGGCACGTTCGGGCAATTCCACTGGCACCTGCGTTACGTCAAGGACGTGTTGGCGCGCGGCGGGCTGCGGCCGGTGGGGGCGCTGTCGCTGATGATCCTCGAAGACGGGCCGCTGTTCATCGCCGACACGCAGGTCCATCACGACCCGACCCCGCAGGATGTCATGGAGATCGCCATCGGCGCCGCCCGCCATGTCCGCCGCTTCGGGGTCGAGCCGCGGGTGGCGCTGTGCTCGCATTCGCAATTCGGCAATCTCGACACGCCGTCGGGGACCAAGATGCGCGAGGCGGTGGACCTGCTGGTGGCCTGCGAGGCCGATTTCATCTTCGACGGCGAGATGCATATCGACGCGGCGCTGGACCCGGATGTGCGCGCCCGCCTGCTACCCGATTCCCGGCTGGGGACCGAGCCGGCGAACATCCTGCTGTTCGCGGGGACGGATGCGGCCTCGGGCGTGCGCAACATCCTGAAGACCAAGGCGAACGGGCTGGAGGTCGGGCCGATCCTGATGGGCATGGGCAACCGCGCGCATATCGTGAACCCCTCGATCACCTCGCGCGGGCTGCTGAACATGTCCGCCATCGCCGGCACCCCGGTCGCGCATTACGGCTGATGCCCCGGCGGCGCCTGCGACACGCGCGCGGGCGCCGCCGCCCGCCCCTGGCCCAGCAGGTCCTGCGCATGCCGGGCGGCGATCCATTCCTCGTTCGTGGCCTCGACCGCGACGCGGATCGGGCTGCCGGGGGCCGAGATGACCGGCGCATGGCCCTCGTTCGCGGCATCGTCCAGCGCGATGCCCAGAAAGCCCAGCCCCTCGCAGACGCGCTTGCGGACGAAGGCGCAATTCTCGCCGACGCCGGCGGTGAAGACCAGCATGTCCAGCCCGCCCAGCGCGGTCATCAGCGCCCCGGTCTCGGCCACGATCCGGCGCACATACAGCGCCAGCGCCAGGCGCGCGCGCTCGCCCGCCTCCCCGGCATCCCCCTCGTGGCGGACCAGAACGCGCGGCTCGTCCGACAGGCCCGACACGCCCAGCAACCCCGAATCGCGGTAGAGAAGCTGGCCGACCTCGGCCAGCGACAGGTGTTCGACCTCCATCAGATACAGCACCGCGCCAGGGTCCAGCGCACCGCAGCGCGTGCCCATCATCAGCCCGTCCAGCGCCGAGAACCCCATCGTGGTCGCCACGCTGCGCCGGTCGCGCATCGCGCAGAGGCTGGCACCGCTGCCCAGATGCGCCACCACCACCCGCCCGTCGGCCAGCGCCCCGTGCCGCTCGGGCAGCGCATGGGCCATGTATTCATAGGAAAGCCCGTGGAAGCCATAGCGGCGCAGGCCCCGCTGCCATTGCGACCAGGCCAGTGGCAGCACCTGCTCGACCATCGGCAGGGTGCGGTGGAAGGTGGTGTCGAAACAGGCGAATTGCGGCAGGCTGGGGCGGACCTCCATCAGGATGGACATCGCCTTCAGCGCGAAGGGCTGGTGCAGCGGCACCAGCGGGATCAGCCGGCACAGGTCGTCGATCACCGCCTGCGAGACGCGGGCCGGCGCCAGGTAGCCCGCCCCGCCATGCACCACGCGATGCACGACCGCCGCCACCTCGCGGTCGCCCAGCCATTGGGCCACCCGCGCAAGGATCAGGTCCAGCGCCGCCGTGGTCGGATGCTCGGCATCCAGCGCCACCGGCTCCGCCGCGCCGCCGGTGGCGCTGAAGGCGGGCGCCGGCCCGCCGATGCCCTGCACCTTGCCGCCCCAGATCGGCGCGCGCGGCAGCGGCCGCGTGCCGGCGGGGAACAGCGCGAACTTGATGCTGGAGGACCCGCAGTTCAGCACCAGGATGACGGCTTCGGACATGGCGGCCTTCCCCTCAGCCGGCGGTATAGCCGCCATCGACCAGCATCGCCGCGCCGGTCATGAAGCTGGCGCCATCCGACAGCAGGAAGGCCGTCGCATGGGCGACCTCCCCGGCCCGGCCCAGCCGCCCGATCGGGTGCATCGCCGTCAGCGCCTCCAGCGTCGCGGCGTCCAGCTGGTCCAGCAGTGGCGTCGCCACATAACCCGGATGGACCGAGTTGATGCGGATGCCCTGCCCCGCATAGGCCAGCGCGGCCGAGCGCGTCAGCCCCGTCACCCCGTGCTTGGCCGCGACATAGGCCGGCGCGGTGGGATTGCCGACCACCCCGAGGATCGACGACATGTTGACGATGGCCCCGCCCCCCGCCGCCAGCAGCGCCGGGATCTGGGCGCGCATCCCGTATTGCACCCCGCTCAGGTTGATGTCGATGACCTGCCGCCAGTCCTCGGCCTCCAGCTCGCCCGAGGGCGCCAGCGTGCCGCCGATGCCGGCATTGTTGACGGCCATGTGCAGGGCGCCGAACCCCTCGACCGCGCGGGCGACGGCGGCGAAGGCATCCTCGGGGCGCGCCACGTCGCCGGCATGGGCGATGGCATGCCCGCCCTCGGCGGTGATCGCCCCGGCAAGGCGCTCGACGGTTTCGGCATTGCGGTCCGAGACCACGACCCGGACGCCATTGGCGGCCAGCAGCCGCGCGATGGCCTCGCCGATGCCGGAACCCGCGCCGGTCACAAGGGCAGCATCGCCTTTGAAACTGTATTTCATCGGGAGACTCCTTCGGTTGCGATGGCTCCGCCAAGCCTATCGCAACCCCCTGCCCCGAGAAAGCCGGGCCTCATGCGTCATCGCGAAGCAGCCGGCGGAGGGGTCCGCCGCCCTCAGCGCGTGCCGATGCGCAGGCCGAACAGCTTCGGGATCGTGGCGGTGGCCCGTGCCAGCAGGCTGCCGCGCCGGCCCTGATCCTCGGCATCCTCGCAAGACAGGATCGCGGCCCGGATCGCCTTGCCGCCAAGATAGCGGAACGGCTCCGGCGGCAGGCGCGGCAGGGTCCGGGTGCAGAACGGCAGGCTGGTCCATTCGTCCTTCTGGCCCAGCACCAGCGAGGCGAGGCATTGGCCGCCGATCCAGGTCGGGTTGATGCCATGCCCGGAATAGCCGCAGCCGTAATGCACCCGCGTCCCCGCGAATGTCTTGAACATCGGAAAGCGGTCGGACGAGATGTCGATCGGCCCGCCCCAGGCCCGCGCCACCGGCACATCCGCCAGCGCCGGCACCAGCCGCTTCAGCGCCGCCTCGATCCGGGCCACGCTGAAATCGTGGCGGGTGAATTGCGGCGCCTTGCCGTTCCCGCCATAGGCCAGCGGCCCGCCGCCGGTGCCCAGCACGAAGCGGCCATCGTTCAGGCGGCGGAAGTAATGGACGAACATCCGCACATCGGCCACGCCCATGCCGGACTCCCAGCCGATGGCGGCCAGCTTGTCCGGCGCCGGCTCCGTCGCCAGCGCATAGCTGGAGAACAGGGTGACGTAGGGCGCGATCTCCGGGTCGGGCGCCAGCGCGGCATAGGTCGCCAGCACCACCTCGCGCGCGGTGATCTGGCCTTGCGGCGTGGTGATCCGGTTCGGCGTGGCCCGGTCGAGGCCGGTCATCGGGGTATTCTCGCAAACCGAGACACCGGCATCCAGCACCGCCTGGCGCAGCGCCCGCACCAGCCGGCCGGGATGCAGCGTGCCGCCTTCGCGCAGGAAGACGCCATTGCGATAGAACGGGGCCTGAAGGAAGGGCGGCAAGTCCTCGCGCGTCAGGAAGCGCGCCTCCTCCGGCACGCCCAGCTCGCGCGCGGTATCGACCATGCGGCGGATGGCGGCGTCCTGCGCCGGCGTGGTCGAGACGCGCAGGTTGCCATCCTCGCGCAGCCAGAAATCGCGGCCCTCGGCAAAGGCGCGAATGCCCGCCATCGCACGCGACCCGGCCCGCGCCGCCGCCAGCGCCGCGTCCGGGCCGACAAGGGCGTTCAGCCCCGGCAGCGCCGCCCAATAGCCATGAACCAGCCCGCCATTCTTGCCGCTGACGCCCGAACCGCACAGCGCCGCCTCGATCAGCACCACCGACAGGTCGGGCCGGCGCTGCTTCAGCGCCAGCGCGGTCCACATCCCGGTGAACCCGCCGCCGACGATGGCCACGTCCGCCACAACCTCGCCGGTCAGGGCGGGAGCGGGGGGCAGGTTGCCCTCATGCGCGCGGGCCTCGGCAAACCACCACGAGGGATCGCCGGCTTCGACTGTGGGCTTCATCACCTGACCGGACATGCCGGGTTACTCCGAATGAAAAAAGCGCCGACCTTCGCAAGAAAGGCCGGCGCAGGTGGGGAGACTCAATCGTCCTCGGCCTGCGGGCCGAGAACCTTTTGCAGCACGCTTTCGCGCAGTTCGATGAATTCCGGCAGCGAGCGCACCTCGCGCGCCTTCATCCGGTGGGTGGCGTAAGCCTGCGAGAAGGGCACGTCGTCGATCCGCTCGATGATGCGGCCGGGATTGGCGCCCATCACCACGATCGAGGTGGCGCAGAAGGCCGCTTCCTCCACGTCATGGGTGATGAAGAGCACGGTCTTGCCGGTCTCGTGCCAGATGCGCACGATCTCGCGCTGCATCCGCTCGCGCGTCAGGGCGTCCAGCGCGCCGAACGGCTCGTCCACCAGCAGGATGTCGGTATCGTTGGCCAGCGCACGCGCCAGCGAAACCCGCTGCTGCATGCCCCCCGACAGCTCGTAAGGCCATTTGTCCTTCGCCTGCGTCAGCCCGACCAGTTCCAGATAATGCGCGACCAGTTCCCGGCACTCGGCCTTGGGCACGCCGCGCGATTTCGGGCCAAGCTCGACATTGCCCCAGACGTTCAGCCACGGGAAAAGCGTCGCCTGCTGCAAGACCACGGTGCGGTCGGCGCCGGGACCGGTCACGGGCTTGCCCTTCAGCAGGATCTGGCCGCCGGTCGGCTTGGTGAAGCCGGCGATGATATGCATCAGGGTGCTCTTGCCGCAGCCCGAGGGGCCGACGACGGCGGTGAACTCGCCCTCGCGCATTTGCAGGTCGATGCTGCCCAGCGCGGTGAAACCGCCGAACTGCATGTTGACCCCGCGCAGGTCCAGAAGCGGCGCGCTGTCGGACATGGCCCCGCTCATCCCCGGCCCGCCCAGGGCACGACCCGGCGCTCCAATGTCGAGGCCAGACGGTCCAGCAGGACCGCGATCACGCCGATGATGAGGATACCCATGAACACATATTCCGTCCGCAAATACTGGCTGGAATTCAGGATGACAAAGCCCAGGCCCCGCGTCGCCGCCACGATCTCGGCCGCCACCAACGAGCCGAAACCGATGCCGATGGTCAGCCGCCCGGCGGTGAACAGCGCCGGCAGCGTGGTCGGGAAGATCACCTGCCAGAACACTTGCCGCTCGGTCAGGCCCAGCGAACGCGCCAGCCACAGATGGTTCTGCTGCACGCCGCGCACGGCGGCGGCGGCGGACACGACCATGACCGGAAAGCCGGTCAGGAACAGCAGCACGACCTTGGACATCTCGCCGATGCCCAGCCACAGCACCAGCAGCATGTAGTAGCCCAGCGGCGGCAGCGGCCGGAAGAAGCCGATGAACGGGTCCAGCGCGGCATGGAACAGCTCATACCGCCCCATCAGCAGCCCGACCGGCACTCCGATCAGCACCGCGAAGAAAAAGCCGGCAAAGACGCGATAGAGGCTCCAGCCGGTATGCTCGACGATCGTATAGCCGCGATAGCCCTCGGTCTGCGCATCCACCAGTGCCGCCCAGACCTTGCCCGGCGAGGGCAGGAAGGTGGCCGAGATGCCGCCATAACGGGCCGCGAGGTCCCAGATCACCACCGCCACGATGACGGAGACGACGCTGACGCTCCACAGGATCGCGCGGGGATATTGGCCTGTGCCGGATCGAGTTGCCATGAACCTTGCCTGTCACATTGTCGGCGCGCGTTCCCGCGCGGCGCTTGGGTCATCCGACCGGCAGCGGCTGGCCGCCGGTCGAACAGGTCGAAACAGCCCCGGATGACCGGGTGCCTTACTGGGGCGCGGCCGGAACCGTGGCCTTTTCGAGGAAGCTGGCATCGGTGGCGGCACTCAGTTGCTCGGCGGTCGGCGCCTCGGAAATCAGCTTGTTTTCCTTGAGAAACTCTCCGATGCGGACCGAGGATTCAACCATGCTGGCCGCACCGTTGCCGAACCATTGCGGGTCAAGCTGCTCGTCGCGGGTGGGATAGACCACCGCCGGCGGCAGGGCGACCAGCGGCAGTTGCTCGGCCGTCAGCTCGTATTCGGCGATCATCGCGTCATGGGCGCCGGGACCGTTGGCGTTGAACCAGTCCACGGCGCGCAGGTTCTGCTCGACCCATGCCTGCACGAGTTCCGGGTGCTCCTCGGCGAACGTGTTGGACACCAGGCCCACGTCGCCGGCGAAATAACCCAGCTTGGCCATCTCGCCGTCGTCGGTGATCAGCGTGCCGCCCTGGGCCTGCAACTCGGTCAGGATCGGCGCCCAGATATAGGCGGCGTCGATCTGCTTGGTCGCCCAGGCCGCGACGATCGGCTGCGGTTGCAGGTTGACCAGCGTCAGGTCGTTCACCGAAAGCCCGTTCTCGGCCAGCACGCCTTGCAGCATGTAGTCGGCGCCCGAACCGAAGGTCACGCCGACGCGCTTGCCCTTGAGATCGGCGATGGTTTCGATGCCGGAACCCTCCTGCACGGCCAGCCCCGACATGGTACCGGGAATGTCGTAGAGCATGATGAGCTTGTAGGGGATGCCCTGCGCCACGCCCGAGACATAGGCGGGCAGGCCGACGAGGCCGATATCCACCTCGCCCGCCGCGAAGGCGGTGTTCACGTCGCCGCCGGAGCTGAAGTTCAGCCATTCGACCGTGGCGCCGGTGGCCTCCTCGAACCAGCCCTCGCGCTTCATGGCGCCCTGCGGGATGGCCACAAGCGGCTGATAGGCAACGCGAACCCGCTCCTGCGCCTGAGCCGGGGCCGCGGCAGCAAAGCCGCTGGCGACGATGGCGAGGCAAGCGAGACCGTTCGTCGTCATGGCGATCTTCATGTGTCTTCCTCCTGCTGATCCGTTGGTTGGGTGAGGTGGACGATTCTTGGTGATCGGTTTACGTAACCGATTACGTATCCCGACCGATTTCTTGTCAAGCGATTTTGTGGGCACGGTTGGGGCCGTGCCCGGTGCACTGGCGGCGCGCCGCCCGGCCGGGTCAGGTGCGGGTCTTGCGCACGATGTCCATGAATTCCCTGGCCCGCGCCGGGTCCACGGCGTTCCAGGTGTGGCCGTCGACCTTCAGCGAGGACCCCACCACGCAGCCATCGGCGATCTTCAGCACATCCGCGACGGTGGCGTGCTTGACGCCGGTATTGGCCAGGACGGGGGTGGCGGGCAGCACGGCCTTCACCGCCTCCAGATCAGCCATTTTCGCGGATTCCCCTGTAATCGCACCGGAAACCAGCACCGCATCCGGGATCGAGGAGAACACGGCCGAGCGCGCCCGGTCGGCCAGCGGCCGGCTGTCCAGCGAGGCAGCGAATTCGGCCGAGACGTTGTTCAGGATCACCAGGTCGCGGCGGTCCAGATGCCGCGCCCGGCGCAGCGCGCGGCCGGCATTGGGCGTCCACGGTCCCATGTCGGAGGCATAGGTGCCGGTGAAGATCTCGCGCACGAAGGCGGCGCCGGTCGCCGCCGCCAGCGCAATCGTGCTGTCGGGGTCCCACAACACATTGACGCCGAACGGCTTTTCGATACGCTCAGCCAGACGCCCGATGACCCAGGCCATCGCCGAGGTGGTGGCGATATCCACCTGCAACTCATAGGGGCGGTCGTTCTCGTTGCCGAACATCACAGCATCGACCCCGGCGGCTTGCAGCGCGTCGAGGTCTTGCAGCGCGTTGCGGTAGATGCCCTCGACCCCGGCATCGGCATCGTAAAGCGGCGTGCCCGGCATCGGGTTCAGGTGAACCATCGCGATCACCGGGCGGATATGGGGAAAAAGTCGGGAGAATTTGGTCATCTTGGCCTCCATTCAGGCAGAATAGAACAAAATCGAACGATCATCCGATCAATGCATGCACAGCCCGCCGGTCACGTTCAGCGCCTGCCCGGTCATGAAGCGCGCCGCATCCGAGCACAGGAACGCCACGACGCCGGCCACATCCTCCGGCGTCTCGATCCGGCCCAGCGGGGTCTGGGCGACATAATCCTGCATGACGGCCTCCGGGGTCATGCCGCGCAGTTCCGCCTCCCACAGGATTTCGCGATCCTGCATCGGCGTGCGGACGAAACCGGGGCAGATGGCATTGGCGCGGATGCCATGCGGCGCCAGTTCCCGCGCCAGCGCCTGCGTCCAGCCGATGACGGCGAATTTCGAGGCCGAATAATGCGCCAGCAGCGGCAGCCCGACCTTGCCGGCAAAGGATGCCGTGTTGACGATCACCCCCTTGCCTTCCTTGACGAAATGCCGCGCGGCGATCTGGTTGGTCAGGAACACGCCGCGCGCATTCACATCCATGCTCTCGTCCCAGTCCGCGTCCGACAGGTCCAGCGCCGGCGCCATGCCGGACACGCCGGCATTGGCGATGCAGATTTCCATCCCGCCCAGCCGCGCCAGCGCCGCATCGAAGCCCGCCTGCACCGAATCGCGGCTGCGCACATCGACGCGCACGGCATGATGGCCGGGACCGAGCGCCTCGGCCGCCGCCTGCGCGGCCTCCAGATTGCGGCCGGCGACGGCAACGGAAACCCCCTGCGACGCCAGCGCCCCGGCGATGGCAAGGCCGATGCCGGTGGCGCCGCCAGTCACGAAGGCGCGCTGCCCGGCAAGGCCGGAATGCACCTGTTCGGCAAGCTGGCTGGCGTTCATGATCCCCCCTCCGTTGCACCGAAATCAAACAAATCGGCCAAAAGATCGCAAGAGTTTTGTTTGATCCTGTGCGAATTGCCGCTAAACTGCCCCGAAATCCAGCAGGGAACCGCCATGCCGACCGAGACCGCCGCGCAACGCCCGCATGCACAGGCCCGCATGCAACATGTCCTGCGGCGGCTGGGCGAGGACGGCCCGGTCTCGGTCGCGGGGATCGCGGCGGAGCTGCGCGTGTCCGAGATGACGGTGCGCCGCGACCTGGCCGACCTGGCGCGCAGGGGACTGGTCGAGCGGGTGCATGGCGGCGCGATCGCGGCACGCGGGCCGATGCAGGCCGAGGATGGCGAGCCGGCCTTCGCCGCCCGCGCCCGGCGCCATGCGGCAGCCAAGGCGCGCATCGCGCTGGCGGCGGCGGGGCATGTCGCGGGACGCTCGCCCCTGGCGCTGGACCTGGGGACGACGGTGCTGGCGGCGGTGCGGGCGATGATCCGGGACGGCGCCGACCCCTCGCTGCGGGTGTTCACGCACAGCCTGCGGGCGGCGCAGGCGACGGCGCGGGCGGGGATCGCCACGCATCTGACCGGCGGGCTGATCCGCGCCGAAGAAATGTCGCTGACCGGGCCGGAGGCGGTCGAGAGCTTCGCGCGCTATTATTTCGACGTGGCGCTGCTGGGGGCCTCGGGGCTGACGGGCGAGGGGATCTTCGACTATTCGCCCGAGGAAGTGGCGGTCAAGGCGATGTTCATCCGCCATGCCAGCGAGCGCGTGCTGCTGCTGGACAGCAGCAAGTTCCGCCGCGTCTCGACCGTGCGCGCCGCCAGCCTGACGCAGATTTCCACCCTGATCACCGACGCCCCGCCCCCGCCCGACCTGGCCGCCGCGCTGGCCGAGGCCAGGGTGCGGGTGATCGTCGCCCCCGAAGCGGAGGGCTAGATGCCTGTTTTCCTTGGCCTCGACATCGGCACCACCTCGACCGCCGGCATTCTGGTCGATACCGGCGGCCGGGTGCTGGCGCTGGCCGCGCGCCCGGTGACGCTTTACGCCGGGAAGCCGGGCTGGGCCGAGGAGGACCCGGCGCAATGGTGGGGCAATTGTTGCGCCATCATCCCGGAATTGCTGGAGAAAGCCGGCTGCGACGCGCGCGACATCGCCGGGATCGGCGTGGCGGGGATGCTGCCCGCCGTGGTGCTGCTGGATGGGGACGGGCAGGTGCTGCGCCGCTCGATCCAGCAAAGCGACGGCCGCGCCGGGGCCGAGGTCGCCGAGATGCGGGCCGAGATGGACGAGGCCGCGTTCCTGCAAGCCGCCGGCTGCGGCATCAACCAGCAACTGGTGGGCGCGAAACTGCGCTGGCTGGCGCGGCACGAGCCGGCGGTGATGGCGCGGGCGCGGGTGGTTCTGGGGTCCTACGACTACATCAATTACCGCCTGACCGGGGTGGCGGCGGTCGAGCAGAACTGGGCGCTGGAGGCCGGAATCGTGAACGTGGCCAGCGGGCGCATCGACCCGGAACAGGCCGCGCGCACCGGCATTCCGCCCGCGCTGCTGCCGCCGCTGGTCGGGTCGTCGGCTGTTCTGGGCCATGTCACCGAGGCCGCGGCGGCGCAGACCGGGCTGGCCGTGGGGACGCCGGTGGTGGGCGGGGCGGCGGACATGATCGCCTCCTGCCTTGCCGCCGGGGTGGTGCGGCGGGGCGACGTGCTGCTGAAATTCGGCGGTGCCATCGACATCCTGACCGCGACCGACAGGCTGAACCCCGATGCGCGGCTGTTTCTGGATTATCACCTGATTCCGGGGCTTTGGCTGCCGAATGGCTGCATGTCCACCGGTGGCTCGGTGCTGAACTGGTTCGTGGACACCTTCGGCCAGGGGGTGGCGCCGCTGGACGGCTCGCGCCACGCGGCGCTGGATGCGATGGCGGCGGCGCGGCCGGCGGGAGCGATGGGGCTGACCTTCCTGCCCTACCTGCTGGGCGAAAAGACCCCGCTGCACGATCCGGCGGCGCGCGGGGCGCTGAACGGGCTGACCCTTTCGCATGATCTGGGCCATGTCTGGCGCGCGGTGCTGGAGGCCTATGCCTATGCCATCCGCCACCATATCGAGACCTTCAACGAGGCCGGGCACCAGACGGCGCGGTTCCTGGTCTCGGACGGTGGCGCGGCGTCCTCGGTCTGGATGGGGATCGTGGCGGATGTGCTGGGGGTGGAGCTGGAGCGGCTGAGCGGGCATCCGGGGTCGTGTCTGGGCGCCGCCTGGACGGCGGCGGTGGGCGTGGGCGCGGCGGATTGGGAGGGCGTGGCACGCTTTACCCGCCGTGACCGGGTGTTCGCGCCGGACCCGGAAAACCGGGCGGCCTACGATGCGGGCTATGCGGCGTTTCGCGACCTCTATCGCCGGTTGCAGGGCAGCGGGGCCTGAGGCGACGGCGAATCGCCGCTAGCGGCGGCGGATTGCCGGAATGGCCATGAAATCCTTTACTATCAGACAGTAAGTCTGAGTTTCCGGATTCCACGAAATCGGTTGACAGACTCGCGCCCTCGGCGGCAGGCTGGGGAAAAGGTGTTATAACAGATAACAGTCCCGCCATGCAGCCGCCGCTGATCCTGCGCATCGTCACCCATGTCATCCTGGGCTTTTGCAGCCTCGTGGTGCTGCTGCCGCTGCTGTGGGTGCTGCGGACCTCGTTCGTGGACAAGGTGATCGCCTATCAGCTGCCGCCGCCGCTGTTCTTCACCCCGACGCTGGACAATTACCGCACCATCCTGACCGAGATGAATTTCGGCGCCTTCTTCCTCAACAGCCTGATCATCGCGCTGACCTCGACGGTGCTGGCGGTGGTGGTCGGGGCGCTGGCGGCCTATGCGATCGACCGCTATCGCGCCGGCGGCAGGGCGATGCCGGTCATCATCCTGGCCACGCAGATGATGCCGCCGATCGTGCTGGTCATCCCGTTCTTCCTGATCTTCAAGCGGGTCGGGCTGTCGGATTCGCATGGCGGGCTGATCCTGACCTATCTGGCCTTCAAC
Organism: uncultured Paracoccus sp.; assembly: GCA_934533075.1. Lineage (GTDB taxonomy): Bacteria > Pseudomonadota > Alphaproteobacteria > Rhodobacterales > Rhodobacteraceae > Paracoccus. The sequence continues at coordinate 40,270 of CAKTBJ010000022.1, forward strand.
CTGCCTTACGTGGTCTGGCTGATGATGAGCTTCATGAAGCGCGTCCCGCGCGAGCTGGACGAGGCGGCGCTGATCGACGGCTGCACGCCCGTCACCGCCTTCGTGCGCATCATCGTGCCGGCGCTGCTGCCGGGGATCGGAGCGGCGACGATCCTCAGCTTCGTCCTCAGCTGGAACGAGTTCCTGTTCGCGCTGATGCTGACCGGAAATGCGACGAAGACCCTGCCGGTGGCGATCTCCAGCCTCGTCACCCAGCAGGGCACCGCCATCGGCGCGGTCAGCGCCGCCACCATCCTGGCCATGCTGCCGATGGCGATCCTGTATTTCGCCATGCGCCGGTTCCTGGTCGCGGGCCTCAATCTCGGGGCGGTCAAGGGCTGACCCCGCAAACCCATCCAGAACGGGGCCAACCCCGCGCCAAGCAACAAGGAGACAACCATGCGTATTCCCCTGCGAACCGGCCTGGCGGCCTCGGTCGCGTCGCTGCTGGCGACGACCGCGCTGGCCGACCCGATGGCCGCCTGTCAGGGCAAGACCCTGAACCTGCTGCTGGAAACCGTGCCCGACAGCACCGCCCTGTTCGAGGTCGCCCCGGAATTCGAGGCGCTTTCCGGCGCCAGGTTGAACATGGAGGCGGTCAACTACTCATTGATGCATGAAAAGCTGGTGCCCAGCCTGACGGCCTCCTCCGGCAGCTATGACGTGCTGGTCGTCGACAGCTACTGGACGGGCGAGTTCGTGACCGCCAACTGGATCCAGCCGCTGGACGAGCGGATCGCGGCGGACGGGATCGACACCTCGGTCTATTTCCCGGCGCTGATGGAGATCAACGGCCACGTCAAGGGCGTGACCTATCAACTGCCCTTCTGGCAATATGCGATGGGCCTGCTGTATCGCGCGGACATCGTGGAGGACCCCGCCTTCCAGGCCGCCTACAAGGAACAGTTCGGCCGCGACTGGCGCCTGCCGGAGAGTTTGCAGGAATTCGCCGAACTGGCGAAATGGGCCAAGGAATACACGGGCAAGGCCGGCATCGCGATGGCCGGCCAGCGCGCCGACCCGGTGGTGATGGAGGCCACAAACTACGTCTTTTCGCTGGGCGCGGATTTCTACGACCGCGAGACGTGGGAGCCGGCCCTGGATTCGCCCGAGGGGATCGAGGCGGTGACGATCTATGCCGACCTGCTGACCCATGCCGCCCAGCCGGGCGCGCTGGGCGCGAATTTCGACGATGTGGCCAATGCGCTGAAGCAGGACAGCGCGGTGTTCGCGATCTCATACCTGTTCCTGATGCCGACCTTGCAGGACCCGGCGGAATCGCAGGTGGTGGACAAGATGGCCTTCGCCCGCATGCCGGGGCAGGACAGCCTGCTGGGCGCCTGGGGCTGGGCGATCCCGACCAATGCGCCGAACCCCGATTGCTCGTGGGAGTTCATCAAATGGGCGGAATCGCGCGACGTGGCGATGAAGCGGGCGATGGCCGGCGGTCAGGCCACGCAGGCCTGGATCTATGAGGATGCCGCCTATCTGGAACGCTGGCCGCAGATGTCGGCGGTGGGCGACGCGCTGTCGCATGCCAAGGGCCTGCCGGTGATGTCGCGCGGCACCCAGCTTGTCGAGGTCTTTGCCGAGATCATGGGCGACGTGCTGGCCAACGGCACCGACCCCGCCGCCGCCATCGCCGCCGGCGAGGACAAGCTGGCCCGGCTGACCCGCGGCGACCCGCTGCTGAAGTAAGCCCTGCTTGCGCGGCCCCGTGCGGGCCGCGCCCCCTGCCCTGCCCGAGGTTCGCATGCCCCCCTCCTCGCCCCACCCGGACGGCTATTCGGCGCGCTTCTACAAGCTGCTGTTCATGACGCCGACCATTCTGGTCCTGGCGCTGATCGTGGCCGCGCCGCTGATCTATTCGTTCTGGCTGAGCCTGCACGAATACATCATGACCTATGGCATGGGCGAATTCTGGTGGTTCGAGAATTACGCCGCGATGATGGGGCGCGAATTCGCGGGCGTGTCCTGGGTGACGCTGAAGCTGACCTTCCTTGTCGTGGTGCTGGAATTCTTCATCGCGCTGGGGCTGGCGCTGCTGCTGAACCAGCCCTGGCTGCGGTTCCGCAATGTCTACCTCGTCGTGCTGATGCTGCCGATCCTGATGACGCCGGTGGCGGTGGCCTTGATGTTCCGGCTGATGTTCAACCCCAATCTGGGCATCGTGAACTGGGTGCTGGGGCTGGTCGGTATTCCGGCGCAGGGCTGGTTCGGCGACCCGAACCTTGCGCTGGCCACGGTGGTCTTCGTGGACATCTGGAACGAAACCTCGCTGGTCCTGATCATGCTCTATGCCGGGCTGAAGTCGCTTCCCAATGACCCGGTGGAGGCCGCGCGCATCGACGGGGCATCCCCGTGGCAGGTGCTGGTCCATGTCACCCTGCCGATGCTGAAGCCGGTCATTCTGGTCACGCTGCTGATCCGCATGATCACCGCGCTGAAAAGCTATGACCTGATCTATATGCTGACGCAGGGCGGGCCGGGCAGCCGCACCGAGACCATCAGCTTCTATGCCTATCGGCTGGGGTTCCGGTTCCTGGATATCGGGCAGGCAGCGGCGGTGTCGTTCATCCTGCTGGCGGCGGTGGTGGCGCTGACCATCCTGCTGCTGCGCATCATGCGGGAGACGTGAGATGGCCGAACGCTGGAAACGCATGCAGGAATGGGACCGCCGGCCGCTGCGTCTGGACAGCTTCGCGGCGGAAAGCCCGGAGGACGGGTTCGCCGTCTTTTCCAGCCCCTGGGACCCGAAGCCGGGGCTGGTGCTGGGCGCGGATGGCGCCGTGCTGGAGATGGACGGGCGCAAGGCCGGGGATTTCGACATTCTGGACAGCTTCATCGCCGCGCATCATCTGGACGTGGGCGTAGCAGTCGAGGCGATGGCGCTGGACAGCACGCAGGTCGCGCGTATGCTGGTCGATGTGAACGTGCCGCGCGCGGAGCTGGAGTGGCTGGCGCGGGGGATGACGCCCGCCAAGCTCGCGGAGGTGGTGGGCCGGCTGTCGGCGCTGGAGGCCAGCTTTGCCTATGCCAAGATGCGCCAGCGGCGCAGCCCCGGCAATCAGGCGCATGTGACCAATGCCAAGGACGACCCGCTGCAACTCGCGGCCGATTCCGCCATCGCCGTGGCCTTGGGCTTCGACGAGATCGAGACCACGATGCGCGTGGCCGGCAATGCCTGGGCCAATGCGCTGGCCTGCACCGTGGGCGCCGCCGTGGGGCGGGGCAGCACGCTGTTTCAATGCTCGATCGAGGAGGCGGAGGAGTTGAAGATCGGCCTTGCCGGTCTGGCCACCTATGCCGAGACGGTTTCGGTCTATGGCTCGGAACGCAGCTTCGTGGATGGCGACGATACGCCCTGGTCCAAGACCTTCCTGGCCGCCGCCTATGCCTCGCGCGGGATCAAAGCGCGCTGCACCTCGGGCGCGGGGTCGGAGCTGCTGATGGGGTTTCATGAACGCTGTTCGGTGCTTTACCTTGAGGCCCGCTGCCTGTGCCTGCAACGGGCGATGGGGGTGCAGGGGACGCAGAATGGCGGCGTCGATGGCGCGCCGGTGACGGCCTCGATGCCCGGCGGCTTGCGCGAGTTGATGGCCGAGAACCTGCTGGCGGTCTGGCTGGGGCTGGAATGCGCCTCGGGCAACGATACCCGCACGTCCGAGTCCGAAGTGCGGATCGGGGCGAAGATCACGCCTTACCTGCTGGCGGGGTCGGATTTGATTACCTCGGGCTTCGGGTCGATCAAGGCGCATGACAATTCCTTCAACCCCTCGCTGTTCAATGCCGAGGAGCTGGAGGATTACCTCGTCCTGCAACGCGATTTTCAGGTCGATGGCGGGCTGGCGCCGGTGCCGGAGGGCGAGGCTTTGGCGCTGCGACGGCAGGCGGTGGAGGCGCTGGCCGATGTGCTGGACGAACTCGGCCTCGCGGACACCCCGCAGGCCATGCGCGACAGCGTGGTGGTGGCGTCAGGGTCGAACGATACCGAGACGTTCAATCCGCTGAAAACCTTGCGGATCAGCCATGACATCGCCGCGCGCGGGCTGACGGCGCTGGATGTGGTGCGGGCGCTGGCGGTGCGCGGGCATCGCGGCATGGCGGAGAACCTGATGGCCATGCTGCGCCAGCGGATCAGCGGCGATTACCTGCAAACCTCGGCCATCATCCGCGACGGCCATGTCATCAGCGCGGTGAACGATCCCAACGACTATGCCGGTCCCGGCACGGGCTATCAGATCCCGCCCGACCGCTGGGACCGCATCAAGGCCGTGCGCGGCACCATCGACCGCGCGCAGGTGCTGGAAGCCGAGGGCAGCCATGTGCCCCCCGACGGCGCCGGGCGCTTCGATCCCGTGGGCCGGGCCGCGCCGGGCGCCGATCCGCATGAAGTGGTGATCGGCATTTCCCCGGCCTTCGGCACCCGCCTGCACCGCACCACCGCCGGCCATGCGGTGACGGATGTGCTGAACGCGCTCAGCGCCGGGATACTGGAAGGCGGCGGGCTGCCGCGCGTGGTGCGCATCCGGCATACGGCGGATACGTCCTTCCTCGGGCTGACGGCGGCGCGGCTGGCGGGGTCGGGCTATGGCATCGGCATCCAGTCCAAGGGCACGGCGGTGATCCACCAGAAGGACCGGCTGCCGCATATGAATCTGGAACTGTTCTCGAACGCGCCTCTGGTCACGCTGGGCCAATACCGGGCGATGGGCCGCAATGCCGGGCGGATGACATGGGGCGGGCAGCCCGAGCCGATCATCGTCACCAATGACGGGCTGGCGCTGGGGGCGCGCTTCCACCCCCGTGTCGCCATCCTCTACGCCATCGAGACCGGCATGACCGACCCGAATGCCGATCCCGAGGACCTGGCCTTTTCCAGCGAAGGGCGCAACGCATGAGTGACCCGCGCGATCTTTATCCCCTGTCCGAAAAGGCCCCGCATCTGGTGCGCACCGCGACCGGGCTGGGACCGGAGGATTTCACCGTGGACGCGGTGCTGGAAGGCCGCATCAGCGCCCGCGACCTGGCGATCATGCCCGAGGTGCTGCGCCTTCAGGCCCGGATCGCCCGCGCCTGCGCCCGCGACCGGCTGGCCGAGAATTTCGAGCGCGCCGCCGAACTGACCTCGGTGCCGCAGGCGCTGCTGCTGGACACATACGAGTTGCTGCGCCCCGGTCGGGCGGCCTCGGCCGAGGTGTTGCGCGACCGCGCCGCGCAGTTGCGCCGCGAGTATGGCGCCGAACGCATCGCCGCCCTGATCGAGGAGGCCGCCGAGATCGGCGACCGCCGCGGCCTGTTCACCAAGCGGTTCTAGGGGGAAGACATGGCCCAAGTCGACGTTATCGGCCTTGCAAAGAATTTCGGCCCGGTCGAGATCATCCGCGACCTGAACCTGTCCATCGCGAACGGCGAATTCGTGGTGCTGGTCGGCCCCTCGGGCTGCGGCAAGACCACGCTGCTGCGCATGATCGCCGGGCTGGAACCGACCTCCGGCGGCGCCATCCGCATCGGGGATCGCGACGTGACCCACCTGTCGCCGCGCAACCGCGACATCGCGATGGTGTTCCAGTCCTATGCGCTTTACCCGCATATGACCGCCGAGGCGAATATGGGATTCAGCCTGAAGCTGGCCAAGGTGCCGGCGGCGCGGATCGGCGAACAGGTCGCCCGCGCGGCGAAGATGCTGCATATCGACCACCTGCTGGCCCGCAAGCCGCGCGAACTGTCAGGTGGCCAGCGCCAGCGGGTGGCGATGGGCCGGGCGATGGTGCGCCAGCCCGCCGTCTATCTGTTCGACGAGCCGCTTTCCAACCTCGACGCGCAGTTGCGCACCTCGATGCGGGCCGAGATCAAGCGCATGCATCTGGAGGAAAAGCAGACCGTCATCTATGTCACCCACGACCAGATCGAGGCGATGACGCTGGCCGACCGCATCGTCGCCATGCGGGCCGGCAAGATCGAGCAGGTGGGCGGGCCGGATGATCTGTATAACCGCCCGGCCTCGACCTTCGTGGCGCGCTTCATCGGCTCTCCGGCGATGAACCTGCTGCCGGCGGTGCTGCGCGGCGGGCAGATCGCGGTCGAGGGCGGGCCGGCCTTCCCGCTGCCCCCGGCCTTCGCGCATCTGGGCGGCGAGGACCGCAAGCTGCTGCTGGGCCTGCGCCCCGAGGCCTTTCATCTGGACCCGCGCGGCGCCGGCTGGCCGCGCGTGGACATCACCGCGTCGCTGATCGAGCCTTGCGGGGCCGAGGTCTATGTCATCGGCGAACTGGCCGGTCGCGAGGTCACGCTGCGCCTGCAACCCGGCACCGCGCCGGCGCGCGGCGAGACCCGCGCCTTCCATGTCGATCCGGGCGCCATCCACCTGTTCGATGCCGAGACCGAGCGCAGCCTGCGCCAATCCGAAGGAGCCATGCCATGACCCAAACCCCGCTTCTGGACGGCAGGACCGCCCTCGTCACCGCCGCCGGCTCCGGCATCGGGCGCGAATCCGCCCGCATCCTGGCGGCGAACGGCGCCTTCGTCATGGTCACCGATCGCGACGGCGGCGCGGCCGAGGAGAGCGCGCAGGCGATCCGCGCCGCCGGCGGGGCGGCCGTATCCGCCGCGCTGGACGTGGCGGACGAGGCGGCGCTGGCCGACATCTTTGCCCGGCTGGTGGCGGATCGCGGCAGGCTGGACATCCTGCACAACCATGCCGGCATCCAGATCGCCGGCGCGATGGAGCAGATCGACAGCGCCGACATGCGCAAAAGCTATGAGATCAACGTGGTGGCGCAATTCGCCGCCTGCCGCGCCGCGCTGCCGCATATGCGGGCGCAGGGCGGCGGGGTGATCCTGAACACGGCCTCCAACGCCGGGGTGTTCCTGGACAAGGGCATGCTGGCCTATATCACCACGAAATCCGCCGTCATCACCATGACCAAGCAGATCGCGCTGGATTACGCGAAGGACGGCATCCGCGTGAACGCGCTGTGCCCCGGCTGGGTCGATACGCCCTTCAACGGCCCGTATCAGGCCCAGCTTGGCGGGCGCGAGGCGCTGGAAAAGGTGGTGCACGAGCTGGTGCCGATGGGCCGCTTCGGCCGGCCGGAGGAGGTGGCGGAGGCGATCCTGTTCCTGTGCTCGGACCGGTCGTCCTTCATCACCGGGCACGCGCTGGTCGTGGATGGCGGCGAATGCCTGGCCGGCGGCAGCAATTCCTCGGTCTGACAGGGGCGCGCCGTGCATGTTCCGCTGTCCGG
>CAKTBJ010000023.1 GCA_934533075.1 uncultured Paracoccus sp.
GCGCTGGCCGCCGGCTGCCCGGTGGTGGTCAAGGGCCATTCCGCCCATCCCGGCACCGGCGAGATCGTGGCCGAGGCCATCCTCGCCGCCATAGACAAGACCGGGATGCCCAAGGGCGTGTTCTCTCTGGTGCAGGGCGGCGACCGCCATGTCGGCACCGCCCTGGTCACGCATCCGCGCATCAAGGCGGTGGGCTTCACCGGCTCGCTGGCCGGGGGCCGGGCGCTGTTCGACCTCTGCGCCGCGCGGCACGAGCCGATCCCCTTCTTCGGCGAGCTGGGCAGCGTCAACCCGATGTTCCTGCTGCCCGAGGCGATGAAGGCCCGCGCCGAAACGCTGGCCAGGGGCTGGGTCGGCTCGCTGACGCAGGGCGCGGGACAGTTCTGCACCAATCCCGGCATTTCCGTGGTGATCGAGGGCGCCGACGCCGACCGCTATACCGAGGCCGCCAAGGAGGCGCTGGCCGAGGTCGGGCCGCAGACCATGCTGACCCCCGGCATCGCGCAGGCCTATCGCAAGGGCCAGCAGCGTTTCGACAGCCGCAATTCGGTGCGCCCGGTCTATCGCACCGAATCGGAGGGGCGCGAGGCCAATCCGAACCTCTACGAGACCACCGGCGCCGACTATCTTCAGGACAGCGCCCTGGGCGAGGAGGTCTTCGGCCCGCTGGGGCTGATTGTGCGCGTGGGCACCATCGACGAGATGGTGCAGCTGGCCCGTGGCTTCGAGGGGCAGCTTTCGACCACCATCCACATGGACGAGGGCGATCTGGATGCCGCCCTGCGCCTGCGCCCGGTGCTGGAGCGGATGGCCGGCCGGGTGCTGGTCAACGGCTATTCCACGGGTGTCGAGGTGGTCGATTCGATGGTGCATGGCGGGCCTTATCCGGCCTCGACCAATTTCGGCGCCACCAGCGTCGGCACGATGGCGATCCGCCGCTTCCTGCGCCCGGTCAGCTATCAGAATTTTCCGGCTGCGCTGCTGCCGGAAGACCTGCAATAAAAAGCGACAAGGGCCGGGACATCCCGGCCCTTTCCTTTTGGCAGGCGCAGCCTGCCCGGTTGCCTATCCCCACAGCCGCAGCACGCGGTCCATGCGGGCGGCAAGATCATGGTTATGGGTGGCGATCAGCGCGCTCATGCCGGTCTCGCGCACCAGATCCATCAGCACCGAAAACACCCGGTCCGAGGTCTCGGGATCGAGGTTCCCCGTGGGTTCGTCCGCCAGCAGCAGGGCCGGGCCGTTGGCCAGCGCCCGGCAGAAGGCCACGCGCTGCTGCTCGCCCCCCGACAGCGCCGCCGGGCGGTGGCCGGCGCGATCGGCCAGCCCCACCCGGTCCAGCAGCATCAGCGCACGCTCGCGCGCCTGCGCGCGCGGCCGGCCATCGGCAAGCTGCGGCAGGGCGATGTTCTCCTCGGCCGTGAATTCCGGCAGCAGGTGATGGAACTGATAGACGAAGCCCAGCTCGCGCCGCCGCGCCACGGTGCGGTCGCGGTCGGGCAGGCCGGTCATGTCGCGGCCCAGCAGGATCACCCGCCCCGAATCGGGCGTGTCCAGCAGCCCGGCGATATGCAGCAGCGTGGACTTGCCGCTGCCCGAGGGCGCCACGAGGGCCACCACCTCGCCGCGCGTGACGGTCAGGTCGATACCGGTCAGCACCCGCACCGGACGCGCGCCGGGATAGGTTTTCGTCACCCCCTCCAGCCGCAGCACCTCACTCATAGCGCAGCGCCTCGACCGGGTTCATGCGCGCGGCACGGCGGGCAGGGAAATAGGTGACGACAAAGGACAGAAACAGCGACAGCGCCACCGCGCGCCCCAGATCCCAGCCGCGCAGCACGCCGTAAAGCCGATAGACCCCGCGCAGTTCCGGCTGCCACGCCCCGCCATTGCGCACCGCGTTCAGGAAATCCATGATATTGCCGACATTCAGCGCCAGGATGACGCCCAAGGTCACGCCCAACGCGGTGCCGATCACGCCGATGAACGCCCCGCACAGGAAGAACACCCGCAGCACCGAGCCTTCGGTCAGCCCCATCGTGCGCAGGATGCCGATATCGCCGCCCTTGTTCTTCACCAGCATGATGAGACCCGAGGTGATGTTCAGCGAGGCGATCAGCACCAGAAAGCCGACGATGAGGAACATCACGTCGTCCTCCATCTCCAGCGCCGCCAGCGACCGGCCCCAGGCCTGCTTCCATGTCCAGCTATAGCCGGCGCCGTCCAGCAGGCTGTCGATCTGCGGGGACAGGTCGTCGATGCGCTCCGGGTCGGTGGAAAACACCTCGATCACATCGGCGGCGCCCTCGCGGTTGAAGAAGCTTTGCGCCTCCGCCATCGGCAGATAGACACGCAGGCTGTCCTCGGTCGGGCGGCCGAGGCTGAAGATATAGGTGACCTCGTAGGCATTGACGCGCGGCGTGGTGCCGAAGGCGGTCCTGGCCCCCTCCGGCGCGATCAGGCGCACCCGGTCGCCGATCTGGATGCCCAACTCGTTGGCGATGCCGACGCCCACGGCGATGCCCTTGTCGAAATCCGCGATGTTCCCCTCGGCCAGGTCCGACGACGCCATGCGCGGGATGGCCCGGAAATCCTCGTCCGAGACGCCATAGACCTGCGCCACGTTCGACCGCTCGCCAAAGCTGAGCATGGCCTGTCCGCGCACCACGGCGATGGCCTGCACCACCCCCGGAATCGCGGCGATTTCAGCCGAAAGACCCTGATAATCCTCGATCTTGCCGGGGTTGATATAAACCTCGTCAGTGATCGGATTGCGGAACTCGGTCGGGTGCATGTAGACCGTGGAATGCGCATAGGCACCGAGGATCGTGTCCACGAACTCGGTGCGGAACCCCGCCCGCACCGCCAGCGTGGCCACCAGCGCCGCCACGCCCAGCATGATGCCGACGAGGCTGATCCAGGTCATCACGCTGACCCCGCCTTCCGAGCGGCGCGCGCGCAGATAGCGCCAGGCGATCATCACTTCGAAGCGCGAGAACGGCCGCGGGCCGGCGGCGGGCTGGTCAGGGGGGGTCATGGGGCTTCCGGCACCGTGTCGGGACGCGCCACCCTCATGCCTGCCGGAACGGATGGCAAGGCATGGGGCGGCGGGAAACGGGATCGTGACCTAATGCGCGTCGCCGGCGCCGGCGGCCAGCACGAAACGCTTGTCGCAATAGCCGCAATCGACGAAGCCGATCTCGGGCACGATGGCCAGCCAGACGCGCGGATGGCCCAGGCCCCGCGCCTCGTCGCCGTCGCAGCAGACCTTGAGGCTGTGGACCTCCTGCACCGCGGGCGCCGGGCGGCTGGTCTCGGGCAGCAGGAAACCGGGATAACTGGGGTCGTGGCTGGCGGCTTCGCTCATCTGTTGGCCTTTTCGTGCTGGCGGCGGTTCTGTCTGTCTGCGGCGCATGATAAAGGATTGCGACCGCACGGCAAGCCACGGAAATCCCCCGATGACCCAGACCTCCGCCATCCGAATCGAGGCGCTGCGCAAGACCTATGCCGCGCAGGGCACCGCACCCGCCAAGGAGGCGCTGAAGGGCATCGACCTCGACATTCCCGCCGGCTCGATCTTCGGGCTTCTGGGACCGAACGGAGCCGGAAAATCGACGCTGATCAATATCCTGGCCGGGCTTGTTCGCAAGACTTCCGGCCGGGTGGAGATCTGGGGCTTCGACCAGGACGTGAACCCGCGCCAGTCGCGGGCCTCGATCGGGGTGATGCCGCAGGAACTGACCATCGACCCGTTCTTCACCCCCCGCGCCAGCCTGGAGGTTCAGGCGGGGCTTTACGGCGTGCCGCGCCGGCACCGCTGGACCGACGAGCTGCTGGAGATGGTCGGCCTCACCGATCAGGCGGAAAGCTATGCCCGCCAGCTTTCGGGCGGGATGAAGCGGCGGCTGCTGCTGGCCAAGGCTCTGGTGCATCGCCCGCAGATACTGGTGCTGGACGAGCCGACGGCGGGCGTGGACATCCTGCTGCGCGATATGCTGTGGCAGAACGTGCGCCGGCTGAACCGGCAGGGCATGACCATCATCCTGACCACGCATTACCTGGAGGAGGCCGAACAGATGTGCGACGAGATCGCCATCGTCAACCACGGCACCCTGATCGAGCGCGCGCCGACGCGCGATCTGGTGGCGCGTGCCGACCGCCGCACGCTGGTCATCGACAACGGTGCGGCGCCGCTGCCCGACAGCCTGACCCTGCCCGACGACGTGCTGGCCGAGCGCCGGCCGGACGGGCGCGTGGCGCTGACCTGGGCGCCCTCGCACATGCGGGCGGATTCGGTGCTGGACGCGCTGCGCGGCGCCGGGGTGCCGATCCTCGACGTAGCCAGCGAGGCGCCGGATCTGGAGCAGGTCTTCCTGCAACTGACGCGGGACTGAGACGGAGGGTCGAAGCGCCGCCGCCACGCCGGCGCGCCGCATGGTGCGTTTTCTGCGCCACCTGCCCCCTTCATGGCGTAGGGTGCGTGCTTGCCCGCACCGCCCCCATCAGCGCAAAGGAGCCACTGACGCGGGACCGAGGCACGCACTGAATCGCCGCGCCCTCACCATGCCGGTGCGCCGCATGGTGCGTTTGAAAACGCACCCTACGGTGCCGGTCGATCCGTCCCCCGACTCCCTTGCGGCGTAGCGCCGCCCGACACGGAACTGAGGGGAGCGCGACGGGTGAAAGCAACATCTCCGTCATGCGGTGTCGGTCGATCCGGGCCAGGCGGCAACCCCTTCACGGCAGCGTCTCGGTCGATCCACGCCGCTTGCCCCCATCATAGCATGCTTGCACGCTCCGCCCCCGGTCAACGCAAAGGGGCCGCCCCCGCGGGCAGCCCCCTTTCATCGCGCGCCCGGCACCGGCTGGGTGCCGCGGGGCGGGGTGGCCTCGATGGCCGCCCCGTCACGGGCCGGCGCCGGGGCGAGGCCCGGCCCCTGCTCACTCCACCGCCAGCGCCACGAACATCGGCTGGCTGCCGCGCCGGATCATCGCCAGCACGGTCTTGTGCCCGGCCTCCTGCGCCTCGCCCACCAGCCGTTGCAGATCGGCAAGGCTGGCCACCGGCTGGCGGTTGATGGTGGTGATGATGTCGCCCGGCATCAGCCCCTGGTCGGCGGCCTTGCCGGTCGGGTCCACCTCCTCGACCACCAGCCCGGCGCTGTCGGGAGACACGCCCAGCTCGCCGGCGATTTCCGGGGTCAGCGGGGTCAGGCGCATGCCCAGCAGGTCCTCGGCCCGGCCCTTCTCGGGCTGGTTGCCGGTGTCGGGACCGCCCTGCGCCCCGCCGGCCTCGGCGGTCTCGCGCCGGCCCAGGGTGATCTCCAGCTCGACCGCCTCGCCGTTGCGCAGCACGGTCAGCGGCACCGCCTCACCCACCGGGCTGTCGGCCACGCGCCGCACCAGGTCGCGGATATTGGCCACCGGCCGGCCGGCGAACTCGGTGATCACGTCGCCCGCCTGGATGCCCGCCTCCGAGGCCGGCCCGTCCGGCACGTTGTTGACCAGCGCCCCCTCGGCCCGCGACAGGCCCAGCGGCTGCACCATCTCCTCGGTCACGTCCTGCACGGTCACGCCCAGATAACCGCGCCTTGTCTCGCCATAGTCGCGCAGCTGCGCCACCACCTTGCTGACCACGTTCGAGGCCATCGAGAAGCCGATGCCGATGCTGCCGCCATTGGGCGAGAGGATCGCGGTGTTCACCCCGATCACCTTGCCGTCCATGTCGAACAGCGGCCCGCCGGAATTGCCCCGGTTGATGGCCGCGTCGGTCTGGATGTAATCGTCATAGGTGCCCGACAATTCGCGGTTGCGCGCCGAGACGATCCCCGTCGAGGCCGAGAACCCCTGCCCCAGCGGATTGCCCAGCGCCAGCACCCAGTCGCCCACCCGCGCCTGGTCGGAATCGCCGAACTCGACATAGGGCAGGTCGGTGGCGTCCACCTTCAGCAGTGCCACGTCGGTCTTGGGATCGGTGCCGACCACCTCGGCCTTGCGGCGGGCGCCGTCCCTGAACTCGATCTCGATCTCGTCGGCGCCCTCGATGACGTGGTTGTTGGTGACCACATAGCCGTCCGGCGCGATCACGAAGCCCGAACCCAGCGCCGAGGACCGTTGCGGCCCGCGCTGGGCGAAGGGCGGGCCGCCCCGGCCGCCCGGATTGCCGTCGAAGCCGAAATCGCGGAACAGGTCGCCGAAGGGAGAGCCGTCCGGGAAGGGTGAAAAGCCGCGCGCCGGGGTCGAGACGGTCGCCGTGGTGGTGATCATCACCACCGCCGGGCTGACCTCGTCCACCAGGTCGGCAAAGCTGTTCGGCAGGGCCTGCGCGCGGCTGGCCGGCGTATCCGGCGCGCTCAGCGGCGCGGCGTTGTCATTGGCCGCCGGGGCGGCAGTCCCCGGAGTCTGGGCCATCAGCGGCGCCCCGGCCAGCGCCAAAGCCAGCGCCGAGGCCGCCCACAGGCTGCGATGCAGGGAGGATTTCATGCGCACGTCTCCTTGGGTTGGTGCGATTGCGGGCCGGGGGGCGTGGCGGCCCCGGACCGGACCGGACAGGCGTAATGAAAGCCGAAACGGCGGCTGGTGCAAATAAATCACCCGTCGCGGGCGTTGAACTGATCGTGACGCGGACGCAAGCAGCCGCGCATGGAAAGGCCGCCCGGAGGCGGCCTCTCGCGAGGGATGCGGCGGCGGGGCGGATCCCGCCCGGCCCCGGCGTCGGTCAGTTCCCGGCGGGCGGCGGCACGGCCCCGGTATCGGCGGGCGGCGCGGTGCCGGTATCCGCCGGCGGCGCAAGGCCGGTATCGGCCTCGGGCGCGGCTTCCGGCGCGGCCGGCGCCTCCGTGCCGTCGCCGTCCTCGGCCTCGGCGGCGGTGGCCGCATCCAGTCCCTGCCCGCCCAGCGACGGAATGCGCGAGGCATCCAGTCCCGGAATGTCGTCGGTCAGGTCCTGCACCGAGGGCGCCCGCAGGTTCGGGTCGCTCAGCTCCGGCATGTCGGTCAGGTCGCCATTGGCATCCTCGGGGGTGACGCCGGCGGCCTCCATCTGCGCCTCCAGCGCCCGCTGCACCTCGGCGGCCTGCGCGACGCTTTCCGAGGGCTTGCCCGGCGCGCGCAGATAGTCGAAGAACTCGCCCGTCGGCGACAGCACGAAGGAGGTGTTGCCGGCCGCGAAGGACGCCTCATAGGCCGAAAGCGAACGGGTGAAGGCGAAGAATTCCGGGTCGCGGCCATAGGCATCGGCGAAGATCGCGTTGCGGCGGGCCTCGGCCTCGCCCCGGATGATCTCGGCCCGGCGGCGCGCTTCCGAGGTCAGCTCGACCACGGTCCGGTCGGCGGCGGCGCGAACCCGCTGCGCGGCCTCGTTACCGCGGCCGATCTCGTCGGCGGCCTCGCGCTCGCGCTCGGCCCGCATCCTGGCATAGGTCGCGTTCAGGTTCTGTGCCGGCAGGTCGGTGCGGGTCAGCCGCACGTCGATGACCTGCACGCCCAGCGCATCGGCCTCGGCCCGCGCGGAATCGCGGATCTGGTTCATCAGCGTGGTGCGGTCGTCCGACAGAACCGTGGTCGAGGGCACCGAACCCAGCGCGCCGCGGATGGCATTGGTCAGGATCGGCTCCAGCAGCTGATAGGCGCCGTCCTCGCCCAGCCGGCCGACGGCCCGGCGGAAGCGCACCACGTCGGTGATCTGCCAGCGCGCGAAGGCGTCCACCACAAGGCGGCGGTCGTCCAGCGGCGTGATCTCCATCGGCTGCGTCGCCAGCCCGAGGATGCGGGCGTCGTATTTCACCACATCGTCGATGATCGGCAGCTTGAAGCGGATGCCGGGCGTGTCGGCCACGCGCACCACCTCGCCGAAGCGCAGCACCAGCGCCCGCTGGCGCACGTCCACGACATAGATCGCCCCGATCAGCACGATCACCACCGCGGCGACCACCGGCACCAGCACAAAGGGAAGAATACGTTTCATCAGTTGCTTCCCCCATTGGCTTGCGGTTGCGCGGTATTGGCGCCGGCGGCCGGTGGCGGCGATGGCGCGCGCGCGGCCGGTTTCAGCGCGTCGAGCGGCAGATAGGGCAGCACGCCCTGCGCCCCTGCGGGCTGGTCGATCAGCACGGTGGACGAGCCTCCCAGAACCCGCTCCATCGTTTCGAGATACAGGCGTTCGCGGGTGACCTCGGGCGCCTTGACGTATTCGGCGTAAACCGAATTGAAGCGCGCCGCCGCACCCTCGGCCGAGTTCACGGCGCGGGCACGGTCGGCCTCGGCGCCTTCCAGCAGCGCGGCGGCCTCGCCGCGCGCGGCAGCCAGGACGCGGTTGGCATAGGCGTCGGCCTCCTTTTCCAGTTGGTCGCGCCGCTGCTGGGCGGCCTGCACCTCGAGGAAGCTGTCGATGACCTCGCGCGGCGGGTCGGCACGGTCGAGGTTGACGCGGACGACATGGATGCCGGACTGATAGGTGTCCAGCGTGCGCTGCACGGCCTGGGTCAGTTCGGTGGCGATGGCCAGACGGTCGCGGTTCAGGATCGGCGCCAGTTCGGAGCGCGCCACGATGTCGCGCATCGCGGATTCCGCCACGGCGCGGATGGTGCCCTGCGGATCGGCGAGGTTGAACAGGAATTTCTCGGGGTCGGAGATGTTCCAGACCACTTGATATTCCATGTCCACGATATTCTGGTCGCGCGTCAGCATCAGGCCGCTGTCCATCGCCCCGGCCTCGCCCTTGCCGATGGTGACGGTGCGTTCCTCGGTCACGCGCACGATTTCATAGGTGACGACCGGCCAGGGGGCAAAGTTCAGACCCTCGCCCACCACCGCGATCGGGCGGCCGAACAGCAGCTCGACGGCCTCTTCCTCGGTGTTGACGGTGTAAAAGCTGTTGAAGGCCCACAAGGCCGCCGCCGCCAGCGCCACGAGGCCGAAGGTGCCCCGTGACATGCGCGGCATCTGCGGCACGCCGGGACCGCCCGGCCCGCCAGGGCCGCGCCGGTTGTCCTGGCGGCCGCCCATGATGGCGCGCAGACGCTCCTGCCCCTTGCGCACCAGTTCGTCGATTTCGGGGATCTGCTGGTTGCCCGGACCGCCGGCCGGCGGCCGGCCCGGACGCTGGCGATCGTCCTGTGGCGGCTCCGGTCGCCTGCCGCCCCTCGGGCGCTCGCCGTCGCCCCCACCGTTTCCGCCCCAAGGCCCTTGTGCCATCCCCGCGTCTCTCCTTGTCGTTTCGTCGTCATCCCGTTCGCCCCCCATGTAATGGCGGGGGGCGGATCATCAAGCCTGAAGCGGCAGTTTGCGCGGCGCGCCGATCTGGCGGGCCGGCTTGCGCATGGTCACCAGTTCCTCGGCCAGCGTCGGATGCACGGCCACGGCGGCGTCGAAATCGGCCTTCGTCGCGCCCATGCCCATCGCCACGGCGACCAGCTGGATCATCTCGCCGGCCTCGGGGCCGAAGATGTGGCAGCCCAGCACCCGGTCGCTGTCGCTGTCCACCAGCAGCTTCATCAGCATCCTTGCGTCGGACCCCGCGAACAGGCTGCGCATGGGCCGGAAGCTGGCCTCGTAGACCGTCACCGGACCCTGCGCCGCCGCCTGTTCCTCGGTCAGGCCGATGGTGCCCAGCTCGTGCGGGCGGGTATAGACGGCCGAGGCGATCAGGCCGTGATCGACCTTGCGCGGCCTGCCCCCGAAAATCGTGTCGGCAAAGCTGTGCCCCTCGCGGATCGCCACCGGGGTCAGGTTCACCCGGTCGGTGACATCCCCCACCGCGAAGATCGAGGGCACCGAGGTCTGCGACCATTCGTCCACCGCCACGGCGCCATTGGCGGCCAGCCGGACGCCGGCCTCCGCCAGACCCAGATCGCCGGTATAGGGCGCACGGCCGGCGGCCATCATCACGGCATCGAAACGCTCGGCGATGCCATCGGTGAAGGTCACGTCGATGCCGTCGCCGTCGCGGACCAGCGCGGCGGCCTGGACCTCCAGCCGCAGGTCCACGCCGATCTCCGCAAGCTGCGCGCCCACGGCGGCGCGCATGCCCAGATCAAAGCCGCGCAGAACCGCATCGCCGCGATGCACCTGCACCACCTGCGCGCCAAGCCCCTGCAATATCGTGGAAAACTCGCAGGCGATGAAGCCGCCGCCGATCACCAGCACCTTGCCGGGCAGGCGGTCCATCGTGAACAGGTCGTCCGAGATCATCGCCAGCTCGGCGCCCGGAATGTCCAGCCGTTGCGGGCGTCCGCCGACGGCGATCAGGATATGGCTGGCGGTGAACCGGCGCCCGTCGGCCAGTTCGACGGTATGGGCATCCACCACCCGCGCGCGGGCGTCTTGGATGGTCACGCCCGCCCCGATCAGCCCACCGCGATAGATACCCTCAAGGCGGGTCAGTTCCGCCTCCAGCTTCGCGCGGAATTCCGGCCAGCCGAAGGCGCCCGCCGTCGGTCCCTGCCAGCCATAGCCCGCGGCCTCCGCCGCCGCCGCCGGGGCGGCCGAGGCGAAGATCATCAGCTTTTTCGGCACGCAGCCGCGAATGACGCAGGTGCCGCCCATGCGGCTTTCCTCGGCGATGGCGACGCGCGCGCCATATTCGCCGGCGGCGATCCGCGCCGCGCGCACCCCGCCCGAGCCGCCGCCGATCACGTAAAGGTCGAAATCGAATGCCATCGTCAAATCCTCATTCAGCCGAGACCGGCCGGGTCAGCACCGTGACGCTGCCGTCGGGGCGCCCGACCAGCGCGCGCTCGGCCATGTCGATGAACAGCCCGTTCTCGACCACGCCGGCGATGCGGTTCAGCGCCCGGCCCAGCGCCGGCGCGTCGGGAATCGCCTGCAAATGCAGGTCCAGGATCAGGTTGTCCTCGTCGGTGCGGAACGGGCTGGCCTCGCCGCCGCGCAGCGTGATCCCGGCCTCGCCCAGCCCGAACTCCGCCAGCAGCCCGGCGATCTGGCGGCGCGAGGTCCGCCAGCCGAAGGGGATCACCTCGACCGGCAGCGGAAAGGCCCCCAGCCGCTCGACCACCTTGCCGGCATCGGCGATGACCACAAAGCGGTCGCTGGCCTGCTCGACGATCTTCTCGCGCAGCAGGGCGCCGCCGCCGCCCTTGATGAGGTTCAGGTCCGGGTCCAGCTCGTCGGCGCCGTCGATGGTCAGGTCCAGCCAGCCGATCTCGTCCAGCGCCTCGACCTTCAGCCCCAGCGAGGTGGCCAGCGCCGCCGTCGCCTCCGAGGTCGCGGCATAGCGCAGCGCCAGCCCCTCGGCCCGCACCCGCGCGGCCAGCGCCCGCACCATCACCGCCGCCGTCGAGCCGGTGCCCAGCCCCAGCCGCATCCCGTCCACCACCAGGGCAACGGCGGCCTCGGCTGCGGCAAGCTTGGCGTGATCGGTGGTGGTCATGGGCAAACTCCTTCATGGGCGCCGTGGCGGCACGCCCCTATAACCCCCAAAGCCGCCGGGGGCGAGAGGGGCACGCCGCCGCAGTCACGCCTTGCGCAGCGCCAGAACCGCGTTCAGCCCGCCAAAGGCGAAGGCATTGGACAGGACGGCATCCACCCGCGCCTCGCGGGCCTCGTTCGGCACCACGTCCAGCGCGCATTCGGGGTCCGGCTCCTCGTAGCCGATGGTGGGGGCAATGATGCCGTCGCGCAGCGCCATGACGCAGGCCAGCAACTCCACCGCGCCGGTGCCGCCGATCAGGTGGCCGTGCATGGATTTGGTCGAGGACATCATCAGCCGGTCGGCATGCGGCCCGAAGGCATGGGCCACCACCGCGCATTCGGTCTTGTCGTTGGCGGCCGTGCCGGTGCCGTGGGCGTTGATATAGCCGAAGGCCGAGGGCGGCAGCCCGGCATCCGCCATCGCGCCGGTGATCGCGCGCTCGGCCCCCTGCGCCGAGGGCATCACGATATCCTGCGCGTCCGCCGTCATGGCGAAACCCACCACCTCGGCCAGAATGTCGGCGCCGCGGGCGCGGGCATGCGCCCATTCCTCGAACACGAAGACGCCGGCGCCCTCGCCCTGCACCATGCCGTTGCGGTTGGCGCTGAACGGGCGGCAGGCATCCTTGGACATGACTCGCAGCCCCTCCCACGCCTTGACCCCGCCAAAGCACAAGGCGGCCTCCGAGCCGCCGGTCAGCATCACCTCGGCCCCGCCCGAGCGGATCATCTGGAAGGCCAGCCCCATCGCGTGGTTCGAACTGGCGCAGGCGGTGGCGACGGTGAAGGCCGGGCCTTGCAGCCCGAATTCCATGCTGCAATGGCTGGCGGCGGCGTTGTTCATCAGCTTCGGCACCACGAAGGGATGGACGCGGTTCTTTCCCTCCTCGTAGACCGAGCGATAATTCTCGTCCCAGGTGTTCAGCCCGCCTCCGGCGGTGCCCAGCACCACGCCCGAGCGCAGGCCCAGCCGCCCGTCGAATTCCAGCCCGGACTGCGCCACCGCCTCCTTGGCGGCCAGCAGGGTGAACTGGGTGAACTTGTCGTAAAGCAGGATCTGCTGGCGGTTGAAGTATCGCTCCGGCTCCCAGCCGTGGACCTGCGCGCCGATCTGGATGGCCAGCCGGTCCACGTCGCGGAAATCCAGCTGGCTGATGCCGCAACGCCCCTCGCGAAAGGCGGCCAGCGTCGCCGCCACGTCATGGCCCAGCGCGTTGATGGTGCCCATGCCGGTAATCGCAACCCGCCGCAGGCCGCCGCGCGCGGTGGTGGTGGCGGGGGTGATGGCCGGGGCATCCCCGCTCATGCGCCCTTCCCGGCCACGAGACGCTCGACCGCGGCGAAGATGGCGCCCATCGACGAGATGTCGAACTCGGACTTCTCCGGCTCGTTGGCGTTGAAGGGGATCGAGATGTCGAACGCCTCCTCGATGGCGAAGATCGACTCCACCAGCCCGAGGCTGTCGATGCCCAGATCCTCGGGCGTGGTCTCCGGGGTGATGTCGGCGGCATCGACCATCGCCTGCTCGGCGATGATGGCGGTGATCCTGTCGCGCACGGTCTCGGTCATGGTTCAGTCTTTCCGGGTCGGTCTGGCAATGGTGTCGCGCATCTCGGCCAGTTGGGCCAGCACGCGCGGCAGGCGGCGGATATTGCGCCGCGCTTCGAGTTCGGCTTCCATCTTCAGCCCGGCGGGGCCGAGGATAACCCGGCCCGCTGGCACGTTGGAATAAATCTTGGTCGCTCCGCCGGCGATCACGTCGTCGCCCACGAAAATGTTATCCGAAACCCCGCATTGCCCGCCCAGCACCACCCGGTCCCCGATCCGGGTCGAGCCGGCGATGCCCACCTGCCCGCACAGCAGGCAGTCGCGGCCCACCGTGACATTGTGGCCGACATGGACAAGGTTGTCGATCTTGGTGCCCGCGCCGACGCGGGTGGCGCGGATGGTGCCGCGGTCGATGGTGGCGTTGGCGCCGATTTCCACGTCGTCGTCGATCTCGACCCCGCCCAGCGAGTGGATGCGGTGCCAATGCGCTTCGCCGGCGGCGTCCTCGCGCTGGCCGAGGGTTTCGCGGATTTCCTCGACGCCGGAGGCGGTTTCGGTGACGAAGGAAAACCCGTCCGCGCCGATCACCGCGCCGGCGTGGACGATCGGCCGCTCGCCGATGGTGACGCCGTGCAGGATGGCGACGCGCGGCCCGATCAGCGCATCCGCCCCGATGCAGGTGCCGGCGCCGATCTGGGCGGCGGCACCGATGCGGGCGCGCGGGCCGATGCGGACGCCGGCGGCGATGACGACGAAGGGACCGATGGCGGCGCCCTCGCCGATTTGCGCCGAGGGGTCGATGACGGCCGAGGGGTGAATGCCCGGCGCGATGGCCGGGCCGGGGTCGAAGGCGCGGGTCAGGCCGGACATGGCCAGCCGCGGGCGTGGCACGACGATGGCGGCACGCAGCCCGTAGGCGGCCGGGTCCATGCCCGGCGCCAGCAGGGCCAGCGCGCCAGGGCGCAGGTTTTCCGCATATTTCGGCGCCATAGCCAGCGCCAGCTCGGTCGGGCCGGCGGCTTGCGGCTCGGCGGCGCCGGTGACTTCGGCGCCCGCATCGCCCCAGGGCGAGGCCCCCAGCGCGCGCGCGATCTCGGCAATGGTCAGTCGCATGGCAGTCCCCTCGCGCCCCTTTGCTGGCCCGATCTAGTCGCGATCGGGCCGCATCGCAACCGATTCAGACCAGCGCGACCACCGCCTTCCTGCGCCAGACCAGCCGGTAATACAGGTATTGCAGGGCCATCAGCATGCCGAAATTGCAGACATAGCCCCACCAGATGCCTTCCAGCCCGATCAGCTTCGACAGCCAGATCGCCACAGGCAGCTCGACCAGCAGGATGCAGCCCAGCGCGATCACCATCGGCACCAGCACCGTGCCGGATGCCCGCATCACCCCCGAAAAGATGGTGCCGGCGCCGAACATCAGGCTGGACCAGGCGACGATGAACAGCAGCCGGCGGGCCAGCGCGATCACCTCGGCCTCGTTGACGAAGGCGGCGACGATGGGCTTCGACAGCACCAGCACGAAGGCCACCAGCGCCCCGGTCAGCAGCAGGTTCATCAGCAGCGCGGTGCGCACCACCTCGTCCAGCCGGTCCTGCCGCCCGGCGCCGATCATCTGCGCCCCGAAGATCGAGGCCGCGATGGCGATCGACAGCGCCGGGAACTGCACATAGGTCACGATCTGCGACACCGCCCCATAGGCCGCCGTCGCGTCCGAGCCGAAGGCGTTGACCAGCCCGACGATCACCAGCCCCGAGGCCGAGCCGGCCACGATCTGCACCCCGGTCGGCAGCCCCAGCTTGAGTATCTGCCGCAGCAGCCCGAAATCCGGCCGCATCGCCTGCCAGAAGGCCCGGTCCGGCGCCATCGGGTGGCTGTCCTGCCGGCGCAGCCACCAGCCCAGCGCCGCCAGCGCCACCAGTTGCGACAGCCCTTGCGCCCAGGCCGCGCCCATCACGCCCCAATCGGTGCGCAGCACGAACCACAGCGTCAGCACCACCGCCAGCGCGGTGGAGATGATCTGCATCAGCAGCGGGCGCATGGTGTCGCGCATCCCCCGCAGCAGCGCGCCGGCGAGGATGAACACGAACAGCACCGGAAACACCAGCAGGGTGGCGCGGGCATAATCCGCCGCCGGCTCCACGATGTCGGCCGGCACGCCGAGGATCGCCATGATCTGCGGCACCAGTTGCTCGCCCAGCGCGGCCAGCACCAGACCCAGCGCCAGCGTGGTCGTCGTGGTGGTGCCGGCGATCCGGCGGATCAGCTCGGGCTTGCCGGCGCCCGCCGCCTGCCCGATCAGCACGCTGGCCCCGGCCGTCAGCCCGATCAGGAAGGCGATGAAGAAGAAGGCCACCGGCATGAACGTGGCCATCGCCGCCAGATAGCCCACGCCCAGCGCATGGCCGACGATGATCGCCCCCGCCGTCATCGCCAGCGATTGCAGGATGTTCTGCGCCATCATCGGCAGGACGAAGGCCAGGAACCCGCGCCAGAGCGGGCCGGTCGGGGCATAGGAGGGGGGCATGGAGGGCTGCCTTCGTGAAACGGGGGCGCGGCGCCTGTGCGCCGGGCCGGTCGGGGGAGGCCGCGAGGCCGATCGGAGAGGGTCCGGTGGTGGCGGCCCGGCGGTGGAACCGGCCGCGGGTCGCGCCATCGGGGGGACCGGCCAAGGGACAAGCGCCGGACCAGCCGGAAGGAAATGCGCCCGTAGCGGCGCCGGTTCAACCCCCTGCGTGCAACGGGCGAGGCCGCAAAAGCGAAACCCCGCCCGTTTTCGCGGGCGGGGTGTTCGTCACCTCGTCGTGCGGATCAGCCGCCCCAGTAGCGGATCGGCCCGCAATCCATATGCACGAAGTTCGACCGCGAGTATTTGCCCACGCCGCCGGCCTTGCAGGCCTGCGCCGCCTGATACATCTGCCCGACCGAGCGCGACTTCAGCCGCAGGTCGGCGGCCTTGCCATGCACATGCAGCGAGTTCGAGGCCACGCCCGAGCTGGTCCGGCGCAGCATCGCGTTGGTCTGCGGCGAGCGGTAGCCCGACAGCATCATATACGGCTCGTCCGTGCGCAGCATGCGGTGCGAGGCGGCGGCCACGTCGATGGTGCGCGGGTCGATGCCCTTCACCTGGCCGTTGCGCCAGTCGCGCATGAAATAGTTCACCTCGTTCAGCGCATCGCGGATATACTTGCCGTCGACCCAGTAAACCGTGTCGATGCTTTCACCCGTGCGGCCGGAATACATGCGGATGCGGCGAATGTCGCCAGCGCCGCGCAGGAACCCCGCCGCATTCGCATAAACCGGCGCCGCCGCAACAGCCGTCGCGGCAAACACCCCGAGAACCCCGCGTCGGGAAATAAGAGACTCTGTCATGTTGAATCGCCTGTCCTGCTTGTCGTTCGCGCCCGAAGCGCCGGCCAGTCACCTGGCACGCACCCTTCGATCTGGTCCGGTTCTACCCGACCTTGGTTAAGAATATCTCACCAAAACCGGCACCACGCCACCCCGATGCGGGGTCGGGTTCCATGCCCGGCCGGATTTTGCCGTTATCGGCGGATTGTTGCCGGAACCATCCGTGACGCAAGGTCGTTGGACTGAAAAACCTCAACAGTCGCAGGCGGGACACAGGTCAAGACGAAATCCCGTCGCGGGGTGCATTTGGCGCTGGACCGGTGGCCGCGCGGATGCGATGCAGGAAGAAAACGCGAACACGCGAGGCAGCGATTTGGGACGGGCAATGGCGAAACCTCATTTTCGGGCCGGAACGGCGGGTCGGAATCGAAACCGAATCGGAGGGCGATTCGCGCTTAGGGCGAGTGCGCTGGCGCTGCTCGCCGTGCTGGCCGGCGCGCCCGCCTGGGCCACGGCCCCGGCCGCCTATCCCGCCCCGCAGCTGGACTTCACCCCCGAGCAGCTGGCCCTGGCCGAGGCCGTGCGCCACGATCCCGACCTCGCCGCCTTCTATGGCGGCAACGGGCTGCGGCCGGTCTTTTCCGGCACCGAGGGCGCCGCCCGCCGCGAGGCGCTGGCCGAGGCGGTGGCGCAGGCGCCCCGGCACGGGCTGCCGCCGGCCCGCTATGCCATGCCGCAGGCCACCACCGGCGGCGCGTTGGACGAGGTGGCGCTGGCCTCGGTCTTTGTCCGCTGGGCCAACGACCTGACGCGCGGTCTGCTGGACCCGCGCAAGGTGGACCCGCATGTCAAGCGCGCGCCCGAAGGCGTGGATGCCGGCCGCGCGCTGGCCGATTTCGCCGCCGCCGCCGATCCGCGCGCCGCGATGGAGGCGCTGGCCCCGGACCATCCGTTCTACCTGGCCTTGCAGAACGCCCTGACCGAGGGACCGGCGCTGATCGCGCCCGCGGGCACGCCGCCCGCCCCCGCCGGCCTGTGGAAGCCCGGCATGCGCGACCCGGCACTGGCCGACCTGCGCGCGCGGCTGGCGGCGATCGGCTTCGATCCCGGCACGGGCGAGGCCGATCTCTACGATGCCGGCCTGGCCGAGGCGGTGACGCGCTTCCAGCAGGCCGCCGGGCTGGGCGCCGACGGGGTGGCCGGTCCGCGCACCATCGCACGGCTGAACGGCTCGGCCTCCGACGCGCAGCGCGACATCCTGATGGCGATGGAACGCTGGCGCTGGCTGCCCGAGGATCTGGGACAGCGCCATGTCTGGGTGAACCTGCCCGAATACACCACCCGCATCGTCCAGGACGAGCAGGTGATCTTCCAGACCCGTTCCGTCATCGGCAAGGCGGCGGCGGATTTCGAGACCCCGGAATTCTCCGACGAGATGGAGTTCCTGGTGTTCAACCCGGCCTGGAACGTGCCGCGCTCGATCACCGTGCGGGAATACCTGCCCAGGCTGAAGGCCAATCCGAACGCGGTCGGCCATATCGACATCGTGGACAGTCGCGGCCGGGTGGTTCCGCGCAGCCAGATCGACTTCTCGCGCTATACGGCGGCGAACTTCCCCTATCGGATGCGGCAGAAGCCCTCGGACGACAACGCGCTGGGGCAGGTGAAATTCCTGTTCCCGAACGAGTGGAACATCTACCTCCACGACACCCCGACCCGCTGGCTGTTCAACGAGACCCGGCGCGCCTTCTCGCATGGCTGCATCCGCATCCACGACCCGCTGGACCTGGCGGCGGAACTGCTGTCGCCGCAACTGGCCGACCCGCGTGCCAGCATCCGCAGCGCCCTGTCCCGCGAGGGCGAGCAATGGGTCAGGATGACACCGACGATCCCGGTGCATCTGGTCTATTTCACCACCTTCCCCGATGCCGACGGCCGGCTGCGCCATGCGCCGGATATCTACGGGCGCGACACGCGGCTGTGGCAGGCGCTGAGCCAGGCCGGCCTGGGCGACGCCTGAGGGGGCTTGCACGCATATCGTGAATGCGGCCGGGGCGTTGCGCGCAAAGCACGCCGCGGCCGCATTCGCATGCCACAACGCGGCGTCACACGTCACGCGCATTGACCGGACCCCGCCCTTCGCCGCTATCGTGGAGGGGCAAGGGTATCGCGACCGTGGGAGGGAAGCATGATACGGGCAAATCGTCTTTGGGGCGCAGGGGCGGCGCTGCTGCTGTCGGCGGCCCCCGTGCTGGCCGGCGGCATCGAGCGCACGAACCAGACCATCGCGCCGATCTTCGAGCAGGGCAACTATCTGGAACTGGGCTTCACCCATGTCAGCCCCTCGGTCAGCGGCTACGACTTTTATCCGGGCAATCCGGCCACCGGCGACGTGGCGAAGTCGTATGGCACCTATTCGCTGGCCTACAAGCATGACTTCACGCCGAACATCTCGGGGACGATCATCCTCGACACGCCCTTCGGCGCGAATATCGCCTATCCGGTCACCGGGTCGGTGATGCTGGGCAATACGGCGGTCGATGTGAAATCGACGCATGTGACCGGCATCCTGCGCTGGCGGGGCGACAATGGCTTCGGGGTGCATGGCGGGGTGCGCATGTCGCGCGCCGATGCCACGGTGGACCTGAACGGGCTGGCCTATGGCGCGGTCTCGGGCTATTCGGCGCGGATGGATCGCGACACCGCCTGGGGCTGGCTGCTGGGTGTCTCCTACGAGATCCCGGACATCGCGGCGCGGGTGGCGCTGACCTACAACTCGCCCATCAAGCACGAATTCCGCACCACCGAAGCCGGCCTGCCGGTGCCGTCCCTGAACGGCGTCAGCCAGACCGAGGTGCATACCCCGCGTAGCTGGAACCTCGATTTCCAGACCGGGGTGGCGGCCGATACGCTGGTCTTCGGCTCGGTCCGCTGGGTGAAATGGTCCGAGTTCAAGGTCGATCCCAAGGGCTTCACCACCGTGGTCGGCGAAGGTCTGGTCGACCTGGAGGACAGCACCACCTTCACCCTCGGCGTGGGCCGCAAGTTCAGCGACACCTGGTCCGGCTCGGCCTCGTTCACCTATGAAAAGCGCGGCAGGGACCTGGTCTCGCCGCTGGCGCCGACCTCCGGGCGCAAGGGTGTCACGCTGGCGGCGATCTATACGCGCGACAACATGAAGCTGACCACCGGCATCAACTACACCTGGCTGGGTGATGCCAAGCCCGAGACCAGCACCCCCGACACCGCCCGCGCGCAGATGGAGGACAACCACGCCCTGACGGTGGGCATGCGGCTGGGCATCAGCTTCTGACGGCCCCTGAAAAGGGGCGCGCCCCGTGATGCGCCCCTTTTGTGCCGCAAGAATGGGCGCCGCCTCGGTCAAACGGGCAGGCGCCCTTTTCATCGCCAAGGCGGATAGGCACCGCCACGCCTCCGGCCCGCCTGCGGCGCCTGCTTCCCTTTCGGCCGCGCAATCCTCGTTTCGCCGCCCTCACCCCGCCGATGCGGGCCGCCCCCACAGGCAAGCGCACCCCGATGCGGCGACACGTCAATACCGGCTGGCGGAACAGACCATCTTCATGGTCTGGGGCTGCGCCCTCCTCGCCTCCTTGTGCATGTCTCTCCCTTACCATGCCGGAGCGGATGGCTCCCGCTTCGGCAACCGGCCGCATGCGGCGAGACGCCGGTGCCGGCCGGCGGACCAGCTTCCAACCGCCGCCCCGTTGGGCCTGGGCACGCCGCGTTTCCCCGGCTCATCTCGCCTTCTCCGGGACGGGTCGCCCCATTCGGCACGCCGATGCGAGCCGGCCGGGAGGGCCAGCTTCATGGTTCCGGCATGGGCGCCCCCTCTGGGGCGACGCAATCCCCGCCTCCTCGGGCATGTCTTTCCCGCCATGCCGGGGCGGATCGTCCCCGTCTGACAGCCCACCCCGTGCAACGGATGCCAGCCGGCGGGGCAGACCATTTGCACGGCCCCGACCCGACCGCCGGCCCGGTGGAGCGGTGCGTGCCTCACCCTCGGGCACCTCACCCTCTCCCGGCCGGCAAACCCGCCTCCGCATGGCGACACGCCGATGCCAGCCGGCGGCTGGACAGCCCCTGTCGCGTCGGCCCCCTCCGGTCGCGCCGGCCCGAGTTCCACGCAGGCGAGCCGGTTTCACCCCGCACGGCCCGCCCCTCCGCCAGAGCGCGCCCTTTCACAGCCCCCCGCGCGCCCTCGGAGGGCGCATGCCGGCTGCGCCCCGTGCAAACCTCCCCCTTTCCCTTTGCGCCGGCAGGGATTACCTCGCAGACAGAGGGTTTCAGGGACGCGCGCAAGGGCATGATCTATCAAAGCGGGGCAGACTGGCGCGCGGCGGCGCACAAGCGGGTGATGCTGTTCGGCATGTCGGGGCTGGGCAAGACCCATCTGGCCAGCATGCTGCGCCATGACGGCGGCTGGTTCCATTACAGCGTCGATTACCGCATCGGCACCCGCTATCTGGGCGAGGCCATCGACGACGAGTTGAAGCGCATGGCCATGACCGTGCCCGCCCTGCGCGAGTTGCTGATGACCGGCGCGATCAGCATCAGCGCCAATCTGGGCTTTCACGACCTGTCGCCGCTGTCGGCCTGGCTGGGCAAGCCGGGCGATCCCGCACGCGGCGGCATCCCCTTCGACGAATACCGCCGCCGGCAGGAGGCCCACTGCGCCGCCGAGATCGCCGCCATGCGCGACAGCACCGCCTTCATCGCGCGGGCCGGGACCATCTACGGCTATGCGCATTTCGTCTGCGACACCTCCGGCTCGATCTGCGAGGTGGTGGACCCCGACGATCCGGCCGACCCGCTGATGGCCGAACTGGCCGCCGCCATGCTGCCGGTCTGGATCGAGGGGGACGAGCGCCACACCGCCGCCCTGATCGCCCGATTCGACCGCGCGCCGAAGCCGATGTATTACAATGCCGGCTTCCTGCTGTCGGCCTGGCAGGATTACGGCCGCGACCATCCCGGCCCCGTCGACCCCGACGCCTTCGTGCGCTGGACCTATGCCCGTGCCCTGACGCGCCGGCAGCCGCGCTACCGGGCGATGGCGCGCCGGGGGGTCACGGTTTCCGCCGCCGAGGTGGCCGATCTGGCCTCGGCGCGCGATTTCGAGGCGTTGATCGCCGACGCCATCGACCGCAAACGGCAAAAGGAAAGTTAAGCCATGCCCATCACCCTGCCCGAGGACCTGCCCGCCTTCGCCACCCTGTCGCGCGAAGGGGTGATGGTGATGACGCCCGGCCGCGCCGCGACGCAGGACATCCGGCCGCTGCGCATCGGGCTGCTGAACCTGATGCCCAAGAAGATCGTGACCGAGATCCAGTTCTCGCGCCTGATCGGGGCGACGCCCTTGCAGATCGACTTCCAGCTGATCCGCATGAGCGAGCACGAGGCCCGCAACACCGCCGCCGAGCACATGGACAGCTTCTATCGCCCGTTCTCGGAGGTCGAGGCCTCGGGCGAGCGGTTCGACGGCCTGATCGTGACCGGCGCCCCCATCGAGCAGCTGCCCTTCGAGCAGGTCGACTACTGGGACGAGCTGACCCGCATCTTCGACTGGACGCAAGGCCATGTGCATTCGACCTTCGGCGTCTGCTGGGGGGCGATGGCGATGGCCTGGCATTTCCACGGCCTGCCCAAACATGCGCTGGAGGCCAAGGCCTTCGGCTGCTTCCGCCACGCCAACCTGGCCCCGGCCTCGCCCTATCTGCGCGGCTTCTCGGACGATCTGCTGATCCCGGTCAGCCGCTGGACCGAGGTGCGCCAGGCCGACATCGACGCCTGTCCCGGCCTGACCACCCTGCTGGCCAGCGACGAGGTGGGGCCGTGCCTGCTGGAGGACCCCGGCCACCGCGCGCTCTATGTGTTCAACCACCTGGAATATGACAGCGACACGCTGAAGCAGGAATACGACCGCGACGTGGCGGCGGGCCAGCCGATCAACGTGCCGCGCAACTACTACCCCGAGGACGACCCCGGCCGGCCGCCCTCGAACCGCTGGCGCAGCCATGCGCACCTGCTTTACGGCAACTGGATCAACGAGATCTACCAGACCACGCCCTTCGACCTGGCCCGGATCGGGGCGATGTCCTGAGGCGATCCCGGCTCGCCCCCGACACGGGCGGCGGGCCGTTCCGGGACGGCGCCCGCCCCGTCGCCCCTTCACGGCAGCACCCAGGGCCTGCCGGCCGCCGCCATGTTCGCCGCCACCATCCGGCCCCGCGCGTCGAAGGCCAGCGCCCCGGTCCGGCGCAGCGATTCGAGGTCGATGACCCGGCAACCCGACAGCCCCGGCGGCGCGGCCCGGTCCAGCACCAGCATCGCGCCGGGCCGGCAGGTGGCCACGGCCCGCTCCTCGGCGCCCTTGCCGGTCAGGTGGACCAGCCGCCCGCCCCAGGGCAGCGCGACCTCGCGGGCATTGCGCGGGCCGGACCAGGCGGGGCGGGCGGCGGCGCCGGCCTGATCGGCCAGGTCGCCGTCGGCGACCAGCCAGCGCTCGACCACGAAGGCGCCGCCGGAGGGCTTCGAGGGCACGCGGCCGGCGGCGGTCATCAGGCCGACCGCCTCGCCCTCCGGCGCGATCAGCAGCACCGGGCGCGGCGCCGCCAGCCAAAAGGCCAGCGCCACGCCCAGACAGGCGCAACCCAGCCAGCCGCGCCACGGCACCCGGCCCGGCCGCGCCAGACCGGCCGCGCCCGCCAGGCGCTCCCACGGGGTCAGCGCCAGCAGCACGCCGCCAAGGCCCATCAGGGGCAGCACGATGCCCGGCGGCTTCGGTGCCGTGCTGATCGCGCCGGACAGGCCCGCGACCCAGCGCGCGACGATCAGCATCCACTCGGTTCCCCAGCCCATCGCCCACAGCGCCGGCCCGGCCAGCCCGAACGGCGCCAGCACCGCCGCCATCACCGCCGCCGGCATCACCACCACGCCGATCACCGTCACCACCGCCATGTTCGCCAGCAGCCCGTAATGGGTGATGCGGTTGAACTGCGCCGCCGCGATAGGTCCGGTCGCCGCCCCGGCCACCAGCGAGGTCAGCGCCAGCATCAGCACCCATTTCAGCCAGCCCGGCAGCCGCGCGCCGCGGTCGCGGGTCAGGTCGTTGGCGACGATCAGCGCCACGGTGGCCGCGAAACTCATCTGGAAGCCGGCGCTGGCCAGCGCGTCGGGCGCATAGGCCAGCAGCACCGCCGCCGCCAGCGCCACCGTGCGCAGCGAGATCGCCCGCCGGTCCACCAGGATCGCCCCCAGCATGACCGCGACCATGACGAAGGCCCGCTCGGTCGCGGCACCGCCGCCCGACAGCGCCAGATAGGCCGCCGCCC
Source organism: uncultured Paracoccus sp. (assembly GCA_934533075.1). Lineage (GTDB taxonomy): Bacteria > Pseudomonadota > Alphaproteobacteria > Rhodobacterales > Rhodobacteraceae > Paracoccus. Next base: position 23,685 of record CAKTBJ010000023.1, read on the forward strand.
CGATCAGCGCGCCCAGCGCCGCCAGCTTGTGCGCCGGCAGCCGCAGGCCCAGCCCCCCGGCCTGCACCGCCACCACCAGCATGCGCAGCACCGCATAGAGGAACCCCGCCAGCATCGACATGTGCAGGCCCGAGATGGACACGATGTGATACAGGTTCGAATCGCGCATGATGTCGTCGGTCGCGGTCTCGATGCCGGATCGGTCGCCGGTCGTCACCGCCGAAGCCACCGCCCCCGCCTGCCCCGGAATCGCCGTCTGGATCGCCTGCGACAGGTGCATGCGCAGCCGGGCCACGGCCTGCGCGCCGCCCTCGGGCGCCGGCGCCACCGTCAGGATCTGCGTGCGGGTATAGCCGATTGCGCCCAGCCCCTCGAACCAGGCGAAGCGGCGGAAATCGAAGCCGCCCGGCTCGGCCGGGCCGGGCGGCGGGCCGAGATGGCCGGTCAGCATCACCCGCGTCCCCGGCGGCGGAATCGGCCATTCCGCCCCCTCCGGCTGCATCAGCGACAGCCGCACCCGCGCCGGCACCCGCGCGGGCGCCATGTCGCCCAGCACCACCCGGTCCAGCGTCACCCGCAGCCGGTCGCGGCCGGAGCGGTCGATCTCCACCAGCCGCCCCTCGACCGGGCCGTAATAGCGAAAGGCCAGGATCGGCGCCGCCACCTGCCCCGACCGCCAGCCGGTCAGCGAAAAGCCGGCCGCCACCGCCAGCAGCGCGAACAGCGTCAGCCGCATGCCCTCGACCGGCCGCCAGCCCAGCCGGTCTCCCCGGCGAACCGCCAGCCGGAACGCCAGGCCCGCCACGGCCACCGCCACCCACAGCGCCAGATGGTGCGGCAGCCCCGGCTGGACGGGCAGCGCCAGCCACAGCCCGATGCCGCAGGCCATCCAGACCGGCACCCAGGGCATCAGCCCCGCCCGCCCCAGCAGCGAGGGCCGGGCCGGCCGGGACCGCACGGAAGCCGCCGCCGGCTGCCCCGTCAGGATCGCCACCCCTGCCATGCGCGCTTGTCACCCCCCTGTCGCCTGTCTATGTCAGGGGCAAGCTAGCGCCGCGAACCTTTCCAAAAGGTAAACGCCGGCAAGAAATTCCGCCTGCCGAGGTTCCCATGCCGCCGATCACCCGCTTTGCCCCCTCGCCCACCGGCTTCCTGCATATTGGCGGCGCGCGCACGGCCCTGTTCAACTGGCTTTACGCGCGCGGGCGCGGCGGCAGGTTCCTGCTGCGCATCGAGGATACCGACCGCGCGCGCTCGACCCCCGAAGCCACGGCGGCGATCCTCGACGGGCTGCGCTGGCTGGGCCTCGACTGGGACGGCGAGCCGGTCAGCCAGTTCGCCCGCGCCGCCCGCCATGCCGAGGTCGCGCGCGAGATGATGGCGCGCGGCCGCGCCTATCCCTGCTATGCCACCCCCGCCGAAATCGAGGCCTGGCGGGCGGAAAACCCGCGTCAGCCCTTCCCCAGCCCCTGGCGCGACGCCGATCCGGCCAGCCGCCCCGACGCCCCCTTCGCCATCCGCCTGCGCGCCCCGCGCGAGGGCGAGACGGTGATCCGCGACGCGGTGCAGGGCGACGTGACGATTCGCAATGCCGAGCTGGACGACATGATCATCCTGCGCAGCGACGGCACCCCGGTCTATATGCTGGCGGTGGTGGTGGACGACCACGACATGGGCGTGACGCATGTGATCCGCGGCGACGACCACCTCGTCAATGCCGCGCGCCAGATCCAGGTCTATCAGGCGATGGGCTGGGACATCCCGGTCTTTGCCCATATCCCGCTGATCCACGGCGAGGACGGCAAGAAGCTGTCCAAGCGCCACGGCGCCGTCGGCCTGCACGAATTCGCCGCGATGGGCTATCCGGCCGAGGCGATGCGCAACTATCTGGCCCGGCTGGGCTGGAGCCACGGCGACGACGAGCTGTTCACCGACGCGCAGGCCCGCGAATGGTTCGACCTGGACGGGATCGGCAAGGCCCCGGCGCGGCTGGACTTCAGGAAGCTGGAGCATGTCTCCGGCTGGCATATCGGGCGGATGGACGACGCCGCGCTGCTGGCGGAACTGGACGGCTTTCTGGCCGCCACCGGCGCCCCGGCCCTGACCGAGATCCAGAAGGCACGGCTGGCACCCGCCCTGAACGTCTTGAAGGAAAAGGCGAAAACCCTGCCGCAATTGCTGGACCAGGCGCATTTCGCCCTGACCGACCGCCCGGTGCGGCCCGACGAAAAGGCCGCCAGGGCGCTGGATTCGGTATCCATCGGTATGCTGTCAGAATTGACGAAATCGCTATCCCGTGATAGCTGGACGCGAGATGGGCTTGAGGCCGCCGCCAAGCAGGTGGCCGAGGCGCATGGCGTCGGTCTGGGCAAGCTGGCGGCCCCGCTGCGGGCGGCGCTGGCCGGCCGGGCTGCCACGCCCAGCGTGTTCGACATGATGCTGGCGCTGGGTCGCGACGAGACGCTGGCCAGGCTGGCGGACCAGACGGGCTAGGCCCGTATCGCATCCCGGCCCCGCCATGCGGGCGCGGCCGTTCGCAACGTGAAAAGGAAGTGCTTCATGGCCGAAAACAGAACCGCGACCCTGTCGCTTGACGGCAAAGACTATTCCCTTCCCGTTCTGTCGCCGACCGTCGGTCCCGATGTTCTGGACATCCGCAAGCTCTACGGCCAGGCCGATGTCTTCACCTTCGATCCCGGCTTCACCGCGACCGCCGCCTGCGAAAGCGCGATCACCTATATCGACGGCGATGCGGGCAAGCTGTGGTATCGCGGTTACCCGATCGAGCAACTGGCCGACAAGTCGCATTACCTCGAAGTCTGCTACCTGCTGCTTTACGGGGAGTTGCCCGACGCCAGGCAGATGGAGAAGTTCGAGCATACCGTGACCCATCACACGATGGTGCACGAGCAGCTGCACTATTTCTTCCGCGGCTTCCGCCGCGACGCGCATCCGATGGCGACGATGGTGGGCGTGGTCGGCGCGATGTCGTCCTTCTATCACGATTCGACCGACATCAACGATCCGTGGCAGCGCGAGGTCGCCGCCGTGCGGCTGGTCGCCAAGATGCCGACCATCGCCGCGATGGCCTATAAATACTCGCTGGGCCAGCCCTTCGTGTATCCGCGCAATGATCTCGACTATGCGTCGAACTTCCTGCACATGTGCTTCTCGGTTCCGGCCGATACCTACACGGTCGATCCGGCGCTGGCCCGCGCGATGGACCGCATCATGATGCTGCATGCGGATCACGAGCAGAACGCCTCCACCTCGACGGTGCGGCTGGCCGGCTCCTCGGGCGCAAACCCCTTCGCCTGCATCGCCGCCGGCATCGCCTGCCTGTGGGGACCGGCGCATGGCGGCGCCAACCAGGCCTGCCTGGAAATGCTGCGCGAGATCGGCACCGTCGACCGCATCCCGGAATTCATCAGGCGCGCCAAGGACAAGGACGATCCCTTCCGCCTGATGGGCTTTGGCCACCGCGTCTACAAGAACTTCGACCCGCGCGCCAAGGTGATGAAGGAATCCGCCGACGAGGTGCTGGAGCTGCTGGGGATCGAGGACAACGATACCCTGAAGGTCGCCAAGGAACTGGAGCGGATCGCGCTGGAGGACGAATATTTCGTCTCGAAGAAGCTCTATCCGAACGTGGACTTCTATTCCGGCATCATCCTGGAGGCGATGGGCTTCCCCACCTCGATGTTCACGCCGATCTTCGCGCTGTCGCGCACCGTCGGCTGGATCGCCCAGTGGAAGGAAATGCTCGGCGATCCGCAAAGCAAGATCGGCCGCCCCCGCCAGCTTTACGTCGGTGCGGATGTGCGCGATTACGTCGATCTCGACCGGCGCTGAGCGCGCTTGATCCGACCCGGCAAAGGCCCCCGCGGGGGCCTTTTTCCTGACCGCCCCGGCCATAGCCGGGTGTGACGAATTTCCCCCTTGTGCGCATGCCGCCGGGGTGGCAGGGGACGCGCATGGAACAGAAGATCGCACTCGTCACCGGCGCCTCGCGCGGCCTAGGCAGGGCGCTGGCCGAAGGCTTGGGCGCCCGCGGCTGGCATGTCGTCGCCGTGGCCCGCACCACCGGCGCGCTGGAGGAACTGGACGACGCCATCCGCGCCGGTGGCGGCGGCGGCGCGGCCACGCTGGCGCCGATGGACGTGACCACGCCGGCCGCGATGGTCCAGCTGGCCAGGGCGGTCGGCGAACGCTGGGGCGGCCTCGATTTCTGGGCGCATACGGCGGTTTACGCGGCGCCGCTGGGGCCGGCGGCGGACATGGCGACCAAGGACTGGGAGAAGTCGGTCGCCTGCAATCTCGACGCCACGCGCGGGCTGATCACCCTGCTGGCGCCCTTGCTGCTGGCACGTTCGGGCACGGCGCTGTTTCTGGACGACCCCAAGGCCGGACAGCCCTTCTATGGCGCCTATGGGGCCACCAAGGCCGCGCAAATCGCGCTGGCGCAAAGCTGGCAGGCGGAAACCCGGCGCGTCGGCCCGCGCGTGGCCATCGACCGCCCGGCCCCGATGCCGACCGCCCTGCGCGGCCGCTTCCATCCCGGCGAGGACCGCAGCGGCCTGACCCATCCGCGCATCGAGGCCGACCGCATCCTGACGGGGTTGCTGGACTAGGTTTCCGAACTGCCTCCGGCGCATGAGGACCAGCCGTCCGCGCCTGATCCCGCTCCGTCAACGGGGCTTGCGGCAGCATCGGGGCGTCGTGCCTCTGGGGTTGCCGGGCTGGATTTTCGCCCCCCTCGCCGCGCGGGGATCAGGCCCTCCTGTCCGGCCGCATCCGGGCGGCACGCCCGTCCGGGCTAGATTTCCCAGTCGTCTTCATGGCGCAGGGGTCCGATGGCCAGCCAGTCGGCCCGGACCCGCGCCACATGCGTGTCGCCCCAGGCGCGGAAGACCAGATCGAAGCCGGTCTCGGTGACGTTCTCGGCCGCGATGTCGGCCCGCTGGTTGCTGCCGCCCGCGATGTCCCACATCGACAGACCCACCATCACCCGCGGCGGCAGCACGAAAGCCTGCTCGAAGGTGACGGGCCTGCGCTCCTGCCGGGGTCCCTCGCCGGTCCACATCGGCCCGCCATCGTCAAAGGCCGAGAACATCAGCACGCTGCCATTGGCGACGCCGACGGCGTGATGGGACATGCGCAGCATGGGGCGGCCTCCACCGGAACATGGGGTAATGGCAAAAGGCCCCGGACGGTTCCGGGGCCTCTCGAAGCGGTGCCTGCCCCGGTCTCAGTCCGGGAAATTGGCCTGATTGGGGTCCAGCCCGATATGGGTGCCCAAAGCCTGCATGTCGCCCAGCAGCTTGACGGCGGCGGTGACCGCCTCCTCGCCGATGCTGCTGTTCGGGTCGCGGGCCTTGGCCTCGGCCACCTTGCGCTTGCGATGCGCGGCGGCCAGCATCTCGTTCAGCACCTCCTGCGTCACGTCCTGCCGGTGCAGGCTGCGCTCGGCCAGAAGGGTCAGCCCCTCCGGGTTGATCTCGGCAAAGCCGGCCGAGACCGCGAACTGCGCCTCGGTGCCCTTGTCGTCGATCACCGTGACAAGGCCGGGGCGCAGCGTCACCATCGTCGCGGCATGGCCGGGCAGGATCGTCAGATCGCCCTCGCCCCCCGGCAGGCGCACCTCGCGCACCGGGGCGGAGACGAGGCTCCGCTCCGGCGACACGAGGTCGAACTGCATCATGTCAGCCATCTCGCCCCCTTACGCCGCGTCGGCGGCCAGGCGCTGCGCCTTGGCTTTCACGTCCTCGATGCCGCCGACCATGTAGAAGGCGGCCTCGGGCAGGTGGTCGTATTCGCCGGCCACGACCGCCTTGAAGCTGGCGATGGTGTCCTCCAGCGGCACCTGAACGCCGTCCGAGCCGGTGAAGACCTTGGCCACGTCGAAGGGCTGCGACAGGAAACGCTGGATCTTGCGGGCGCGGGCCACGGTCAGCTTGTCCTCCTCGGACAGTTCGTCCATGCCGAGGATGGCGATGATGTCCTGCAAGGACTTGTATTTTTGCAGGATGCCCTGAACGTCGCGGGCGGTGTTGTAATGCTCCTCACCCACCACGGAGGGGTCGAGGATGCGCGAGGTCGAGTCCAGCGGGTCCACGGCCGGGTAGATGCCCAGCTCCGAGATCGCGCGCGACAGCACCGTGGTGGCGTCGAGGTGCGCGAAGGAGGTCGCCGGTGCCGGGTCGGTGAGGTCGTCGGCCGGCACGTAGATGGCCTGCACCGAGGTGATCGAGCCGGCTTTCGTCGAGGTGATCCGCTCCTGCAAGGCACCCATATCGGTGGCCAGCGTCGGCTGGTAACCCACGGCCGAGGGAATGCGGCCCAGCAGCGCCGACACTTCCGAACCCGCCTGGGTAAAGCGGAAGATGTTGTCCACGAAGAACAGAACGTCCGTGCCCGACTGGTCGCGGAACTGCTCGGCCAGGGTCAGGCCGGTCAGCGCCACGCGCATGCGCGCGCCGGGCGGCTCGTTCATCTGGCCATAGACCAGGGCCACCTGCGACTTCGCCAGGTCGTCGGGACGGATGACGCCCGATTCCACCATCTCGTGGTAAAGGTCGTTGCCCTCGCGGGTCCGCTCACCCACGCCGGCGAACACGGAATAACCCGAGTGCACCTTGGCGATGTTGTTGATCAGTTCCATGATCAGCACGGTCTTGCCCACGCCGGCGCCGCCGAACAGGCCGATCTTGCCGCCCTTGGAATAAGGCGCCAGCAGGTCGATGACCTTGATGCCGGTGACGAGGATTTCCGAACTGGTCGCCTGCGCCGCGAATTCCGGCGCCGGCTGGTGGATGGCGCGGGTTTCCGAGGCGACGACGGGACCGCCCTCGTCCACCGGCTCGCCCACCACGTTCAGGATGCGGCCCAGCGTCGCGTCGCCCACCGGCACCATGATCGGGCCGCCGGTATCCTTGACCGGCGTGCCGCGGACCAGACCCTCGGTCGCGTCCATCGCGATGGTGCGGACGGTGTTCTCGCCCAGATGCTGGGCCACTTCCAGCACCAGCTTCTTACCCTGGTTCTCGGTTTCCAGCGCGTTCAGAATCGCCGGAAGCTGGCCATCGAACTGCACGTCGACGACGGCGCCGATGACCTGCGTGATCTTGCCTTTGGCCTCTGCCATGTCACTACCCCTGCGTTACGGTCAGAGCGCCTCGGCGCCCGAAATGATTTCAATGAGTTCCTTGGTGATCGCGGCCTGACGCGAACGGTTGTAGACCGTGGTCAGCCTGTCGATCATGTCGCCCGCGTTGCGCGTGGCGTTGTCCATCGCGGTCATCCGCGCGCCCTGTTCCGAGGCCGCATTCTCCAGCAGCGCCGCGAAGATCTGCGTCGAGATCGACATCGGCAGCAGCTCGGTCAGGATATCGACCTCGCCCGGCTCGTAATCGTAAAGCCGGCTGGGACCCGCATCCTCCGGCGCGGCGGCCGGAATCACCTGCTTCGCGGTCGGCACCTGGCTGATGACCGAGCCGAAGGTGTTGTAGAACACCGTCGCCACGTCGAAGCCGCCGGCCTCGAAACGGTCGAAGATCTGCTCGGCGATCTGGGCGGCGTTGTCATAGCCGATGCGCTTGACCTCGGACAGGTCCACATGCCCCACCAGCCGGTCGCCGTGGTCGCGCTTCAACTGCTCGCGGCCCTTCTTGCCGACGGTGAGGATGGTGACCTCCTTGCCCTCGGACAGCAGCCGCTCGGCCGTCTGCCGCGCCAGCTTGACGATGGAGGAGTTGAAGCCCCCCGCCAGCCCGCGCTCCGAGGTCATCACCACCAGCAGGTGCCGGCGGTCGTCGCCGGTGCCGACCAGCAGCTTCGGCGCCCGGTCCGAGGTCGCGGCGGCCTTGGACAGGTCCGCGACCACGGCCCCCATGCGGTCGGCATAGGGGCGCGCGGCCTCCGCCGCCTCCTGCGCGCGGCGCAGTTTCGCGGCGGCGACCATCTGCATCGCCTTGGTGATCTTCCGCGTGTTGCGAACGCTTCCGATCCGGTTTTTCAGGTCCTTGAGGCTGGGCATCTATCCCTCCCCCGCTCAGGCGTAGCTTTTGGCGTAGGCGTCCAGAACCGCCTTCACCTTGGCCTCGGCATCGCCCTTGATCTTGGGATCGTCCTTGGTCAGCCAGTCGAGGAACTCGGCATGCTGGTTGCGCAGGAAGCGCACCAGGCCCTGCTCCCACTTGGTCACGTCGCGCACCGGCACGTTGTCCAGATAACCCTTGGTGCCGGCATAGATGACGCAGACGATTTCCGCGTTGGTCAGCGGCGAGTATTGCGGCTGCTTCATCAGTTCCGTCAGGCGGGCGCCGCGGTTCAGCAACTTCTGCGTGGCGGCGTCCAGATCGGAACCGAACTGCGCAAAGGCCGCCATCTCGCGATACTGGGCCAGTTCCAGCTTGACCGGACCGGCGACGGATTTCATCGCATTGGTCTGCGCCGACGAACCCACGCGGCTGACCGACAGGCCGGTGTTCACGGCCGGACGGATGCCCTGGAAGAACAGTTCCGTTTCCAGGAAGATCTGGCCGTCGGTGATCGAGATCACGTTCGTCGGGATATAGGCCGACACGTCGCCCGCCTGCGTCTCGATGATCGGCAGCGCGGTCAGCGAGCCGGAGCCGTTGGCCTCGTTCAGCTTGGCCGAACGCTCCAGCAGGCGGGAATGCAGATAGAACACGTCGCCCGGATAGGCCTCGCGCCCCGGCGGGCGGCGCAGCAGCAGCGACATCTGGCGATAGGCCACGGCCTGCTTGGACAGGTCGTCATAGATGATCAGCGCATCCATGCCGTTGTCGCGATAGTATTCGGCCATCGCGGTCGCGGAATAGGGGGCCAGATACTGCATCGGCGCCGGCTCGGAAGCGGTGGCGGCCACCACGGTCGTATAGGCCAGCGCGCCGGTCTCTTCCAGCTTCTTGACCAGCTGCGCCACGGTCGAACGCTTCTGACCAATGGCGACGTAAATGCAGTGCAGGGTCTTCATGCCCTCGGCCTCGCGGCCGTTGTAGTTCGCCTGGTTCAGGATGGTGTCCAGCGCCAGGGCGGTCTTGCCGGTCTGACGGTCGCCGATGATCAGCTCGCGCTGGCCGCGGCCGATCGGGATCATGGCGTCGACCGACTTCATGCCGGTGGCCATCGGCTCGTGCACCGACTTGCGCGGCATGATGCCGGGGGCCTTCACATCGGCGCGGCGGCGCTCGGCGGCCTCGATCGGGCCTTTGCCGTCGATCGGGTTGCCCAGAGCGTCCACGACGCGGCCCAGCAGGCCCTTGCCGACCGGCACGTCCACGATGGTGCGGGTGCGCTTGACGGTGTCGCCTTCCTTGATCTCGCGGTCGTCGCCGAAGATCACGATACCGACGTTATCCGTTTCAAGGTTCAGCACCATGCCCCGGACGCCGCCGGGGAATTCCACCATCTCGCCGGCCTCGACCGTATCCAGGCCATAGACGCGGGCGATACCGTCGCCGACGGACAGCACCTGTCCGACCTCGGCGACCTCGGCGTCCTTGCCGAAGTTCCTGATCTGATCCTTGAGGATCGCCGAAATCTCGGCAGCCTGGATTCCCATTATCCGACCTCTTTCATGGCATTCTGAAGGGCGCTCAGGCGCGATTTGACCGACGAATCGATCATCGACGAGCCGAGCTTGACGATCATGCCGCCGATGAGGCTCTCATCGACGCGCGCATTCAGTTTGACGATCTTGCCCGATTTCTCGGCCAGGGTGGCGCGCAGGCGCTCGGCCTGCTGGTCCGAAAGCGGCTGGGCGCTGACGACATCCGCCGTCACCTCGCCGCGGGCATCCGCGATCAGGGCGCGCAGGCGCGCGACCAGTTGCGGCAGGGTGAACAGGCGCCGGTTCTGGCCCATCAACGCCAGCGCATTGGCCAGCGCGGCGGGCAGGCCCAGCTTTTCCGCCAGCGCGGAAATGGCGCGGGTCTGGTCGGCGCGGCCCAGCACCGGCGAGGCGATCACCGCGCGCAGTTCAGGGCTGGCATCCAGCGCCTGCGCCAGCGCGTCCACGCCCGAGGCGAGGGCGTCGATGCCCTTCTCCTCGCGGGCGATGTCGAACACGGCCTGCGCATAGCGCCCCGCGATATTGGCGGAAATCGAAGCGGATTGTGCCACGGTCATCCTTCCGGTTTGCGCGCGGCCCCGCCATCGGGCTGTCCCGCGTTCATGCGGGCAGTCTGACGAAAGGGCCTTGCTTCGCCTCTCTACTCACGTCGGTGTGACAGAGCAAAATCTGCCGCGTCTCTAGCAGGCCCGGCCCGATGTCGCAACCGTGTTTGCGCACGCATTTCGCCATCCGGCCGCTGCATCGCGGCATGGTCTGCCCTGCTGCCCCCGCCCGACCCGCAAGCCGCGCCGGATGGGGGCGAATCGCTTTGCGGCCTCAGGTATCCAGCTCGATCAGGAAGGGGCCGGGGCGGTCGATGCTGGCCTTCAGCAGCTCTGCCAGTTCCTCCAGATTGCGCGCCCTGGCACCCTCGACGCCCATGCCCCTGGCCAGCGACACCCAGTCCAGGTCCGGGTTGCCGAGGTCCAGCATCGACATGGCCGTGGGGCCGGGATTGGCGCCGACATTGGCATATTCGCCCAGCAGGATCGCATAGCGGCGGTTGGACAGGATGATGGTGGTGACGTTCAGCCCCTCGCGCGCCTGCGTCCACAGGGCTTGCAGCGAATACATGCCGGAGCCATCGGCCTGAAGGCTGATCACCCGCCGGTCCTTGCCCGCCGCCACGCCGGCGCCGGTGGACAGCGGGAAGCCGTCGCCGATGGCGCCGCCGGTCAGCCCGATCCATTCATGCGGCGCGGCGCCGTTGTAATGGGGATGCGAGCCGCCGCCATAGCTGATCGTCTCGTCGCAGACGATGCCGTTTTCGGGGATCAGGTTGGCGATCACCGCCGCCAGCCCCTCGGCGCTGGCCGGCCCCTTGGGCAGCGGCGGCAGCGGCGGGGCCTCCGGCGCCGCGGCGGGCGCGGCGCCCAGCGCGGCGGCCAGCGCGCGCAGGGCCTCGACCCCGGATTGCTCGGGGCGCGACAGCACCAGCAGGTCGGCATCGTCGGGATATTGCGTCGAGGGCAGGTTCGGATAGCCGAAGAAGCCCACCGGCGGCGTGGCGCCAACCAGGATGATGCGGTCATAGGGCGCCAGCGCCTCGACCGCCATCGGCGTGGTATAGGGCACGCGCGGGATGGGGATGGTGCCGCGCCCGCGCTCCAGATGGCCGGTCAGGAACTGCGCCATGAAGGCGCCGCCGGTCGCGTCCGCGATGCCCTTGGCCAGAGCCGGTCCCTCGCCCAGCAGCGCATCGCCCGAAAGCAGCAGCAGCGCCTGGCGGCCGCGCGGCGCCGGTCCGCGCAGCGCCTGCGCCGCCGCGCCGATCAGCGCCGGATCGGCAGGCTGCGCCTGCACCTCCGGCAGCGGCGGCGCCACCTCGCCGCCCTCGCCCCAGGAGCTGTCGGCGGGCAGGATCAGCGTCGCCACCTGGCCCGGATGGGTCTTGGCCGCACGCACGGCCTCGGCCGCGTCGCGCCCGACATGGCCCGGCGTCATCGTGGTGCGCACCCAGCCCGAGACCGCGCGCGCGATGCCCTCGGTGTCGGCGGTCAGCGGCGCGTCCAGCGGGCGGTGATAGGTGGCCTGGTCGCCGACGATGTTCACCATCCGCGAGCGCCCCCGCCGCGCGTTGTGCAGGTTGGAAAACCCGTTCGCCAGCCCCGGCCCGCAATGCAGCAGCGTGCAGGCCGGCTTGCCGGAGATGCGGGCATAGCCGTCGGCCATGCCGGTCACGACGGTCTCGTGCAGGCCCAGGATGCAGCGCATGCCGGGAATGCGGTCCAGCGCCGCGACGAAATGCATCTCGGAGGTGCCGGGATTGGCGAAGCAGACTTCGACCCCGCTGTCGAGCAGGGTGTGAACAAGGGATTCGGCCCCGTTCAGCGGCGCGGTCATCGGATTTCCTCCAGCGTTTCGGACAGTTTGTCGATCAGGATGTCGGCATGCTCGCGCCCGAAGGGCAGCGGCGGGCGGATCTTCAGCACGTTGCCGGCCGGGCCGGAGGCGCTGATCAGCACGCCCTTCTGGCGCAGCCCGTTGACGACCTCGGCGGCCAGCCGCCCGTCCGGGGCGCCGGTCTGCGGGTCCAGCAGGTCGACGCCGGCATAAAGCCCCGCCACCCGCACCGGCCCCAGCCGCTCGTCGCCATCGACCAGCCCGGCCAGCCCCTCGGCCATATAGGCGCCGGTGCTGGCCGAATTCTCGACCAGCCCCTCGTCGCGCAGCACGTCCAGCACCGCCAGACCCACCGCGGCCGATACCGGATTGCCGCCGAAGGTGTTGAAATAGCGCACCGACTTGCCGAAGGCCGTGACCAGATCGGCCCGCGCCATCAGCCCGGCCATCGGGTGGCCGTTGCCCATCGGCTTGCCCATCGTGGCGATGTCGGGCACCACGCCGTGGCGGTCAAAGCCCCACATGCCGCCGCAGCGGCCGAAGCCGGGCTGCACCTCGTCGGCGATGAAGATGCCCCCGGCCTCGCGGATCGCCGCCACCGCCGGGGCAAGGAAGCCCACCGGATCGGGCAGGATGCCGTCCGAGGCGAAGATCGTGTCGACCAGCAGCGCCGCCGGCCGCACCCCCTGCGCCTGCATGTCGGCGACCGCCGCGCGCACCCCGGCGGCGAAATCGCCGCCCGGATCGGCGCCATAGGGATCGGGCGCGTCGATCAGCCAGACGTTTTCCCCCTTCGGCACCCCGGCCCCCAGCGAGGGCGACATGCCCACCAGCAGGTCCGTCACCCCGTGATAGGCGTGGCGGGTGATGATGACCCCCTGCCCGCCCGTCGCCACGCGGGCGATGCGGATGGCCAGGTCGTTGGCCTCGGACCCCGTGCAGGTCAGCATGACATTGTGCAGCCCCTCCGGCGCGGTGGCCAGCAGGCGCTCGGCATAGTCCACCACCAGCGGATGCAGGTAACGGGTATGGGTGTTCAGGATCGCCGCCTGCTTCGCCAGCGCCTCGACCACCCGCGGGTGGCAATGGCCGACGCTGGCGACGTTGTTGTAGGCGTCCAGATAGCGGTTGCCCTGCGCGTCCCACATCCACACCCCTTCGGCGCGCACCGGATGCAGCGGCTGGGCGTAGAACAGCCGATAGGCCGCGCCCAGGGCCGCCTCGCGCCGGGCGATCAGGTCGCGATCCTCCGCCGGCAGGGCATTGGCCTTGGACGGGTCATAGGCATTGTGCATCTGCCCGACGGCGCGGGGCGCCTCGCTGGGGGCGGTCATGGGTCAGTCCTCCTGATTCTCGCAAGCACGGCGCAGGTAATCGGCCGCCTCGGCCTCGGGCAGGCGCGCCAGCCGCGCCAGACCCGCCGCCGCGCGCGGCATGTTGCGCAGCAGGTAATCACGGTTCTCCGGCCGTTTGAAGGCCAGCCAGTGCGAGGTCGCCACCGTCGCCGCCATCCGCGTGCGGATCAGGCCGGGCAGAACCGCGAATTCCTCGGCCTCCAGCGGATAGATGGCGTGATAGGCGGCCAGAACCTGCGCGGCGGTGGCCAGCGGATGCTCGCCATCGGTGGGCTGGTAGGACAGCGCCACCCCCAGTTCGTTCACCAGCGGCCCCGCCACCATGTCACCGAAGTCGATGATGCCGGCCAGCTTGTCCTCTGCACCGTCCTCCATCAGGATATTGTGCGGATTCATGTCGTTATGGATCACCTGCCGGCGCAGCCGCGCGGCGCGCGGCCCCCAGTCGGCGGCATGGGCCTCCAGCACGTCCGAGGTCAGGCGCCGCAGCTCCGGGTCGGTCACATGCTCCAGCCGGTCGCGCAGCTCATGCGCGCGCGACAGGTCCCACACCAGATCGTGATCCTGCCCCGGATGGCTGAAATCCTTCAGCGCCTTGTCCAGCCGCGCCATCACCCGGCCCAGCGCCGCCCGCGATGCCGGTCCCTGCGGGCGCGAGGCCGCCGGCTCGCCCTCCATCCAGCTGACCACCCGCACAAGGCGCGCATGGCCGTCCGGCGTCTGGTCGGCCGGCAGCAGGTGCCAGGGATGACCGTCCAGCGTGCGGCGCACGCGCGGCACCGGCAGGTCGGGATCGACCGCGGCGACATGAATCTGCGCCTCGGCCTGGAAGGCCCCGACCGAAGGATCCTCCTCCGGGTGCGAGATCTTCAGCACCCATTGGCTGCCATCGGCCTCGTCGAGGCGAAAGTTCGTATCGCGCTCGCCTGTCAGGCGCTTGAGGCTGCCCGACAGGCCCCAGATGCGCGCCAGCTCGGCCGCGCGCTCGTCGGACCAGAGGGTCATGCCCCGAACCCGGTCAGGAAGGCGTCGAGGCAGTCGCCGATCACCTCGATCGCATAGCCGCCCTCCTGCACGATCACCACGGGCAGGCCGGCGGCGCGGATACGCTCGCCCACGGCGGCGAAGCCGGGGGTCGTCACCGACAGCGCGGTCAGCGGGTCGGCGGCATGGGCGTCATAGCCCAGCGACAGCACCAGCACCTCGGCCCCAAAGGCCTTGATCCGGGCCAGCGCGTCATCGACGGCGGCCAGGAACGGCCCGTCGCCGGAACCGACCGGCAGCGGCAGGTTGACGTTGAACCCCTTGCCCTTGCCGGAGCCGGTCTCGTGATCGAAGCCGATGAACCAGGGATAGTATTCGCGCGGATCGACATGGACCGAGATGTTCAGCACATCGTCGCGACGGTAGAACACTTCCTGCGTGCCGTCGCCGTGATGGGCATCCACGTCCAGCGTCGCCACCTTGCCGAACCGCTCGCGCAGCACCTCGACGGCGATGGCGGCATTGTTCAGATAGCAAAAGCCCCGCGCCTGATCGACACGGCAATGATGCCCCGAGGGCCGGCACAGCGCATAGGCCACCGCCTCGCCGCCCGCCACGGCCCGCGCCGCAGCCGCCGCCGTCGCCGCCGAGCGGAAGGCCGATACATGCGTCATCGGCCCGATGGCGACCGCCCCGTCGCCCATGTAATAGCCGGCTTCGCCGATGATGTTGTCGGTCGGGCAATCCGGCCGGGCGTCCTGATCCGGCGAGGCGTTCCAATAGGGCGAGATATTGGGGAACACCTCGGCCCCGGCATTAGGCAGCGCCTTCCAGCGGGCATGCGCGGTTTCGAGGAAGTTCAGATACCGCTCGGTATGGACGCGGGCGGCCTCGGCGCGGCCGTCGATCTCGCTGGCCTCCGGGGTGATGCCGTGACGCGCCAGCGCGCCCAGCAGGCGGGCGGTGCGCTCCGGCACGTCGGTGGGCGCCGCGAGGACGCCGGAGCGCATGAACACCAGCGGATGATGGAGGGCCTGTTCGGGATGATAGAATGCGCGCATGGGGGACCTAAAGGGCGGGGGTGGCGGTGGAATGGGCGGCCTCGGCGACCGCATCGGGAACCGCGGCGCGCGGGTCCCAGTCGGACCCCGGAATAGCCGCGATCAGACGTTGCGTATAGGGGTGCTGCGGGTTGTCGATGACCTGCTCGGGCGGGCCTTCCTCGACCACCTCGCCCTTCAGCATCACCGCGATGCGGTCGCAGACCTGCGCCGCCACCCGCAGGTCGTGGGTGATGAAGATGATGGCGAGGTTCAGCTTCTGCTGCAACTCGCGCAGCAGGGCCAGGACCTGCGCCTGCACCGACACGTCCAGCGCGGAAACCGACTCGTCCGCGACGATCAGCTCCGGGTCCAGCATCAGCGCGCGGGCGATGCCGACGCGCTGGCGCTGGCCGCCCGAGAACTCGCCGGGATAGCGGTCATAGGCCGAGGGATCGAGACCGACCAGCCGCAGCAACTCGCGCGCCCGCTTCTCGGCCACGCTGCGCGCGATGCCGTTGGCCACCGGCCCGTCGGTCAGGATGCGGCCGATGGTCTGGCGCGGGTTGAGGCTGGCGAAAGGGTCCTGGAAGATCATCTGCAAATGCTTGCGGCGCGACCGGAAGGCCGCCGCCGAAAGCGGGATGATGTCCTCGCCCTGGAAACGCACCTCGCCGCCGTCCACGTCCAGCAGCTTGACGATGCAGCGCCCCAGCGTGGACTTGCCCGAGCCGGATTCGCCCACCACGCCGAGGGTCTCGCCCCGCCGCAGGTCGAAGCTGATATCCTTGACCGCATGCACGATGCGGCCCTTGCTGAACATGCCGCCGCCCGAGCGATAGGTCTTGTTCAGGTTGCGCACCGACAGGATCGGCTCGGATTCGGCCACGGCGTCGCGGGCGGCCTCGGTGCCGTCGCGATGCGGCACGGCGGCGATCAGGCGTTGCGTATAGGGATGCTGGGGGCTGTTCAGCACCGCGCGCGCCGGTCCCTGCTCGACCACCTTGCCGTGCTGCATGACCACCACGCGGTCCGCGATCTCGGCCACCACGCCGAAATCGTGGGTGATGAACATCACGCCCATGCCCTTCTCGCGCTGGATGCGGGCGATCAGCTCCAGGATCTGCGCCTGCGTGGTCACGTCCAGCGCGGTCGTCGGCTCGTCCGCGATCAGGATTTCCGGCTCCAGCGCCAGCGCCATCGCGATCATCACCCGCTGCCGCTGCCCGCCCGAGAGGCGGAACGGGTAGGAGTTGCGGATACTTTTCGGGTCCGGCAGGCCGACGAATTCCAGCAGTTCCAGCACGCGGGCGGCGCGGGAGGCCGCATCGCCGTGATCGTGGACCAGCATCACCTCGTCGATCTGGTCGCCCACGGTCATCAGCGGGTTCAGCGCCGAAAGCGGCTCCTGGAAGATCATGCCGATGCGGCGGCCGCGCAGGGCGCGCAACTGCGGCGGGGTCATGGTCAGCAGGTTGTCGCCGTGGAACAGGATCTGCCCGCGCGAGGGTCGCAGGTAATCCGGCAGCAGGCCCATGATCGCATTCGCGGTCATCGACTTGCCCGAGCCGGATTCCCCCACCACGCAGAGGATTTCCCCGGCATTCAGGTCGTAGCTGATGCCCTCGACCGCATATTCGCGGTCGAGGCCCTTGGGCAGCGCGATGGTCAGGTCGCGGACGGAGAGAAGAACCTCGCTCATGGCTTAACCTTTCCGCCCGCGCAGATGCGGGTTCATCGCGTCGTTGAGGCCCTCGCCGATCAGGTTGATCGACAGCACCGTCAGCAGGATGGCCACGCCGGGGAAGGTCGCCATCCACCAGGCTTGCCGCAGCATCTCGCGCCCGGCGCCGATCTGATAGCCCCAGCTCATCTGGTTGCGGTCGCCGAGACCCAGGAAGGCCAGGCTGCTTTCGGTCAGGATCGCCGTGGCCACCATCAGCGAGGCGGTCACGATGATCGGCGACATGACGTTCGGCAGGATCTGCGACCAGATGATGCGCGGCCCGGTCTGGCCGATGGTCACAGCGGCCTGCACGAATTCGCGCGATTTCAGCGACATGAATTCCGCGCGCACCAGCCGCGCCACGGGTGGCCAGCTGACGATGGCGATGGCCAGGATGATCGTCACCAGCGTCGGCGTGAAGATCGCCACCAGCACCACCGCCATCGCGAAGGGCGGGATGGTCTGGAAGAACTCGGTGAAGCGCATCAGCAGGTCGTCGACCCAGCTGCCATAGAACCCGGCCAGCGCGCCGAAGGTCACGCCGATGAACACCGAGACCACGGTCGAGGTCAGGCCGATCAGCAGCGTGACCCGCGCGCCGTGGGCGATGCCGGCGGCGATGTCGCGGCCCAGCATGTCGGTGCCCAGCGGATAGGCGCCGTCCTGGAACGGCGGCAGCATCGGCCGGGCGACGCCGCGCCACGGGTTGCCGGAGTAGAGCAGCGGCGCGAACACCGCCACAGCCACCACGATAAGCAGAATGATGGCGCCCAGCACGGCGCCCTTGTTGGAGGCGAAGCGGCGCAGAAATGCGTTCATGTGTTTGTCCTTTCGCGCCGTTCAGGTTGCCGACTCGATCCGCGGATCGACGAACCGATACAGCAGATCGGCCACGAGGTTGATCAGCACCACGAAGGCGGCGGTGACCAGGAACACGCCCAGCAGCACCGGGTAGTCGCGCTGGAGCAGCGCATCGAACATCAGCCGGCCGATGCCGGGCCAGGCGAAGACGGTCTCGGTCAGCACCGCGCCGCCGACCAGTTGCCCTGCCTGCATCGAGGCGAAGGTGAACACCGGCAGGATGGCGTTGCGCAGGACGTGGCGGCGGATGATGCGGGCCTGCGGCACGCCCTTGGCCTTGGCGGTCTTGACGAAGTCGAGGCTCATCACCTCCAGCATCGAGGCCCGCGTCAGGCGGGCATAGACCGCCGAGGAGAACAGCCCCAGCGTCGCCACCGGCAGCACCAGGTGCTGGGCGATGTCCCAGACCCGCGCCCAGCCGGTATAACCGGCGCCCAGCGTCTCCATCCCGAAGGCCGGGAAGATGTTCAGCTGGATCGAGAACAGCAGCACCGACATCAGCGCGATCCAGAACAGCGGCGTGGCGTAGAACAGCAGCGCCCCGGCCATCACCGCGCTGTCGGCCAGCTTGCCGCGCTTCCACGCGGCGACGACGCCGGCGGTGATGCCGACCAGCAGCGAGAACACGAAGGCGCAGCCGGTCAGCAGCAGCGTGGCGGGAAAGCGGTCGGCGATCAGTTGCGCGACGGACACGCCGTTGCGATAGGAATAGCCCAGATCGCCCTGCATCACGCTGGAGATATAGATCCACAGCTGGGTCAGGAATGGCTTGTCCAAGCCGAACTGCTCGCGAAGCTGGGCGATGAACTGCGCGTCGCCGGCCCCCGCCTCGCCCGCCATCACCGCCGCCGGGTCGCCCGGCGCCATCTTGATGAGAATGAAGTTCAGCACCGCGACGCCAAGGACCACAAGGACGGCCTTGCCCAGGCGGATGAGGATGAATTGCAGTGTTTTCAACTGATTTCCCTCGAATATCGGAAAGGTTCCGGCTGCCGGACCCGGCGCACGGGCGGGAAAGGGGCGGCCCCGGCGGGCCGCCCTTGGGCCGTCAGTCGATGGTGACCGGCCCCATGCCTTCGTTCAGGCCGATGCCGGTGCGCACCAGATCATGCACCTTGTCGCGGTAGATGGTGGTGTATTGCAGCTCGACCAGCCAGCCCAGCGCGGCATCCTCGACGATCAGGCGCTGCGCCTCGGAATAGAGCTGCGCGGCCTCCTCGTCGCTGGTGGCCGAGGCGGCCTCGGCGAGCAGGCGGTCCACCTCCGGGTTCACATAGGCCTGGTTGTTGCCGTAGGGCGTGCCCTGGATGGTGTTCGTCGACAGGTAGTGACGGGCCACGCCCAGCGCCGGGTCGCCATACTGATAAGTGAAGTTGTAAGTCAGGTGGAAGTCGAAATCCGACAGCGCCTGTGACCAGCCGCCGGCATCGACCGCGCGGATATTGGTCTGGAAGCCCAGATCCTGCAATTGCTGGACGGTGTATTCCGTCAGGCGGTCCCACTGGCTGCCATAGGGCAGGCCCATGACCTCGACGGTCACGCTGGCCGGATCGACGCCGGATTCGGCGATCAGCGCCTTGGCCTTGTCCATGTCGAACTCATAGGCCGGGACCGAGCCGTCATAGAACTTGGTCGTCGAGGCCACCGGGCCGGTCGCGGCCTTGGCTTGGCCGAACATGATCGTCTGGGCCACGAAGTCGCGGTCGATGGCATGCAGCAGCGCCTGGCGCACCTGGAGGTTGTCGAAGGGCGGCTTGCGCATGTTCCAGACCATGAAGGCCAGCGGCGAATAGTTCTCCCACCCTTGGGTGGTGGATTCGGTGTTCGGCAGACCGGCCAGACGTGCCACGTCGAAGCCCTCGATGTCGCCGCCGCGGATCACGTCCACCGTGCCCTGCTCGTAGGCCACGGCGCGCGAGGCCCCATCGGGGATGACGTGGAAATACAGCTCCTTCAGCTTCGGCTCGCCCTCGCGGTAATAATCCTCGTTGGCGACCAGGTGCAGGTAGCTGCCGCGCTTCCACTCGTTGAACTTGAACGGGCCGGTGCCGATCGGGGTCTGGTTCGCCGGGTTGGTGCGGAAATCGCTGCCCTCGTAGATATGCCTAGGCATGATCGGGAAGCTGGACAGCTCGAAGGCGCGGATGAAGGCCGAGAACGGATGCTTCAGCTGGAACACCACCGTGTTGGCGTCGGGGGCGGTGACGCTTTCGACATGGCTGGTATGGATGAGGCGCCAGCGCGGATGCGCCTCGGTCAGGAAGTCGTTGGCGGTGAACAGCACGTCGTCCGCGCTGAAATCGGTGCCGTCATGCCACTTCACCCCTTCGTTGAGGTGGAAGGTATAGGTCAGCCCGTCCTCGCTGATCTCCCACTCCCTGGCGAGGCTGGGCAGCGGCGACATGTCGAAGCCGTAGGTCAGCAGGCTCTCGTAGATCTGGCCGCCGGCATAGAGGGTCGGCCCCTGGGTGTTCAGGCCGACGATCAGGATCGGCGGCTCGGGGTTCAGAATCATGTTCAGCCTGCCGGAGCCACCTTCCTGTGCGAAGGCGGGCAGACCCAGCACCGCCGAAAGCGCGGTCCCGGACATCAGAAAAAGGCTGTTGCGGCGGTTTATCATGTCGTTCCCTGTTTCCCTGCTTTGCAACGGCCGCAGGCGCGCGACCGTGCCGGATTGGAGGGCAAGCTAACCACGTTCGCGCAAACGTGGCAACGACCCCGCACGGCCGACAGGGCAACAAAGGGCAAGTTTTTATGTCGGCAAAGTCAACTTTCTTGCTTGACAGAATCGGCGGGGGCCAGTTCGTGAATACCCGTCTGCGCGACGGGCCGGCGGCTGCCGGCCGAGGGGCGCGGCCGGGCGATGCCGCCCAGAACCTCCAGCGGGCTGGGCACTGTTGCCGGCACCGCCGGGCCGATCGCCCCGCGGGTCTTTTTCGTCAGCTCCACCAACAGGATGCCGGCGATCAGCACCTTGGAGATTCGGGTGCCCGTCCGCTCCCAGAACTGGGCGGAACGCAGCCAGAAGCGGCGGTCGGAGGGCGGGATATACAGCGCCGCGCCCGTGCGCTCGACGCTGAATCCGGCCCGTTTCGCCTGCGCCTCCAACTGGCCGGCGGTATAGGAGCGGCCGAATCCGAAGGGCGTGCCCTCGGATCGCGCCCACAGGCCGGCGCGGTTGGGGACCATCACCACCAGCCGCCCGCCGGGGCCAAGCACGCGGCCGGCCTCGGACAGTACGCTGGCGCTCTGGTCGGCGACCTCCAGCCCGTGCAGCAACACCAGCCGGTCGACGCTGCCGGTCTCCAGCGGCCAGGCGTCCTCGTGGCACAGCACCGAATGGTTGGGCAGGCCGGCGGGCCAGGCCATCACCCCCTGCCCGCCCGGCATCAGCACCGCCACCCGCCGCGCCTTCGCCAGCCAGGGCCGCAGCATCGGCGCGGCAAAGCCGAAGCCGGCAACGGTCATGCCGGTGCAGCTTTCCGGCGGCCACCATTCGGTCAGCCGGTCGCGCAGCGTGCGCTGCACGACACGCCCCAGCAGGCGCTCGTAATAGAAGGCTCGCAGGTCCACCACGTCGATCAGCATGGCCCGACCCCAGCCGAAAGCCGCGGCCCGAGTCAAGCCGCCTTGTCCTTTCGCCCCGCAGCGCGAAGAATGCCCTGACCGCGAAGGAAGAGAGCCATGCCCGAACTGCTGACCATCCGCTGCCTTGCCGACAACTACGCCTATCTGCTGCATGGCGGCGGCGAGACGGTGCTGATCGACGCGCCCGAGGCCGCGCCCGTGCTGGAGGCGCTGGAGGCGCGCGGCTGGCGGCTGGACCGCATCCTGCTGACCCATCACCATGCCGACCACATCCAGGCGGTGCCGGAACTGGTGGCGAAGACCGGCGCGCGCGTGGGCGGCAACCGGCTGGACGCCGCGCGCCTGCCGCCGCTGGACGAATCCTTCGCGCCCGGCGACCGGCTGAGCGTGGCGGGCACGCCTGCCGAGATACTCGACGCGCCGGGCCATACGGTGGGCCATGTCGCGATCCACCTGCCCGAGGCCGGCATGGTCTTTACCGCCGACAGCCTGATGGCGATGGGCTGCGGCCGCCTGTTCGAGGGGACGCCGGCGCAGATGTGGGACACGCTGACCCGCCTTGCCGCCCTGCCCGAGGACACGCTGGTCTGCTCCGGCCATGACTACACGCGGGGCAATGGCGGCTTTGCCCTGTCGGTCGAGCCGGGTAACGATGCCGTGCGCGACCGGATGGCGCACGGCCCGGTCTCGCCGGCGCCGCTGGCGCTGGAGCGCGCCACCAACCCCTTCCTGCGCGTGGCGGAACTGCGCGACGGCCTTGGCATGCGGGGCGAGAGCGACCTCGCGGTGTTCAACCGGCTGCGGGCGATGAAGGATGCCTTCTAGGCCTGGCGCCTTGAAAACCGCCCGCCGCGATCACAATTCACCCATCGACAGCAACGCCAGCCGCGCGAAGCAGGAAATCCGCTTGCAGCCGCGCGTTATCCACACAATCCTAACACTATCGTGGCAGACTGGCCCCGGATCGGGCATCGGCCCCGTCCGACAGACGACAGGAGTGAACCCGTGCCCTCATTCACGCACACGCTCGAACAGGCCATCCATGCGGCGCTCGCCATCGCGAACGAGCACCGGCATGAGCTTGCCACCCTGGAACACCTGCTGCTCTCGCTGACGGAGGAGCCGGACGCCCTGCGCGTCATGCGCGCCTGCGACATGGAGATCGAGGCGCTGCGCCAGATGCTGATCGACTATATCGAGGACGACCTGACCACGCTGGTGACCGAGATCGAAGGCTCGGAGGCCGTGCCGACCGCCGCCTTCCAGCGCGTCATCCAGCGCGCGGCGATCCATGTCCAAAGCTCGGGCCGGTCGGAGGTCACGGGCGCCAACGTGCTGGTGGCCATCTTTGCCGAGCGCGAATCGCATGCCGCGTATTTCCTGCAAGAACTGGGCGTAACCCGTTACGACGTGGTGAATTTCATTGCCCACGGCGTCGCCAGGAACCCCGATTTCAACGAGAATCGCACCGTCACCGGCACCGAGTCGGAAACCGAGGCCGAGGCCGAGGGCACGCGCGAGGAAAGCGCGCTGTCGAAGTTCTGCGTCAACCTGAACGACAAGGCCCGCACCGGCGACGTGGACCCGCTGATCGGCCGCGAGGACGAGGTGGAGCGTTGCATCCAGGTCCTGTGCCGCCGGCGCAAGAACAACCCGCTGCTGGTGGGCGAGCCGGGCGTCGGCAAGACCGCCATCGCCGAGGGGCTGGCGCTGAAGATCACCCGTGGCCAGACGCCCGAGGTGCTGAAGGATGCGGTGATCTACTCGCTGGACATGGGTTCGCTGCTGGCCGGCACCCGCTATCGCGGCGATTTCGAGGAGCGGCTGAAGCAGGTCGTCAAGGAATTGCAGGCCCTGCCCGAATCGATCCTGTTCATCGACGAAATTCACACCGTGATCGGCGCCGGCGCGACCTCCGGCGGGGCGATGGATGCGTCCAACCTGCTGAAGCCCGCCCTGGCCGATGGCCGGATGCGCTGCATGGGATCAACGACCTACAAGGAATACCGCCAGCATTTCGAGAAGGACCGCGCGCTGTCCCGCCGCTTCCAGAAGATCGACGTGAACGAACCTTCGGTCCCGGACACGATCAAGATCCTGATGGGGTTGAAGCCCAGCTTCGAGGCCCATCACGCGCTGCGCTATACCAATGACGCGATCAAGACGGCGGTGGAACTGTCGGCGCGCTA
>CAKTBJ010000024.1 GCA_934533075.1 uncultured Paracoccus sp.
GCCAGCGCCTCCAGCGCCGCCGGGTCCAGCGCCGGGCCGGGCAGCAGGTCCACGCCGTCCTTGGTGATGCGCACCTCCACCCCCGCGGCGATCAGCGCGGCTTTCAGCGCATCGACCTGCGCAAAGTCCTTGCTGGCCTTGGCCTCCTCGCGCAGCGTAGCGAAGCGCGCGGCCAGGGTCGAAAGGCGCGCGGGCAGGCCGGGCGTGGCCTCGGTGCGGGCCAGTTGCGCCATATCGCGCGCGGCCCATCCCCCGCCTTCCTCGGTCAGCAGCCCGAGGAACCGCGCCGAGGCCAGCAGCCGCGCCGGATCGTGCTTCAGCCCGTGCAGAACCGCGATGGCGCCGGGGGTGTTGAGGTCGTTGGCCAGCGCCTCGATCAGCTCCGGGTCGGGGTCCGAGGGCGCCACGTCGCGGGTCAGCAGCCGCCATTGCCACAGGGTATCCTCGGCCTGACGGGCCTTTTCCGCCGTCCAGTCCATCGGCTTGCGGTAATGGGTGGACAGCATGACGAAGCGGATCACCTCACCCGGAATGCCCTGGTTCAGCAAATCGCGGACGGTGAAGAAATTGCCCAGGGATTTGGACATCTTCTTTCCGTCCACCATCAGCATTTCATTGTGCAGCCAGACGCGGGCGAATTCGCCATGCGGATGGGCGCAATGGCTTTGTGCGATCTCGTTTTCATGGTGGGGGAATTGCAGGTCCATGCCGCCGCCGTGGATGTCGAAGCTTTCGCCCAGCAGCTCAAAGGACATGGCCGAGCATTCGATATGCCAGCCCGGACGGCCCCGGCCCCAGGGGCTGTCCCAGCCGGGCAGGTCGGCATCCGACGGCTTCCATAGCACGAAATCCATCGGGTCTTCCTTGAAGGGCGCGACCTCGACCCGCGCGCCGGCGATCATGTCATCCACCGAACGGCCCGACAGCGCGCCGTAATTCTGATAGGAGCGGACGCGGAACAGCACATGCCCCTCGCGCGCATAGGCATGGCCCGAGGCGATCAGGGTCTCGATCATGGCGATCATGGCGCCGATGTAATCGGTGGCGCGCGGCTCGTGATCCGGGCGGGCGGCGCCCAGGGCGTCCATGTCGGCGTGATACCAGGCGATGGTTTCCCGCGTCCGCTCGTGGATCAGCTGCTCCAGCGTTTCCGGGCGGCCGGCGGCCTTGCGGCGCTGTGCCTCGGCGTTGATCTTGTCGTCGACATCCGTGAAGTTTCGCACGTAAGTCACGGATTTTTCGCCATAGACATGGCGCAGCAACCGCACCAGCACGTCGAAGACCAGCACGGGCCGCGCATTGCCCAGATGGGCGCGGTCATAGACGGTCGGGCCGCACAGATAGAGGCGCACCCTGTCGGCGTCGATGGGGGCGAAAGCCTCCTTCTGGCGGGTCCTGGTGTTGGTCAGCCGGATCTGGGTCATGTGCCTTTTTCCCTTGGGCGGGAGGCCACAAGGGAACGCCCGCCGGAATTCGGTTCAGCGGTCGGTGCAGCAAATCGAGGCGACGGGCGCGGTCATGCCGGGATGCTTAGCAACGCCGCCCCGCCATCGCAAGCGGATTGCGGGCGCGAAGCAGGCGATGGACGGGGCCGCCGTCCCTGCCGGTGCGGGCCGTGCGCCCCGCCGGTTCCCTTGCCGCAGGCAGGGCGCGGGGGAAGGTGCCGCCGGGCCAGCCCGGCGCCGGCATGGATGGCGGCGCGGGTCGTGCGCCCATGTGAAGGGGAGGAGGATCGGAACCTGACTCCAGTCATAGAGCTGATGGCGCGGGTCGCGCGCCCATGTGAAGGGGAGGGGCGGGTCAGGCCGCGCCCTCCAGCCCGGCGGTTTCCAGCACGGCATGCAGCAGCACGTCGCAGCCGGCGGCGGCCCATTCGGGGCTGATCTCCTCGGCCTCGTTATGGCTGATGCCGCCGACGCAGGGGCAGAACAGCATCGCGGTGGGGGCGATGTCGTTGATGTTGCAGGCATCGTGCCCCGCGCCGCTGATGATGTCGCGATGTTTCAGCCCCAGCCGTTCGGCGGCGGCACGCAGGCGGGCCAGCAGGGTCTCGTCGAAGGCCGGCGGCTCGAACGCGCCGGTGGAGCGGGCCGTGAAACCCAGCCGCAGCCCGTCGCAGATCGCCGCGGCCTGTTCGCGCAGCGCGGTTTCCAGCGCCGCCAGCACCTCGGGGCGGTGGCTGCGCAGGTCGGCGGTCAGCACCACGCGGTCGGGGATGACGTTGCGGCTGTTGGGATAGACTTCCAGATGGCCGATGGTGGCGACGGCATCGGGGTGGTGGTCCATGCCGATGGCATTGGCGGCCTCGATCACCTGCGCTGCGCCGCGCAGGGCGTCCCGGCGCATGGTCATGGGGGTGGAGCCGGCATGCGCGGCGCTGCCGGTGATCTCCATTTCGATCCAGCGGCAGCCCTGGCCGTGGGTGACGATGCCGATGGGGATGTTTTCGGCCTCGAGGACCGGGCCTTGCTCGATATGGTATTCGAACAGGGCGTGGATGGGGAAGGCGCGGGCCGGCGCCGCGCCGCGCCAGCCGATGCGGGCGATCTCGTCGCCGAAGCGCAGCCCGTCGAGGTCGCGGCTGTCGTCCATATCCTCCTGCTTGAGGCGCCCCGAGAACACGCCCGACCCCATCAGCGAGGGCGAGAAGCGGGCGCCTTCCTCGTTGGTCCAGTTGACCAGCACGATGGGGTGGCGGGTGCGCAGGCCCTGTTCGCGGATGGTGCGGATGACCTCCAGCCCGGCCAGCACCCCCAGCACGCCATCGTATTTGCCGCCGGTGGGCTGGGTGTCCAGATGGCTGCCGACCAGAACCGGCGCGGCCTCCGGGTCGGTGCCCTCCATGCGCAGGAACATGTTGCCCATGCTGTCCACGCTCAGCGCCAGACCCTCGGCCTCGCCCCAGCGTTGCAGCAGGGCGCGGCCCCCGGCATCGGCATCGCTGACGGTCTGGCGGTTGTTGCCGCCGGCGACGCCGGGGCCGATCCGGGCCATCTCCATCAGGCTGTCCCACAGCCGGGTCGGGTTGGTGCGCAGGTTGGAACCGGGCTGGGTCATGGGCATGTCCTGACAGGGGAATGAAAAGGGCGCGGGGGGAACCCGCGCCCGCATTTCAGGCCGTGGCCTTCAGCACCGTGGCCAGCTTGCCGAACAGCTCGTCGATCTGGGCCTTGGTGATGATCAGCGGCGGCGAGAGCGCGATGATGTCGCCGGTGATGCGGATCATCAGCCCGTCATCGAAGGCGCGCGTGAACGCCTCATAGGCGCGGCGCCCCGGCGCGTCGGGGATCGAGGCCAGCTCGATGCCGCCGATCAGCCCCATGTTGCGGATGTCGATGACATTGGGCAGGCCGCGCAGGCTGTGGATGGCGTCCTCCCAATACGGCCCCAGATCGGCGGCGCGCTGGAACAGCCCTTCCTCGGCATAGGTGTCCAGCGAGGCGATGCCGGCGGCGCAGGCGATCGGGTTGCCGGAATAGGTATAGCCGTGGAACAGTTCGATCATATGCTCCGGGCCGGTCATGAAGGCGTCGTGGATCGCCGCCGTGGTCATCACCGCGCCCATCGGGATGACGCCGTTGGTCAGGCCCTTGGCGCAGATCATCATGTCCGGGATCACCCCGAAATGGCTGGCGGCGAAGGCCCCGCCGAGGCGGCCGAAGCCGGTGATCACCTCGTCGAAGATCAGCAGGATGCCGTATTTCGACGTGATCGCCCGCAGCTTTTCCAGATAGCCCTTGGGCGGCAGCAGCACGCCGGTAGACCCCGCCATCGGCTCGACGATCACCGCCGCGATGGTGTCGGCGCCGTGCAGCGCGACCAGCCGCTCCAACTCGTCGGCCAGATGGGCGCCGTGCTCGGGCTGGCCGCGGGTGAAGGCGTTCTGCTCGGGCAGGTGGGTATGGGGCAGGTGGTCGGTCGCCGGCAGGCCCGGCCCGAAGGCGCGGCGGTTCGACACGATGCCGCCCACGGAAATGCCGCCGAAGCCGACGCCGTGATAGCCGCGCTCGCGCCCGATCAGGCGGATGCGGTGGCCGTCGCCACGGGCGCGGTGATAGGCCAGCGCGATCTTCAGCGCCGTATCCACCGACTCGGAACCGGAATTGGTGAAGAACACATGCTCCATCGCGTCGGGCGCGATGCCGATCAGGCGGTTGGCCAGTTCGAAGGCCAGCGGGTGGCCGAACTGGAAGTTGGGGGCGTAATCCAGCGTGGCGGCCTGTTTCTGGATCGCCTCGGTGATGCGGGGGCGGCAATGGCCGGCGTTCACGCACCACAACCCGGCGCTGCCGTCCAGGATCTTGCGCCCGTCCGTGGTGGTATAATGCATGTCGGCGGCGCTGGCCAACATGCGCGGGCTGGCCTTGAAGGCGCGGTTGGCGGTGAATGGCATCCAGAAGGCATTCAGGTCGTTCGGCGCGGGCCGGCGATCGGTGGTGGCGGTTTCGGCTTTGTGATCGAGGGCCATGCGGGCGACTCCGTAGCGGCAGGGGGCGGCACCACGCTAGCGCAGGGGCGTGGCCAGTCAAGGGAGCGGGACCAGAAAAGCCCCGCCCGCCTCTGGACTTCGCGGCGTGAAACTGCAAAGGGGAAGCGCCAAACGATCCCGTGCAAGGAACGCATGTCATGCAGATTCGTGAGGCTTTGACCTTCGACGATGTTCTTCTGGTTCCCGCCGCCTCGACGGTGCTGCCCGCGACCGCCGACGTGACGACGCGGGTGACGCGCGCCATCCGCATGAACATTCCGCTGCTGTCCTCGGCGATGGATACGGTGACCGAGGCCCGAATGGCCATCGCGATGGCGCAGGCCGGCGGCATCGGCGTCATCCACCGCAACCTGGGCATAGAGGAGCAGGCCGACGAGGTGCGCCGGGTCAAGCGGTTCGAATCCGGCATCGTCTATCGCCCGATCACCCTGCGCCCCGACCAGACCCTGGCCGATGCCGAGGCCTTGCAGGAACGCTACAACGTCACCGGCTTTCCGGTGGTGGACGGCGAGGGACGGGTCGTCGGCATCGTGACCAATCGCGACATGCGCTTCGCCTCGGACGCGCGCACGCCGGTCTCCGCCATGATGACCTTCGAGAATCTGGCTGTCCTGCGCGAGCCGGCCGATCGTGCCGAGGCGATCAGCCTGATGAAGGCGCGGCGCATCGAAAAGCTGCTGATCACCGATGGCGAGGGCAAGCTGACCGGGCTGCTGACCCTGAAGGATACCGAGAAGGCGGTGCTCAACCCCCTGGCCTGCAAGGACGATCTGGGTCAGTTGCGGGTGGCGGCGGCCTCGACGGTGGGCGAGGAAGGGTTCGAGCGGTCCAAGGCGCTGATCGAGGCCGGCGTGGACCTGGTGGTGATCGACACCGCGCACGGCCATTCGGCGGGCGTGGCGCAGGCGGTCGAGCGGGTAAAGACCTATTCCAACGCGGTGCAGGTGGTCGCGGGCAACGTGGCGACGGCAGAGGCGACGCGGGCGCTGGTCGCGGCCGGGGCCGATGCGGTCAAGGTCGGCATCGGGCCGGGGTCGATCTGCACCACCCGCATCGTCGCGGGCGTCGGCGTGCCGCAGCTGACCGCGATCATGGATTCGGTCTCGGCGGCGGGTGACGTGCCGGTGATCGCCGATGGCGGCATCAAGTATTCCGGCGATTTCGCCAAGGCCATCGCCGCCGGGGCCTCCTGCGCGATGGTCGGTTCCGCCATCGCCGGCACCGACGAAAGCCCCGGCGAGGTGATCCTGTATCAGGGCCGGTCCTATAAATCCTATCGCGGCATGGGCAGCCTGGGGGCGATGGCGCGCGGCTCGGCCGACCGCTATTTCCAGAAGGATGCCGCCAGCGACAAGCTGGTGCCCGAGGGGATCGAGGGGCAGGTGGCCTACAAGGGGTCCGCAGGAACCGTTCTGCATCAACTGGTTGGCGGCTTGCGCGCCGCTATGGGCTATACCGGCAGCGCCACCATCGAGGAGATGCGCACCGGCTGCCAGTTCGTGCGCATCACCGGCGCCGGGCTGAAGGAAAGCCACGTCCATGACGTGCAGATCACCCGCGAGGCGCCGAATTATCGCATGGGCTGAACGGTTTCTTTACCGTTTCGGGGTTAGCACGGGGCCATCGGCAACACGGTGGCCCCTATGCGTTGGGTGATTCTGCTTCTGCTTCTGGCCGGCCCCGTGCGGGCGGCGACCCCCGCCATGCTGTGCGAGCAGGTGGCGATGCAGGTCGCGGCCGAGACCGGCGTGCCGGCGGATGTGCTGGGCGCGCTGACGCTGACGGAGACCGGGCGGCGGCAGGACGGGGTGCTGCGCCCCTGGCCCTGGGCGGTGAATGCCGAAGGCGCGGGGACATGGTTCGACGATCCCCGGCAGGCGCTGGATTTCGCCAGCGCGCGGGTGGCGGCGGGGCGGACGAATGTCGACATCGGCTGTTTCCAGCTGAATTTCCGCTGGCATGGGCAGAATTTCGGCTCGGTGGCCGAGATGTTCGATCCTCTGGCGAATGCCCGCTACGCGGCGGGTTTCCTGCGCGAGCTTTATGCCGAATCCGGCGACTGGCGGGCGGCGGCGGGTATGTTCCACTCGCGCCGGCCGGCGGATGCCGCGCGCTATCTGGCCCGCTTCGACGATCTGCGCGCGCATCTGCGCAGCCGGGGATTCGAGGCCGCGCGCGACGGGCCGGGCAGCTACAACGATTTCACGGATTTCGCCGGCGGCGACGGGGTGGCCGACCTGACGCCCGAGCAGTTCGCCCTGCTGACCGGCGTCGATCCGCGCAGCCTGCGCGGTCCACGGCGCGAGCGGCTGATGCTGCTGGGCGCGCCTCTGGGCAGCGGGCCGCAGGCGGGCAACGGCTCGCTGGCGGTGATGGGGCAGGCGCGCGGGCCGTTGGTGATGGCGGCGGGGCGCGGGGCGCTGGTGGCGCTGGAAGCCGGCGGAGACTGGCCGTGAGGGACAGGGAAGGGCCGGGCACCCTCCTGGATGCCCGGCCCATTTCATGCCGTCGCGCGGTTTACTGGATCGGCGCGGGGGCGGCCGGCGGCAGGCCCGCATCGACCGGCGCCGGCATCGTCTCGCGCGGGCGGAAGATGTATTCGGGCGCGGCATCGGCCTCGGCGCGGCTGAGGTCGCTGGTGATCTGGTTCGCGTCGTAGTCGATCACCAGACGCTCCCACGGCACGGCGATTTCCTTCTTGCCGATGCCGAGGAAGCCGCCGACCCCGATCACCGCCGCGACCATCTGGCCGCTGTCGCGGTCGAGGATCAGGTCGCTGACGCTGCCGATGGTCTCGCCGTCGGGCGAGGTCACGGTGGCGCCGGTCACCCAGTCGAGGCGCAACTCGTTCGCGGCCTGCTGCTGCACCACCTTGTCGGGATCGGTGACGACGGCGGCCTCGTCGGCAACCGCGGCGGCCTCGTCGGCCGCATCCGCAGCCGCATCGGCGGCAGCCCCCGCCTCGGCGGCGGCGTCATCGGCGGCGGCCTCCGCCTCGGCCGCGGCATCGCCGGCCGCATCGGCGGCATCATCCGCCGCATCGGCGCCCGTGGTGGTATCGGCCGCCGGATCGGTCACGGCGCTGTCGTCCTGCACCGCATCTTGCCCCGGTGCCGGCACGACCGGCTGCTGCGCGAGGGCGGGGGCAAAGGCCAGCGGAAAGACGAGGGCCGTGGTCAAGAACAGCTTTTTCATGGTGTTCTCCTCCGGAAAACTGTTTACAAACAATGCGGCTCCGGCTGGTTCGTCCCGGTGCCGCTCGGTCAACCAACGCGACCCCGTGCGCAGCCGTTCCGACCATCGGCGGGGATCCGCCACCCCGCCCGGCATGCGAGGGCCTTGACAGGCCGCCCATGCCGGGGCCAAGCCGGCAGGGATGACACCGCGCGACGAGGATATGCAGACCCCGGCCGGGCTGGCGCTGCCAATGCCCGAGGCGGCCCCGCGCGACCCCGACGAGGCGCTGATCGTGGATGTGGACGGCTTCGAGGGGCCGCTGGACCTGCTGCTGACCCTCGCACGCACGCAGAAGCTGGACCTGATGCAGATCTCCGTGCTGGCGCTGGCCGAGCAATATCTGGCCTTCATCGAGCGCGCCCGCAGCCTGCGCATCGAGCTGGCGGCGGATTACCTGGTGATGGCGGCCTGGCTGGCCTATCTGAAATCGCGGCTGCTGCTGCCGCCGGACCCGCAGGCCGAGGGACCATCGGCCGAGGATCTGGCCACGCATCTGGCCTTCCAGCTGGAGCGGCTGGACGCCATGCGGCGGGCGGCGGCGCAGCTGATGGCGCGCGACCGGCTGGGGCAGGACCGCTTCGCGCGCGGCGCGCCCGAAGCCGTGACCCGTGCTCGCGACATCCGCTGGCAGGCCGGGCTGATCGACCTGATGCGCGCCTATGCGCGCCTGCGCACCCGCGACGAATTCCGCCCCTATGCCTTCGACCGCACCGATGTCTTCACGATGGAGCAGGCGCTGGACCGGCTGCGCGGCATGATCGGCTTTGCCGGGGGCTGGACCGACCTGGCCGCCTTCCTGCCGGAGGGCTGGACCGATGCGCGCCGCCGCCGCTCGGCGATGGCGGCCTGTTTCGCCGCCTCGCTGGAACTGGCACGGCAGGGGCGGCTGGAAATCCGGCAGGGCGACGCCTTCGCCCCCATCAGCCTGCGCCGCAAGGGAGGCACGTCATGACCGAGGATCATCCATATCTGCGCGTCGTCAAACCCGGCGAGACCGGCCTGCCGCCGTCCATCACCGAGGCCGAGCGCATGGTCGAGGCGATGCTGTTCGCCGCCGCCGCGCCGCTGACGCTGGAGGAGATGGCGGCGCGGATGCCGCCGGGCAGCGACGTGGCCGAGGCCGTGGCCGCCCTGCGCCGGCGCTATGCCGGGCGCGGGGTGGAACTGGCGCGGGTGGGGCAGGCGCATGCCTTCCGCACCGCGCCCGACCTGGGCTTCCTGATGCGGCAGGAGGCGGTCGAGACCCGGCGCCTGTCGCGCGCCGGCGTCGAGACGCTGGCGATCATCGCCTATCACCAGCCGGTGACGCGCGCGGAAATCGAGGAAATCCGCGGGGTTGCGGTCAGCCGCGGCACGCTGGACCTGCTGATCGAACTGGGCTGGGTGCGACCCGGCCGGCGGCGGATGGCGCCGGGCCGGCCGGCGACCTATGTGGTGACGGAGGCGTTTCTGGACCATTTCGGCCTCGAATCGGCGCGCGACCTGCCAGGGCTGGCGGATCTGCGTGCCGCCGGGCTGCTGGAGGCCCGGCCCGCGCCGCCGGCCGGGCTTGCGTCCGGCGCGGCGGAGGAGGATATCGAGGGCGGAACCGCCGAGGCCGAAGGCGACCTCTTTGGCGAGCGTTGACAGGAGGGGCGGATGAAGCTCGACGGCATCATCAACATGATCGTGCGCATGCTGACCCGGCGTGCGACGCGATGGGGCATGAAGGCGGCGACGCGGCGCCTGTCGGGGTCAGCCGGCAGCAGGAAAGGGACCGGCGACCAGCAGTCCCCGGCCGAACGCCAGGCCCGGAGCGATGGCCGTGCCGCCGCGAAACGTGCCCGGCAGGCGGCACGGATCACCCGCCGACTGCGATAATTTTCTCTCTATAACAAATTGTTGAATGAATTTCCTTGAATAATTCCTGGATCGGTGCGACGCGCATGACCTGAAGGGCCTTGCGCGCCGGTCCCGAAACAGACCGGCGCCGCCGAGTGCATCGTGGACCGGGGTTGATCGGGAAAGTTATAAGGGAAAATCAATCTACTGCGGGAGATTCTTGCGATTCTGACAAGGGCCTCACCCCGCGAATTGCTTGGCCAGTTTCAGGCCCTGTCCCTGATAGTTCGACGCCAGCCCGGCGCCGTAGAGGCGCTGCGGCGGGCTGCTCATCCGCTCATAGACCAGCCGGCCGACGACCTGGCCGTGCTCCAGCGCGAAGGGGGCCTCGTGGCAGCGGACCTCCAGCACGCCCCGCGCGCCGCGCCCCTCGGTGCCGATGCCGAAGCCGGGATCGAAGAAGCCGGCGTAATGCACCCGGAACTCGCCCACCATCGCCAGATAGGGCGACATCTCGGCGGCATAGGCGGCGGGAATCGCCACGGCCTCGCGGCTGACGAGGATATAGAAGGCGCCGGGGTCGAGGATCAGCCGGCCCGATTCGGCTTCCAGCGGGTCCCAGAAATCGCGGGCGCGATAGGCGCCGATGCGGTCGAGGTCGATCACCCCGCTATGCGGCCGCGCCCGCCAGCCGCAGATGCCGCCGTCCGAAGGGCGCAGATCGACGGAAAAGCCCAGCCCCTCGTCGATCAGCGCCGGGCCGTCGACCAGCCCCTCGGCGGCATGCAGCGCGGTCAGCGCCGCGTCGTCCAGCCGCGCCTCGCCGGCGCGCAGGCGCAACTGGTTCAGCCGCATGCCGGGCCGCACCAGCACCGAAAAGCTGCGCGGGCAGATCTCGGCATAAAGCGGGCCGTCGTAACCCTCGGGCAGGCGGTCGAATTCGGTGCCGTCATCGGTGACCAGCCGGGTCAGCAGGTCCAGCCGCCCGGTCGAGCTTTTGGCATTGGCCACCGCCGACAGGCCCGGCGCCAGCCGCACCCGCTCCATCAGCGGGACCAGATAGACGCAGCCCTTCTCCAGCACTGCCCCGGCACCGAGGTCGAATCGGTGCATCTCGAAATCCGGCAGGCAGTCGGCGATGCGGCGCCCGCGCCCCGACAGGAACGAGGCCCGCAGCCGCGACGCCGTGGCGCCCAGCCGCAGGTCCAGGCTGGCGGGCTGCACCTGTCCGGGGGCGAAGGGCTGCGTGGCGGTGATGGCGCCGGCCTCGATCAGCGCGGCGAGGGCGTGGTCGGGCAGGACGCCGGGGGCATGGGTCATGCGGGGCCTCGGATTGCAAAGGGCGGGCAGCGGAACGCCCACCCCCGCTTGCGGCGAGGATGGGCGTTTCGGTTGGTCGGGCCGGTGAGATTCGAACTCACGACCTTCCGCCCCCCAGACGGACGCGCTAACCAGGCTGCGCCACGGCCCGACGCCGGCCATATAGAAGGGGGTTGGGGTCGGGCACAAGCCCTTGGGCGACGAAATTTTCGCCCCTGCGAGACGGTCCGCAAAACCGCCTTCAGTCCCGCTGCGCCAGATGCGCGCGCAGCTGCGCCACGGCCGAGCGCAGCGTGGCCGGCGAAGGCGCGGCCTCGTGCAGGCTGGCCGCCAGATGCGACAGCCGCGCCAGCGGCGGCGGGACGGCGGGCGAATCGGGGACGGGCGGCGGTGCGGGTTCGGGAAACAGCGGCAGCGCCTCGGCCGCCGGGGGCGCCTTGCGGGGCCGGGCCGGGGCGCGGGGCTTTTTCGGGGCCGGCTGCGGCCTGACGGCGATCTCGGGGGCGTCGCCATCCATCGCGAACACCTCGGGCAGGCGGGCGGCGCCACGGGCGCGCAGGCCGGCCCCGCCGTCGCGGGCGATCAGGCGGGCGGCGCCGCGGGTGGTCAGCCCGTCCTCGCGCAGGGCCTCGGCCAGCCCCGCCGCCAGCCGCACGTCGTCGGGGCGGTAATAGCGGCGGCCATCCGGGCGGCGCACGGGCTTCAACTGCGGAAACTGGCTTTCCCAATAGCGCAGGACATGGGGCGCGACGCCGACCAGCTTTGCCGCCTCGCCGATCGAGCGGTAGGCATCCGCGCCCTTCTCCATGACAGCCCTCACGTCAAGCGCGGCAGGCGGGCAGGTCGGCCCGCGCCGCCGGTCGGCTTACTTGCGGCGCCCGTTGCCGGCGGCAACGCGGTCCTTCATCAGTTGCGAGGGCCGGAAGCTCAGCACCCGGCGCGGGGTGATCGGCACTTCCTCGCCGGTCTTGGGGTTGCGGCCGATGCGCTCGGTCTTGTCGCGGATCGAGAAGGTGCCGAAGGAGCTGATCTTGACCTGCTCGCCGCGCACCAGCGCGTCGGAGATGTGTTGCAAGACGCTTTCGACGATCGCCGCCGATTCCTGTCGCGAAAGTCCGACCTCGCGGAAGACGGCTTCGGCGAGGTCCATTCGGGTCAAGGTCCGCTGACTCATGTTCCTACCCCCTTGGTGTCATTGGCAGGATGCTATGGCCGCCTTGGCAGAGTCAACGCGCGAATGCCGCCTCGAAGGCCCCGGAGGGTGGCAAATCCGCGCTTCCTCGCCTATCTTGGGGGCATGACCTTGCGGAAGGAGGGGCGGACATGGCGGGGGGCTGGGCGCAGGACGGCGCCGTGAACGACCAGATCGACGTGTCCACGCGGGAGGCCATCGCCCGCGTGCGCGCCGCCGCGCCGCAATTCCGGGGCGAGAGCGCCGCCGAATGCGTCGAATGCGGCGAGGCGATCCCCGAAAGCCGCCGCAAGGCGCTGCCGGGGGTCAAGCTGTGCGTGGATTGCCAGGCCGAGCGCGACCAGGCCCGGCGCCCCGGTGCCGGCATGAACCGCCGCGCCAGCAAGGACAGCCTGCTGAAATAGCCTAGTCGATGACCTGCCCGGCGGTGATGTTGCCGAAATTGCCGAGGATCTGGCGCAGGGCCGACAGGCCGGACACGCCCGGATCGGTCACGCGCCGCGACAGCACCACGATGCGGCCCTGTTCCAGCCCGAAGCGTTCGACATTCGACACCACGCCGCGCGAATCGAAGCTGATGGCGACGACCTGACGCTCGACCTCCTGCGGCCGCATCGCGCCATACTGGCGGAATTTCGAGCCGACATAGAACCAGCCCGAACCGGTCAGCAGGCCCTGCGCCGAAGGCCGGCCCAGCAGGGTGGTCAACTCGGATTCGGTGGTCTGGCCGACGATGACGGCGGCAAGGTCCTCGTCGGTGGGCACATAGCCGTGATGGCGATGGATCGGCACGCAGCCGCCGGCCAGCAGCACCCCCCCCGCGCCGAGGACGGCGCCCAGCAGGGCGCGACGGGTGGGGCGGCGGGTCGGGCGTCCGGTCATGCGAAGGCTCTCCATCAGCGGGGGGCCGGGGCACGGCCTTGCCCCGATTAGCAAACTCGCCCCCCGGCCTCAAGTTCGACGGCGGGGGCCGGGCGGGAATCGCCCCGGTATGCTTTTCGCGCGCTTGCCGTGGCGGCGGCGCGCCCTTACCTGCTGGACAGGACCGTGAACCCGAGGACCGCCATGACCGCGCTTTCGTCCCCCGCCAACCGGCTGCGCGTCGCGCAGCTGAACCCCCATCGCCCGCTGGAGATCGACCTGGCGCCCGATGCCGATTCCCGTGCCGCGCTGGCCGCCGGGATGGGGCTGCTGGACCTGCCGGCCCTGCGCCTGACCGGAACCCTGCGCGCCAGCGGCAGCCGCGACTGGCTGCTGGAGGGCCGGCTGGTCGCCGATGTGGTGCAGCCCTGCGGCATCACGCTGGCGCCGGTGCCCGCCCATATCGACGAGGCCCTGCGCCGCCGCTGGTCGCCGGACCTCGCCGCGCCGGAGGCCGAGGAGGCCGAGATGGGCGACGACGAGGTGGAGCCGCTGGGCGCGGTCATCGACCTGGGCGCGGTGCTGGCCGAGGCGCTGGCGCTGGCGCTGCCGCCCTGGCCGCGCGCCGAGGGGGCCGAGCTGCCCGGCGAGGCCCCGGCGCCGGAAGACGGGCGCCGCAAGCCCTTCGCCGACCTGTCGGCCCTGCTGGCGCGCAAGCCGCGGGGGTGAGGGGGATTTGCCACGCCCGCCGGCGGTTTGGCGCGCGCGGGCGGGCAGGGGGTTGCGGCCTCCGCCGCGCTGCGCCACATTGTCCGGGAAGTGGTCGTCCTTGGGCGCTTTCGGGGTAAAGATTGCCCTTGCACCTTTGGCGATTCCGGCTATTTTGCCGCATTCATTCACCCGGCGGCTTCGGTCTGGCGGGGGTGTCCTGTCGGCCGCGCGCAATGCGCGTCCGGCACAGCCCCCGCGCCTCAGGCATGGCGCAGCCGTAACTCCTGAGGGCCTGCCGGCCCGCACTGCCACGAGGTTGTCAGATGGCCGTCCAACAGAATCGCGTGACGCGCTCCAAGCGGAACATGCGCCGCTCCCATGATTCGCTTTCGGGTGCCAACCCGAACGAGTGCCCCTCCTGCGGCGAGCTGAAGCGCCCGCACCACGTCTGCCCCAGCTGCGGCGCCTATAACGGCCGCGATGTCGCGCCGAAGCATCAGGAAATCGACCTCGACGACGACGCTGCGTAAGTAAGGCGATGCGGGGGCGGGCCGTGCCCGGTTCCCCGCGCCTCCCGGCCGCTGCAGGAGTCCGTCATGTCCCCCGCGCCCCAGATGAGCCTTGAGCCGAAGCCGGCAAGCGGCGATGCCGCCGATGTGGTCATTTCGGTCGATGCGATGGGGGGGGACCGCGGCCCGGCCACGGTCGTCGCCGGCATTGCCGACGCCGCGCGCAAGAATCCGCGCATCCGCTTCATCCTGCACGGGCCGGGCGAGCAGCTTGCCCGGCTGGTCGCCCGCCGCAAGGGACTGGCCGAGGTCTGCGACATCCGCGATGCCGCCGGCGTCGTCGCCATGTCCGACAAGCCCAGCCAGGTGATCCGCAATGCGCAGGGCACCTCGATGTGGTCGGCCATCGAATCGGTCCGCGCGCGCGAGGCCACCGTCGCGGTGTCCTGCGGCAATACCGGCGCGCTGATGGCGCTGTCGATGCTGCGCCTGCGCAAGCTGCCCGGCGTCAACCGCCCGGCCATCGCCTGCTTCTGGCCCTCGCGCAATCCCGCCGGCTTCAACGTCATGCTGGACGTGGGCGCCGATGTGCGCGCCGAGGCCGAGGACCTGCTGCAATATGCGCTGATGGGGGCGTCCTATGCCCGCAACGCGCTGGGGCTGAAGCGGCCGCGCATCGGCATCCTCAATGTCGGCACCGAGGAGCACAAGGGCCGGGCCGAGCTGAAACAGGCGCATGAGCTGATCCCGGCGGCCTCGGACCTCGGCGGGTTCGAGTATATCGGCTTCGTGGAAGGCTCCGACCTGTCATCCTCGCGCGTCGACGTGATCGTGACGGACGGATTCACCGGCAATATCGCGCTGAAGACCGGCGAGGGCACCGCCAAGCTGATCGGCGACTTCCTGAAGGAAGCCTTCGCGAATTCCATCCTGTCGAAATTCGCGGCGCTGCTGGCGATGACCTCGTTGAAACGCCTGCAAAAGCGTATCGACCCGCGCCGGGTCAACGGGGGCGTGTTCCTCGGGCTGAACGGCACCGTGGTCAAGTCGCATGGCGGCGCCGATGCCACCGGCATCTCGGCGGCGATCAAGATGGCCTTCCGGCTGGCGCAGTCGGGTTTTCACGACCGCCTCGCCGCCCGCGTGGCCGAGGCCGTGCCCGCCGTGCCGCCCAGCGAGGAGGAAACGCCATGACCCTGCGCGCCGTCATCCGCGGCTGCGGCCACTACCTGCCCGAGCGCGTGGTGGACAACAGTTGGTTCGAGGCCCGTCTGGACACCACCGACGAATGGATCCGCGAGCGCACCGGCATCGAGCGGCGCCATTTCGCCGCCGAGGGTCAGGCGACCTCCGACATGGCGATCCTGGCCGCCCGCGCCGCGCTGGACAATGCCGGCATCGCGGCGGACCAGATCGACGCGATCCTGGTGGCGACCTCGACGCCGGACCACACCTTCCCCTCCGTGGCGACGATGGTTCAGGCGGGGCTGGGCTGTCAGGCCGGTTTTGCCTATGACATTCAGGCGGTCTGCGCCGGCTTCGTCTTCGCGCTGGCCAATGCCGATGCGGTGATCCGCGCAGGCCAGGCGCGCCGGGTGCTGGTGATCGGGGCCGAGACGTTTTCGCGCATCCTCGACTGGGAGGATCGCGGCACCTGCGTGCTGTTCGGCGACGGCGCCGGCGCCGTGGTGCTGGAGGCCGTCGAGCAGCCCGGCGACAGCAGCGACCGCGGCATCCTCGCCGTGGACCTGAACAGCGACGGGCGCTATCGGGAACTGCTTTATGTGGATGGCGGTGTCTCGACCAGCGGCAAGGCCGGGTATCTGCGCATGCAGGGCAATCTGGTCTTCCGCCATGCCGTCGAAAAGCTGGCGAAAACCGCGCATACCGCCATCGCCCGCGCCGGGCTGACCGAGTCGGACGTGGACTGGCTGGTGCCGCATCAGGCCAATCTGCGCATCATCAAGGCGACCGCGCAGAAGATGGGCCTGCCGCTGGAGCGCGTGGTGCTGACCGTGGCCGATCACGGCAACACCTCGGCCGCCTCGATTCCGCTGGCGCTGTCGGTGGCGGCGGGCGAGGGCCGGTTCAGCGAGGGCGACGTGGTGGTCTGCGAGGCCATCGGCGGCGGCCTCGCCTGGGGGGCGGTGGTGCTGCGCTGGTGATCAGGCGCCGTCCACGGCCTCCGGCGCAAAGTCGATCGCCACGCCGTTGATGCAATAGCGCAGGCCCGTTTCGGTCGGCCCGTCCGGGAACACATGCCCCAGATGCGCGTCGCAATTGGCGCAGCGCACCTCGGTGCGGATCATGCCGTGGGTGGTGTCGCGATGCTCGTCGATGCCGCCGCCGGCGCGGTCGAAGCTGGGCCAGCCGCAATGACTGTCGAACTTGGCATCCGCGTCGAACAGCGTCGCGCCGCAGCAGGCGCAGGTGAAGCGGCCCGGCCCCTCGGGGAAACCGGGATGCGAGAAGGGGCGCTCGGTCCCCGCCAGCCTCGTGACGCGATAGGTCTCCGGCGACAGCATCGCGCGCCATTCGGCATCCGTGCGCATGACCTTGGCAACCATGACATTCCCCTTTTCGCCCCGGTGCGGATGGTTACAACATAGGGCCGGGCCGGCGCGCGACAAGCCCGGAGGATGGATGCGATGTGGCCGATTCTGGTCAGGGGCCGGTTTGCGGTCCGCCTTGCCGAGACCGACAGCGACCTGCGCCGCGCGCAGGCGTTGCGCTGGCGCTGTTTCTTCGGCGGCGAGGGGCTGGATGCGGATGCGTTTGACCCGCTGTGCCGGCATGTGCTGGTCGAGGACCTGGCCAGCGGCCAGCTTGCCGCCTGCTATCGCATCCTGCCGCTGCACGGCGCCGGAATCGCCGGCAGCTATTCCGCCCGCGTCTATGGGCTGGAGGCGCTGGCGGGCTTTGCCGGGCCGATGGTCGAGATCGGCCGCTTCTGCATCCGCCCCGGCCTGCGCGATCCGAATGTCATGCGGCTGGCCTGGGGCGCGCTGACCCGCCATGTCGAGGCCGAGCGGGTGGCGCTGCTGTTCGGCTGCTCGTCCTTTGCCGGCACCGACCCGGCGCCGCATCTGGACGCCTTCGCCCTGCTGCGCGAGCGTCATCTGGCGCCGGCCCGCTGGCGTCCCCGTGTCAAGGCGCCGGAAATCTTCGCCTTTGCCGACAGGCTGCGCGACTGGCCCGCCGACATGGCGCGGGCGCGGGCGCGGGCGGAACTGCCGCCGCTGCTGCGCAGCTATCTGCGGCTGGGGGGCTGGGTCAGCGACCATGCGGTGATCGACCGGCAGCTGAACACGCTGCACGTCTTTACCGCCGTCGAGGTGGGTTCCGTGCCGCCCTCGCGCAGGCGGCTGCTGCGCGACGGAGTGCGGGACGCGCTTTAGTTTCAGAAGCGGAAGTTGAAGCTGCGCACCACGCCGACGCCCACCGTCACCTGGTCGCGGTCGCGCACGATGGGCGAATCGGCGGCATCGCCCACCAGATGCTTGGCCTGCACCCGGCCCAGGACGGTCCAGTCGGGGGTGGCGCGATAGCGGGCTTCCACGGTCAGGGCATGGGCCTTGACGCCGCTGCCGACCTCATGCTCGGCATAGCCCGAACGCTGGGCCTCCTCGGGCGAGATGCCGAAATAGGCTTCCATATATTTGCGGTCGCCATATTGGGCCTCCAGCGAGGACACCACCGTCCACTGTTCCGCCGGGTGCAGGATCAGCGAGACGCCCAATTCGCCGGTCATGCCGTGATGGCCGCCCACGGCCTTGCGCGCCGCGCCGTAAAAGCGCATCGGCCCGGTGCGATAGCCGGCGCGCAGACCCACCTCCAGCCCGCGATCCACCGGGTCGAGGCCGCGCAGGGCGTCGCTGTTGTCGGTGTCGCGCTTGCCGATCAGTTC
Organism: uncultured Paracoccus sp.; assembly: GCA_934533075.1. Lineage (GTDB taxonomy): Bacteria > Pseudomonadota > Alphaproteobacteria > Rhodobacterales > Rhodobacteraceae > Paracoccus. The sequence continues at coordinate 18,048 of CAKTBJ010000024.1, forward strand.
GAAGGTGGGACCAAAGCTGAAGCCCTGCGCCGGGGTGCCGTCGCCGCTGGTCTCGCCGCCGACGCTGATGTCGAAATTGCGGAACATCGGCCAGGGTTTTGTGTCGTTTTCGTCCGAACCTTCGTATTTCGGCTGCACCTTGACGCCCAGGCCCATGTCGTAGGACAGGCTGATCGCCGGCCGTTCCTGCGCCAGTGCCGGCAGGGCGGTCACGGCAAGGGCAAGGGCGGCGGGCAGCAAGGCTTTCATGGCGATCTCCTGACGGTCGCGGATACGATGCCTTGAACGGCGCCCCGGATCAACCGCAACCGTGCCGCGATGCCGCATTCCGGGGGCGGCGTGGCCGCGATGCCGCACCTAGGCCCCGGCGGCCTCCAGCCGTTCCAGCGCCGCCATCCACAGGGCTTCGGCGCGGGTCATGGCCTCGCGGGCCTCGGCATGCTTGCGGCCCCAGACCGCCGCCGCATTCGGATCGTCGTAGAGGTCGGGATCGGCCATGCGCTTGTCCAGCTTCTCCAGCATTCCGGCCAGCTTCTCGACCCGCTCCTCGGCGCGGCGGGCCTCGGCGCGCAGGGCGAGGATCTCGTCGCGGCTGGCGCGGCGCGGGGGCGGGGCCGCGGGCTGAGGCGGCGGAGGTGGCGGCGTGGCGCCGTCCGAGGCCAGCAGCATCGCCCGGTAATCGGCCAGATCGCCCGGCCAAGTCCGCACGCCGCCATCCGCCACCAGCCACAGCCGTTCCGCCACCAGTTCCAGCAGGTGCAGGTCGTGGCTGACCAGCACGATGGCGCCGGTATAGGTGTTCAGCGCCTCGGTCAGCGCCTCGCGGGATTCGATGTCGAGGTGGTTCGTCGGCTCGTCCAGCACCAGCAGATGCGGCGCGTCGATGGTCGCCAGCAGCAGCGACAGCCGCGCCTTCTGCCCGCCCGAAAGCTGGCCCACCGGGGTTTCCGCCTGCGCCTCGAACAGCCCGAACCCGGCCAGCCGGGCGCGCAACCGGGCCGGCGCCTCGTCGGGGCGCAGCCGGCGGACATGCTGCAAGGGGGTCTCGTCCAGATGCAGCTCGTCCACCTGATGCTGGGCGAAGAAGCCCACCCGCAGCTTGCTGGCGCGGGTCAGCTTGCCGCCCATCGGCGCCAGCCGCTCGGCCAGCAGCTTGGACAGGGTGGATTTGCCCTGACCGTTGCGGCCCAGCAGCGCGATGCGGTCGTCCTGGTCGATGCGCAGGTCCAGCCTGCGCAGGACCGCGCGCCCGTCATAGCCGACGGAAACATCCTCCATCGCCAGGATCGGCGGCGAAAGCTGGTCGGGCTGCGGGAAGGTGAAGCGGTGCTGGCGGGCCTCCTCGGGGGGCGTGATCGGCTGCATCCGCGCCAGCGCCTTCAGCCGCGACTGCGCCTGAACCGCCTTGCTGGCCTTGTAGCGGAAGCGGTCGACGAAGCTTTGCAGATGCGCCCGCTGGGCCTCCTGCTTCTTGGCCGCCGCCACCTGCACCGCGCGCCGCTCCGCCCGCGCACGGGCAAAGGCGTCGTAGCCGCCGGTATACAGCACCAGCTTGCGGTCGTCCAAATGCAGGATATGCCCCACCGCCCGGTTCAGAAGGCCCCGGTCGTGGCTGATGATGATGACGGTATGCGGATAGCGGGCCAGATAGCCCTCCAGCCACAGCGCGCCTTCGAGGTCCAGATAGTTCGTCGGCTCGTCCAGCAGCAGCAGGTCGGGCTGCGCGAACAGCACCCCGGCCAGCGCCACCCGCATCCGCCAGCCGCCGGAGAAATCGCCGACCGGCCGCGCCTGATCCTCGGGCGGGAAGCCCAGACCTTGCAGGATGGCCGAGGCCCGCCCCTCGGCGGACCATGCGTCGATGTCCGTCAGCCGCACCTGGATTTCGGCGATGCGGTGGGGGTCGGTGGCCGTCTCGGCCTCGGCCAGCAGGGCGGCGCGCTCGGTATCGGCGGCCAGCACGGTGTCCAGCACCGACTCCGCGCTGGCCGGGGCCTCCTGCGCCACGCCGCCGATGCGGGCGCGCGGCGGCAGGCTGATGGCGCCGGCGTCCAGCGTCAGCTCGCCCCGGATCAACCGGAACAGGGTGGTCTTGCCGGTGCCGTTCGGCCCGACCAGCCCGACCTTGTGGCCGTTCGGAATGACCGCCGTGGCGCCCTCGAACAGAGGGCGGCCGGCGATGGAAAAGGCTATGTCCTCGATGCGCAGCATGGCGCCCGCATGGCGCGCGGTGGCGGGGTTGTCAATGGTGGGGCGGGGTGCCGCACTCGCCGCTTTTCAAGCCTGCGCCCGCGTGATACCAGCCCGCCACAAACCGCAAGGGCATCCAGCCCTGCCCAGCCTGACGGAGTTCATCATGGCCATCGAGCGCACGCTCTCGATCATCAAGCCCGACGCCACCCGCCGCAACCTCACCGGCAAGATCAACGCCAAGTTCGAGGATGCCGGCCTGCGCATCGTCGCGCAAAAGCGCATCCACCTGTCGCCCGCCCAGGCCGGCAAGTTCTACGAGGTCCACAAGGATCGCCCCTTCTATGGCGAACTGGTGGAGTTCATGGCCTCCGAGCCGGTCGTGGTGCAGGTGCTGGAAGGCGAGAACGCCATCGCCAAGAACCGCGAAGTGATGGGCGCCACCAACCCGGCGCAGGCCGACGCCGGCACCATCCGCAAGGAATTCGCCCTGTCGGTGGGCGAGAACAGCGTCCACGGCTCGGACGCGCCGGAAACCGCCGCGCAGGAAATCGCCTTCTTCTTCTCGGGTCTCGAACTGGTCGGCTGACCGGCCCGCCCGCGCGATCGGGGCCGTCCCTCGGGGCGGCCCTTTTCATTGCGTGGGGTCGAAATCGTAGATCCAGCCAAAGCGGCGATAGATCGCCGCCGGCGTCAGTGCCGAGGCCGTGCGCAGCAGCCCATGCGCCAGCGGCCGGGCCAGCCCGGTCAGGTGATAGTTGCGGCCATTGGCATTCGCCATCTCGACGATGCGCCTTGCGCGGGGGGCGCGCAGCGCCTCGTAGCGGGCCAGTGCCCGGCCCTGGTCGGCATCCGCGTCGAGGCAGGCGGCCAGCATCCAGGCATCTTCCATCGCCATGCAGGCACCTTGCGCCATGAAGGGCAGGGTGGGATGCGCCGCATCGCCCAGGATCGCGTGGCGCCCGTCCTGCCAGCACGCGGCGACGGGATGGCGGAACAGGCCCCAGATGCCGACGGCCTCGACCTGCGCCAGCCAGTCGCGCACCGGGGGGGCAAAGGCGAGGAAGTCGCGCCGCAGCCCGTCCGGGTCGCCGCGATGCGACCAGCCTTCATGCGGCCAGTCCGGGCGCTCGACCACGGCGACGATGTTGCGGATGCCGCCGCCCAGCGGATAGCTGACCAGATGCCGGCCCGGACCCATGAACAGGTCGGCCCAGGGTGCGGCGTCGTCGGGGCAGGGGATCAGCGCCCGCCATGCGGTTTGCCCGGTGAAGAAGGGCTTTGCGGCGCCGTTCAGGTGCTGGCGCAGGACCGAATGCAGCCCGTCGGCGCCGATGACCAGATCGCCATCCGGCAGGGTCCCGGCGGTGACGGCCTCGCCCAGATGAATGGCAACCCCGGCGGCGCGGGCCTCGGCCTCCAGCATCTCGACCAGCCGGGCGCGGTGGACGGTGCGGAAGGGCGCGCCGGGGCGCAGGCGGCGCCAGTCCAGCCGCGCCACCGCCCCGCCGCCGGCATTCCACATCCGCAACCCGTGCGAGCGCGGCGCGATGGCCTCCAGCGCCGCATCGAGGCCCAGCGCCGACAGCACCCGCCCGGCATTGGGGCTGATCTGGATGCCGGCACCGACCTCGCGCAGGCCGGCGGCCTTCTCAAGGATGGCAACCTCGGCGCCGCGGCGGGCCAGCGCCAGCGCGGCGGTCAGCCCGCCGATGCCGGCGCCGACGATGCGGACCTTGCGGCCCTGCAAGGCCCCGGTCATCGGTGCTCGGCCCCCGCCATCCGGAGGAACTGCGCCAGCTTGTCCTCGCCCAGCCCGGCGGCGCGCAGGACCTCGGCCGCGAAGGTGACGGGCGCGGTGCCGGGGGCGGAGATCACGCCGCCATCCGCCACCGCCTGCGGCTGGTCGCGGTAATCGGCGGCTGCGGTATAGTCGGGCAGGAAATGCCGCAGGAAGTCGAGGCTGTTTGAGGTATGCGCCCGACCGTCCAGCAGCCCGGCGCGGCCAAGCGCCAGGGTCCCGGCGCAGATGCCGGCGACGGCCTGCCCGCGCCCATGCGCCGCGCGCAGCAGGTCGGACAGGTCCGGCGCCTCGGGCGTGGTCCAGCCCTCGCTGCCGCACAGCACGACCACCTCGTCGCCCTGAACCGCCACATCCGGCAACCCGCAGACCCGCAGCCCGCCGATCGAGGTCACATCGCCCCCGCCCGGCGTGGCATGGCGCACCGCCAGCCCATAGAAATCCCGCCCGATGGCCGAGATCAGCGGCGTCTCCCAATCGGCAAAACCGTCGATCAGCACGATCAGCACCGGCTTCAAGGCGTCGCTCATGTCCTTCCCTCCCTGTCCAGGCGGGCCGGCGGCGCCGCCTCAGTCGTCGCGATGCACGCGCTCGCGCCGCTCGTGGCGCTCCTGCGCCTCCAGCGTCATGGTGGCGATGGGGCGGGCATCCAGCCGGCGCAGGCTGATCGGCTCGCCCGTGACTTCGCAATAGCCGAATTCGCCGGTCTCGATGCGCCGCAGGGCCGAGTCGATCTTGGCGACCAGCTTGCGCTGGCGGTCGCGGGTGCGCAACTCGATGGCGCGGTCGGTTTCCTCGCTGGCGCGGTCGGCGATGTCGGGCACGTTGCGCGCGCTGTCCTGCAAGCCTTCCAGCGTTTCCGCCGACTGTTCCAGAAGCTCGTGCTTCCATGCCTTCAGCTTGCGCCGGAAATATTCGAGCTGACGCTCGTTCATGAAAGGCTCGTCCTCCGCGGGACGGTAATCGTCGGGCAGGAAGGTCTGCGATTTCATGTGGTCCTCCGCTGGACCGGGAGGGTGGATTTCCCGGCTCTCGCGCGGCTGCCATAGGGCATTGCGCGGCACTTGTCACTAGGGCGCCTGCTTGCGGTGCCGGTCCGCGCGGCCTAGAAGCGGGCCGATGCCGTGACGAGGGGACCTGCGATGCAATTCCGATCCACGACCAGCTATGTCGCGCCGCCCGATCTGGCGGTCGCCGTGAACGCCGCCGTCACGCTGGAACGCCCGCTGCTGGTCAAGGGCGAGCCGGGGACCGGCAAGACCGAACTGGCGCGGCAGGTGGCCGAGAGCCTCGGCCTGCCGATGATCGAGTGGAACGTGAAATCCACCACCAAGGCCCAGCAGGGGCTTTACGAATACGATGCCGTGTCGCGCCTGCGCGACAGCCAGCTGGGCGATGCGCGCGTGCATGACGTGGCCAAATATATCCGCAAGGGCAAGCTGTGGCAGGCCTTCGAGGCGCCGGGCAAGGTGGTGCTGCTGATCGACGAGATCGACAAGGCCGATATCGAATTCCCCAACGACCTGCTTCAGGAACTGGACCGGATGGAGTTCCACGTCTACGAGACCGGCGAGACGGTGCGGGCGATCCACCGGCCGGTGGTCATCATCACCTCGAACAACGAGAAGGAACTGCCCGACGCCTTCCTGCGCCGCTGCTTCTTCCACTATATCCGCTTCCCCGAGCCGGAGGTGATGCGCCAGATCGTGCAGGTGCATTTCCCGGACCTGAAGCCGCGCGTGCTGGAGGCGGCGCTGACCCGATTCTTCGAGACCCGCGAGGTGCCGGGGCTGAAGAAGAAGCCCTCGACCAGCGAGCTTCTGGACTGGCTGAAGCTGATCCTGGCCGAGGATCTCTCGCCCGAGGATCTGGCCCGCGATCCCGCGACGATGCTGCCCAGGCTGCACGGGGCCTTGCTGAAGAACGAGCAGGACGTGGCCCTGTTCGAGCGCCTGGCCTTCATGGCGCGGCGGCAGCGGTAGAGGGCGGACGAGGGGGTAGGCTGCCCGAAGCCCGGCCGTGCGGCTGGCAAGGGGGGAAGGGTTGCCCAAGGGGCAACCCTGCGCTGCCGCCCGGCCGTGGGGCGTGCATTGCCCGCGCCATTGCTGTCGTGAGGCGGGTTGCCGGAACTCTGGCCGAAGGGCGGCCGCGGGGCATGGCCCCTGGATCGTGGCCGACTGCCCGCATGCGCCGCTTCCTGCGCGGGGCGGTTGCCGGTGGCGGTGGCCCGAATGCCGATAGGCCGGTTGCGGAAGGGGGTGCTCTCAAGCCCCTTTCGGCCACCGGGGGCATGTGCTTGCCCGCGCCGCTGCTTCGGTGAGGCCATCCCTTGCGGGCCGGTCCGCCATGCCCTCGCGACCCCGCATCATGGAGCGGAACGCGCCAACCCGGAGCGGTGGCGCAGGCCGGGCCTGTCCCGTGTCGGGTCCCTTGCCGCCGCCCGCCGACCGGGGCATCCTGTCGCGGCAGCGACAAAGGGGCAGACATGGCCGATTCCGTCACCATCCGCGCGATCGCGCCGGCCGACAAGCCGGGCTGGCAACCGCTCTACGAGGGCTATCAGCTTTATTACGAGCGCCCGGACCTGCCGCAGGATTTCTATGACGCGGCCTTCGCGCGGCTGGTCTCCGGCGATCCGGGCGATTTCCACGGGCTGGTGGCCGAGGGCGCGGATGGCCGCCTGCTGGGGCTGGTGCATTACGTCTTTCACCCGCATCTGTGGCGGCCCGAAGGCGTGTGCTATCTGATGGACCTGTTCACCGATCCCGCCGCGCGCGGGCAGGGCGTCGGACGCAAGCTGATCGAGGCCGTCTATGCGGCGGCCGATGCGGCCGGGGTGCCCTCGGTCTATTGGCTGACGCAGGAATTCAACTATGCCGGCCGGGCGCTTTACGACAAGGTGGCCACACGGACGCCCTTCATCCGCTATATCCGGCCGCTTTGAGGCGGGGGGCAAGCCGCGCCCGATGCAGGGCGCGCATCGCCATGCACCCGAAGGCGGAACGGCGATGGCGCATGTGAATGCACGCCCTGCGCCGGGGGGCGATCGGGGGACCAGACATGCACCCGATGCGGGACAGGGCGGCCGCAGGGTGCGCGCTTGCACGCGCCATCGGCAGAACCGGCGGCTTTGGGCGGGGGTGCAGTCGCGTCCGGGGCAGGGCGCGTGCGGCGCGTGCGGCACCATGTATCCGGCGGCGGGAGGGCGCGACGGCAATGGTGCGTGTGAACACGCACCCTGCGCCGGGGTGTGGTCGGGGTTCCCCGACATGCATCTGGCGACCGTAGGGTGCGTGCTTGCACGCACCGTTCCCCGAACCCGCGCAACGAAAAACCCCGGCGATCATTCCGCCGGGGTTTTCGTTTCCGATCAGGCTTTCAGCCCGGTTTCCTTCAAAAGTCCCAGCCTTTTGGCCTCGTAGTAATAGCCGCGCGCATACCAGCCCACCGCCTTGTCGGGGTTGCCCTGCGAGACCAGCCAGGCCCCGCGCAGGTATTTCACGCCGTATTGCAGGTTGGCATCGGCATCCAGCAGCCCCTCGGGCGAGCCGCGATAGCCCATCGTGCGCGCCGTCTGCGGCAGGATCTGCATCAGCCCATAGTAAGGACCGTTGCGGGCGCCGGGGCGGTGGCGGCTTTCGCGGATGATGACGCGATGCACCAGCCCGACCGGCACCCGGTGCTGCGCCGACCAGTGGTTGATGCGGCGGCGCAGTTCAGGCGTCTCGTTCGGGTAAAGCCCGTTCGCCCCCTGGCCGGGCGGCATCGGCGCGCCGCCCATGCCCCGCGGTTCCAGCAGGTTGTTGCGCCGGCCGCCGCAGCCGGCCAGCAGGCCGGTGGCCGCCAGCCCCAGCAGGAGATTGCGCCGCTCGATCATCGTCCCATCCCTCGTTTCCGTTGTCGGTTCAGACGTGGATGGCGCCGTCGCCGCAGGCCAGCGCCGCCTCGCGCACCGCCTCCGAGCAGGTCGGATGCGCATGGCAGGTCAGCGCGATGTCCTGCGCCGAGGCGCCGAATTCCATCGCCACGCAGACCTCGTGGATCATCTCGCCGGCATTCGGGCCGATGATGTGGCAGCCCAGCACGCGGTCGGTTTCGGCATCCGCGATCAGCTTGACGAAGCCCTCGGCCTGGAACAGGGCCTTGGCGCGGGCATTGCCCATGAAGGGGAACTTGCCGACCTTGACCTTGCGGCCGGTGGCCTTGGCGGCCTCCTCGGTCAGGCCGACGCTGGCCACCTCGGGCGTGGTGTAGATCACGCCGGGGATCACGTCATAGTTCACATGCCCATGCTTGCCGGCGACGACCTCGGCCACGGCCATGCCCTCGTCCTCGGCCTTGTGGGCCAGCATCGGGCCGGGCACCGCGTCGCCGATGGCGTAGATGCCGGGCACGCTGGTCCGCCAATGGTCGTCCACCTGCACGAAGCCGCGATCGGTCAGCGCCACGCCCAGCGCGTCCAGCCCCAGCCCGGCCAGATAGGGCCGCCGCCCGGTGGCGACCAGCACCACCTCGGCCTCGATCTCATGCTTGCTGTCGTCCTTGCGCAGCGTGTATTTGACCTCGGCCTTGCCCTTCTCGACCTCGACCTCCTGCACGGCGGCGCCGAGGATGAACTTCAGCCCCTGCTTGGCGAGGATGCGCTGGAACTGCTTCTGCACCTCGCCATCCATGCCGGGGGTGATGGCGTCCAGGAACTCGACCACCGTGACCTTGGCGCCGAGGCGGGCATAGACGGAACCCAGTTCCAGCCCGATGACGCCGGCGCCGATCACCACCATCGACTTGGGGATCTTCGGCAGGGCCAGCGCGCCGGTGGAATCGACCACCACGCCGCCGGCATTGTCCACCGTCACGCCCTTGAGGCTGGACGGCTCCGACCCGGTGGCGATGACGATGTTCTTCGCCTCGTGCACGGTGTCGCCGACCCTGACCTTGCCGGGCGCCTCGATCTCGCCCCAGCCCTTCAGCCAGTCGATCTTGTTCTTCTTGAACAGGAACTCGATGCCCTTGGTGTTGGTGGCCACCGTCTCGGCCTTGTAGCCCTGCATGGTCGCCCAATCGACATCGACATGGGCGTTCATCAGGCCCATCTTCGCGAAATTCTCGTGCGTTTCATGCAGCATGTGGCTGGCATGCAGCAGCGCCTTCGACGGGATGCAGCCCACGTTCAGGCAGGTGCCGCCCAGGGTCTCGCGCCCCTCGACGCAGGCGACCTTCAGGCCCAGTTGCGCGGCGCGGATGGCGCAGACATAGCCGCCGGGGCCGGCGCCGATCACGATCAGATCGTAGGTGGACATTCGGGTCTCCTTCAACAGGCGCCGCCCGGCCGGGGCGGATCAGGTCAACAGCGCGGTCAGGATCATGGCCAGCGTCGCCACGAATCCCACCACCCAGATCAGCGAACGCCAGGGCGTCCAGCCGAAAGCATAGGCCGGCACATACAGGACGCGCGCGGCCAGATAAAGCCATGCGCAACCCGCGGTCAGGCCCGAGGCGGCACCGGTCTGCACCACCAGCAGCACGGCGATGGTGAACAGCGCCAGAGCCTCGAAGTGATTGGCGACCGCGCGCCGCAGCCGTCCCGTCAGGGCCGAGAATTGCGGCTGATCGTCGCGGGGGCCGGCATTCCAGGCCGCGCCCACGTCGCGGTTCATCGCCGCCCCCGCCAGCCCGATCTGCACCGCCTGCAACAGGGCGGCCAGACCGAGCGCGGCGGTCTCGGCCGCCATCAGGCGGTTTCCAGCAGATGCACCTCGGTGCCGGAGACGCCGGCCTGCGATTCGAACACCTTGCCCGCGCCGGTCAGGTAATCGCGCGAGGCGCCGGCGTTGCCGGTGGTGAACAGCGCCCAGACGCTGTTCGCGCCCTCGCGCCACAGTTGCAGCACGGTCAGGCCGGCATTGCCGCGATCCTCGGCATCGGCGTCGAAGGCGGCCTTGAACTGCGCATAGTCGGCAATGCGGTAATGGACGAGAATCTGGGTCATGCGTGGTTCCTCATCGAAGGGGCGGGTGCCCGGATCATGGCGCCAGACCGCGCCGGAAGTCATGCGAATCGAGCCGATCCGCAGGCGGGTTGCAACCCCCGCCGATCTATCTCTCGGCCACCAGCTCGGGCATGGCGCCCAGGCGCAGGGCGGCGGCCAGCACGGCCTGCTCGCCCCTGGCCAAGGTGGCGACCTGCAAGCTGCGCACCTCGCATTGCAGATTGGGCACCGCATAGGCGTTCAGCGCCCGCAATTCGCTGGTGCGGCGGATATTCGGGCCGATCTGGACATGCACCTGTCCCGCCAGCGAGGGCGCCATTGCCATCAGCCGGTCGGCGCGCTGCGCAGGCGTGCCGCCCGGCGCCTCCGGTGCGCAGGCGATGCCATAGGTATAGCGTTGCACGGAAGGCTCGGTGAAACTGCCGCCGGTGGTGCCTTTCTGGATCACCTCGCGGCTGCGCTCCAACGTGACGGAGGCCGTGCTGCTCAGACTGGGCAGCGGCTCGGGGCCGCAGGCAGCCAGCAGGGCAAGGGCGGTGAGGCCGATTGCGGTGAGACGCATCGCAGGTTCCTTTCGGGAAAGCGGGCGCGGCACCGGGCCGCGCCCCTTTGCGATCACAGGTCCATCAGCAGGCGGCGCGGGTCTTCGATGGCCTCCTTGACGCGGACGAGGAAGGTCACGGCGCCCTTGCCGTCCACGATGCGGTGGTCATAGGACAGCGCCAGATACATCATCGGGCGGATGACGATCTCGCCGCCGACGACCACCGGGCGGTCCTGGATCTTGTGCATGCCGAGGATGCCCGATTGCGGCGGGTTCAGGATCGGCGAGGACATCAGCGAGCCATAGACCCCGCCGTTCGAGATGGTGAAGGTGCCGCCCTGCATCTCGTTCAGGCCCAGCTTGCCGTCGCGGGCGCGCTTGCCGGCATCGGCGATGGATTTCTCGATCGCGGCGAAGGACATGGCGTCCACGTCGCGGATCACCGGCACCACCAGGCCCGAGGGCGTGCCCACCGCCACGCCCATGTTGACGTAGTTCTTGTAGACGATGCTGTCGCCGTCGATCTCGGCATTGACCTCGGGCACCTCGTGCAGGGCATGGGCGCAGGCCTTCACGAAGAAGGACATGAAGCCCAGCTTGACGCCATGCTTCTTCTCGAACACATCCTTGTATTCGTTTCGCAAATCCATGATGCCCTTCATGTCCACCTCGTTATAGGTGGTCAGCATGGCGGCGTTGTTCTGCGCGTCCTTCAGGCGCCGGGCGATGGTGGCGCGCAGGCGGGTCATCTTGACGCGCTCCTCGCGGGCGGCGTCATTGGCCGAGGACGGCGCGCGCGGCGCCTGGGCCGGGGCGGGGGCGGGGGCGGCCGCAGCGGCCGGGGCGGAGGCCGCGCGGGCCACGTCTTCCTTCATCACACGTCCATCCTTGCCGGTGCCCTGCACCTGATCGCGGCTCAGCCCCGCCTCGGCCATCGCCTTCTTCGCCGAGGGCGCATCCTCGACATCGGCGCGCGGGGTCAGGGTCTCCGGACCGGCGCCGGGCGATTCCACCGCCGCCGCCCTGGTGATCTGCGGATCGACGGCCGCGCCCTGGGTGATCACGCCCAGCCTGCCGCCGGCCTGCACGGTCTCGCCCTCCTTGACCAGAATCTCGGCCAGCACGCCCGAGGTGGGGGCGGGAACCTCGACGGACACCTTGTCGGTCTCCAGCTCGCACAGCATTTCGTCCTGGGCCACGGCCTCGCCGGGCCGCTTGAACCAGGTGGCGACGGTGGCCTCGCTGACCGATTCGCCCAGCGTCGGCACCTTCACGTCGACCTGCGTGCCCGACGCCTTGGCGGCCGGGGCCGCCGCCGCCGCGGGCGTGGCCGGGGCAGGGGCCGCCGCCGCGGCGCCTTCGGCGATCTGGGCCAGCAGCGCGTTGGGGGCGACGGTCTCGCCCTCCTGCGCGACGATCTCGGCCAGGGTGCCGGCCACGGGGCTGGGCACCTCGACCGTCACCTTGTCGGTTTCCAGCTCGCACAGCATTTCGTCGGCGGCCACGGCGTCGCCGGGCTTCTTGAACCAGGTGGCGACGGTCGCCTCAGACACGGATTCCCCCAGCGTGGGGACGCGCACTTCGGTGGTCATTCTTATTCCTCCAACCCGAGGGCTTGTTTCACCAGTTGCTCCTGCTCGGCCTTGTGGCGCGAGCCGAGGCCCGTCGCCACCGCGGCCGCGGCGGTGCGGCCGGCATAGCTGGCACGTTTGCAGCGGGCGCCGATGCGATCCAGCACCCATTCGATATTCGGCTCGATGAAGCTCCAGGCGCCTTGATTCTTCGGCTCCTCCTGACACCAGACGATGTCGGCTTCCTTGAAGCGTTCCAGTTCGCGCGACAGGGATTGCGCCGGGAAGGGATAGAATTGCTCCACCCGCAGCAGATACACGTCGTCGATCCCTGCCGCATCCCGCGCCGCCAGCAGGTCGAAATAGACCTTGCCCGAGCAGATCACCACGCGCCTGATCTTGTCATCCGGCTTCAGTTCGGTCCGCGAATTGCCGCGCTCGGCATCGTCCCACAGCACGCGGTGGAAAACGGAACCGATCTGGAACTCCTCGGCCTTCGAGATCGCCAGCGGATGGCGCAGCAGCGATTTCGGGGTCATCAGCACCAGCGGCTTGCGGAATGGGCGCTTCAATTGCCGGCGCAGGATATGGAAATAGTTGGCCGGGGTGGTGCAGTTGGCGACGATCCAGTTGTCTTCCGCGCACAGTTGCAGGAAGCGTTCCAGGCGGGCCGAACTGTGTTCCGGTCCCTGGCCCTCGTAGCCGTGGGGCAGCAGCATCACCAGCCCCGACATGCGCAGCCATTTCTTTTCGCCCGAGCCGATGAACTGGTCGAACATGATCTGCGCGCCATTGGCGAAGTCGCCGAATTGCGCCTCCCACAGGGTCAGCGCGTTCGGCTCGGCCAGCGAATAGCCGTATTCGAAGCCCAGCACCGCATATTCCGACAGCATCGAATCGGTGACTTCGTAACGCGCCTGTCCCGCCTTGATATGGTTCAGCGGGTAGTAGCGTTCCTCGGTGGTCTGGTCGATGAAGGCGGAATGCCGCTGGCTGAAGGTGCCGCGCGTGCTGTCCTGCCCGGAAAGGCGGATCGGATGGCCCTCGACCACCAGGCTGCCGAAGGCCAGCGCCTCGCCGGTCGCCCAGTCGAAGCCTTCGCCGGTGGCGAACATTTCCTTCTTGGCCTCAAGCAGGCGGCCCACCGTCTTGTGCAGGTCGAAGCCCTCGGGGACGGTGGTCAGCGCGCGGCCGATCTCCGCCATCACCTCGGCGGAAATCCCGGTCTCGCCGGCGGAATATTCCTTGCCCTCGGTCTTGAGACCCGACCATTTGCCGTCCAGCCAGTCGGCCTTGTTGGGCTTGAAGACCTTGCCGGCCTCGAACTCCTCGTTCAGCAGGGACTGGAAGGCGGCCTTCATCTCCTCGATCTCGCCCTCGGGGATCAGCCCGTCCGCCACCAGCCGCTCGGTATAAAGCTGCAAGGTGGTCTTGTGACCCTTGATCTCCTTATACATCACCGGGTTGGTGAACATCGGCTCGTCGCCTTCGTTATGGCCGAAGCGGCGATAACAGAAGATGTCGATGACCACATCCTTGTGGAACAGCTGGCGGAACTCGGTCGCGACCTTGGCGGCATGGACCACGGCCTCCGGGTCGTCGCCGTTGACGTGGAAGATCGGCGCCTCGACCATCAGCGCAAGGTCGGTCGGATAGGGGCTGGAGCGGCTGAAATGCGGCGCCGTGGTGAAGCCGATCTGGTTGTTCACCACCAGATGGATGCAGCCGCCGGTGCGATGGCCGCGGATGCCCGAAAGCTGGAAGCATTCCGCCACCACGCCCTGGCCGGCGAAGGCCGCGTCGCCATGCAGCAGGATGGGCAGGCAGGCGGTGCGCTCCTCGGTGTCGTGCAGCTGGTCCTGCTTGGCGCGGACCTTGCCCAGCACCACGGGGTCCACCGCCTCCAGATGCGAGGGGTTGGCGCTGAGCGACAGGTGCACGACATTGCCGTCGAACTCGCGGTCGGAACTGGCGCCGAGGTGATATTTCACGTCGCCCGAGCCGTCCACCTCGTCGGGCTTGAAGCTGCCGCCCTGGAACTCGTTGAAGATGGCGCGGTAGGGCTTGCCCAGCACATTGGCCAGCACCGACAGCCGGCCGCGATGCGGCATGCCGATGGCGATCTCGCGCACGCCCAGGGCGCCGCCGCGCTTGATGATCTGCTCCATCGCCGGGATCAGCGACTCGCCCCCGTCGAGGCCGAAGCGCTTGGTCCCCATGTATTTGACATGCAGGAACTTTTCGAAGCCCTCGGCCTCGACCAGCTTGTTCAGGATGGCGCGGCGCCCCTCGCGGGTGAAGCTGATCTCCTTGCCGTAGCCCTCGATGCGCTCCTTCAGCCAGGCGACTTGCTCGGGGTCCGAGATATGCATGAATTGCAGCGCGAAGGTGCCGCAATAGGTGCGCTGCATCAGCTCGACGATCTGGCGCATCGAGGCGACCTGAAGGCCCAGCACGTTGTCGATGAAGATCGGCCGGTCCATGTCGCCGGGACCAAAGCCGTAGCTGGCCGGATCGAGATCGGCATGCGGCGGCGCCTCGCGCATGCGCAGCGGGTCCAGATTCGCCGCCAGGTGGCCGCGATAGCGATAGGCGCGGATCAGCATGATGGCGCGGATGCTGTCCAGCACGGCGCGCTGAAGCTGGGCGTCCGACAGGGTGACGCCCTTCTCGGCGGCCTTGGCCTCGATCTGGCGCGCGGCGGCCTTGCCCTCCTTGGTGACGACCGCCGGCCATTCGCCGGTGATGGCCGAGACGCGCTCGCCCTCGGGCTGCGGCGGCCAGTCGGCGCGCGCCCAGCTTGCGCCCTGGCTGGCGCGGGCCACGGTATCGGCGCCGTCGCCCAGACTTTCGAAGAAGGCGCTCCACGCGCTGTCGACCGCGGCGGGGTCTTTCGCCCATTGCCCATAAAGCTGGTCGACATAGGCGGCGTTGGCGCCTTGCAGGAAGCTCGAATCGTGGAATGCGGCGTTTGTGTTCTGCTCGGTCATCGGAAAGCCTCTCGGGCGGTGGAAACTCGGGCGCGGGGCTGGCCCTGCGCGCGGTCGGGTTGATGGGGCGTCCTGAACCCCGTGATAGGCGATCTGGCGGCCAAGGCCAAACGTGTCATCCGCCGCGCTGCGGCGAGAAGGGGCGGGCGCGCGGTCATGCCGGCACCTCGTTCAGGGGCTGGGGGCCGTAGCGGTTGGCACCGGGCTGCGAGGGCAGCAGGCAGCCCGCCGCCAGCATCGCCAGCACCAGGGCGAGGCAGGTCAGCATGACGGCCGGAAACACCACGCTGGCATTGCCGAACAGGCCATAGACGAAAGCCATCAGCGCCGCGATCCCTGCCACGACCGGCACCAGCAGCCAGGCGGCGTTGCGGCCCAGGTCGTGCAGCCGCCGGACGGCCAGCGGCAGGCCGGGCACCGCCAGCAGCAGGAAGCACCCCGCCGCGGTGGCCGCGATGCTGACGCCGGTGCCCGCGTCGACCTCCTGGATATAGATCAGGCCGATGCCGGCCCCGCAGACCAGCGGCGCCAGCCCCAGCCAGCAGGCGAATTCCAGCCGCGAGGAGCGCCCGCGATAGTCGAGGCTGCGGGTCATGGCCAGCGCCACGGCCTCGAAGAACCCGATGGGGCGCATGGCCTGGGTCATGGCCGCCCCCTTCGCCGGAATCGTGATGCGCGACGCAGGGCCATCGGCTTACCCGCAAACGATGTCGATCATGCGCGCGCCGGGATCGTCCTCGGGCGCGGTCATCGGCTGGACGAGGATGTGGACGGGGCGCTTGCGCTCCAGTCCGCACAGCGCGGCGGCGGCGCGCTGGTCGGCGCCCTGCGGCGCGCGGCCGGGGTGATAGATCACCCGCCAGCCGGCATCCTTGCGGGCGATCAGCCGGGCGGATTCGGGAGGAAGCTGGCTGGCGGCCTGCAAGTTGGTGCGGGCCGGGACGCCGCCGCGCAGGATCTCGTCGGTGGGCGCGCGGCCTCCGCAGGCGGCCAGCAGCAGCAGCGCCGCCCCCGCGAGCAGGGCGGGGGGCGGGACGAACCGGGGTCGAGGCTGTGCCGACATGGCGAAAACCCTGATCGTGGAAAGAGGGGCGCAGCCTGTGGCGGCTGCGCCGGCGGTCTTTAGCGGCCCAGAGCCTTCAGCACGGCCTCGCCCAGCCCGGCGGGGCTGTCGGCGACGATGATCCCGGCGGATTTCATCGCCTCGATCTTGCTTTCCGCGTCGCCCTTGCCGCCCGAGACGATGGCGCCGGCATGGCCCATGCGGCGGCCCTTCGGCGCGGTGCGCCCGGCGATGAAGCCGGCGGTGGGCTTCCAGCGGCCCTTGCGCTTCTGCTCGGCCAGGAACTCGGCGGCTTCTTCCTCGGCAGAGCCGCCGATCTCGCCGATCATGATGATCGATTCGGTCTCCGGGTCGTCGAGGAACATGCGCAGCACGTCGATATGCTCGGTCCCCTTGATCGGGTCGCCGCCGATACCGACCGCCGAGGACTGGCCCAGCCCCACGTCGGTGGTCTGCTTCACGGCCTCATAGGTCAGCGTGCCCGAGCGCGACACGACGCCGACGCTGCCGCGCGAGAAGATGCTGCCCGGCATGATGCCGATCTTGCACTCGCCGGGGGTCATGACGCCGGGGCAGTTCGGGCCGATCAGCCGCGACTTGCTGTCGATCAGCGCGCGCTTGACGCGCATCATGTCCAGCACCGGGATTCCCTCGGTGATGGCCACGATCAGCGGCACCTCGGCGTCGATGGCCTCCAGGATCGAATCGGCGGCGAAGGGCGGCGGGACGTAGATCACCGAGGCATCGGCGCCGGTCCTGGCCACGGCTTCGTGGACGGAGTTGAAGACCGGCAGGCCGATATGCTCGGTGCCGCCCTTGCCGGGGGTGACGCCCCCGACCATCTTGGTGCCGTAGGCGATCGCCTGCTCGGTGTGGAAGGTGCCTTGCGAGCCGGTCAGGCCCTGGCAGATCACCTTGGTATTCTTGTCAACGAGAACGGCCATGTTGTGGCTTCCTTGGTAGGGTGCGTGCTGGCACGCACCGAATTCGGGGAAGGTGCGCGATCACGCACCCTAAGGGTTCTTTTTGCGCAGCGTGATGGTCGCCAACGGTTCATATTGGCCATATCCGCCACGCAGATCGATGCTGATATCGTCTTTTGTGAAGGTTGTGCGGCCGCCGCGTTTGTCGGTGGGTCTATAACCTTGGACAAGCATTTCCGAGTAGACGGTTCTGAACGACGAATAACCGGCGCGGCGAGGCATCTTGATATCGCATCCGATATTGCTGTTTGGGTCGCTGACCAAGATCATATCGCCCGTGCCAATCAGCCCCTTGCCCGCAATTGGTTCCATTCGCGTATAAGAAGGAGTGCCAGACCAATCCATGGTGATTGTATAGCCTTCTGCCAGCAAGGATTGCAGGGCCGCAGGCCCCTGCAACTCACTTGCAATACAGGCTCGGGTTGCTATCCGCAGTTGCTGGGCCATATCGAATGGCGCCTGTGCCGAAACTGGCACAAGCCGAGGGGCATCCTCCGCGCCGGGAGGAAGTCCCTCATATGTGGGTCCGCAGGCGACCAATAGCGCACACCCGAATATGCCGATAGCAACGGTTCGCATCACCCCTTCACCGCTTTCACGATCTTCTGCGCGGCATCCGACAGGTCGTCCGCCGGGATCACGTTCAGGCCGCTGTCGCGGATGATCTGCTTGCCGAGGTCCACGTTCGTCCCCTCCAGCCGCACGACCAGCGGCACCTTCAGGCCGACCTCCTTCACCGCCGCGATGATGCCTTCCGCGATGATGTCGCAGCGCATGATGCCGCCGAAGATGTTGACCAGGATGCCCTTCACGTTCGGGTCCGAGGTGATGATCTTGAAGGCTTCCGTCACCTTCTCCTTCGTCGCCCCGCCGCCCACGTCGAGGAAGTTCGCCGGCTCGGCCCCGAACAGCTTGATGATGTCCATCGTCGCCATCGCCAGACCGGCGCCGTTGACCATGCAGCCGATTTCACCGTCCAGCGCGATATAGTTCAGGTCGAATTTCGAGGCTTCCAGTTCCTTCTGGTCCTCCTCGGTCTCGTCGCGCAGGGCCAGGATGTCGGGCTGGCGGAACAGGGCGTTGTTGTCGAAGCCCATCTTCGCGTCCAGCGCCTTGATCTGGCCCTCGGTGGTAACGATCAGCGGGTTGATCTCCAGCATCTCGGCATCGGTCTCGATGAACATGCGGTAGAGGGTCTTCACCAGCTTGACGCATTGCTTGACCTGATCGCCCTCAAGGCCCAGCGCATAGGCCACGCGGCGGCCGTGGAAATCCCACAGGCCCGAGGCCGGATCGACGCTGAAGCTGACGATCTTTTCCGGGGTGGAGGCCGCGACCTCCTCGATGTCCATGCCGCCCTCGGTCGAGCAGACGAAGCTGACGCGCGAGGTGGCGCGGTCCACCAGCAGCGCCAGATACAGCTCGCGCGCGATGTCGGAGCCGTCTTCGAGGTAGATGGTGTTCACCTGCTTGCCGGCCTCGCCGGTCTGGTGCGTGACCAGCGTGCGGCCCAGCATCTGCGCGGCGAATTCGGCGGCCTCCTCGGGGGATTTCGCCAGGCGCACGCCGCCCTTCGGGCCGGCCTCGGCTTCCTTGAAATGGCCCTTGCCGCGGCCGCCGGCATGGATCTGGGCCTTCACCACCCAGAGCGGGCCGCCCATTTCCTTGGCCCTGGCCAGCGCCTCATGGGCCTTGGTCACGACGCGGCCGTCGCTGACCGGCGCGCCGAACTTCTTCAGAAGCTGCTTGGCCTGATATTCGTGAATGTTCATCACATCCCCCTTGCTCGCGGATTGCGCGGGTTTTGACACAGGGCCGGGCAGGGGCAAAGCCCTATCGCCCGAAACCGGCGGAAAACGGCAAAAACCCGGATTTTTGTGATCACACGTCGAAAAACTGTGATCACAAAGCCGGTTTGCCGGCATTTCGCGCATCAAACCCGGTATTTGCGGGGGCCTGATGTGCAGATGCGCGCCCTTTGCGGGGGGCGCGCATCGTCCTTGCCCCGGTGTGGCGAATCAGCCCAGCGCGGGGTCGATCTGCTTGCAGGCGGCCACGAGGCCCTTCACCGCATCCACCGATTTCTGGAACATGGCGGCCTCGTCGCCGTTCAGGTCGATGTCGATGACGCGCTCGACGCCGCCGGCGCCGATCACGGTCGGCACGCCGACATAGATGCCGTCGAGGCCGAAGGCCCCGTCAACCCAGGCGGCGCAGGGCAGCACGCGCTTCTGGTCCTTCAGATAGGCTTCCGCCATCTCGATGCCGGCGGTGGCCGGGGCATAGAAGGCGCTGCCGGTCTTCAGCAGGCCGACGATCTCGGCGCCGCCGTCGCGGGTGCGCTGGATGATCGCGTCCAGCTTGTCCTGCGAGGTCCAGCCCATCTTCACCAGATCCGGCAGCGGAATGCCGCCCACGGTGGAATAGCGCGCCAGCGGCACCATCGTGTCGCCATGCCCGCCCAGCACGAAGGCCGTCACGTCGCGCATCGACACGTCGAATTCCAGGGACAGGAAATGCCGGAACCGCGCCGAATCCAGCACGCCGGCCATGCCGACGACCTTGTTCGCCGGCAGGCCGGAAAACTGTTGCAGCGCCCAGACCATCGCGTCCAGCGGGTTGGTGATGCAGATGACGAAGGCGTTCGGCGCATGGGCCTTGATGCCCTCGCCCACGGATTTCATCACCTTGAGGTTGATGCCCAGCAGGTCGTCGCGGCTCATGCCCGGCTTGCGCGGCACGCCGGCGGTGACGATGCACACGTCGGCCCCGGCGATATCGGCATAGTCGTTGGCGCCCTTCATGGCGGCGTCGAAGCCCTCGGACGGGCCGGACTGGGCGATGTCCAGCGCCTTGCCCTGCGGGGTGCCCTCGGCGATGTCGAACAGCACGACATCGCCCAGCTCCTTCATCGCGGCGAGATGGGCGAGGGTGCCGCCGATCTGGCCCGCGCCGATCAGCGCGATCTTGGGTCTGGCCATGAGTTTATCCCTTTCCTGGATGGACACGGTTGCGCGCAGGGTTAGGCCCGCGGCCCGCGAATCGCAAGCATCAAGGCGCGGGCGCCGCCGGGGTTAGCGCAAACCGCGCGCGTTGGCGGGTTGGCGCGGGCGCCGCGCGCGGCTAAGCCTGAACGCAGCGGGGCGCGACGGGCGCCCGGATGGCAGAAGGGGGCAGGGATGTTCGACCTGACGGGCAAGCGGGCGCTGGTGACGGGCGCCTCGGGGGGAATCGGCGGCGCGGTGGCGCGGGCGCTGCATGAGGCCGGCGCGACGGTGGCGCTGTCGGGCACGCGCGAGGCGCCCTTGCGCGAACTGGCCGAAGCCTTGGGCGAGCGGGCGCATGTGGTGGTGGCGAACCTGTCGGATGCCGCCTCGGTCGAGGCCCTGCCCAGGGACGCCGCGCAGGCGATGGGCGGCGTCGATATCCTTGTGAACAATGCCGGAATCACCCGCGACAACCTGTTCATGCGCATGTCGGACGACGAATGGTCGCAGGTGATCGAGGTCAACCTGACCTCGGCCTTCCGGCTGTCGCGGGCGGTGCTGCGCGGCATGATGAAGGCGCGCTGGGGCCGGATCGTGCAGATCACCTCGGTCGTGGGCGCCACCGGCAATCCGGGGCAGGGCAACTATGCCGCCGCCAAGGCCGGGCTGGTGGGCATGTCGAAAAGCCTGGCCGCCGAGGTCGCCTCGCGCGGGGTCACGGTGAATTGCGTTGCGCCCGGCTTCATCGCCACGGCAATGACCGACAAGCTGAACGACGACCAGAAGGGCCGCATCCTGGGGGCGATTCCCGCCGGCCGGATGGGTTCGCCGGAGGAGATTGCGGCCGCCTGCCTGTATCTTTCCAGCCCCGAGGCCGGATATGTCACCGGCGCCACCCTTCACGTCAATGGCGGTATGGCAATGATTTGACGCGATTTTCTCCTCAGGGATGAAAATCGCGGCCGGGGCGGTGCAACGGGCGGGTTGCGCGGCGCTTCCGGCTTGCTATATCGGGGCTTCGAAGGCCGTGGGGACCGCCCTCGGTCGCGCCGCCATTCGCGGCCCAACTTGGGCGGATGCCCGCGCAAACAAGGACTGAAGACATGAGCGACATTTCCGATCGCGTGAAGAAGATCGTCGTCGAACATCTGGGCGTCGAGGAAGACAAGGTGACCGAAAGCGCCTCGTTCATCGACGATCTGGGCGCCGACAGCCTCGACACGGTCGAGCTGGTCATGGCCTTCGAGGAAGAGTTCGGGATCGAGATCCCCGACGACGCCGCCGAGACCATCCAGACCTTCGGCGACGCGGTCAAGTTCATCCAGGGCGCCGTCTGATCCGGCCCCCGGCTGGCTGAAATGCCCGGCTTGGCGCGGCGTCCCCGAATGCGGGGCGCCGCGTTTTTCATTCGGAACCAGCGGGCGGCGGCGCGGGTTGATCCGGCAACCGTCCGAATTGTGCAAGGAGTCTGACCCATGCCCGTGAAACTCGCAGGCCTCGAAGACAATGCCCGCAAGACCGCCATCGACGTGCTGTCGGCCCGCCTAGCCGACGCGACCGCGATGCTGCTGGCGCTCAAGCAAGCGCATTGGAACGTGAAGGGGCCGAATTTCATCGCCATCCACGAGCTGTTCGATGGCGTCTATGACCGGCTGGAGCCGCATATCGACACGATGGCCGAGCGGATCAAGCAACTGGACGGCATGGCCAACGGCACCGCCGAGCATGTCGCCAAGGAATCCTCGCTGAAGCCCTATCCGCTGGACATCACCAGCGAGACCGACCACATCAAGGCCGTGGTCGAGCGGCTGCGCGATCTGGGCGGCAAGGTGCGCGAGGGCATCGACGCCACCGACGAGGCCGGCGAGGCCGATGCCGCCGACATCCTGACCGCCATGTCGCGCGACATCGACAAGGACCTGTGGTTCATCGAAAGCCATCTGGACAAGTGACGCCCCCGGCGCCGCATCCGAGGCCCCGCCATCCGGCGGGGCCTTTTCTTGCGCCGGCATGCGCCGCCAACGTTCCGTAACCTTTCCGTGCAAGGGCGGGGGCCGGCCGCCTATGGCCGGGGCGGCGGGCCGGCTTCGCGTTGCGCCGGATGCGGGCCTCCTGTATCAGTCCGGGACCATGAGCACGCGAGCGGAGGAGCGCAGATGAGAAGGGTCGTCGTTACCGGTTTGGGCATGGTCACGCCGCTGGCCTGCGGGGTCGATGCCACCTGGGGCCGCCTGCTGGCCGGCGAATCCGGGGCCGGTCCGATCACGCGCTTCGATCCCGCGAACGTGGTGACGAAATACGCCTGCGAGATTCCCTTCGGCGACGGCAGCGACGGGAGTTTCAACCCCGACGACTGGATGGACCCCAAGGACCGGCGCAAGGTCGACGACTTCATCCTCTACGGCATGGCGGCGGCGGCGCAGGCGGTGCAGG
This sequence comes from uncultured Paracoccus sp., assembly GCA_934533075.1. Lineage (GTDB taxonomy): Bacteria > Pseudomonadota > Alphaproteobacteria > Rhodobacterales > Rhodobacteraceae > Paracoccus. Next base: position 40,599 of record CAKTBJ010000024.1, read on the forward strand.
ATTCCGGCTGGGTCCCCGCGACCGAGGAGGACCGCTGCCGCACCGGGGTGATGATCGGCTCCGGCATCGGCGGGCTGACCTCGATCGCGGAGACCGCCGTGCTGATCAAGGAGCGCGGGCCGCGCCGCGTCAGCCCCTTCTTCATCCCCGGCGCGCTGATCAACCTGATTTCGGGGCAGGTCAGCATCCGCTATGGCTTCAAGGGGCCGAATCACGCGGTGGTCACGGCCTGCTCGACCGGGGCGCATACCATCGGCGACGCGGCGCGGCTGATCGCCTTCGGCGATGCCGACGTGATGGTCGCGGGCGGGGCGGAATCCCCGATCTCGGAGATCGGCATCGCCGGCTTCAACGCCTGCAAGGCGCTTTCGACCAAGCGGGAGGACGACCCGAAGGCGGCCTCGCGCCCCTGGGATGCCGACCGCGACGGCTTCGTGATGGGCGAGGGCGCCGGCGTCGTCGTGCTGGAGGAATACGAGCATGCGAAGGCCCGCGGCGCCCGCATCTATGCCGAGGTGCTGGGCTATGGCCTCTCGGGCGACGCCCATCACATCACCGCGCCCAGCGAAGACGGCGAGGGCGGCTTCCGCGCCATGCAGGCGGCGCTGAAGCGGGCCGGCTTGCAGCCCTCTGACATCGACTATGTGAACGCGCATGGCACCTCGACGATGGCCGACGTGATCGAGCTGGCGGCGGTGGAGCGCCTGCTGGGCGACGCGGCCGGCAAGGCCACCATGTCCTCGACCAAATCCTCCATCGGCCACCTGCTGGGTGCGGCCGGGGCGGTCGAGGCGATCTTCTGCATCCTCGCCATCCGCGACCAGATCGCGCCGCCGACGATCAACCTGGACGATCCGGCGGTCGAGGCGAGGATCGACCTGGCCGCCAATGCGGCGGTGCGGCGGCGGATCGACCATGCGCTGTCCAACAGCTTCGGCTTCGGCGGCACCAATGCCAGCCTGCTGATGGGGCGCGTGTCCTGATGGTGCGGGCGATCGCGTCGAACTTCCTGACGCTGCTGCTGGTGATCCTGACGGCTCTGGCCATCGCCGTCGCCTGGGGGCGGAACCAATATGCCGGTCCCGGCCCGTCCTCCGTCGCGCAATGCGTGGTGGTGGCGCCGGGGGCCAGCATGCAGGCCATCGCCAACCAGTTGGCGGAACATGGCGCGATCTCGCATCCCTATGTGTTCCTGACCGGCGCCGCCTATGCGGGCAAGGCCGGCCAGCAGAAGTTCGGCAGCTTCCTGGTGCCGCCGCATGCCTCGATGGAGGACATCCTGGCCACGATCACCGCCGGCGGACCCTCCACCTGCGGCACCGAGGTCACCTTCCGCATCGGCGTGCGGGAAAACAGCGTCGTGCTGCGCGACATGGACCCGGCCACCGGCCACTATGCCGAGGTGGCGAAATACAATCCCGTGGCCGAGGAGGCGCCCGAACTCATCACTGCCGCCGAGGCCAAGCCCGATGCCCGCCTGCGCATCGCCGTGGCCGAGGGCGTGACGAGCTGGCAGGTGGTCGAGGGCCTGAAACAGGCCGGCTTCCTGGCCGGCGAGACCGGCGCCCTGCCCGCCGAGGGCACGCTGGCCCCGGAAACCTACGAGGTCAGGCCGGGCGCCGACCGCGCCGCCCTGCTGGCCCAGATGGCCGATCTGCAATCGCGCAACCTGGCCCGCGCCTGGGAGAATCGCGTCGAGGGCCTGCCCTATGAGACGCCGGAGGAGGCGCTGATCATGGCCTCCATCGTCGAGAAGGAAACCTCGGTCCCGGCCGAGCGTCCCGTGGTGGCCTCGGTCTTCGTCAACCGCCTGCGGCAGGGGATGCGGTTGCAGACCGACCCGACGGTGATCTACGGCATCACGCGGGGCGAGGGCGTGCTGGATCGCGGCATCCGCCAGTCCGAGTTGCAGGCGCGCACGCCCTGGAACACCTATGTCATCGACGGGCTGCCGCCGACCCCCATCGCCAATCCGGGCCGCGCCGCCATCGAGGCCACGCTGAACCCGGCCGAGACGGATTTCATCTTCTTCGTCGCGGACGGCACCGGCGGCCACGCCTTTGCCCGCACCCTGGACGAGCATAACGAGAATGTCGCCCGCTGGCGCGCCATCGAGGCCGCCGGCGGCGTGCAGACGGGCGGTCAGGCCGGACCCGTGGGCGACTGACCCGGTCTCCGGGACGCGATCGCCCCCCGGAGCGGGGGGTCGGCCCGATTCATGTCTTGCCCGCCGTCCGGCGGCAGGTCTTTCCCGCCTGCCCGGCATGGGATTTGCCGGATAGTTGCAAGATACTCTTTGTCTAACCTGCTTGTTTTCCGGTGTTTTCCGGCGCGAGGGGTCGGATGCGGTATTTTCCTGTGTCGGATACGCTTCCCCGCAGCCGCCGCATGGGCTAGACGCAATACCGGCATTTCAGGACCGAAAGGGCGGATCATGGCCAATGTGGTGGTTGTCGGCGCGCAATGGGGCGACGAGGGCAAGGGCAAGATCGTGGACTGGCTGTCGGAACGCGCCGATGTCATCGCGCGATTCCAGGGCGGCCATAACGCCGGCCATACGCTGGTCATCGACGGCGTGACCTACAAGCTGTCGCTGCTGCCCTCGGGCATCGTGCGCGAGGGCAAGCTGGCGGTGATCGGCAACGGCGTGGTGCTGGACCCCTGGGCCTTGTTCCGCGAGATCGACGCCATCGCCGGGCAGGGGGTGCGGGTCAGCCCCGAAAACCTGGTCATCGCGGAAAACGCGCCGCTGATCCTGCCGCTGCATCAGGACCTCGACAAGCTGCGCGAGGAAGCCGCAGGGACCGCCAGGATCGGCACCACCGGGCGCGGTATCGGCCCGGCCTATGAGGACAAGGTGGGCCGCCGCGCCATCCGCGTCGCCGACCTCGGCGACGAGGCCACGCTGGATTCCCGCCTCGACCGGCTGCTGGCACATCACGACGCGCTGCGCGTGGGCCTCGGCGCCGACCCCATCGACCGCGCCGCCTTGCGGGCGGCGCTGCTGGACATGGCGCCGCGCCTGCTGCCCTATGCCCGCCCGGTCTGGCAATTGCTGGGCGAGGCCCGCCGCGCCGGCCGCCGCATCCTGTTCGAGGGCGCGCAGGGCGCGCTGCTGGACATCGACTTCGGCACCTATCCCTTCGTGACCTCCTCGACCACGATGGCGGGGATGGCGGCGTCCGGGACCGGCATCGGGCCGGGGGCGATCGGCTATGTGCTGGGCATCGTCAAGGCCTATACCACCCGCGTCGGCTCCGGTCCCTTCCCGACCGAGCTGACGGACGAGACCGGCCAGCGGCTGGGCGAGAGGGGCCGCGAATTCGGCACCGTCACCGGCCGCAAGCGCCGCTGCGGCTGGTTCGACGCCGTGCTGGTGCGCCAGACCTGCGCGATCTCGGGCGCGCGGGGCATCGCGCTGACCAAGCTGGACGTGCTGGACGGGTTCGAGACGCTGAAGATCTGCGTCGGCTATGACGTGGACGGCCAGACCTATGACCACCTGCCCACCGCCGCCGGCCTTCAGGAGCGCGCGACCCCCATCTACGAGGAGATGGAGGGCTGGGCGGAATCGACCGAGGGCGCGCGCAGCTGGGCCGACCTGCCGGCGGCGGCGGTGAAATATGTCCGCCGCATCGAGGAACTGATCGGCTGCCCGGTGGCGCTGCTGTCCACCTCGCCCTCGCGCGACGACACGATCCTGGTCGCCGACCCCTTCGCGGATTGAGAGGCATGAGCCGCAACACCCGCGTCTGGCTGGCGATTCTGGTGCTGGTCGTCGGCATCCCGGTCTGGGCCTTCGTGGCGGTGACGGTGATGGAATGGGCGCAGGCCCGTCTGGGTCCGCTGCCCTTCTGGGGCGAGCTGGCGGGCTGGGTCGCGCTGGGCATCGTCTGGATCTTCCCGCTGCGCGGGCTGCTCACCGGCGTCGCCGCCAGGGGCAGCAGCCCCCGCCGCTTCGAGGACGATCCGAAATGACCCCCCTGCTGGCCACCGCCGGCGGCGTCACGCTGGTCGGCGGCGGCCTGCTGGACCCCGCCGATCTGGCGCTGGCCCTGGCCCATGCCCCGCGCCTTGTCGCCGCGGATGGCGGGGCGGATGCGGTGCTGGAAGCGGGGCTGGTGCCGGAACTGGTGATCGGCGACTTTGATTCGGTCTCGGCCGGGGCGCGCGCGCGGCTGGCCGGGCGCCTGCATCCGGTGGCCGAGCAGGACAGCACCGATTTCGAGAAATGCCTGCAACGCATCGCCGCCTCCCATGTGATCGCGGTGGGGTTCTCTGGCCGGCGGCTGGACCACACGCTGGCGGCGCTGTCGGTGATCGCCCGCCGCCCCGGCCAGCGCATCCTGATGCTCACCGAGGCCGAGGTGGTGTTCCTCGCGCCGCCCCGCCTGTCGCTGGACCTGGCGCCCGGCCTGCGGGTCTCGCTGTATCCGATGGGACCCGTGCGGGGGCGCTCGACGGGGCTGGTCTGGCCCATCGAGGGGCTGCGCCTTGCCCCCGATGCCCGCGTGGGCACCTCGAACGAGAGCCTCGGCCCGGTCACGCTGGAGGCCGAGGGACCGCTGCTGGTCATGGTCCCGAAACCCTGCCTGCCCGCCGTCCTGACGGCGCTGAGGTGACGCGAGGGCTTGGCGAGGGGCATGCCGCCGTGCCAGTCTTGCCGCGTGGCGGCGACCGAATCCGGCACCGCCCCAGCCCTTGCGAGGTTCGCCATGCCCCTGATCAGCCCCGATTTCCCCGGCCAGACGGTGATCTGCACCTTCGACGTGACGCCCGGCAGCGCCCATGACGTGCTGGAACTGCTGCAATCCGCCTATGACGAGGTGATCTCGCATCAGCCCGGTTTCATCGCCGGGGCGATCCACCTGAACGACGCCCAGACCCGCATCTGCACCTATTCGCAATGGCGGGCGCGGCGGGATTATCAGGCGATGCTGCGCACCGACGAGATGCGCGCGCGCAACCGCATCATCCAGGACCGCGCCAAGAGCTTCGAGCCGGTGATGTATGAACTCGCCGCCGTCTTCGACATTCCCGGCCCGCAGCACGAGGTGCATTGATGGGATATATCCTGACCGTCGCCCAGCAGAAGGGTGGCTCCGGCAAGACCACGGTGGCGGCGAACCTGGCGGTGGCGCTGCGGGCGCGGGGGCTGTCGGTGGCGCTGATCGACACCGACCCGCAGGGCAGCCTGGGCCGCTGGTTCCTGGAGCGGCTGGAGCGGGTGGGCTTCGACGAGGAACTGGAATTCTCCACCTCCTCGGCCTGGGGGGCCAGCTACGAGAGCGAGAAGCTGGCCCGGCGTTTCGACGTGGTGATCATCGACACGCCGCCCAAGATCGACAGCGACCTGCGCCCGGCGCTGCGGGCGGCGCATCTGGTGCTGGTGCCGGTGGCCTCCAGCCATGTCGACCTGTGGGCGACCGAAGGGGTTCTGGACCTTGCCCGGCGCGAAAAGCGCGGCGCGGTGATCGTGCTGAACCGCGCGCGCCCGAACACGCGGCTGGGCGCCGAGGTCGAGGCCGCCGCGCTGGAACTGGGCGCGGGGCTGGCCGATGCGCGGCTGGCCAATCGCGTCGCCTATGCCGAGGCGCTGGGGCAGGGGCGCGGCGTGGCCGAGGGCGGGGCCGGTCCGGCACGCAATGAAATCATGGCCCTGGCCGACGAGGTTCTGGCCATACTGGCTTGAGCGGGGATGCAGGCGAAGGGGGGTGGGGGGGGGGGGGGGGGCCCCCCCCCCCCCCCCC
>CAKTBJ010000025.1 GCA_934533075.1 uncultured Paracoccus sp.
ACCAGCGGGCCGGTTTCCTGGATGCCGGCCTCGGCCATCGGCCAGGCCCAGGCCAGTTGCAGGTCGCCCACGGTCTCGGCGTTGATCTTGTCCAGCGGGCTGTAGGCCTGGTTGTCCAGCGTGCGCCGCCACATCAGCCATTCGCCGGGCGGCGGGTCGAGGATCATGTCGTTGGTGACGGGGGTGTAATTCTCGCGCACGCCCTGGGCGGCGGCGGGCAGCGCCATCAGCGAGGCCAGCGACAGGGCGAGAACGGAAGACGCGGTGCGGAACATGGTGGGATCCTTTCGGCAAAGATTGGGGTGGCGAAGGGCGCCCGCCTGGGCGCCGCCCGGCGTCAATCGGCTTTCGGCAGGTCCATGCCGAAGGTATAGGCCTGCGGCACGCTGGCGGCCGCGGCGGCGGCGGCCGGCGGCGGTGCCCCGCCCGGCAATTCCTTGCCCCAGGTAAAGGCCTGCGGGACGTTGCGGCCCATGCCCGGCGCATCCGGGTCGGCAACCGAGGCCGAGGCCAGATGCACCCCGAGGCCAGCCAGCGACACCGCTTCCAGCGCGTCGGGATCGGCGGTCAGCGCGTCGCCATCCGCCTCGGCCCCGTTCAGGACCAGGATGCGGGCAAGGATGTTCAGATAGGTCTCGTCGCCCATCATGCCGGGCGCCTGCGGCGGCATCGAATAGGCGAAGAAATCGAAAAGACCGGCGCCGGTGGCGAAGTTGCCCATCACGTCCACGCCCGAGAGCGCGGGCGCCTCACCGCCCTCGGCGCGAAAGCCGTGGCAGGCGGCGCAATGGGCCTCATATGCGGATTTGCCGGCATCGGCCTGTTCCTGAGTGAAGGCGGAGGCTGCGGCAGGGATGAGGGCGAGGCTGGTCAGGCTTGCGAGACTGGCGCGGCCAAACTGGCGGATTCGCATCGGAATCTCCTCTCTCAGGGTGGGTGCGGGCGGCGATCACGAAAGGTTGACACGGGATGCCGGCCTGCGTCGAGTCGTCGCACTGCATACCAGATATGCGCTTTTTGCAATCTATTTGTCAAACACCGTCATGACGTTACGCAGGCGCCGCGCAAGCGTGGCATCGCCCTTCCACAGACCGAATCCCAGCCGGGCCGGCTCCGCGCCGGGCATGTCAAGACGCTGCGGCGCAGAATCCGGGGATGTGTGCCGCATCAGGTCGGGCAGGGATGCGACGACGCAAATCCCTTGCCCCGACTGGGCTTCGGCCATCGCGGCGGGCAGGTCCGGCGCCAGCCGCGCGGGCACATTCTGCGCGCGCAGAAAGCCGCTCAGCGCCACGCGGCCGAGACCGGAGGCGCCGGGCCAGACCAGGGCCTGCCGGCATGCCGCCAGCGGGCCGGGCCAGACCGCCCAGCCGGTTTCCACCCCGATCGGCACCACGGTCAGGAACGATCGCGTCGCCGGCGTATCCGCCAGCCCGCCGGCGATCATGTCGCATTGCGCGCGGGTGATGCGCCAGTTGCGGGGATTCGCGTCGGCGCCGATGCTGGCCAGCGGCGCCAGCAACAGCCGCGCCGGGATGGCGGCGGCAAAGGCCGCCAGGCGGGCCGCCTCGGCCTCGCCCACGCCCTGGACCGGGGTGCAGACCCGCAGCACGCCCCGCTCGCGGATCGCCGCCAGCGAGCCGTCCGGCGGCACCAGCGAGGCCAGCCCCAGCAGCCCGAGGATGAAGGCCAGGTTCACCGCCACCGCGTGACGGCGCAGGAGGCCGCGCCTGCTCATCTGCGCCGGAAATCCCACAGGCAGATGGCGAAGAACACCACGCCCATGCCGCCGATCACCGCCGGCCCGACCCAGGGCGCGAACTGGTAATAGCCGATCAGCCCCCCGCGCAGCGCATCCACCGCATAGGTGATCGGGTTGGCCCGCACCATCGCCACCAGCCATTCGGGATAGGTCACCGCCGCCTGCTGCCGGGTCAGCGACGGGTCCAGCGGGAACACCGAGGACGAGGTGAAATAGAGCGGCAGGATGATGGTGTTGGAAAACACCCCGAAGCCCTCGAAGCTGTTGACCCGCGCGGCAAGGATGATCCCGAACGAGGTCAGCGCAAAGGACAGCGCAAAGATCAGCGCGGCGGCGTGCAGGACCGCGCCGGGGGTCAGCGTCACATCGGCGAACCGCGCCAGCACCAGCACCAGCATGCCGTGCAGCGTCGCCACCGTGCAGCCGCCGAGGATCTTACCCAGCAGGATCAGCCAGCGCGGCATGGGCGAGACCAGCACCTCGCGCAGGAATCCGAACTCCCTGTCCCAGATCACCGAGACCGCGAACAGGATCGAGCTATACATCACGTTCAGCACGATCACGGCGGGGAACAGGAATTGCAGATAGGTGAAGGGCACGACCAGCCGCACCTCGCCATAGACCTCGCCGCGGAAATAGGGGTTGAGGCCGACGCCGAGGATCAGCAGCCAGATCAGCGGGCGCGACACGCCGCCGACCAGCTGGCCGCGCGCGCGCAGCGCCCGCAGCACCTCGCGCAGCCAGATGCCATAGACCCCGCGCAGCAATGCCATCAGCCTCACCATGCCCGATGCCCCCGCTCGCGCCGCGCGCCGGTCTCGTCGCGCAGGCTGCGGCCCGTGAGAGCCAGGAACACCGATTCCAGATCGGGATCGGCGCGGTGAAAGCCGGCCAGGGCGGCGCCCTCGCGGGCAAGGAAGGCGTCGGCCTCGGCCGGCGGCATCGGCAGGGTCAGCACCGGGCCGGTCCCGCCATAGGCGGCGCGCAGCCGGGGGGCCTCGGCCTCCTTGGGCGTGGCGTGGATGACCGTCTGGCCGTGGCGGGCGATCAGCTCCGCCGGCGGGCCGTCGGCGAGGATGCGGCCGTGGTCGATGATACAGATGCGGTCGTAATCCTCGACCTCGCCGATGTAATGGGTGGTGGTCAGCACCGTGACCCCCTGCCCGGCCAGCCCGCGCAGATGGTCGTTGATGGTGGCGCGGGTCTGCGGGTCGAGGCCCACGGTCGGCTCGTCCAGAAACAGGATCGCCGGGTCGTGCATCAAGGCCCGCCCGATCTCCAGCCGCCGCCGCATGCCGCCGGAGAGGCTGCGAACCCCGTCCTCGCGCCGTCCCTCCAGCCCGACAAGGACCAGAACGCGGTCGATGGCGGACCTGCGGGCACGTTTCGGCATTCCATAGACAAGGCCATGAAATTCAAGGTTTTCCCAGACGGTCAGCCGGTCGTCGAGGCTGGCGCCCTGAAACACCACGCCCAGCCGGCGGCGCGCGGCGGTGGCGCGGCGGATGTCCACGCCGGCCAGCCGCGCCATCCCCTTCTGCGGACGCAGCAGCGTGGCGAGGATGGACAGCAGCGTGGACTTCCCCGCGCCATTCGGTCCCAGCAGCGCGAAGCGGCTGCCGGAGGGCACGGAAAAGCCGATGTCGAACAGCACCTTGTGGTCGCCATAGGCATAGTCCAGACCCTCGACCTCGATACTCACAACCAGCCTCCCAGCCACAGCATCCGGGGCAGCGCCCAGCCGCCCAGCGCCGGAATCCAGCCCGCGACCAGCGCGATCACCAGAAGGGCGGCGAAGGCGTCGGACCAGCGTGCCAGCCTTGCGTAAACCTGCGGCGCGGCGGCGGCCAGCAGATAACTCCCGGCCAGAGGCGGCAGCGGGATAAGGGAAAATATCCAGATTCCCGCCGCAATCATCTGGAATTCCTCTGTGAAACCGATTCCGAACCGCGCCCACGGTCCCAGCCCCCAGTCGGCGATCAGGGGCCGCAGTTGCCGGGTGGCCATGACCAGAACCACCGGCACCACCATCGCGGCACCCCATGCCGCCAGCGCACCCCTGCGCCCCGGCATCGGCGCCAGCAGGCGCAGCCAGCCCTGCCGGAACAGCACCGCCATGACCAGCCCCGGCATCGAGACATGCGCGAACACGTCCCCGGCCCGGCGCCAGTCCCGCCGGCGCTCGGCCAGGGCAGCGGCCAGGGCGATGGCACCGCCGAGGATCGCGGCCAGCAGCAGGCAGGCCGCGCCACGGGCGACGATCTGCTGAATGGTCAGGTCGTTGAGGAATTTCATGGTGTTGCCAGCCCCGCCGGCCGGCCGGCCAGCAGCAGGGGCCGCGCATCCAGGGCCTCGGCCTCGGCGGGGTCGTGGGTGACGAGGACCAGCCCGGCGCCGGTCTCGGCCAGCATCTCGCGCGTCAGGGCGATCATCCGCGCCGCCGTGTCGGCGTCCAGCGAGGCGAAAGGCTCGTCCATCATCAGGATATCGGGGCGGGTGGCGAAGGCGCGGGCCAGGCTCAGCCGGCGCTGCTGGCCCAGCGAGAGCTGGCGCGGATAGCGGTCGCCCAGCCCCTCCAGCCCGGTGCGCGACAGCCAGCGCAGGGCCTCGGCGCGGGGGATGCCGGTGGCGATGGTCAGGTTCTGCAAGGCGGTCCGCCAGGGCAGCAGCATCGGCTCCTGAAACACCGGGGCGCGGGTTTCCGTGGCCTCAAGAACCCCGTCGAACACCGTGTCCAACCCCAGCAAAATCCGCAGAAGGGTGGTTTTTCCGATGCCGGATGGTCCCAGCAGCGCAATGCGTTCGCCGCGCCCGACCGCCAGCGTCAGCGCGCCCAGCACGGCGGTCTCGCCGAAGCGGCGGGCGGTCAGGTCAAGCCGCATCGTCGCGCCTCCAGCGGTTCGCGCGGGCCTCCCACGGGCGCAGGATCAGCGCATCCACGGCCAGCATCACCAGCACGAAGGCCAAAGCCCAGGCCAGAACGGCCTTTACGTCGAAAAGCTGGAAACTCATATGCAGGCGAAAGCCCACGCCGTCGCTGCGGCCCAGAAACTCGACCACCAGCACGATCTTCCAGATCAGCGCCATGCCGGTGCGCGCGGCCGAGGCCAGATGCGGCGCCAGCTGCGGCAGCACCACATGGCGCCAGCGCGCCAGCGGCGACAGGCGAAAGGCCCGCGCCATGTCGTCCAGCGGCGGCGACAGCGCGCGGGCGCCGTCGCGCAGCATCACCGCCACCATCGGGATCTTGTTGGCGGCGACGGCGGTGATGGCGGCGGCCTCGTTCAGGCCGATCCAGATATAGCACAGCACGATCACCACCAGCGCCGGCAGGTTCAGCGCCACGATCAGCAGCGTGTTCAGCCAGGCATCCGCCGCGCGCGAGCGCCCCATCCAGACGCCCAGAGCCGCGCCCAGCGCCAGCGCGATCACGAAGCTGGCCGCCACCCGGCCCAGCGTCACGCCCAGATGGTGCCACAGCACGCCGCTGCGGATCAGGTCGGCCAGCACGCCGGCAACCGCCAGCGGCGAGGGCAATATCTGCGCCCGCGTCACCAGTTGCGAGACCACGGCCCAGACCGCCACGACCAGCGCCACGGCGACTAGCCCCGGCGGGATGCGGGCCAGCCACGCCCGCATGCCGGCAGGCCCCTGCCCGGCCAGGAGGCGCGGCCTAGTCACCCCGATGGAACAGGCCCTCGGGCACCGCGGTCAGCCCGCCCGTCACCTCCTCGCCGCCGAACTCGGCCAGCACCGCGAAGAATTCCGAGGCCGCCGCCTCGTCCACGGGTCCCTCGGCCGGGATGCCCGCCCGCCAGCCGTCGCGCAGGGCGGCGAATTCGGCATCGTCGGCGGCGTTCATCAACGGGCGGATGGATTCCCAGGCCGCATCGTCCGAGGCCAGCAGCCGCTTGGCCGCCAGCGAGGCCGCCGCCAGCGCCGGGGCCACGCCCGCATCGGCCCGGTCGCGCTGGATCGCATAGACCAGCAGCGGCGCCCTGGGGTCGAGGTCCAGCGCCGCCAGCGCATCGGCGACCGAGACCAGTTCGCGCGCGCCGCCGGCCAGCGCCTTGGCGTTGAAGTTCCAGTTGTTCACCATCGCCTGCACCTCGCCCGAGGCCAGGGCCTGCGAGACCAGCGGCGGCGCGGCAAAGACCTGCCGGGTCTCGGCGGCCAGGTCCCAGCCCTCGGCGGCGGCCCAGGCACGCAGGATCAGCCAGCTCTTGTCGATGGGGCTGCCGGAGACGGCGATCTTGCCGCCCGCCAGATCGGCCAGCCCCTGCGCCGGGCTGCCCTCGGGTACCAGCACCGCCCCCACGGCGGTCGAGAACGGGATCAGCCGCAGGTCCAGCCCGCCATCCTGCGCCCGCGCCGCCCAGATCCAGTCGGTGACGATGGCATCCACCTCGCGCCCTTGCAGGGCGATCTGGGTGGCGGGGTTGCCGGCCAGTTCCTCGACGACCAGCTCGAACCCGTTGGCGGTATCGAATCCGTGGTCCTTGATGGTCTGCAATTCCCACAGGACCGTTCCGCCGGCGATGGTGCCGACATGGACCTCGCCCAGCGGCGCCTCGGCCCGCGCGGCCCCCGCCAGCGCCAGCGCCGAAACGGCGGCGACCCTCAACCATGAAACGAACATGGCGCAACCTCCCGTGATGATGCGGCAATCATCGCCCGCGCCGCCGCCGTGTCAAGGCGCAGGGCTACAGCATCAGCCCGCCATCGCAGCGGATGCTTTGCCCGGTGACATAGCCGGCCTGCGCCGACAGCAGGAAGCCGATCAGTGCCGCCACGTCCTCGGGCGCGCCGAAGCGGCGCATGGGGACCGAATCGCGCAAGCTGTCCCATTCCGCCGGGGTCAGCGAGGATTTCGCGCCCGGCGGCTTGGCGATCAGGCCGGGCACCACGGCGTTGCAGGTGATGCCGCGCGGCGCGAGGTCATGGGCCAGCAGCCGCACCTGCGCCTCCATCGCCGCCTTGGCGGGGCCGGTGGCGGCGAAGGCCATCGGCCGGGGGCGGTGGGCGCCGAAGGCGGTGATGGTGACGATGCGCCCGCGCCCGTCGCGCAGATGCGGCACCACCGCCTGCGTGCAGCGCAGGAAGGCCGTGGGCATGGCGGCGAAGGCGTCGCGCAGGGCCTCCGGCGCGGCCTCGGCCATCGTGCCGCGCCGGGCATAGCCGGCGGCGAAGACCATGCCCGAGACCGGGCCGAGGCCGGGCAGCAGCGCCGCCAGCGCCTGCGCCGTGGCCGCCTCGGCCAGATCGCCCGTCCAGCACCGGACCTGCGCGCCGGCGGCACGGCAGCGATCCGCCACCGCCTCCAGCCCGGCGGCGTTACGCCCGGTATGCAGCGCCAGCCGCACCCCCTGCCCCGCAAGCTGCCCGGCCAGCATGGCGCCGATGCCGGAGCCGGCGCCGAGAATCACATAGCCGTCCATCAGAACACCCGCGGGCGCAGCCCGGCATGGAACCAGCAGATCATCGAATAGATGTCATGGACAGGCAGGCCGGTCGCCGCCGCGACATCCGCCGCATAGGGCGGCATGTTGGTGCATTCCAGCACGATGGCGCCGACTTCCGGGTGGTCGCGGGTCAGGGCCAGCGCGGCGTCCACCACGTCCTTGCAGGCCAGTTCCGGGTCCAGGTCGTCCTTTTCCGCCAGGATCAGCGTGCGGAAGAACTCGGCGCCGTTCTCCGTGCCGCGCACGGGCACGTCATGGGGCAGGCCGATCCCGTCCAGATGCCGCGCGGTGATGCCGGCGCCGTTCACCGTGACGATGCCGGCGCGCTTGCCCGGCGGCAGCGTCGCCTCGACCCAGGGCAGTTGCATCATCGAGGAGGTGGCCACCGGCACGCCCAGCGCCGCCGCCAGCTCCTTCTGGTAGATCGACAGGAAGCCGCAATTGGTGGTGATCGCCTCGGCGCCCTGGGCGATCAGGTCGCGCCCGGCCTCGATGAAATCGTCCAGCAGGCCGGAGGCCGCGTTCATCACCACCCTTTCCGGGCTGGCCCCGCGCACGACGCGATAGAGCACCGGGAACGGCCATGTCGTGCCGTTGCCCATGTCGCCGTGGATGCGGGCGAATCGGGCTTCCAGCATCAGGATGCCCAGGGGGGCGCCGTAAAGCGCGCGGCCTCCCTTGGCGACGGGACGGGGACGGATCATGGCGCACCTCTCAGGCTCGTGTCGCCCGATCCGTTCACCGCGCGCCGGCGCTGTCAAGGCTCAGCGGCGGAAGCGGGTCGAGAGGATCACCGAGGAATGCGTGCGCTCGACCCCGTCCAGCATGCCGATGGCGTCCAGCAGCCGGTCCAGCTCGCCGATGGAGGGGGCGGCGACCTCGACCACCAGGTCGAACTCGCCGCTGACGGAATGCACCGATTGCACCTCGGGCACGGCGCGCAGGGCGGCCACCACGCGCTCCAGCGTCTTGGGGCGGATGGCGATCATCGCATGCGCGCGCACCTGCTCGCGCAGGAAGTCCTCGGCCAGCCGCACGCCATAGCCGGCGATGACGCCGCCCTGTTCCAGCCGCTCCAGCCGGGTCTGGGCGGTGGTGCGGGCGACGCCCAGCCGGCGGGCGATTTCCGCGATGGGCATGCGCGCGTCGTCCATCAGCAGCGCCAGCAGCGCGCGGTCGCGGTCGGAAATCTGCATATCGCCGGAAACCTCCGTCACTTCGCTGAAATTACGCCGTGGAATCTAGCGGAAACCACGCTGCACATCAACGGGTTTGCCGCCTATCCTTCTGGAAATGCAGGCCAAACAAGGGAGAGCCGCCATGAAAGAGATCGTCGTCGTCGGTGCGGGCAAGATCGGCGCCACCATCGCGCATCTGCTGGTGCATTCGGGGGATTACCGCGTCACGGTGGTCGACCGCAGCGACGCCCAGCTTGCCGGGATCGAGACCGGCCCGGCGCTGGAGACCCGCGCGCTGGACATCGGCGACGAATCGGCGCTGGTCGCGCTGCTGAAGGGCAAGTTCGCCGTCCTCAGCGCCGCGCCCTTCCAGCTGACGGTGGCCATCGCAACGGCGGCGGCCAAGGCAGGGGTGCATTACCTGGACCTGACCGAGGACGTGGCCTCGACCCGCAAGGTCAAGGAGATCGCCGCGCAGGCCGACACCGCCTTCATCCCGCAAAGCGGGCTGGCGCCGGGCTTCATCTCCATCGTCGCCAACGACCTGGCGCGGCGCTTCGACAGCGTGGACACGATCCGCATGCGGGTGGGCGCGCTGCCGGAATACCCGTCCAACAGCCTGAACTACAACCTCACCTGGTCCACGGACGGGGTGATCAACGAATATATCCAGCCCTGCGAGGCCGTGGTGAACGGCAGGCTGATCGAGGTCCCCGCGATGGAGGGGCTGGAGCATCTGGCCATCGACGGCGTGGATTACGAGGCCTTCAACACCTCGGGCGGGCTTGGCACGCTGGCCGAGACCTATGAGGGCAAGGTGCGCAACATGGATTACCGCACCATGCGCTATCCGGGTCACCAGGCGATCATGAAGACGCTGCTTCAGGACCTGGGCCTGATGTATCGCCGCGAGGTGCTGAAGGACATCCTGGAACACGCGCTGCCGCTGACCATGCAGGACGTGGTGGTGATCTTCGTCACCGTCACCGGCCAGCGCCACGGCCGCCTGATGCAGGAAACCTATGCCAACAAGATCTATGCCGGCGAGGTGGCCGGCCGGCTGATGAGCGCGATCCAGATCACCACCGCGACCAGCATCTGCGTGGTGCTGGACCTGCTGGCCACCGGCGCGCTGCCGGCGAAGGGCTTCGTGCGGCAGGAGGACATCGCGCTGGACAACTTCCTCGCGAACCGTTTCGGCGCGCATTACCGGCAATAGAACCACCCTGGATTGACGCAACGTAAGGCGCGGGCGGCAGCCCGCGCCTTCGTCATGTTGAAATCGCTGGACGAATCACGCGGGGCCATGACGGCCATATATTAACGCCGGACTATGCATCTCAACCTGAAATTGTGCGAATCGCTCCGACACAACTCGATGCGGACTCAACTTTGAGTTGTGGTTAATATGTAAAATTCAATCATTAACCATTTCATGCGATAAATATCAAAGACTTGCGAACTGACACCTGTCTTTTTCTCACCCCATCATTTTGCCCCTGATCGCTGGGCAAACAGTGGGTTGGCGATATAGGATGCGTAAAACATTCCGACGGAAACGTTCCGGCGGAAACGTCACGCAAAGCGCGCCGGGGGAGACAGATCGGAATGGCCGACCAGACCATCACCGCAAGCGGCACCGTTCCCGGTCCTTATGGCGATGTCGCCATCAGCACGACCAGCCACGTCCCGGAATATTCCACCGACGGCGACAAGGTGACTTACGATCACGAGGTCAGTATCGGCGGCCAGGGATCGGCAAAGATCAACCTTGCCCTGGTCATCGACCGCTCCGGCTCGACCACCGGCAATTCCGGCAGCAACATCGACGGCAACACCGGGACCGGCTCCTTTTCCGGCGGGCGCGAGAGCTTTCTGGAGGCCGAGCAATATGCGGCCAAGCAGCTGTTCCAGAAGTATATCGACCTCGGCTATCGGCCCGAGGACGTGACGATCACGCTGGTCGGCTATGGCAGCAGCGCCATCAACTACGGCACCTACACGCTGGACCAGCAGGCGGCGTTCAACACCGCGGTCAACAGTATTAGCAATACCGGATCGGGCACCACCGCCACCAACTTCACCGCCGGGCTGAACATGGTGAACACGGCCTGGAACGCCGCCGGCATCGACCCGAACGGCACCAACACCGTGGTGTTCCTGTCGGATGGCGAGGCGAACTCGAACAACAGCGGCATTGCCGGCGCCCGCAACACGCTGGTCAACAACTGGGGCGCCAAGATCAACGCCATCGGCATCGGCTCTCAGTCCAATGTCGGCAATGTCAACAACCCGAACGACAGCCATCTCGACACGGTGGACAATACCGCGGGCGCCGAAAAGATCACCAATCTGGACGGGCTGATGGATCTGATCTCGGCCCCGCCGCCGCTGACCGACATGACCGATATCGTGGTCAAGATCGAGTATGAGGATGTCAACGGCGTCATGCAGACGGTGACCAAGACCTACCCCAAGGGCGACCCGGCCATCCAGCCGACCCCGACCGGCTACAAGCTGGTGCCGCAGGAGCTTGATCTGGACCCCAACGCCAAGCTGGGCACCGACATCAAGATGCAGTTCACCACCAACTTCAACAACGGCGCGGATTCCATCGTCTCCGCCCTGGTGATCGTGCCGTCCTATGTCTGCTTCGCCGGCACCGCCATGATCCTGACCGACCGGGGCGAGGTCCGCGCCAGCGAGCTGCATGCCGGCGACATGGTGCTGACCCGCGACCACGGCTTCCAGCCCATCCGCTGGATCGGCAAGCGCAGGGTGCCCGCCGCCATGCTGGGGCCGAACTCCAAGGTCCGTCCGGTGCGCATCAAGGCCGGGGCGCTGGGACCGCACAACCCGCAGCGCGACCTTCTGGTCTCGCCCCAGCACCGGCTGGTGATCGCGTCGGAGATCGCCCAGCGCATGTTCGGCGCCTCGGAGGTTCTGGTCGCCGCCAAGCATCTGGTCGGCTATCCCGGCATCGCCATCGCCGATGACCTGGACAGCGTGGACTATGTGCATTTCGCCTTCGACCAGCACCAGCTGGTCTTCGCCGATGGCGCGCTGAGCGAGAGCCTCTTTGCCGGCCCGCAGGCGCTGGCCATGATGACGCCCGACCAGCGCGAGGAGTTGCTGACCATCTTCCCGGAATGGGCCGACCCGCTGTTGCAGATCACCGCCGCGCGGCCGATCCCGAAAGGTGCGCAGGCGCGCACGCTGGTCGCCCGCCACAGCGCCAACCGCAAGGTGCTGGTCTCGGCCAGGCTGCACTGAGCAATCGAGGATGACCGAAAGGGGGGACCGGTTTCCGGTCCCCCCTTTTCGTCGCGCAAGACCCTAGCCCGCCTTGCGGCGCGGCTTTCGGGCGGGACCGGCCAGGATCGGGCCATAGACGGCCACGAACAGCGCGAAGGCCCCCGTCCAGCAGATGGCCGAGGCCAGCATCAGCGCCTGCGACCCTGCCAGCGACGCCGCCACCCGCGCCAGCGCGGCAAGGTTCACCAGCGCATAGATGGCCAGGGTGGGCGGATCGGCCTGACGCGCGCGCCCGGTATGGCTGCGGGCGGTGCGGGTCATCATCGCCAGCGTCATCACCCCGATGGCCCCGGCGGTCAGCGCATGCAGGGCCGCCGTCTGCGGCACCGGCCACAGCACCGAGGCCCCCAGGGCCGCCACGCCCAGCGCGCACCACGCATAACCCAGATGCAGGATCGCCACCATGCCCTCGCGCGCCGCCGCCCGGCCGCGCCATCGTGCCAGCCGCAGCGCCAGCCCCGTGCCCCCGGCCACCAGCAGCACCCCGGCCGCCCGCGACTCGGGCGCCGCCACCCAGGCCGCCAGCCCCGCCCCGGCCAGCGCCAGCGCCGCGCGGTCAAGCGCCGATTGCGGTGCCGGCTCGGGCGTGATGCGGTGGCGGGCCAGCCAGTTGCGGGTAAAGCTGGGCACCAGCCGCCCGCCCATCAGCGCGATCAGGAAGGCGACCAGCGCGATTCCGGCGCGCAGGGCCGCCTCGCCCAGCCCCGGCCGGACCCCGCGCAGGTGAAAGCCCAGATCGGCCAGCGCCAGCGCCGAGACCACCAGGCAGGGCGCCAAGCTGCGCCAGTTCGCGGCGGCCAGCTGCTCGCGCCACAGCAATGCCGCGAACAGCGGCAGGAAGGCCGCGTCCACCGCCTCGGCCCAGCCGCCCAGCGGCATCGCCGCACGCCCGGCCAGCCACAACGCGGCCAGCGCCGCCACCGGCCAGCCGGCGACCGGGTAATGCCCGGTCCAGTTCGCCCCGGCCACGATCATATAGCCCGCGATCACCGCGCCGGCATAGCCGAACAGCATCTCGTGCCCGTGCCAGTCGGACGACAATGCCGCGCCCGTCCACCAAGCCCACAGCCAGACCGGCACCGCCAGCGCCGCCAGCAGCCCGGCCAGCAGGAAGAAGGGCCGGAAGCCGAAGCTGAACAGCGCCGGGCCGCGATAGTCGCGCAGAATCTGGGCGGTGGTGCGCATCAGGCCCCCTTTTCCGCGCCAGCATAACCCTGCAAGACCCCGGTTGGACGGGTAAAAACGCCGCACGTGCCGCTTGACGCCTCGGGGCGCCGGGCGCCAGATACGGGCGCACAACCCGGAGGCGATCATGCCCAACCCGACCCGCAAGGACCTTCGCGCGCGCCTGAACGCGCTGAAGGAGGAAATCGCCCATCTCACCGGCCGTCTCGCCGCGCTGAAGGACGAACGCCGCAACCTCGCCGCGACCCTGCGCGGGAACGGGGGCGAGGCGGCGGAAAAGCCGAAGGCCGGTGGCAAGGGCAAGGCGGCGAAGCCCGCCAGGGCCAAGGCCGACGCCTAGGCCAACACGGCGGCCGCGCCCTCACCGCATCACCCCCCGGCCTCCCCGAGGCAAAGACCGGGCCGATGCCCCCACCCCAGCGCAAAACCGGTGCAATGGGCCGGGGGGCCGACGCGCAGACCATGCCACTTTCCCGAAGGTCGGGAAGCCGCTCGGAAGCATGAACCTCGGGCGCGTCGTGCGCATTATCCGTTCGCCGTCGCAGTCCCCGAGGCAAAGGCCGGGCCGATGCCGCCGCCCCGACGCGAAGCCGGCGCAGCGGGATGGGGTGGCGCCGACGCGCAGGCCATGCCGTTTCCCCAAGGATTGGGAAGCCGCTCGGAAGCGTAAACCTCGGGCGCAGCACCCGCATTATCCGCTCGCCGCCGCAGTCCCCGAGGCAAAGGCCGGGCCGATGCCGCCGCCCCAGCGCAAAACCGGTGCAGCGGGATGGGGTGGCGCCGGCGCGCAGGCCATACCCTTCCCCGAGGGTCGGGGAACCGCCCAGAGGCATGAACCTCGGGCGCGTCGCGCGCATTGCCGTTCGCCGCCGGAATCCCGGCTGTGAAGGCGGGCGCGCCGCCCGATCGGGACGGCGCGGCGGCACCCGGTCCAAGGCCGGCCCCCGACAGGGCGCAGCCGCTCAGCCCAGCGGCTCCAGGTCCCAGATCTCGGCCGTCGCCGCGTCCACCGCCGTGCGGGAGAACAGCAGCGGCACGTAATCCCCCGCCGCCCACAGCGCCGCGAGGTCGGCGCCATGCGCTGCGCCCGCATCGCCCGCCTGCCCCGGCGTGTTGATCCAGCGGCTGTCGTCCCAGGCGCCCACATCCACCACCATGCGCAGGCTGGCCCCGAAGACCGGCAGGAACGAGGGCGGCGCATAGGCGGTCATCATCACCGTGGCGCAGCCGCCGCCCACCGGCAAAGGCCCCACGCCTGCCCCGCCCGCCGCCGGCTGGAAGCGGGCGCGATGGGCGTTGCCCCAGGCCCAGCCTGTCCTGTCGCGGCCGTGATCGGCGATGACCTCCTCGACCGCCGCGAACAGGGTCCGGCGCAGCAGGGCCGCGCGCGCATCGGCCTCCGCCAGCCCCAGCAATCCGGCGAGGCGCGGGCGGGCGCCCTCGAACAGCTCGACCACGGCGGTTTCCTCGACCTCCTCGATCAGCGCCCGCGCCGCCTCCGGCAGCCGGGCGACCAGCGCGGGGTAAAGATGGCGGGCGGTCCAGACGGCATAGACCAGTGCTTCGGCACTGTCCGCGCCCATCCCGCCGTCCCAGTCGCGCAGGGCAGCGGCGGCCCCGGCCTGCGCGCCGTCCGGGGCGAAGCCGCCCGGCGGCAGGCAGGCGATCAGGCGCAGGGCGATGGTGTTCAGCACATCGGTCTGCAAGGCGCAGGAGGCCGCCACATCGGTGGGCGAGGCTGCCAGGACCTCGGCCACGCGGGCGGCGCGGTGGTCGCGGAACCACTCGAACCCCACCGGGCGGGCGGCATGGTCCCAGCCTGCCGGCAGGTTCATCTCGTTGGAGCTGTTCACGAAACCGCAAGCCGGGTCCGTGATGCCGGGCAGGTCGGCCATGAAGCCGTCCCAATCCGCGGCCCCCGGCACCAGCCCATGCCCCGCGCGCCGCTGCGGCACCCTGGCCGCGACCTGCCACAGCACGGTGCCGTCCATATCCGCATAGACCTGGTTCGACGGCGGCGCCCCCCAGCCCCGCAAGGCCGCCCGGAACTCGGCCCCCGACCGCGCCCGCATCGAGGCCAAGCAGGCCATGTAGGGCGCGGTTCCGGGTTCCGTGAAGGTGGTGCGCAGCGCCAGCACATGGCCGTCGCCCTGCCACAGAGCCGGCGCCTTGCCGGCAAAGCGCAGCACCGCCGGCTGGTCGGGCGCGCCGCGCACCGGGATCGTCTCCGCCACCTCGGTCAACGGGGGATCGGCCAGCACCAGCAGATCCTCCTGATCGGCCGGGAAAAAGGTCATGGAAAACGCCGCGAAGCCGTTATGGCCGGCCATCACGCCGGGCGAATGCGGCTCGCCGCCGCCGATGACGCTCAGGCCGGGCGCCTCCAGATGCACGCCGTAGCGGATCGAGGGCGCGGTATAGGCCCGGTGCGGGTCCGAGGCCATCAGCGGCCGCCCGGTGGCGGTATGGCTGCCCGCCACCGCCCAGTTGTTCGAGCCGGAGAATTTCCGCGCCATCCGCACCACCTGCCCGTCGCGCGTGGCGGCCCAGTCCCCGGCCTCGTCCAGCGTGGCACGCAGCCGGGCAGGGTCGAAGCTGACCGGCGCCACGGCGAGGCGATAGACATCCAGCGCATCCTCGGGCAGGGCCACGGGCGGCAGCGGTCCCCAGTCCTCGGGCGCGACCTCGGGATAAAGGGGCGCGCGCAACTGGTCGGCGACGGCGCCCTCGGCCCCCATGACCTGCAACAGCCGCAGGCGCAGGAATTCGGAAATCGCATTGCCGGCCAGCGAATGGATGCGGATGCGCACGACATCCTCGGGTGCCCAGCGCGCGGGGCTGGTGCCGAAGCGCGCGAACGCGGCCGGCAGGGGCAGCGCGC
This sequence comes from uncultured Paracoccus sp., assembly GCA_934533075.1. Classification (GTDB taxonomy): domain Bacteria; phylum Pseudomonadota; class Alphaproteobacteria; order Rhodobacterales; family Rhodobacteraceae; genus Paracoccus. The sequence goes on from CAKTBJ010000025.1 coordinate 15,784, forward strand.
CGGCCTCGACCGCCTCCACGGCGGCGTTGATGCCGGCGGCGAAGGCGGTGCAGATCGCCTCCGCATCCGGCCCGTAGGCCGCCCATTCCGCCGCCATGTCGCCGCGATACAGAAACAGCCGCGAGGCGCGATCCTGCGCCAGATAGCCCGGCCCGAAATCCGCCGCCAGCAGCCCGAGGCCGCGCTTGCGCCACAGGTCGATCTGCCAAAGCCGGTCACGGGCGGCGTTGAAGCCTTGCAGGAAGAAGGCATCGTGCTGCGAGGCCGCGCGGATATGCGGCAGGCCCCAGCGATCCACGCGGATCTCGGCCGGGGCGCGCAGGCCGGGCAGGTTCAGGGCGATGGTCCGGGGCGTGGTCATGGCATCCTCCGCAAGCTGGCCCGGCCACCCTTGCGCAAGGTGACGGGGATGTGAAGCGCCGCCTTGCGGGGCGCGCCGCGACGGGGCACCATGCCGCCGAACGCCCCAGCCCGAAAGGAACCGTCATGGCCGTCCTGCCCGAAATCGAGGCCCGCGCCGCGCGGCTGCGCGCCGTGTTCGAGGACCTGCACGCCCATCCCGAACTGGGCTTTCAGGAGGTCCGCACCGCGGGCATCGTGGCCGAGGCCCTGCGCGCGGCCGGCGTGGACGAGGTGCATGAGGGCATCGGCGGCACCGGAATCGTCGGCGTGATCCGCGGCAAGGGCCAGGGCAACCGCCGCATCGGGCTGCGCGCCGACATGGACGCGCTGCCCATCCACGAGGAAAGCGGGCTGGCCTATGCCTCGGCCGTGCCGGGGGTGATGCATGCCTGCGGCCATGACGGGCACACCACCATGCTGCTGGGCGCCGCCGAATACCTGGCGCAGACGCGCGACTTCGACGGCACCGCCATCGTGATCTTCCAGCCCGCCGAGGAGGGGCTGGGCGGCGCAAGGCGGATGATCGAGGAAGGGCTGTTCCAGCGTTTCCCCGTCGATGAGGTCTATGGCATGCACAACAGCCCCAACGGCCGCCCGGACGAGGTGACGCTGTGCCGGGGCGCGGCGATGGCAGGGGCGGCCTTCTTCGACATCACCGTGCGCGGCAAGGGCAGCCATGCCGCCACGCCGCAGCAGTCGCGCGACGCGCTGGTGATCGCCTCGGCGCTGGTGGGCCAGTTGCAGACCATCGTGGCCCGCAACGTGCCGCCGCTGGAGACCTGCGTGCTGTCGGTGACCCAGATCCATGCCGGCGCCGCCTATAACGTGGTGCCGGAAACCGCCACGCTGGCCGGCACGATCCGCTATTTCAGCAAGGACGTGATCGCGCTGGCCGAGACCCGCATGCGCGAGATATGCGCCGGTTTCGGCGCCGCCTTCGGGGCCGACATCGAACTGGACCTGCGCCATGCCTTCGACGTGCTGGTCAATGACGACGCGGCGGGCGACGTGGCGCTGGCGGCGGCGGCCGACATCGTGGGCAAGGCGCAGGTCACCGACGACACCCGGCCCGCCACCGGCTCGGAGGATTTCGCCGACATGTTGCAGCAGGTGCCCGGCGCCTATTTCCGGCTGGGCCATGCCGGCACCGTGGGCCTGCACAATCCCGGATATGTCCTCGACCCCGCCATGCTGACCACCGGCGCCTCGATCTATGCCCGCATCGTCGAGCGCCGCCTGCCGCTGAAGGAAACCGCATGACCGACCGCGACGCCACCACCCTGCCCTTCGACACGGATGCCATGCTGGCCCGGCTGCGGCCGTGGATCGAATGCGAATCGCCCACCTACGACCCGGAGGCGGTGAACCGCATGCTGGCGCTGGCCGCCCGCGATGCCGAGGCGATGGGCGCCACGGCCGAGGTGATCGCCAATCCCGGCCGCTTCGGCGACTCGCTGCGGGTGCGCTTTCCGCATCCCGACCACGACAAGGTGCCGGGCATCCTGGTCTCGGGCCATTTCGACACCGTGCATCCCGTCGGCACGCTGGCGAAGAACCCGTGGCGGATCGAGGGCGGGCGGCTTTACGGCCCCGGCACGCAGGACATGAAGGGCGGCAACCTCGCCCTGCTGGAAGCCGCCGCCATGCTGCACCGCCAGGGCTGGCGGACGCCCCTGCCCGTCACCTTCCTGTTCACCCCCGACGAGGAGGTGGGCACCCCCGAGACCCGCGACCTGATCGAGGCCGAGGCGCGGCGCAGCGCCGCCGTGCTGCTGGCCGAGCCGGCCGAGGAAGGCGGCGGCGTCTGCACCGGCCGCTATGCCATCGCCCGCTTCGATCTGGAGACGCGCGGCATCCCCTCGCATGCCGGCTGGGCACTGAAGGACGGGCGGTCGGCCATCGCCGAAATGGCGCGCCGCATCCTCGAGATCGAGGCCATGACCACCGAGGACTGCACCTTTTCCGTGGGCGTGATCCATGCCGGGCAATGGGTGAACTGCGTCGCCTCAAGCTGCCGGGCCGAAGTGCTGTCGATGGCCAAGCGGCAGGAGGATCTGGACGGCGGCGTCGCGGCCCTGCTGGCCCTGTCCGGCACCCGCAACGGCGTGGAATTCACCGTCACCCGGACCGTGACCCGCCCGGTCTGGCCGCCGGAACTGCCCGGCACCATGCGGCTTTATCAGGTCGCGCGCGGCATCGCCGCCCGGCTGGGATTCGAGCTGACGCATTGCAATTCCGGCGGCGGCTCGGACGGGAACTTCACCGGCGCGCTGGGGATCGCCACGCTTGACGGGCTGGGCCTGCGGGGCGCAGGCTTGCACACGCTGGACGAGCATATCGAGATCGACAGCCTCACCGAGCGCGCGAAGCTGGCCGCCGCCCTGTTCATGGAAATCCGATGACCGATCCCGCCTTTCTTCCCGCCACCGAGGCGCTGGCCGCCATGCAGGCCATCAGCCTGAACGGACGCGCCTGCCGCGCCGCCTTGCCCAGGGAAACCCGATGACCGATCCCGCCCTTCTGTCCGCCCATGAGGCGCTGGCCGCGATGCGGGCCGGCAGCCTGACCGCCGAGGCGCTGGTCGCCGCCTGCTATGCCCGCATCGAGGCGCTGAACCCGACCCTGAACGCCGTGGTCGCCCTGCGCCCGCGCGAGGCGGCGCTGGCCGAGGCCCGTGCCGCCGATGCCGCGCGCGCCGCCGGAACGGCGCAGGGACCGCTGGCCGGCCTGCCGATGGCCATCAAGGACCTGGCGGCCGCCAAGGGCATCGTGACCACCTGGGGATCGACGATCTACCGCGATTTCGTGCCCGAGGCCGACGAGTTGCTGGCCGCCCGCATCCGCGGCGCCGGCGCGATCATCATCGGCAAGACCAACAGCCCGGAATTCGGCCTCGGCTCGCATACGTTCAACGAGGTTTACGGCGTGACGCGCAACCCCTGGGACACGGCGCGCAGCGCCGGCGGCTCCTCGGGCGGGGCGGCGGTGGCGCTGGCGGCGCGGATGCTGCCGCTGGCCGACGGTTCCGACATGATGGGCAGCCTGCGCAACCCGGCGGGCTGGAATGCGGTCTACGGGTTCAGGCCCAGCTTCGGGCTGGTCCCCGACGACGGGCCGGGCGATCATTTCATGGCGACGCTGGCCACCGACGGGCCGATGGCGCGCACCGTGCGCGACGTGGCGCTGCTGCTGTCGGTGCTGGCGGGACCGGAGCCTGCGACCCCCTTCCCCGTCCAGCCCGACGACTATCTGGCCGCGCTGGACGCGCCCGCGCGCCCGGTCCGCATCGGCTGGCTGGGCGACTGGGGCGGCGCCTATGGCTGCGAGCCGGGGATCCTGGACCTGTGCCGCGCCGCTTTGGGCCGCATGCAGGACGAGCTGGGCGCCGAGATCGTGGACCTCGCCCCGCCCATGCCCGCCGAACGCCTGTGGCAAAGCTGGCTGCGCCTGCGGGCCTTCCTGAATGCCGGCGGCAAGAAGGCGCTGGCCGACAACCCCGCGCATTGGGCGCAGCTGAAGCCCGAAATGCAGTGGGAAATCTCGCAGGGGCGCGAGTTGACGCTGCCGGCGCTCTATGAGGCCACCACCATCCGCAGCCACTGGTTCCAGCGCGCGGCGGGACTGTTTCGGCAGTTCGACCTGCTGGCCCTGCCGACCGCGCAGGTCTGGCCCTTCCCCGCCGAATGGCGCTGGCCCGAAAGCATCGAGGGCCGGCCGATGGACACCTATCACCGCTGGATGGAGGTGGTGATCCCCGCCTCGCTGGCCGGGCTGCCGGCGCTGTCGGTGCCGGTGGGCTTCGGCGGGCCGGGCGGCGGGCTGCCGATGGGGATGCAACTGATCGGCCCGGCGGCGGGCGATGCCGGCGTGCTGGCCTTCGGCCATCGCTGGAACGGCATCGAGGACTATTCCACCCGCCTGCCCCGCGATGCCGCCTGATGGCCGCGCGATGACGCCGGGCGTCCCGCAATCCGCGCTGGTCGTCGGGGCCGGCATCATCGGCCTCGCCACCGCGCTGCACCTGCAACGGCGCGGCGTAGCGGTCACGGTGATCGACCGCGAGGGACCGGCGGCGGGGGCGTCCTTCGGCAATGGCGGCATCCTGACCTCGCAGGGGTTCACGCCGGTCTCCGGGCCGGGGCTGATGCGCGCGGCGCCGCGGATGTGGCTGGACCGCAAGGGGCCGCTGTTCATCCGCAAGCGCGACCTGCCGGGCATGGCGGGCTTCTTTGCCCGCTACCGCCACGAATGCAACGCCGAGGCCGCGCATCGGACCTCGGCGGCGCTGGCCACGTTGACCGCCGGCACGCTGGCCGATCACCACGCGCTGGCCGACGGCACCGAGGCCGCGCACCATATCCACCCCACGCCCTACATCTTCGTCTGGCCGAAACGCGCGGATTTCGAGGCCGACAGCTTCGCCTGGCCCCTGCGCCGCGAGATGGGCTTCACCTGGGACGAGCTGGACGGCGGGGCGCTGCGCGAACTGGTGCCCGCGCTGGCGCCGGGCATGGAATTCGGCATCTCGACGCCCGGCAGCGGGCGCATCGACGACCCCGGCGCCTATTGCGAGGCGCTGGCGCGGGTGATGCAGGCGCGCGGCGGCCGGCTGCTGAAGGCCGAGGTCACGGACTTCATCCGCGCCCCGGACGGAAGCGTGCTGGGCCTGCGCGCCGGCGGCGAGGCGCTGCATGCCGATGCCACCGTGATCGCCTGCGGGGTCTGGTCGCGCAAGCTGGTGGCCATGCTGGGGCTGGATGTCCCGATCATCGCCGAACGCGGCTACCACCTGGAGTTGCTGGAGCCGTCGCACGAATTCCGGGCCTCGCTGATGGTGACCTCGGGCAAGTTCGTGCTGACCCAGATGGCGGGACGCATCCGGCTGGCCGGGCTGGTCGAGATCGCCGCCCCGGACGCGCCGATGCGGCAGGCGCCGCTGCGGCTGCTGGAGGAACTGGCCCGCGCCTGCTTCCCCGGCCTGTCGTGGAAGGGCACGCGCGGCTGGGTCGGGCCGCGCCCGGCGCCGGTGGATTCCGTGCCCCTGATCGGCGCCGTGCCGGGGGCGGCCGGTGCATTTTGCGGTTTCGGACACCACCACATCGGCTTGACCACCGGCCCGCGCACGGGTGAGATACTTTCGGGACTGATTTGCGGCGACAAGGCGAATGCGAACCTTGCGCCCTTCGACCCGGCGCGCTTTGCACGCCGCTGACTTGCCGGGACACCGGCGCCACATCAGGGAGAACAAGACGAATGATCCGCACCCTTACCGCCAGCGCCCTTGCCCTCGCGGTCGCCACGCCCGCCCTGGCCGAAAGCTGGGACATGCCGGTCGCCTATCCGGCCACCAACTACCTGACATTGATCGCACAGGACTTCGCCAGCTGCGTCAGCGACAAGACCGGCGGGGCGCTGACGATCACCGTCCATCCGAACGGCTCGCTGTTCAACGGCGCCGACATCAAGCGCGCCGTGCAGACCGGCCAGGCCCAGATCGGCGAGCGCCTGCTGTCCGCCCATGAGAACGAGAACGCGCTGTTCGGCTATGATTCGGTGCCCTTCATCGCCAGCAGCTTCGACGCCTCGAACGCGCTGGCGGAGGCCGTGAAGCCCTCGCTGACCAGCCTGCTGGAGTCGCAGAACCTCGTGCTGATCTATAGCGCGCAATGGGCGCCGCAGGGCCTTTACACCAAGATCGACGTGAATTCGGCCGCCGATCTCAGGGGCATCAAGTTCCGCGCCTACAATGCCGCGACCGCCCGCATCGCCGCGATGGCCGGCATGGAGCCGGTGCAGATCGAGGCCGCCGAACTGGCCCAGGCGCTGGCCACCGGCGTCGTGGAAAGCTTCCTCTCCTCCGGTTCGACCGGCGTGGACAGCAAGGTCTGGGAAAGCCTGACGCATTGGTATGACCTGAAGGCCTGGCTGCCGCGCAACACCGTCTTCGCCAACAAGGACGCCTTCGAGGGCCTGCCCGAGGACCAGCAGGCCGCCATCGTGGCCTGCGGCGAGGCGGCGTCCGTGCAGGGCGAGGCCACGGTGCGCGAGGTCGCGGGCCAACTGGTCGACGAGCTGCGCGCGAACGGGATGACGGTGGAGGAGCCGAGCGACCAGCTCCGGGCCGATTTCGAGGGCTATGGCGAGGTCATGCTGGAGGAGTGGCTGGCCAAGGTCGACGACGCCACCCGGACGGCGGTCGAAGGCTATATCGCCAGCCAGCAATAATCGCAGGAGCGCCGCGCCCCATCAGGGCGCGGCGTATCGAATCGGGGACGGGGCGGGCGATCGCCGGTCCCGCCCGCCTGCGAACCGGCTGCTGCCCACAGGCAGGGACCGGCCGACCCTTCGGCAAGGCGGCGATACCGCCCGGCCCCCATCCATGAGCAGAGGTTCCCATGACGGATCATTCCTCTCCCGACGAAGGCCCGCTGCGCCGCGCGCTCGACGGCCTTTATAAACTCGGCGCCTATATCTCCTGCATCTGCCTGGCGGCGATGCTGATCGTGATCACCGCGCAGATGGTCGCCCGCTGGACGCATGTCATGTTCCCCGGCGGTGCCGAATATGCCGGCTACCTGATGGCGGCGGCGTCCTTCTTCTCGTTCGCCTATGCGCTGAACCAGGGCAGCCATATCCGCGTCGGCCTGGTGCTGAACCTGCTGGGCGAGAACCGGAAATACATGGAATACGTCTGTATCGCCGTGGGCACGCTGCTGACGGTCCTGCTGGCGCGCTATTCGATCAAGATGGTGATGACCTCGCATCGCTTCGGCGATGTCAGCCAGGGCCAGGACATGATGCCGCTGTGGATCGTGCAGACGCCGATGGCGGTCGGCGCGGTCCTGCTGGCTTTGTGCTTCATCGACAATTTCGTCACCCTCGTCCTTACCGGCAACAGCCCCGTCGCCTCGAGCGAGCTGGACAACAGCGAATAGCACAGGAAGCAGGCATATGAGTGGAGAACTTCTACCGATTCTGATCTTCCTCGGGGTGCTGTTCACCCTGCTGGGCGCCGGCGTCTGGGTCGGCATCGCCCTGATGGGCGTGGCCTGGGTGGGGATGGAGCTGTTCACCTCGCGCCCGGTGGGCGACGCGATGGTGACGGTGATGTGGCGCTCGTCCTCGTCCTGGACGCTGACGGCGCTGCCGCTGTTCATCTGGATGGGCGAGATCCTTTACCGGACACGACTGTCCGAGGACATGTTCAAGGGCCTTGCGCCCTGGATGGCGCGGCTGCCCGGCGGGCTGCTGCATACGAACGTGGTGGGCTGCACGGTGTTCGCGGCCGTGTCCGGCAGCTCGGCGGCGACGCTGGTCACCGTGGGCAAGATGTCCATACCGGAGCTGCGCAAGCGCAACTTCCCCGACAAGCAGATCCTCGGCACCCTGGCCGGGGCGGCGACGCTGGGGCTGATGATTCCGCCCAGCCTGACGCTGATCGTCTATGGCGTGACCGTCAACGAATCCATCACCAAGCTGTTCATCGCCGGGATCGTTCCGGGCCTGGTTCTGGCCGCCTTGTTCATGGGCTGGATTGCCCTGCAACCGCTGGTCAACAAGAACTGGAACCCCAACCCCGAACCGGAGATGACCTTCGCGCAGAAATTCGCGGCATCGCGCTATCTGATTCCGCTGTTCATCCTGATCGCGGCGGTGATCGGCTCGATGTATACGGGTCTGGCGACGGCGACCGAGGCCGCGGCCATCGGCGTTCTGGGCGCGCTGACGCTGGCGCTGTTCCAGGGGTCGCTGAACTTCCGCAGCCTGACGGAAAGCCTGATGGGCGCGGTGCTGACCTCGGCGATGATCGCGCTGATCCTGGCCGGCGCGGCCTTCCTGTCGCTGGCGATGGGCTTCACCGGCCTGCCGCGCATGCTGGCCGAGACGATCACCGGCTGGGGGCTGACCAAGGTCCAGCTGATCCTGGCGCTGATGATGTTCTTTATCGTCCTGGGCTGCTTCCTCGACGGGATTTCCATCGTGGTGCTGACGATGGCGGTGATCGAGCCGCTGATCCGTCAGGCCGGCATCGACATCATCTGGTTCGGCATCTTCATCGTCGTGGTGATCGAGATGGCGCAGATCACGCCGCCGGTGGGCTTCAACCTGTTCGTGTTGCAGGGGATGACCAGGCGGCCGCTGGGCTATATCGCCTGGGCGGCGCTGCCGATGTTCCTGATCATGATGCTGATGGTGGTCATCCTGATGGCCTTCCCGGAACTGGCCACCTGGCTGCCCGCCCAGATCCGCGGCCCCGCGTGAGGCCGTGATGGTGCAGGCGCTTCTCGTCCTCGCGGCGAGGCATGCCAAGCCCCTGTTGATCGCCGGCCTCGCGGCCGGCGTTCTTCTGCCCGGCCTGGCCGGCGCCATCGCCGCGCAGCTGCCGCTGGCGGCGGCGGGGCTGCTGGCGCTGGCGGCGCTGCGCATCGGCCCGCGCAGCGCGCTGGGACTGGGCGGCGGCCTGCGCTTCTCGCTGGGCGCGGTGGCGGTGTTGCAGATGGCGCTGCCGCTGGTCGTGGCGGGCGTGCTGCTGGGTTTCGGCTGGACCGGGCCGCTGGCCACGGCGCTGGTGTTGATGGCCGCCGGGGCGCCGATTTCCAGCACGCCGAACCTGACCATCATGTCGGACGGCGACCCGGCGCCGGCGCTGCGCATGGTGATCCTGGGCACGGCGGCGCTGCCGCTGACCCTGGTGCCGGCCCTGTGGCTGTGGCCGGCCTTCGGCGATTTCACGGCGGTGATGGCCGCGGCCGGACGCACCATCGGCGTGCTGGCGGTTTCGGTGGGCTTCGGCTTTGGCCTCAGAGCCTGGCTGTTCCCCGACCCGACGCCCCGGCAACTGGCGGCCATCGACGGGTTTTCGGCGCTGGCGATGGCGCTGGCCGTCACCGGGCTGATGACCGCGCTGCGGCCGGCGCTGATGGAAACGCCGATGCTGGCGCTGTGGGTGATGGTCGCGGCCTTCGCCTCGAATTTCGGGCTTCAGATCGCCACCGCCTTCGCCCTGCGCGGGCGCAGCGACGCCACGGGCCTCGCCATCGGCGCCGGCAATCGCAGCCTGCTGCTGTTCCTGGCGGTGCTGCCGGCCTCGTTCACCGCGCCACTGCTGCTGTTCGTCGCCTGCTATCAGGTGCCAATGTATCTGACCCCGATCCTGCTGGGGCGGTTCTATCGCTACCGGATCAGCCTCCCGCGCCGGCCGGCGGCACCCGGCGGCGGCGGCGGCGGCGGTTGAGGGACAGGTCAGCCGGCCTTGGCCAGCACCTCCTGGATGCGGGCATGGGCGGCCTCGCCGCCGATGCCCTCGGCCCACAGCCGGTCCGTGACCGCGCGGTGGCTGGCCACGGCCTCGGGCGCCGGCGTCACCGTGCCCACGCCCAGCGTGATATTGGGCCGCAGCCCCAGCGCGAAGGGGCTGACGACCAGCCAGGCCGCATCGGGGCGGTCCACGATCTCGAAGCTGGTGGCGGCGCCGGGCGCCTCGACCAGCCGCAGCTCGGCCCGCCCGCCCGGCGGCGCCAGCGCCAGCCGCGCCACCCCCTCGACCTCGGCGCGGGCATGGCGGCGGCGGGCCTCCGCGATCGAGGGCGGCAGGCTGTCCTGCCCGGTCAGCCCGTGCTCCAGGAAGCGGGTCAGGTCGGCGGTGGTGACGATGCTGTGCAGCCGCATCCGGCCGGTGGCAAAGCCGCGCCGGCGCCGGCGCAGCGCCTCCATCATCCGGGTGATCTGGTCGGGCGTGGCCTGTCCCTGCTCGAACAGCGCATCCTTCAGCACCCGGTCATAGGCCGGGGTCGTCAGCAGATAGCTGACCGGGCTGAACACGCCGGTGATGCAGTCGGCCCCGGTCTCCAGATCGGTCATCCGCGACAGCAGCGCCGCCGCATCGTCGAGGTATTCGCTGCCGATGCCCAGCAACTGGTCGAGGCTGGCGCCCAGCTCTGCCGCGATGCGGCCCAGCACCTCCAGCTTGGCGATCTCGCCCTTTTCGGCGCGGTAGAGGGCCGCGCGCGAGATGCCCAGCCGCTGGGCGAGGTCGTCCGGGCCGATCCCCTGCCGGTCGCGATGCGCGCGCAGCCGCGCGCCGATCCTGCGGGTCGCATCCGGTTCGACTGCCAGACTCATCAACGCACCTCGCCTGCCCTTTTTTCCAAGGCTGCAAGCCGCCATCGCAAAAGGCAAGTGTCTAACTTTTGAGATTTGCGCTTGACGCCTGCTTGCCCGGCGGCAAATCTGGTGGCAAAGCGCGTCCGACGCCAACATGGGAGATCAACGAATGCTGACCCGCCGCCTGTTCACGGCCGCCGCCTCGACGGCTGTGGCCGCCCTTCTGGCCCTTCCGGCCAGTGCCGCCGACTATGTGGCCAAGATCGGCCATCTGGAATCGAACCTGCAATCGCGCCATGTCGCGCTGGAGGGTGTCGCCGCCGCCGTGGCCGAGCGCACGAATGGCGCGGTGGAGTTCCAGCTTTTCCCGCAGGGCCAGCTGGGCCAGCAGCGCGAGATGACCGAGGGCGTGCAGATGGGCGCGCTGGAGGCCACGGTGGCGCCGGCGGCCTTCCTGGGCGGCTTCAACCCCGTCGTGTCGATCATGGACATCCCGTTCCTGCTGCCCGAGGACGAGGACAAGGCCCGCGAATTGCTGGACGGCCCCTTCGGCCAGCAGCTTTGCCAGAGCTTTGACGCGCGCGGCGTCACCTGCCTCGGCCTGTGGCCGAACGGGCGCAAGAGCCTGACCTCGAACCGGCCCCTCGCCTCGGTCGAGGATTTCGCCGGCCAGCGGTTCCGGGTGATGGACAGCAAGATCCTGATCGAGCAGTTCGCCGCGCTGGGCGCCTCGGCCGTCGCCATCGACTTTTCCGAGCTGTATACCTCGTTGCAGACCGGGGTGATCGAGGGGCAGGAGAACCCGCTCGATACCATCCAGCGCATGAAATACAACGAGGTGCAGAAGCATCTGGTCGTGTCGAACCACGGCGCGATGGAGGATGTGATCCTGTTCAACACCGCCTGGTGGGAAAGCCTGCCGGAGGAATACCAGACCATCATCGTCGAGGAGTTCACCAATGCCGTGCCCGACCTGATCGCCCACAAGGCGGCGGCGGTGGATGCGGCGCTGGCCGCGCTGACCGATGCCGGCATGGAGGTGCGCGAGCTGACCGAGGAGGAGCGCGCGGCCCTCATCGAGCGCATGGAAGGCCCGACCCGCGAGGCCTATCTGGCGCTGGCCGGCGACGAGGGCAAGGCCCTGCTGGACACCTACGAGGCCGAGATCGCCAAGCTGGGCGACTGACGGAACCGGCGCCCGCATCATGCGGGCGCCCTTTTCGCTCCGCCGGTTCGGCAGCGGATCACGGCCCGGCGGCCCGCACCGCCCACCGTCACGGCCGCCGATCCGGCCAATGCCGAGGCCACAGGCTTTCGATACGACCCCGCACCCGACCGCCGACCCGCCATTCGGCACCGACCCGCCAGCCCGGCCCGTCACCACGACCCAGGCCCCGCATCGGAGACCGACAACCGGGACCAGCATCACAGGCAGCATCGCGCCATCCGGCGCCAACCTGCCGAACCCGACGACGACCCGACCACCTGCCCCGCCATCGGAGACCGACCACGGGGCAGCAGCGCAACCATCCCGCGATGCGGTCCCCGGACCCCCGCCCGTCAACCGCCACCGCCGCCCCGGCAGCCCCAGCCCATCGGAGGCCCCCTTGTCCCGTATCCTTCACCATCTGGCCCGCCTGGAGGGGCTGGCGGTGGCGCTGACCTTCCTGACGATGGTGGCGCTGTTCACCGCCAACGTCGCCGCGCGCAGCTTTCTGCCCACCGTCGCGCCCCGGCTGTTCTGGATCGACGAGGCGGTGCGGCTGATGATGCTGTATCTGGTGTTCCTGTCCTGCGGGCTGGCCTTGCAGCAGGGCCGCCATGTCGGCGTCTATGCCTGGCGCGAGCGCATCACGCGGCGCACCGGCCTGCCGCTGCGGCCGCTGATCGACGCGGTGGGCACGCTGATGTGCCTCTATTTCGCGTGGATCAGCCTGAAATCGGTGCTGTTCGTGGCCAAAAGCGGCCAGATCATGACCTCGGTCGGGATCTCGGCGAAATGGATCTACGTGGCGCCGATGCTGGGCTTCCTGCTGATGTCGCTGCGCTTCGCGGCCTCGCTGGCCGGTGTCATCGACCGCTTTTCCCCGCAGATGCAGGAGGCCGGCGAATGACCCGTTCCGCCGCATCGCCCGACCGCACCGCCCCCGGCGACCGGCCCATCAGCCACGGGCGCGGCCACCCCGTCGCCCGCACCCGGCAGTCTCATCAGGGAAACCGGCGAGTGATCCGCATTGCCGCATCGCCTGATTGCCGCGCCACCCCCGGCCCATCGACCACGGAAACGGCCCTGATGGTCACGCCGTCAGCCGCGCCCCGCAGCCGTTTCATCCGGGAGGTCCGCGCATGATCCGCATCGCCCTCGTCGCCGGTCTCGCCGCGGCCCTGCTGGTCGGCGGATTCGAGATGTTCCTCGTGCTCGGCGCCGCCGGGCTGGGGGCGAAACTGGCCTTCTTTCCCAATATCGTCGATACGGCGCTGGTGCAGAAGATGGTGGGCGCGGTCAACCATTCGACCCTGCTGGCCATCCCCTTCTTCATCTTCGCGGCCGAGCTGATGGGCGACGGCCAGATCGCCCGGCGCCTGACCGCCGCGATGCGGGCCTTCCTCGGGCACCTGCCCGGCGGCATGGGCTATACCGCCATCGGCGGGGCGATGGCCTTCGGCTCGGTCTCCGGCTCGGCGCCGGCCACCGTCGCCGCCCTCGGTAATCTGGTCTATCCCGAGATGCGCAAGGAAGGGTTCTCCGAGAAGTTCTCGCTGGGGCTGATCGCCTCGGCGGCGGAAACCGCGCTGCTGATCCCGCCCTCGATCACCATCATCATCTATGCCTGGATGACCGGCACCTCGGTCGTGGACCTGTTCATGGCCGGGCTGGCCATCGGCATCGTGCTGGGGCTGGCCTTCGCGATCTACACCTGGTGGGAGGCGCGGCGCGGCGGCATCGCCGGGGCCGAGCGCATGGGCTGGCCGGCCCGGCTGCGGGCGCTGCGGGAAGCCGTCTGGGCGCTGGGCATGCCGGTCATCATCATGGGCGGTATCTATTCGGGCTATCTGACGCCCACCGACGCGGCGGCGGTCAGCGTGGTCTATGCGATCCTGGTCGAGATGCTGGTCTATCGCTCGATGGGGCTTTCGCGGCTGATGGCGGTGACGCAGCGGGCCGCGGTCTCGACCGCGATCATCTTCATCCTGCTGGCGGTGGGCGGCATCCTGGCCTATATCATCACGCTGGCGCGGCTGCCGGACATGCTGCTGATGCTCCTCAACGACATCGGCGCGAACTGGGTGCTGTTCCTGATGATGATGAACGTGGTCTTCCTGATCGCGGGCATGTTCATCGACCCCAACAGCGCGCTGATCATCCTGGTGCCGACGCTGTTCCCCGTGGCGATGTCGCTGGGCATCGACCCGGTGCATTTCGGCATGATCGTGACGCTGAACATCACCATCGGCATGATCACCCCGCCCTTCGGGCTGGACCTGTTCGTGGCCTCCTCGACCCTGCGCAAGCCCGTGCTGACGATCATTCAAGGCGTCTGGCCCTTCGTGGGCGTGAATATCGTGGTGCTGCTGCTGGTCAGCTATATCCCCGGCCTGTCCACCTTCCTGCCCGCGTTGCTGAAATGAGCGTCGACCTGCTGACCCGCGATGCGACGATCCGCGTGCAGGCGCTGCCGGTGCGCTCGAACCTGCCGGTGAACGCGGATTACCGCCTGATGCTGCTGGACGCGCCCGAGGCGCTGCTGGACGCTTGCCGTCCGGGGCAGTTCTTTCACCTGCTTTGCCCCTCCGCGGGGCGCGACGGCCCGGTGCTGCGCCGCCCGATGAGCATCTACGGCACATCGGACGGCACGCTGCGCTTCCTCTACAAGGTCGCCGGCAAGGGCACCGCGACGCTGGCCGGGCTGGCGCCGGGCGACCGGCTTTCGGTGGTCGGACCCTTGGGACGCGGCTTTCATCTGGACCCGGACTGGCGCCATATCCTGCTGCTGGCGCGGGGGGTGGGGCTGGCGACGCTGGCGCCTCTGGCCCGCGCGGCGCGGCTGAGGGGGATCGCGGTGACGGCCCTGTGCTCGGCCCGCGCGCCGGAATTCCTGATGTCGCTGGACCTGTTCCGGGCCGAGGGCGCGCAGGTCGTCCCCCTGCTGGACAGCGACGGCACCGCCGCCGTCGAGCATGTCGAGCCGCTGGTCGCCACCCATCTGGCCGCCGGCGTCGATGCGGTCTTCACCTGCGGCAGCGCCCGCCTGCTGCGCCTGCTGCAACGCCAATGCGCCGCGCATGGCGTGCCCGGACAGGTCGCGCTGGAGCAGCAGATGGCCTGCGGCATCGGCATGTGCCAATGCTGCGTGCGGCCCTTCCGCCGGGGCGAGGCGATGCTGTCGCTGCGCGTCTGCCGCGACGGCCCGGTCTTCGACCTGATGGAGGCCGTGGCATGATCGACATGACGGTCCAGATCGGCGACCTGCGGCTGAAGAACCCGGTGATGCCCGCCTCGGGCACGTTCTCGGAGGAAATGGCCGAGGTGTTCGACCTGAATTGCCTCGGCGCGCATGTGCTCAAGACCATCACGCGCGAGCGGCGCAGCGGCAACCCCACGCCGCGCGTCTGCGAGGTGCAGGGCGGCATGCTGAACGCCATCGGCATTCCGTCGAAGGGGCTGGAAGCCTTTATTTCCAAGACCATCCCCTTCTATGGCCGCTATGACGTGCCGCTGGTGGTGTCGATCTCGGCCCCAACGGTGCGGGATTTCGCGGAACTGGCGGCGGCGGTCAGCCTGCCCGGCGTGGCGGCGATCGAGGCCAATATCTCCTGCCCGAATATCGAGGAGGACGGCAAGGCCTTCGCCATCCGCCCCGCCTCGACCTACGAGGTCGTGGCCCGGCTGCGCGAGGCGACCGCCCTGCCGCTCTGGGTCAAGCTGACCCCGAACACCGGCGAGACGCCCGAGGTCGCCCGCGCGGTCGAGACCGCCGGCGGCGATGCGCTGGTGGTGGCCAACACCATTCTGGCGATGGCCGTGGATACCCGCACCCGCCGCGCGCGGCTGGGCAACCTGATGGGCGGGCTGTCCGGCCCCGCGCTGAAACCCATCGCGCTGCGCATGGCCTATCAATGCGCCCGCGCCACCAGCCTGCCGGTGATCGGCTGCGGCGGCATCTCCACCGCCGAGGACGCGCTGGAATACATGATCGCCGGCGCCTCGGCGGTGCAGGTCGGCACCGAGACCTTCCTCGATCCGCTGGCCCTGCCGCGCGTGATCGAGGGCCTTGCCGCCCGCGCCGCCGAGGACGGCATCCCCGCCATCCGCGACTATATCGGCAGCCTCGACGATGCCGCCCAGCCGGAGGAAACCGTGTTCATGCAGGCCGCACCATGAGAAACGAACCCGTCCCCGCGCTGGCCGCGCGCCTGTTTCACGAGATCGCGGCGCTGTCGCCGGACATCCGCGGCGTCTCGCGTCCCGCCTATTCCGCCGTGGAAACCGCCGTGCTGGCGCATCTGGCCGAGGCCGCCCGTGCCGAGGGGCTGGAGGTCTGGCAGGACGCGGCGCTGAACCTCTATGCCGGCCTGCCGGGAACGCGCGATGCCGGGGGGGTGATGCTGGTCGGCAGCCATGCCGACTCCGTGCCGCAGGGCGGGAATTTCGACGGGCTGGCCGGGGTGATCGCCGGGCTGTGCGTGCTGGTGCGCGCCGCGCGCGAAGGGGTGACGCCACCCCGCCCCATCCACCTGATCGCCATGCGCGGCGAGGAAAGCCCGTGGTTCGGCCTGCCCTATCTCGGCTCGCGCATCGTTACCGGGCAGATGACGGCGGACGACCTCGCCCGTCCGCATCGCGACGACGGGCGGCCGCTGTCGGCGCATCTGGCCGATCTGGGCATCCCGGTGGAGGAGATTCGCGCCGGGCGGCCCATGATCGACCTCGCACGCCTCGCCGGCTATGTGGAACTGCATATCGAGCAAGGCCCGGTGCTGATCGACCTGAACGCCCCGGTGGCCGCGGTCTCGGGCATTCGCGGCAACCTGCGCCACAACCGCATCCTTTGCGAGGGCGTGGCCGGCCATTCCGGCGCCGTGCCGCAGGACATGCGCCACGACGCGGTGCTGGCGGTGGCGGAGCTGCTGGCGCTGATGGAGGCGCATGCGCTGGATTGGGTCGAGGGTGGCGACGATCTGGTCTTTACCTGCGGCATGATCGGCACCGACCCGGCACGCCACGCCCTGACCCGCATTCCCGACGAGGTGGGATTCTCCACCGACATGCGCAGCCTCGACGAATCGGTGCTGACCCGCTTCCACGCGCTGATGGAAACCGAGATGGCGGCCATCGCCGCCCGCCGCGGCGTGCGCTTCGCCCCCGACGCGATCCAGCGCGCCCACCCCGCCACCTGCGCCCCGGAACTGGTCGAGGCAGCGACGCTGGCCATGCTGCGCCGGCGCATCCGCCCGGTGACGATGGCCTCGGGCGCCGGGCACGATGCGGCCATGTTCGCGCAGGCCGGGGTGCCGGCGGTGATGATGTTCGTCAGGAACGCCAACGGCTCGCACAATCCCGACGAGGCGATGGATGCGGGGGACTTTGAAATTGCCTGCGAAACGCTTTATGACCTGCTGTGCCGTGACCCGATGGAGGACACCTTGGACGCCGCCCCGCCCCCCGTTTTCGCCGACCTCGCCCAGACCGTGCGCCAGCATGGCGGCGGCACCTATGCCTTCGAGGCCGCCGCCCGCGCCGCGCGCGAACTGGCCATCGACCATCCCGGCCATGCGCTGGCGCTGAATCTCGCGGCGATGGCCGCGACCCAGGTGGCGCGGCGCTTCGACGACCAGGCGGTGACCGCCAGCCAGGCCGCCGAGCAACTGGCCGGGTTCGAGCGCGGCCTGGCCCGCCTCGACGCCGCCGCCGCCGAGGCGGACGCCACGCGCCGGCTTCAGATGCTGAACGACCTCGCCGCGCAATTGCTGGATGTGGAGCGCAACGAGGGCTAGGGCGGCGAAAACCCGCCCAGGGCCGGCCCCGCACCGGCGGGCTTGCGTTGCCCATGCGCATCATCTGCCGCCCGACGGCGGGAAATTTCCGGCCCGCGTTATGGAAATATAAAGAATCGGGTGCATAATCCCCCGAAAATTCGACAGGAGCGCGACAGTGACCGCAACCACCAAGACGCCGCGTGGCGCCGTTTCCGCCGGCCGGCTGGGCCGCCTGGCCATCCTCGCCTCGGTTCTGGTGCTGGCGGCCTGCGGATTGCCCCGCTCCGGCCCGTCGAAGTCCGAGATCATGGCCGGCGCCGTGGAAAAGGGCGGCGACACCCATATCGTGACCGTGACCACCGCCGTCGCCCGCGCCGCCAGCTATCAACCCAGCTGGGGCTTCTCGCAAAGCTTCCTCTCCGCCGGCTCCATCGGCGCGGACACGATCCGGCCCGGCGACGTGCTGGGCCTGTCGATCTGGGAGAATGTCGATAGCGGGCTGATGACCCGCGACCAGGCCGCCACGCAGCTGACGCAGGTGCAGGTGGATGGCGACGGCTTCATCTTCGTGCCCTATGCGGGCCGGGTGCGCGCGGCCGGCAACTCGCCCGACGCGCTGCGCCGGATCATCACCGAAAGGCTGGCCGACCAGACCCCGGACCCGCAGGTGATGGTGACGCGGCTGGCCGGCGACGGCGCCACGGTCTCGCTGATGGGCAAGGTCGGCGGGCAAGGCGTCTATCCGATCGAGCGGCCGACCCGCACGCTGTCGGCCATGCTGGCCAAGGCCGGTGGCGTGGTCGTGGATGCCGACGTGGCGGTGGTCACCGTCAAGCGCGGCGGCCAGAGCGGCAAGATCTGGCTGCGCGACCTCTATTCCAATTCGCGCAACGACATCGCGCTGCGCCCCGGCGACGTGATCCTGGTCGAGGAGGATACCCGCAACTTCACCGCGCTGGGCGCCCTGGGCGGGCAGACGCTGGTGCCGCTGGGTTCCGAAAGCGTCAACGCCATCGAGGCCATCGCCCTGGTGGGCGGGCTGTCGACCAACACCGCCGACCCGACCGGCGTCTTCGTGCTGCGCGACGAGCCGGAGAATGTCGCCAGCCGGGTGCTGGGCCGGCAGGTCTACGGCTCGCAGCGCATCGCCTATGTGCTGGACCTGACCCAGCCCTCGGGCCTGTTCATCGCGCGCGAATTCCTGATCCGCGACGGCGACAGCGTCTATGTGACCGAGGCCCCCTTCGTGCGCTGGCAGAAGACGCTGGGCGCGATCACCGGCACCGCCTCCTCCGCCGCGCAGATCGACCGGCTAGCCAACTGAGCGGCCGGCTTTACGTCTATAGTGGCGGGCTGCTGACCGGGGCGGCCCGCCATATTCTTGCGCTGGCGGGGTGGAAGGCCGGCATCGGCTGGCCGCGCGGCGGCGGCATGGTCGGCGTCTGGGGCGCCTCGCCCACCGCATGGCGCGGGCTGGCGGTGGCGCGGCGCGCGGGCGCCGGGGTGCTGCGGGTGGAGGATGCCTTCCTGCGCTCGGTCCTGCCGGGGCGGATGGCGCGGGACGCCGCGGCGCCGCGCGGCTGGCGAAGGCTGGCGCGGCGGGCGCCGGTGGGGTTGGTCGCGGACCCGCTGGGCCTGCATTTCGACCCCGCACGGCCCTGCCTGTTCGAGCATCTGATCCAGACCGAACCCGCGCAGCCCGAGCGCGCGCGGGCCGGCATCGCCCTGCTGCGTGCGGGGGGACTCAGCAAATACAACAACCACCTGCCGGATGCGGCGCTGCCGCCGGAGGGCTGCGTGCTGGTCGTGGACCAGACGCGCGGCGATGCCTCGCTGATGGGCGCGGGGCGCGATATGTTCCTGCGCATGCTGGATGCCGCGCGGGCGGAGAATCCGGGCCGCCCCATCGTCATCCGCAGCCACCCGGAGACCGCCGCCGGTCTGCGCCCCGGCCACCTGGCGCAGGCCGACCTGCGCCCCGGCGAGGCCCTGCACGACGCCCCCGCCGATCCCTGGGCGCTGCTGGCGCGCGCGGCGCGGGTCTATGCGGTATCCAGCCAACTGGGCTATGAGGCCATGCTGGCCGGCCACCGCCCGCGCCTGTTCGGCCTGCCCTTTTATGCCGGCTGGGACCTGTCGGATGACGAACAGCCCCTGCCCCGCCGCGGCAAGGCCGGCATCGAGGCGCTGTTCACCGCCTCGCACCTGACCGGCCCGCTCTGGTATGATCCCTGCCGCGACCGGCTTTGCGATTTCGAGACTGCCGCCCGGCAGCTGGAGGCCGAGGCCCGCGCCTGGCGGCAGGACCATGACGGCCATGTCGCCCACGGCATGCGGCTGTGGAAGCGCGCCGGCATCGCCCGGACCTTCGGCAACGGCAAGGGCGTGCGTTTCGACGACAAGGCGGCGCCGACGCTGGCCTGGGCGGGAAGCCGGCAGGGTGCGCCGGGTCCGGCCCTGGTCGAGGACGGCTTCATCCGCTCGCGCGGCCTGGGCGCGGCGCTGACCCCGGCGCTGTCGCTGGTCGCGGATGGGCGGGGCATCTATTACGATCCCACCCGCCCCTCGCAGCTTGAGGACCTGATCGCCGCGCCGCTGCCGCCCGGCGGGCGGGCGCGGGCCGAGGCGCTGATCGGGCGCCTGCGCGCCGGCGGGGTCGGGAAATACAACCTTGGCGGCCAATGCCCTGAAATCGCGGCGAAACCGGGGCAGCAGGTCATTCTGGTGCCGGGACAGGTGGCGGACGATGCCTCGATCCGGCTGGGCGCCACCGGCCCGATCCGCGACAATGCCGGGCTGCTGGCCTCGGCGCGGGCGGCGCATCCCGGCGCCTTCCTGATCTACAAGCCGCATCCCGATGTCGAGGCCGGGCTGCGCCCCGGCGCGATCCCGGCGGCGGAGGCCGACCTGATCGCCCGCAACGCCGACCCTATGGCGCTGATCGAAAAGGCCGATCTGGTGTGGACCCTGACCTCGACGCTGGGCTTCGAGGCGCTGATCCGGGGCGTGCCGGTCGCCTGCCTCGGCGCGCCCTTCTATGCCGGCTGGGGGCTGACCGAGGACCGCGCGCCCGTGCCCGCGCGCCGGCAGGCCCGCCCCGACCTGGCCATGCTGGTCCATGCCGCGCTGATCGCCTATCCGCGCTATACCGATCCGGTGACGGGCCGCCCCTGCACGGTGGAGCTGGCGCTGGATCGGATCGAGACCGGCGCCCCGCAACCGCCTTCCCTGCGCATCCTGTCGAAATTGCAGGGAGTTCTCGCCTCGCAAAGCTGGCTGTGGCGCTAGGCCAGATAGCGGTCGCGGCGGTGGTTGATGGCGATGACCAGATTCGTCACCAGGGCGGCCAGCCCCGACCACAGCACCAGCCGCCACGGCATCAGCAGGAAGGCAGCGGCGAACAGCGCCGCATCGAACCCCATCTGCACCCAGCCGGCGCGGATACCGAAACGGTCCTGCATATCCAGCGCCACCGCCCCGATCCCGCCCAGCGAGGCGCGATGCCGGAACAGCGCCATCAGCCCGGCGCCCGAAGCCATGCCGGCCAGCACCGCCGCCGCGCCCGGCGCCAGATGCGAGAACCCGATCAGGCGCGGCAGCGCCAGCGTCACCGCGACCAGCAGCGCCACCGCGACCGCCGTGCGGATGACGAAGCCCGCCCCCAGCCGGCGATAGCCGAAGCCGTAGAAGGGCAGGCTCAGCACCGCATAGACCGGACCGAAGGGCCAGCCCGTCGCCTGCGCGACCAGCAGCGCCAGCCCGGCCAGTTGCCCGGTGATCAGCCCCGCCGCGCCCAGCAGCACGGCGCCGAACCCGGCCATCACCGCGCCGAAGACCAGGCCCTGCGCATCCTCGGCCGGGCTGTGGGGGTAGATTTCGGGCAGGCTCATGGCGCGGCGGCGCGGCGCCAGCGATGCAGCACGTCGCGGCCGATGCTGCGGGTGGACACCAGATCGAAGCGCGGCGCATCCGCCAGCGCCGCCAGCCGCATCGGCCCCACGGCGGCGCGCGCATCGCCGCCAAGGGCCAGCCCGGCGGTGCAGCCGACCAGCTCGTCCACCAGCCCGGCGCGCAGCAGCGAGGCCGCCAGCCGCCCGCCGCCCTCGCAGAACACCCGCGTCACGCCAAGCCCGGCGAGGTGACGCAGCACCGCCGCGACATCCAGCCCGTCCGGCCCGCGCGGGACCGTCGACAGGTCCACGACCGGCCCGCCCTCCGGCAAGGCGGGCGGATCGGCCGAGACCACCACCCGCAGGGGCTGGCGCACCGGGCCGTAGCCGCGCACGGTCAGGCGCGGCGCGTCCGCCCGCGCGGTGCCGCCGCCGACCATGATCGCGTCATGGGTCAGGCGCAGGAAATGCACGTAATGGCGCTCGGCCTCGCCGGTAATCCACTGGCTTTCGCCGCTGGCGGTGGCGATGCGGCCGTCGAAGCTGGTCGCCAGCTTCAGCGTGACCAGAGGCCGGCCCTCGCCCAGCCGCAGCAGGAAGCCGCGATTGACCTCGGCGGCCTCCCCGGCGCACAGCCCGACCTCGACCGCGACGCCGTGGGCGCGCAGATGGGCATGGCCCTGCCCCAGCGTGCGCGGGTCCGGGTCGGTCATCGCGCTGACCACCCGCACCACCCCCGCATGCGCCAGCGCCGCCGAGCACGGCCCGGCGCGGCCGACATGGGCGCAAGGCTCCAGCGTGACATAGGCGGTCGCCCCCCGCGCGGCCTCGCCCGCCTGCGCCAGCGCCATCGCCTCGGCATGGGGGCGCCCGCCGGGCTGGGTCCAGCCGCGCCCGACGATGCGCCCCTCGCGCAGCAGCACGCAGCCCACGGCGGGGTTGGGCCAGACCTGCCCCAGCCCCCGCCGCGCCAGCCGCAGCGCGTGGCGCATCATGGCGAGGTCGAGCGGATCGGCCATGTCAGGTCCGGGGGCGCAGTTCGGCCACGAAGCGGTCGAAATCGTCCGCCTGCTGGAAATTCCTGTAGACGCTGGCGAAACGCACATAGGCCACGGTGTCGATGCGGGCCAGCGTCTCCATCACGATCTCGCCGATCTGCTTGGACGGGATGTCGGTATCGCCCAGGCTCTCCAGCCGGCGCACGATGCCGGAGATCATCTGCTCGATCCGGTCCGGCTCGATCGGGCGCTTCTGCATGGCGATGCGGATCGAGCGCGCCAGCTTGTCGCGGTCGAAATCCTCGCGCCGGCCGCTGGACTTGACCACCACCAGATCGCGAAGCTGCACGCGCTCGTAGGTGGTGAAACGGCCCTGGCAGGCGGGACAGAAGCGGCGGCGGCGAATGGCGGCGCCATCCTCGGCCGGGCGTGAATCCTTAACCTGGGTGTCGTTGTTGCCGCAGAACGGGCAGCGCATCCCTGTCCCCCATCGCCATATCTGGGGCGGGCGCGCCCCCTTGCCCCCGTGGTTATAGGGGGCAAACCACGCTTTGGGTAGTGCGGGATTCGCCCCACCAGATGAAGGGTGCGCGGGCTGTGGCACGGATGTCGCGGGCGCGGGCCGCTTGTGGCAGGATCACGGGCGGGTTATGGGGCGGCATGCGCTTTCAGCTTGCCATCATCATCACCGCCGCGGGACGCGGCACGCGGGCCGGGGGCGACCTGCCCAAGCAATGGCAGGCCCTGGCCGGGCAGCCGGTGCTGGCCCATACCGTCGCCGCGCTGGCGCCGCACGGCCCGGTCACGCTGGTCGTGCATCCCGACGACATGCCCCGCGCCGTGGCCGATTTCGGCGGCCGCGTGGTGCTGGTCGCCGGGGCCGGGACGCGGGCGGGTTCGGTCCGCGCCGGGCTGGAGGCGGTGGCGGGCACCGGCGCCACGCATGTGCTGATCCATGACGGCGCCCGGCCGCTGGTCACGCCGGCGGTGATCGAGGGCGTGGTCGCCGCCCTGCGCGAGGGCGCCGACGGCGCCGCGCCGGGGCTAGCGGTGACGGATGCGCTGTGGCGGGCCGCGGCCGGGCGGGTAACGCGGCTGGCCAGCCGCGACGGGCTGTTTCGCGCCCAGACCCCGCAGGGTTTCCGGCTGGCGCCGATCCTGGCGGCGCATCGCGCGCCGGGGGCGGAAACGGCCGCCGACGACGTGGCGCTGGGGCTGGCGGCGGGGCTGGATATTCTGGTCACGCCGGGCGACGACAATAACATCAAGCTGACCTGGCCCGGCGATTTCGCGCGGGCCGAGCGGATCATCCGCCAGCGCGACGCCACGGAGGGCGGAATGCGGATCGGAAACGGCTTCGACGTGCATGCGTTCGCACCCGGCGACCATGTGGTGCTGTGCGGCGTGAAAATCCCGTTCGGCCAAGGGCTTGCCGGGCATTCCGATGCCGATGTCGGCATGCATGCCCTGACCGATGCCATCTATGGCGCGCTGGCCGAGGGCGATATCGGCCGGCATTTCCCGCCCTCGGACCCGCAATGGAAGGGCGCCGACAGCCGCATCTTCCTGGCGCATGCGGCCGCGCGCATCCGGGCGCGCGGGCTGCGGCTGGGCAATGCCGACGTGACCCTGATCTGCGAGGCGCCGAAGATCGGTCCCCATGCCGAGGCGATGGCCGCCGCGCTGGCCGAAGTGCTGGGGGTGGAGGCCGGGCGCGTCTCGGTCAAGGCCACCACGTCCGAGCGGCTGGGCTTTACCGGCCGGGGCGAGGGCATCGCGGCACTGGCCAGCGTGCTGCTGCTGGAGGCGTGAGGGAAACATGAACAGGCAACTGGCTGAAATCCTGACGACTTTCTTCTATGTCGGCAAGCTGAACCCGGCGCCGGGAACCTGGGGATCGCTGGCGGCGGTGGTGCTGGCGGTGGCACTGTATCAGGCCGGCGGCGCCATGCTGCTGCCGCTGGCGGTGGTCGCGATCACGGCCCTCGGCTTCTGGGCGGTGCCGGCGGCGCTGGCGCATTCCGACGACCCCGACCCGTCCGAGATCGTCATCGACGAGGTGGCCGGGCAATGGCTGGCGCTGTGCTTCACCTTCATCCCGCTGGCCCGGCACGGGGTTTCGGTCCTTGCGGCATGGCCGGCCTTCGTGGTGCCCTTCCTGCTGTTTCGGCTGTTCGACATCTGGAAGCCCTGGCTGGTGGGTCGCGCCGACCGCAGGGGCGACGCGGCGGGGGTGATGCTGGACGACCTGATTGCCGGGCTGTTCGCCGGGCTGGTCTCGGTCGCGCTGGCCGGCCTCTATCATGCCGTGCTGGAGCCGCGCCTGTGAGCCTCGCCGCGCGGGTGCTGGAGGCGGCCCGCGCGCGCGGCGTGATGATCGCCACGGCCGAAAGCTGCACCGGCGGCATGGTGGCGGCGGCGCTGACCGATATTGCCGGCTCCTCGGATGTGGTCGAGCGCGGCTTCGTCACCTATTCCAACGCCGCCAAGGTCGAGATTCTGGACGTATCCCCCCGTGATCTGGCGGATTTCGGCGCCGTCAGCGAGGCGGTGGCGCGCGGCATGGCCCAAGGCGCGCTGGCGCATAGCCGGGCGCAGATGGCGGTGGCCACGACCGGCATCGCCGGTCCCGGCGGGTCGGAGCGCAAGCCCGAGGGCCGGGTCTGCTTCGGCCTCGCCACGCCCGAGGGCGTGAGGGCCGAGACGGTGGAGTTCGGCGCCCTGGGCCGCGCGCAGGTGCGGCAGGCGGCGGTGGATCACGCGCTGCGGATGCTGCTGGCGGCGCTGCTCTAGCGGACCTCGACCTCGGCGCCCAATGCCTGCGCCAGCGCGCGCAGCCGGGCTTCGGCCACCTCGCCGAACAGGTCGCGGCCCACATGCTCCAGGTCCAGCCGCAGCTTGCGGCCCTCGCGGTCATAGGTCAGCCGCCCGGCATCGTTCGGGTCGTGGATCGAGAACATCGCCCCGAAGCGCATCGCCCGGCCCAGCACCTCGGCCTCGCGCAGTTCCTGCGCCGACAGCAGGCCGAACAGCGGTGCAAAGCCGGAATTGGCGCGGCTGGACTTGTAGCGGTGCAGCAGCGCCACGCCCAGGAAGACGCGCTCGGGATGGGTCAGCGCCGACAGGTTGGCGCGGGTGATGGTGTCGAAACAGGCATCGGCGCGGTAATCGGGATGGGTGCGCCAGGTGATGTCATGCATCAGGCAGGCGGCGCGGATCAGCCGGTCGCGGGCCGGGTCGGCATCGTCGAACAGCGGGTGCAGGAACTGGTAAAGCCGCTTGCCGAAGCCGGGCAGGCGCGCGGAGTGCCGCTCGGCCCAGCGGGCGGCCTCGATCAACGGGTCGCGGGCGCGCAGTTCCTCGGGCATCAATTCGTAAAGCAGCCCCTCGCGGATGCCATAGGCGGACAGGTAGAACGCCTCCGGCGCGAAGGTCTCCGCCAGTTGCGCCAGCACGCGCGAGGCCAGCGGCACCAGCTCGATCCGCGAGGCGCTGAGACCCGTGCCGGCGCGCAGCCTGGCCAGCCCTTCGGGGTTCTGGACGCGGGCGACGGTGGCGGCCACGGAATCGCGGTCCATGTGGTATTCGTGCAGCACGGTCATCGGATAGGCGCGCCGCTGCATGTCCAGCCGCCCGATGGCCCGCCACGAGCCGCCGACGAGGTAGATCACCGGATAGGTGCCGCCAAGCTGCGCCTTCAGCCCCTCGACGGTCTCGCGGATCACCGCGTCCAGCCGCTCGGGCGGCAGTTGTTGCAGGCGGAACGGTCCCAGCGGCGAGGTGGCGCGCCGGCCGATGCGGCCGCCCTCGATCTCGGCCAGTTCCATCGAGTTGCCGCCGATGTCGCAGACCAGCCCGCGCGCCGTGGGCCAGCCCAGCAGCACGCCCTGCGCCGACAGCCGCGCCTCCTCGGCGCCGTCCACGACCAGCAGGCGCAGGCCGGTCTCGACCTCGACCTGGGCGCAGAACTCCGGGCCGTCCTCGGCCTCGCGCATGGCGGCGGTGCCGACGCAGGTCAGCGGGCCGATGCGCATGCCCTCGGCCACGGCGGCAAAGCGGCGCAGGGCGGCCAGCGCGCGGCGGCGCCCCTCGGGGTTCAGGCGGCCGGTGGCGGCGAGACCGGCGCCGAGGCCGGCCATCACCTTCTCGTTGTAGTAATAGGCCGGGCTGCGCGCCGCGCCGTCGAAGACCACCAGCCGGACCGAGTTCGAACCGACATCGACCACGCCGACGCGGCTGAGGGCGCGGGTGGCGGCATCGAGGCGGAACTGGGCGAAAGGGTCGATCCGGTCGCCGGTGCTGGTGGTCACAGCGGGCATCGCGCGTCTCCGGGTCTGGTTGCGTCGAGGGGGTTTTGACCCCGAAAGCAGGCGCGGGTCAAGCCGGATGCCGCGGCGTCAGTGCCTGGGGGTCATGGCGGCCCGGTCAGCCGGCCGAAAGCCGCGCCAGCGTCGCCAGCGCCAGCGGCCGGGTGACGGCGCGGCCCGAGGCCAGCGCCTCGGCGTCGATGGCCGCCGCCAGACGGCGCGCCAGCCCCAGGTCGCGGTCCATGCGCCGCACAAGCGCCGCGATCGCCCCCGGCGCCGGGGTCAACTGCCTGTCGGCGAACAGTTTCACCAGCACGGCCTCCAGCAGCGCCTCGTCGGGGCGGCCGAGGGCGACGGCGGTGACGGCCGCCATGCGCGAGCGCAGATCGGGCAGGACCAGCCCCCAGTCGCGCACCGGCACCCGCGCGGTCAGCAGCAGCCGCACCCCGCGCGCGGCGGCCAGGTTGGCCAGGTGGAACAGGGCGGTCTCGGCCTCGGCGATGCCGGCGGCGCAATCGGCATCCTCGATCACCAGCGCGCCGCCCTCGGGCACCAGCGCGTCGATTTCCGCCACGCGCAGGCTGGCGGCCTGATGGATGGCGGCGCCGGCCTCATGCGTCCAGATCGCGGCCAGGTGGCTTTTGCCGGCGCCCTCCGGCCCGACAAGCAGCAGCCTGCCCTGCGGCCAGCGGTCGCTGTGGCCCAGCATGGCCAGCGCATCGGCATTGGCGGGCGCGGGCAGGAAATCGTCCCGCCCCAGCGCCGGCGGCAAGGCGAGGTCGAAGACAAGCTGGCGATGGGGGGGCGCGGCCTCGGTCATGGGCGGGAGTTATGGCCGCGCCGCGCGGCAGGGGCAAGTGGCCGTGCCACGCGGACGGGCCGTCATGCGCGGGGGGCGGAGCGAATGAAAATCCGGCTGACGCCGACGATCAGGCTCGGGGCTTGGCGGTTCACACTGGCAATCACCGTATCAGGAGCGGGACCAGGCGCAAGCCCGGCTCCCATCAGAACGAAAGCCGCCTCACCCCCCAACGAAAGGAATATACATATATTTCAATTGACTGAACGCAAGGACAGGCCTTTGCGCGCGGGGTGGTGCACGCTGATCCGGCGGCGGTCATCACCATTGGGAAGACAGGCCCTTGCGCGCGGGGCGCGGTGCACCTTTCCGGCGCGGGGGGCTGCGCCTGCGCCGGCAGGCCCTTGCGCGCAGAGCGGTGCCCAGGCCATGCAACCGCGCCCCTCTGCATCCCGGCAGACCGTCACGCGGGGGGGGCGGTGCTGCCTTCCGGCGGATCGCCCTCCTCGGCGCCCAGCTTGCGCGCCGTGCGCTCGGCGGCCAGTTCGGCGGCGGTCTCGGCGATCCTGCGCACCGCCTTGCCGATGGTGTTGCCGGCGGATTCGGCGTTTTCCTGCGCGGCGGCTTCCTCGCGCACGGCCTCCTTCTCGGCCTCCTCCTCGCGCATCCGGGCCACCACGTCGTTCTTCTCGACCGAGGCCAGCGCGCGCTGCTTGGCGATGGTGCCGCGCGGCACCAGTTCGACCATCATCGGCGCCGACGGCTCGGGCGGGATCACGCGGCCGGTGTAAAGCCCGCTGGCCCGGTATTGCGCCACGGCAAAGCGGGCCAGCACCCCGACGGCGGCGGCCAGCGGCACCGCGACGATCAGCCCGACGAAACCGAAGACCGCGCCGAAGACCGACAAGGCCAGCAGCAGCCAGACCGGATGCAGCCCGACGCTGCCGCCGACGATCTTGGGTTGCAGCACGTTGCCCTCGACCATCTGACCGAAGGCGAAGATCGCGGCCACCGCGCCGATCCAGATCGGTTGATCCCAGAAGGTCATCGCGGCCACGCCGATGGCGGTCAGCCCGCCCACGAACACGCCCAGATAGGGGATGATCGACAGCACCGCCGCCATCAGCCCGATCACCAGCCCATAGGGCAGCCCGACCGAGACCAGCGCCACCGCGTAGAAGGTGCCCAGGATCAGCGTCACCAGCCCCTGCCCGCGCAGGAAACCCGCAAGCGTCGCGTCGATCTCGGCGGCGAGCTGGCGGATGGTCCTGGCGTGGTCGCGCGGCAGCAGGCTGTCCAGATGCGCGATCATCGCGTGCCAGTCCAGCAGCAGATAGAAGGTCACCACCGGCACGATCAGCAGCGTGACGATCACCCCCAGCACCGAGGACATCGAGCCGAGCAGCGCCGGCAGCGCGGTGCCGGCCAGTTCGGACACCCTGTCCGCGACCTCGCTGCCCCAGGTGGCGAAGCTGCCGCCCTCGGGCCAGATGCCGGGGAAGCGGGCGGTGATGAAGGTCTGGAAGGTGTTGAAATATTCCGGCGCCGCCTGCACCAGTTGCACCCCCTGCCGCACCAGCGCCGGCACCAGCAGCAGCACCCCGGCCACGAACAGCAGCGCGGCAACCAGCGTCATCAGCACCACCGCCAGCGTGCGCGAGCAGCCCAGCCGTTGCAGCCGCGTCACCACCGGGTCGAGGATATAGGCGATGCCCGCCCCCATCAGGAAGGGCATGATCGTGTTGCCCAGCCCCCACAGCACCAGCACCAGAACCAGCGCCGCGCCGCCCCACCAGGCCACTTGCTTGCGCACCGTCAGCCGCATACCGCCAATCTCCCCACCGACCTGCGCCACCGCGCAACGCACGGGGCCTGTTTCCGGTTCATCACGGGCGCGCGCCCCGCGCAAGCGTGATATGGCCGGCGCGGGGTTGGGGGCGGCGGATGCCGCGCGGGCGGGCGGGCCTCGACGGCCCGCCCGCCCGCGCCCGCCCCGCCTGCGCCCAAGATCGTTGCACGCGCATCGCCGATCAGATACGCCCTTGCGCCATAGACCGCCACGAAAGGCCAGCCCCATGCGTCTGTCGCGCTATTTCCTGCCCGTGCTCAAGGAAGACCCCAAGGAGGCGCAGATCGCCAGCCACCGCCTCATGCTGCGCGCCGGCATGATCAAGCAGCAGGCGGCCGGCATCTATTCCTGGCTGCCGCTGGGCTACAAGGTCCTGAAGCGCATCGAGCAGATCGTGGACGAGGAGCAGCAGCGCGCCGGCCATATCCCGCTCTTGATGCCCACGCTGCAATCGGCGGACCTGTGGCGCGAATCCGGCCGCTATGACGATTATGGCGAGGAGATGCTGCGCATCCGCGACCGGCACAAGCGCGATCTTCTGTATGGTCCCACCAACGAGGAGATGATCACCGACATCTTCCGCGCCCATGTCAGCAGCTACAAGGACCTGCCGCTGACGCTGTATCATATCCAATGGAAGTTCCGCGACGAGATCCGCCCCCGCTTCGGCGTCATGCGCGGGCGCGAGTTCCTGATGAAGGACGGCTACAA
>CAKTBJ010000026.1 GCA_934533075.1 uncultured Paracoccus sp.
CCTCCGCCAGCCGCCGCAGCAAGGCGCTTTCGGTTTCCGTCAGATGCACCCAGTCCTCGCCGCGCCACAATTCCCCGCGCTCCACGTCATAGCGCAATGGCCCCAGGCCCAGCATGCGCGGGGCCGCAGGCGCAGCCGAGGGCATCCGCCGCAGGATCGCCGTGATGCGCAGCAGCAGTTCGCGCGGGTCGAAGGGCTTGGGCAGATAGTCGTCCGCCCCCGCCTCCAGCCCCGAAATCCGGTCCGCCGTCTCGCCCCGCGCGGTCAGCAGCAGGACCGGAGTCGTCAGCCGGGGCCGGAGGCTGCGGATCAGCGACAGCCCGTCCTCGCCCGGCATCATCACGTCCAGCACGATCAGGTCGAATTCCAGCCCCTTCAGCAGCACCCGCGCCCGCGCCGCGTCGGGCGCCGTGGTGACCAGATAGCCCTCGCGCAGAAGGAACCGCCGCAGCAGCGCGCGGATGCGGGCATCGTCGTCCACCACCAGCAGATGCGCGCTCACGAAGCCGCTCCCCGGTCGGGATCGCTGCGCAGGGCGGTGAAGCGGTCATGCGCCTCCGCGTCCATCATCGCCTCCAGCACCTTGTGGAAGCCGGCGACCGCCTCCGGTCCCGCAAGCGCATAGGCCGCCCGCATCCGCGCCTGCTGCACGCCCGACAGCCGCGCCTCCAGCGCCGCGCCCGAGGGGGTCAGGGTCAGCAGCCGCTCGCGCCGGTCCTGCGGGCCGATGCGGGTGGCCACCAGACCGTCCGCCATCAGCCGCCGCAGCACCCGGTTCAGCGACTGCTTGGTGATGCCCAGCACCCCCAGCAGCGCCGAGACCGTCATCCCCGGTCGCCGCCCGATGAAATGCAGCGCCCGGTGATGGGCGCGGCCGTAATCCATCTCGGCCAGGATCTGGTCCGGGTCCGCCGTGAAGGCGCGGTAGGCGAAGAACATCGCCTCGATCCCCCGGCGCAACTGGTCGTCCGAGGGAAAGCCCTCCGCCCTGTCCCTGCCTGTCTGCATCCCGGTGTTTCCTTCGCCTGCTTCGCGGATGATTTTAGGGCAGAAGCGTTGACTTTCCAAGAATGGATTGATAGCGAAACCCCTGTGCGGCGCAACTTTCCTTGTCCTGTTGGCGGGATTGCGCAACTTTCGCAAAGATTTACGCAGGGGAATCGGCTATGGAAGGCAATTACGACGACCAGGACGGCAAGATCTGGATGGATGGCCAACTGGTCGAATGGCGGGACGCCAAGGTCCATATCCTGACCCACGCCCTGCACTATGCCAGCTCGGTCTTCGAGGGCGAGCGTTGCTATGACGGCAAGATCTTCAAGGGGCACGAGCATTCGCTGCGGCTGATCGAATCGGGGCGGCTGATGGACATGAAGCTGCCCTACAGTGCCGAGGAACTGGACGCCGCCAAGGAGGCGGTGCTGAAGGCCAACGGCTTCACGAATGCTTATGTGCGCGCGGTGGCCTGGCGCGGTGCCGGCCCGGACATGGGCGTGTCGGCGCGCCGCAACCCGATCCGCGTGGCGATCTGCTGCTGGGAATGGGGCGCCTATTACGGTGACGCCAAATGGCAGGGCGCCAAGCTGGACATCGCCAAATGGAAGCGCCCGGACCCCGAGACCATCCCCGCCCAGGCCAAGGCTGCCGGTCTCTACATGATCTGCACCATGTCCAAGCACGCGGCCGAGGAGAAGGGCTGCTCGGACGCGCTGTTCATGGACTGGCGCGGCTATGTGGCCGAGGCGACCGGCGCGAACGTGTTCTTCGTCAAGGATGGCGAGATCCATACGCCGATCGCCGACGGCTTCCTGAACGGCATCACCCGGCAGACGGTGATCCAGCTTGCCAGGGATAACGGCTATACCGTGCATGAGCGCCGGATCATGCCCGAGGAACTGGCGGATTTCTCGGAATGCTGGCTGACCGGCACCGCGGCCGAGGTGACGCCCGTGGGCCAGATCGGCGAGCATCACTTCCAGGTCGGCCAGACCACCCGCGACATCGCCGCGAAATACGAGGCGCTTGTGCGGGCCTGATCGCCGACACGCAAAAGGAGGGGCCGCTTGCGGCCCGAGGTCCGGGGGCGGGTCGATCCCGCCCCCGGACCTTTTCTTTTTCAGGGCGCGGGCTTACGCGCGTTCCAGCAGGCTTTCCCCGGCGGTCAGGTCGCAGGCGCCCGGCTTTTCCTCCAGGTTCAGCGCCTCGACCTTGCCGTCGCGGACCAGCATGGCGAATCGCTTGGCCCGGCCGAACAGGCCAAAGGCCGGCACGTCGAAATCCAGGCCCAGGGCGCGGGTCAGCTTGCCTTCGGCATCCGACAGGATTTCCACCCCGGCCTTGGCGGCGCCGGTCGCCTCGTCCCAGGCTTGCAGCACGAAGGGATCGTTGACGGCCACGCAGACCACGCGATCGACACCCTTGGCGGCGAAGGCTTCGACATTGCGCATGAAGCTGGGCAGGTGCTGGGTGGTGCAGGTGCCGGTAAAGGCGCCCGGCAGGCCGAACAGCGCCACGCGGCCGGTCAGGCTGGCGGTCTCGACCGGCTCGACGCCGGAATCGGTGGCTTTCAGCAGGGTGGCCGCGGGCAGGGCGTCGCCTTCCTTGATCGTGGTCATGGGTGTCTCCTTCAAGCGGCGCGGGGGTTTGCATCGCGCGCGCCGCTAGCCTAGCCTGCGCCGCGCGCCGGCACCAGCGGCGGGAAACGGGGGCTTGCATGCGCATCGTGATCATCGGCGGCGGACAGGCCGCGGCTTCGGCGGCGGCGCGGCTGCGGGCGCTGGGGCACGGGGGGCCGCTGGCGATCCTGACCGAGGAACCCGTCCCCCCCTATCAGCGCCCGCCTCTGTCCAAGGGCTACCTGCTGGGCAAGATGGGTCTTGACCGGCTGGTGCTGCGCGGCGCCGACTGGTGGGCCGAGCAGGGTATCGAGCTGCATACCGGCACCCGCGTCACCGCCATCGACCGCGCCGCACGGCGGATCGAGACCGCCGGCGGCGGCTTCGACTATGACGCGCTGATCCTCGCCACCGGGGCGCAGGCGCGGCGGCTGGACCCGGCGCAGGGCGGCGACCTGCCCGGCGTGTTCGAGGTCCGCGACCTGGCGCATGTGGACGCGATGGTCCCGCATATGCGCGCCGGCGCCCGCGCCGTGGTCGTCGGCGGCGGCTATATCGGGCTGGAGGCGGCCGCCGTCGCCGCCAGCCTCGGGTTACACGTTACCGTGGTCGAGATGCGCCCGCGCATCCTCGGCCGCGTGGCCTCCGAGGCGATTGCCGATGCCGTGCGCGCGCTGCACCGCTCGCATGGCGTCGAGGTCATCGAGGGCGCCGCCCTGGACCGGATCGAGGGCAGCGAGGCCGCGACCGGGGTGCGTCTGGCCGATGGCCGGCTTCTGCCCGCCGATCTGGTCATCGCCGGCATCGGCATCGCGCCGCGCACCGATCTGGCCGAGGCTGCCGGCCTCGCCATCGACAACGGCATCGCCGTGGATGAACAGGGCCGCACCTCCGACCCCGCCATCTGGGCCGCCGGCGATTGCGCCAGCTTTCCGGCGCCGGAGGCCCGCTTTGGCCCCCGGCTGCGGCTGGAAGCGGTATCCAACGCCATCGACATGGCCGAGGCTGTGGCCGAAAACATCCTGGGCGCCGCAAAAGCTTACGTGCCGAAACCGTGGTTCTGGTCGGACCAGTATGATGCGAAATTGCAGATCGCCGGGCTGGCCGCCGGTGCCGACCGCTTCATCGCGCGCCCCGGCGACGGCGGCGGCCTGTCGGTCTGGGCCTTCGCCGGCCCGCGCCTGCTCTCGGTCGAGGCGCTGAACGATGCCCGCGCCTATATGGTCGGCAAGCGCCTGATCGACGCGGGCCGCAGCCCCGACCCGCAGGCGGTGGCCGACCCCGCCATTCCCGTCAAATCGCTGATGTGAGGCCGAAATGCAGGTAATCCCCGGCCCGGACGGGCGCCCGCGCTGCTTCTGGTGCGCGCAGACCGAGGACTTCATCCCCTACCATGACCACGAATGGGGCTTTCCGGTCGCGGACTCGCGCCGGCTGTTCGAGAAGCTTTGCCTGGAATCCTTCCAGTCGGGGCTAAGCTGGCGCACTATCCTCGCCAAGCGCGAGAATTTCCGCCGCGCGTTCAACATGTTCGACTATCACCAGATGGCCGGCTTCGGTCCCGGGAAGGTCGAGGAGCTGCTGGCCGATCCCGGCATCGTCCGCCATCGCGGCAAGATCGAGGCGGTGATCAACAACGCCGCCCGCGCGGTCGAGATGGAGGCCGCCGAAGGCTCTCTCGCCGCGTTCTTCTGGTCCTTCGAGCCGCCGGAAAACAGCATCCCCTACAACGCTGCCACCTCGGACGCCTCGAACCGGCTGGCGAAGGAACTGAAACGCCGGGGCTGGAAATTCGTCGGCCCCACCACGGTGCACGCCTTCATGCAGGCGATGGGCATGCTGAACGACCACCACCCCGATTGCGTCACCCATGCCGCCGCCGCCAGGGCGCGCGCGGCCTTCGCCCGGCCGGGGCGCGGCTGATGCGGATCGTCGGCGGGGCCTTGCGCGGCCTGAAACTGGCCGATGTCGGCGAGGGCGATGCGCAGGCGCATCTGCGCCCGACCTCCGACCGGGTGCGCGAGGCGATGTTCAACCTGCTCCAGAACGGGCGCGGCGGCAATCCGCTGCCCGGCGCGCGGGTGCTGGACCTGTTCGCCGGCACCGGCGCGCTGGGGCTGGAGGCGCTTTCCCGAGGCGCCGCCCGCGTGGCCTTCGTCGATGACGGCGTGGCCGCGCGGGCGCTGATCCGGCGCAATATCGACCTGGCCCGCGCGCAGGGCGTCACCGATGTCTGGCGCCGCGATGCCACCGATCTGGGCGCCAATCGCGGCGCCGGCTATTCGCTGGTCTTCCTCGATCCGCCTTATAACAAGGGGTTGGGAGAGGTGGCGATGGCGTCCGCGCTGGCCGGCAACTGGCTGGCGCCCGGCGCGGTCGTGGTCTGGGAGGACAGCGCCCCGCCCCGCCTGCCCGCGCCCCTGGAGCCTCTGGATCAGCGCCGCTATGGCGATACCGTGGTGACGCTGGCGCGGATGCCGGATCGGGACGCACC
This sequence comes from uncultured Paracoccus sp., assembly GCA_934533075.1. Classification (GTDB taxonomy): domain Bacteria; phylum Pseudomonadota; class Alphaproteobacteria; order Rhodobacterales; family Rhodobacteraceae; genus Paracoccus. Next base: position 5,110 of record CAKTBJ010000026.1, read on the forward strand.
AGTCCCGCGCTGACCAAGGCATACCACTGCCCCCCGCGCCTTCGGGGCCACCGGAACCCGATGCTTCTCCGTTGTCCAAATACCTAAAACCCCGCGCTTACCTTGGGGCGATCGGGCCAGTCTCGCCATGAACCGGCGGCCCGATCAGGGTGTGGGCGGATGGATGACCATGCGCGGATCGGCCTCGGCCCGCTCTGCCATCCACGTGGATTCGCTGGAGAAATCATGCGGCACCTGCGCGGCCCCCCGGCTGCCTGACAGCGATTTCGAGGCGAACCCGTCGAAGCCGTAAAGGTCCAGCCGCGACAGCCGCGATTGCAGCAGCAGGTCCACCGCCATCGCCCCCGTCGAGGGCGGCGCGCCCAGCACCCCCGCCAGCCGCGCATGATCGGCCAGCGGGTGCAGGTAAAAGCCGGGACTGGTGGCGGTCGCGTAATCCAGCCGCTTGCGCTTGTGCGACATCCACAGCAGCCGCGCGGGGGCCAGCCGCGCCCGATCCGCCTGCGCCAGCCGCACGGCCAGCATCAGCCAATCCGTCCGCGCCCCGTGGCTGGCCGCCGAGGGCATCGGCGCCCGGTTGATGCGGATCACCAGGTCATGCGCGTCGATCTGCGCCCCCTGTCGCGTATCCGCCAAGGCCCGCGCATTCCCCACCAAGGCCACCGACTTTCCCGCCAGATCGTCCAGCAGTTCCGCCTGCGGCACCGACAACGCCGCCAGAACGGACTCGCGCCGCAGGGTGCGGGCGATCAGGAAGGGCAGGGGACCGATCATCCCAGCAGGTCGCGATAGACGCCGACGATGGCGCGGGCCTCGGCCTCAATGGCATGGTTTTCCACCACATGCGCCCGTGCCGCCCGCCCCGCCGCCTCGCGTGCGGGGGTATCGTCCAGCCAGTCTTGCAACGCCTGCGTCAGCGCATCGGCATCGTCGGCTTGGATCAGGCTGCCGGTCTCGCCGTCGCGGATCAGCGCCTCATAGGCGCCGACGCGGGCGCCGATGGCCGGGATGCCGCAGGCCATCGCCTCCAGCGGCGTCAGGCCGAAGCCCTCCCAGCGGGCGGGGGCGCAAAACACGTCCATCGCCTGATAGTGCCGCACCACGTCCTCCCAGGGCAATTCGCCCAGAAAGCGGATGCGGTCGGTCAGGCCGGCATCCGCGATGCGATGCCGCAAGCCCTCGACGAAGGCCTGATGCTCGCCCGTGATGCGGCCCGTGAACACGATCTGCACCGCGGGGCGCGAGGGCAGCAGCCGCAGCCCGGCCTCGACCAGCAGATCGACGCCCTTCTGCGCCCGCACCCGGCCGAAGCAGCCGACCAGCACCGCATCCGGGTCCAGCCCCAGCGACGCCCGCAAGGCGCGCTTGTCGGCGGCGGGGTGGAAGATCTCCGTGTCCACGCCGTGCATGATGACCTTGGCCGGGCGCTCCAGATAGCTGGCGGCCTGCGGCGAGGTGGCGATCAGCGCATCCTGCCGCCGCACCAGCCAGCGGGTCAGCCCGGTATGGTGGCGCTGCGCCGCCGAGGTGAACAGCAGCCGATAGCGCCGCACCAGCAGATAGCGAAACGCCAGCCCCAGCAGCATCTCCGTATTGCGCCGCGCGTGCCAGACCCGCCAGCGGTCGCGCGGCAGGGTGGCCGCGCGCCACAGGGGAATATGCGGCAGGCCCGGCGGCAACCCCGGCCCGGTGGCGCGAATGCCGATCATCCGCGCCTGCACCGGCAGCAGCCGCACCACCGTCGCCGTCACCCCCGACAGGCGGCGCTTGAGGTTGGGGGCGACCACCTCGATCTGGCTGGGGTCGTGGGTCATCGCAGGCTCCGGCACAGGACCGGCACAACTTGCCGGGGCAATCGCCCGGTGGCAAGCCCCGGCCCCTTGGCGACCCGCCTTGCTTGCCCCATATTGCCCGCAACGCAAGACGAAAAAGGACGGATCATGGAACTGGGCGCCACCCCGCAGACGGCGGATTTCATCAAGGACGTGACCGAGGCCGATTTCATGGCCGAGGTCATCGAGGCGTCCATGCAGGTGCCGGTGATCGTGGACTTCTGGGCGACCTGGTGCGGCCCGTGCAAGCAGCTTGGCCCGGTGCTGGAGGCCGAGGTCGCCCGCCACAAGGGCCGCGTGCGGCTGGCCAAGGTGGACGTGGACAGCAACCAGATGATCGCCGGCCAGCTCAGGGTGCAGTCGATCCCGACCGTCTACGCCTTCTTCCAGGGCCAGCCGGTCGATGCCTTCCAGGGCGCGCTGCCGCAAAGCCAGGTCAAGCAGTTCGTCGAGAAGCTGGTGGCCCTGGGCGGCGACGATGGCGGGCTGGCCGCGGCGCTGCAAGCGGCCGAGCAGATGCTGGACGAGGGCGCCGCCGCCGATGCGGCTGAAACATTCGCCGCCATCGCCGGCGAGGAGCCGGAGAACGCCGTCGCCTGGGGCGGGCTGGTGCGCGCCCATGTCGCCGCGGGCGATCTGGATGCGGCGCGGGATGCGCTGGCGCAGGTGCCCGAGGCGATTGCCGGCTCGGCGGCCATCGAGGCCGCCCGCGCCGGCCTCAGGCTGGCCGAACAGGCAGCGGAGGCCGGCCCCCTGGCCGAACTGGAGGCCCGCGTGGCCGCCGACCCGGACGACCATCAGGCGCGGTTCGACTATGCGCAGGCGCTGCATGCCGGCGGCCAGACCGAGGCGGCCATCGACCAGCTTCTGGACCTGTTCCGCCGGGACCGCGAATGGAACGACGGCGCCGCCAAGGCCCAGCTTTTCACCATCTTCGACGCGCTGAAGCCCACCGATCCGCTGGTGCAGAAGGGGCGGCGCAGGCTGTCCTCGATGATCTTCGCATGATCCGCTTCGACCTGCCCGCGCGCCTGCCGCTTTTCGCCTTTCCCGGCGCGATCCTGATGCCGCGCGGGCGGGCGCCCCTGACCGTGTTCGAGCCGCGCTACCTGCAACTGGTCGAGGACGTGCTGAAGACCCCCGACCGGCTGATCGGCCTGATCCAGCCGCAGGGCGAGGGCTTCGCCCGCATCGGCAGCGCCGGACGGCTGACCGGCTTTCAGGAGGTGGAGGACGGCCGCTATCTGATCTCGCTGAAGGCGGTGTCGCGGTTCACGCTGGTCGAGGTGGAGGAGGGTTTCACGCCTTACGCGCGGGGCCGGGTGGACTGGACCGGCTTCGGCGCCGACCGCAGCGACACCCCGCAGGAGGACCCCGGCTTCGACCGCGAGCATTTCCTGCGCCGGCTGCAACGCTATATGACGGTGAAGGAGCTGGCGACCGACTGGGACACGCTGGACGAGGCCGGCGACGAGATGCTGGTCAACGCGCTGGCGATGGCGCTCCCCTTCGAGCCGGAGGAGAAGCAGGCGCTGCTGGAGGCCGCGACGCTGACCGACCGGCGCGAATTGCTGGACGGGCTGATGGAATTCGCCCTGCACCGGGGCACCGAAGGAAACGAGGCATTGCAATGAGCGAGAGCGGACAGGAGCCGGGTTTCGACCCGCGCATGCTGGAGGCGCTGGTCTGTCCCCTGACCCATGCCACGCTGCGCTATGACGCGGCGCGGGCGGAACTGGTCAGCGAGGCCGCCGGGCTGGCCTTTCCGATCCGCGACGGCATCCCGATCATGCTGGTGGACGAGGCGCGCAGCCTGAAGGGCGATTGAGGCGGGGCGCGGGCGGCTGAACAGGCGCCCTTCGCAGGCGTCCGGCGCGCCCGTGCGCAGCCCGGGCGGTCGCTTGCGCCTGCTTCTTCCGGCCGGCGCCCGACGGGTGCGTCCGTGGCCATGCCGTCGCCGGTGATGCGCCCGACACCGCCGGCGCCCGGTCTCTTGCCGGCAGGACGCCCCATCGCCGGGCTACGGATCGACGCGAAGGCCGGGCGGCCGTTGCCCGCTGCGTGCCTGATGGCGGCCGCGTTGCCACGAAGCGGCGGCGGTCCTGCGCCCGATGGGCTGCCATGCCCGACCGGGGGCGCGGGCGCCGGCGAAGGCCGGCGGGGCCGCAAGCGGCCTCGATGGCCGCTTGCGGCCCTTTTTTCCGGAGATGCGGCGGCTAGAGCCGTTGCCCGGTCAGCAGGCGCGGCATGTCTCCGGGCAGCTTCAGCCCCGCCGCCTGCCGCATGAAATGCCGGCGCAGCGGTCCGATGGCCTGCACCAGCCCCATGCCCAGGCCGCGCGCGGTGCGCAGAAGCTGGCTTTCGTTGGAAAACAGCCAGTTGACCCCGTCCATGCCCAGCGCCATCGCCGTGGAATCGAATCGCCGCCAGCGTTGGTAGCGGGCCAGCACCAGGTCGCCGCCGATATCTTCGCCGCGCCGATGCGCCGCGACCAGCACTTCGGCCAGCGCCGCCACGTCCCGCAGCCCGAGATTCAGCCCCTGCCCGGCGATGGGGTGGACGCCATGCGCCGCATCCCCCACCAGCGCCAGCCGCCCGGCCACATAGCTTTCCGCCAGCGTCAGGCTGAGCGGATAGGAAAACCGCCCGCCCTCCAGCGTCAGCGCGCCAAGGAAATCGCCGAAGCGCGGCGCCAGCACGTCGAGGAAATCCGCATCCGGCAGCGCCGCGATGGCGCGGGCCTGCGCCTCGGGCAGCGACCAGACCAGGCAGCTTTGATTGCCCTTCAGCGGCAGGATGGCCAGCGGGCCGCCGGGCAGGAACAGCTGATGCGCCACGCCCTTGTGCGGCAGGGCGTGGCCGATGGTCGCCACCAGCGCCACCTGACCGTAATCATGCCCCTGCCGCCGGATCCCCGCCCGCTCGGCCGTGGGCGAGCGGCGGCCGTCGGCGCCGACCAGCAGGCGCCCGGACAGGTCGCCCCGGTCGGTGGTCACGCTGACCCCGGCGGCTTCGGGTGCGTGGTCCAGCACCGTGCAGCCGGGCAGCAGCGGGATGCGGGCCTCCTCCATCGCCTCATGCAGGGCCGCGGAAAGATGGCGGTCCTCGACCATGTAGCCGACCGGGCCTTCCTCGATCTCGGCGCTGTCGAAATGCAGGTGCAGGCGGCTGGCCGGCTCGCCCTCGCGGGCCTGCGCCGCCGTCACGCCGAGGATCGGCTGCGCCTCGGGCGCCAGCCGGCCCCATATCCCCAGCGCCGCCATCAGCCGCTGCGAGGCCAGCGCCATCGCATAGGCGCGCCCGTCGAAGCCCGCCGCCTGCCGTGCCCGCGCCGGTGCCGCGTCGATCACGCAGGCCGACAGCCCGGCCTGTGCCAGCGCCAGCGCCAGCATCGGACCGTTCAGCCCGCCCCCGGCGATGATGACATCATGTTCGTTCATGCCCGCCACCTTAGCGGCATTGCGGGCGGGTTTCACGCCCCAATCGGCGCCACCTTGTCGCAGCGCCGGCCGGGGGCTAGGCTGCCCCGGAAGCGGCGCGAAGGGGTGCGGTGATGGACTGGATGAAGGCAGGTGCGGCCCAGCAGGGGCGCGCGATCATGGCGGGCGTTCTGGACCCGGTGGAGCAGGTCGAGGCCGCGCTGGCCGGGATCGAGCGCCATCCCTATGCCGACCGCATCTTTGCCCGCCTGACGCCCGAGCGCGCCCGCGCCGAGGCCATCGCCGCCCATGACCGCGCCCGCGCCGACCAGCGGCGGGGGCTGCTGGACGGGGTGGGGCTGGTCTGGAAGGACAATATCGACACGGCGGGCGTGGCGACCGAGGCCGGCAGCCGCCTGCTGGAAGGTCGCATCCCGGCCCGCGACGCCGAAATCCTGCGCCGGGCGACGGTGGCCGGCAGCGTCTGCCTCGGCAAGACCCATATGACCGAACTGGCCTTTTCCGGCCTCGGCATCAATACCGAGACCGCGACGCCGCCCAATGCCTATGACCCGGCGCTGGCGCCGGGCGGCTCGTCCTCCGGGACGGCGGCGGCGGTGGCGCTGGGGCTGGCGCCGGCGGGGGTGGGGTCCGACACCGGCGGCTCGATCCGCCTGCCGGCGGCGTGGAACGGGCTGGTCGGCTTCAAGCCCACGGTGGGGGCGCTGCCCACCGACGGCATCGTGCCGCTGTGCCTGACCTTCGACGCCCCCGGCCCGCTGGCCCATACGGTCGAGGATTGCGCGCTGATCCATGCCATGCTCGCCGGCATCCCGGACCCGGACTTCACCGGCGCCGATGTGGCGGGGATGCATGTCATGGTGCTGGACGGGTTGCCCTTCGAGGGCGCGCAGGATGCCCCCGTGGCCGGCTTCGAGGCCGCCGTGGAGCGGCTGGCCCGCAAGGGCGCCCGCATCAGCCGCATCGACCAGCCCTCCGCACGGGCGGCGCTGGCCACCGGCACACCGCTTTACGCGCCCGAGGCCTACGGGCTTTGGCAGCATGTCATCGAAGCCGCGCCGGAGAAGATGAACGCCAATATCCTGACCCGCTTTCGCGGCGGCAAGGCGATGTCGGCGCCCGATTACGTCGCCGGCTGGCAGGCGCTGCGGCAGGCGCAAGCCGACTGGGCGCAGGCGGTGGCCGGCTTCGATGCCGTCCTGCTGCCGACCAGCCCGATCCTGCCCCCCGATGCCGCGCGCCTGATGGATGACGTGGACTATTTCGCCAGCCAGAACCTGCTGACCCTGCGCAATACCCGCATCGGCAACGTGCTGGGCCTGCCGGGAATCACCCTGCCCACCGCGCGCGACGCCTGCGGGCTGATGGCGCTGGGCCGGGCCGGGGCCGATCTGGACCTGCTGCGCGTGGCCACGGCGATCGAGGCGGCGCTGGCCGGGGACTGAGCCGCCCGCGGCGGCCCCTCGCCGGGCGGCCCTGCCGCCGGCAGGGGGCGCGCGAACCGTTCAGGCGATTTGCCCGGCAGTCTGGACGCATGGGCACGGATTCGTTACTCTGCCCCGCATAAGGGGCGATCAGACCCCATTGCGAGGCAGACATGGCATCACCCGCGCGGTTCTCTAACCTGCCGGAATATGCGTTTCCGCGGCTGCGGGCGCTGCTTTCCGACATCACCCCCGGCCTTGCGCCGGGCGAGGCCCCGATGGTGCTGACCATCGGCGAGCCGCGCCATGCCTTCCCCGACTGGGTGCCGGAGGTGCTGGCGGCCTCGGCCCCCGAACTGGGCAAATACCCGCCGAACGAGGGCACGCCGGAACTGCTGGCCGCCATCTCCGGCTGGCTGAAGCGGCGCCACGACATCGACGTGCCGCCGGCGCAGATCACCGCCCTGAACGGCTCGCGCGAGGGGCTGTTCAACGCCTGCATCGCGCTGTGCCCCGAGGAAAAGCGCGGGCAAAAGCCGAAGGTGCTGATTCCGAACCCGTTCTATCAGGTCTATGCCGTGGCCGCCGCCGCCGTGGGCGCCGAGGCCGTGTTCGTCACCGCCGACGATGCCAGCGGCCACCTGCCCGATTTCGCCGGCCTGCCGGAGGCGGTGCTGGACACCGCCGCCATCGCCTATCTGTGCAGCCCCGCCAACCCGCAGGGCACCGTGGCCTCCGAGCGTTATCTGGAGGAACTGATCGCGCTGGCCGAAGCCCATGATTTCATCGTGTTCGCCGATGAATGCTATTCCGAGATCTGGCGCGACACGCCGCCGGTGGGGGCGCTGGACGTGGCCATCCGGCTGGGGCTGCCGCATCGGGTTGTGATGTTCAACTCGCTGTCGAAACGCTCGAACCTGCCCGGCGCGCGCTCGGGCTTTGCCGCCGGGGGGGCGGATGCTATCGCCCGCATCCGCCAGTTGCGCAGCTATTCCGGCGCGCCGCTGCCGCTGCCCATGCAGCGGATCAGTGAACGCGCCTGGGCGGACGAGGATCATGTCGGCCCCAACCGCGCCCTCTATCAGGAAAAATTCGCCATCGCCGACCGCATCTTCGGCAATGTGCCCGGCTATCTGCCCCCGCAGGGCGGCTTCTTCCTGTGGCTGCCGGTCGAGGATGGCGAAGCCGCCGCCCGCAAGCTGTGGCAGGAGGCCGGCATCCAGGTGCTGCCGGGCGCCTACCTGTCGCGCGACGTGGACGGGCATAACCCCGGCAAGGGCTATATCCGCGTGGCGCTGGTCGACGACGCGGCGAAAACCGAGGCGGCGCTGACCCGGCTGCACGCCACCCTTTACGCGGCGGAGGGCTGAGGCGGATGGCAAGCTGGTCAGCAAAGCAACGCGAGCCGCTGTTCGATCAGGGCACCCGCATGGCGCTGGAACGGCGCGGCAAGGAGTTGCTGGGCGCCGGGCTGGTCCTGCTGGGTCTGGCCGTGGCGATGATGCTGGTCAGCTTTACCCCCGACGATCCGGGCTTTCTGGCGGCCACCGACGCGCCGGCGCAGAACCTGCTGGGGCTGCCGGGGGCCTATATCGCCTCGGCCCTGTTCATGCTGTGCGGGCACGGCGCCTGGGGGATCGTGGTCGCGGCGATGGTCTGGGGGCTGCGGCTGCTGCTGCACAAGGGTGAAGGCCGCTGGATGCGGGCGCTGTTCCTGCCGCTGGCGCTGGTGCCGCTGGCCGCCTATTTCAGCTCGGTCCCGCCGGCCGAGGGCTGGGCGCAAAGCTTTGGCCTGGGCGGGCATTTCGGCGACATGACGATGGGCGCGCTGCTGTCGGTGATGCCGCTGGCGCCCGCCGCCGGGCTGAAGCTGGCCGCCGTGCTGACCGCGGTGGCCGCGGGCTGGCTGGGCGCTTTCGCGCTGGGCGTGGACCGGGCCGAGGCGCTTTCGGTGCTGCGCTTCCTGCGCCGGGGGCTGGGCACCGCGCGGCAGGTCGGCGGCGTGGCCGTGGGACGCGGGGCGCAGGCTTCCGCGCGCGGCGTGGCGGCGGCGAAAAGCCGTGCCGCCGCGCGGCGCAAGGCGGCACCGGCCGAGGCCGGCGACGAGTCGCCGCTGCGCATGCAGGCCCTGCTGCAAAGGCTGCAAAGAAAGCCCGCGCCGGTCGAGGATGCGGATTATGACGAGGACGGCGACGCCCTGCCTTCGGAACTGGTCGAGCGCGCGCCGCCGCAAACCGTCACCGAGGCGCCGGATGACGAGCATGTGCGCCGCTCCATCCTCAGCGCGGTGACGGCGCGGCTGGGACGCGGCAAGCCCGAGACCCGGCCCGAGGATGACGACGACGAGGGCGAGGTGATCGAGGCCGAACCCATCCGCCCCTTCGGTGCCGATACGCGGCGGGTCGTGGTGCCGCCGGCGCCGCGCTCCGGCCCGTCGCGGCAGGCCCGCGACGAGGCCCAGCCCAGCCTGAACTTCGACGGCGTGCATCCGGGTTACGAATGCCCGCCGCTGGGCCTGCTGACCGCCCCCGGCGCACCGGGGCGCGAGCAGCTTTCGGCCGAGGCGCTGATGGAAAACGCCCGCATGCTGGAGGCGGTGCTGGACGATTACGGCGTGCGCGGCCAGATCACCGAGGTCCGCCCCGGTCCCGTGGTCACGCTTTACGAACTGGAGCCGGCGCCGGGGCTGAAGGCCAGCCGGGTGATCGGGCTTTCGGACGACATCGCGCGGTCCATGTCGGCGCTGTCGGCGCGGGTCTCGACCGTGCCGGGGCGCAGCGTCATCGGGATCGAACTGCCCAACCTGCGCCGCGAGAAGGTGCTGCTGCGCGAGATCCTCGGGGCGCGGGCCTTCGGCGACAGCTCGATGCCGCTGCCTCTGGCGCTGGGCAAGGATATCGGCGGCGAGCCGGTGGTGGCCAACCTCGCCAAGATGCCGCATCTGCTGATCGCCGGCACCACCGGCTCCGGCAAGTCGGTGGCGATCAACACCATGATCCTGTCGCTGCTTTACAAGCTGCGCCCCGAGGAATGCCGCCTCATCATGATCGACCCCAAGATGCTGGAACTGTCGGTCTATGACGGCATTCCGCATCTGCTGTCCCCGGTCGTGACCGATCCCAAGAAGGCCGTGGTGGCGCTGAAATGGGTCGTGTCGGAGATGGAGGAGCGTTATCGCCGCATGTCCAAGATGGGCGTGCGCAATATCGAGGGCTACAACACCCGCGTCCGCGAGGCGCTGGACAAGGGCGAGATGTTCAAGCGCACCGTCCAGACCGGCTTCGACGAGGATACCGGCGAGCCGATCTTCGAGACCGAGGAATTCCAGCCCGAGGCCTTCCCCTATATCGTGGTGATCGTGGACGAGATGGCCGACCTGATGATGGTCGCCGGCAAGGAGATCGAGGCCTGCATCCAGCGCCTTGCGCAGATGGCGCGGGCCAGCGGCATCCACCTGATCATGGCGACGCAGCGGCCTTCGGTCGATGTGATCACCGGCACGATCAAGGCGAACTTCCCCACGCGGATCAGCTTTCAGGTCACGTCGAAGATCGACAGCCGCACCATCCTGGGCGAGCAGGGGGCCGAGCAGCTTCTGGGCATGGGCGACATGCTGTATATGGCCGGCGGGTCCAGGATCACCCGCGTCCACGGCCCCTTCGTCAGCGACGAGGAGGTCGAGGAGGTCGTCAACCATCTGAAATCCTTCGGCCCGCCCTGCTACATGTCCGGCGTGGTCGAGGGGCCTGACGACGAGGTGGCCAGTGATATCGACGCCGTTCTGGGCCTTGGCGGCGATGGCGGCGACGACCAGCTTTATGACCAGGCGGTGGCGATCGTGGCCAAGGACCGCAAATGCTCGACCTCCTATATCCAGCGCAAGCTGGCCATCGGCTATAACAAGGCCGCGCGGCTGGTCGAGCAGATGGAGGAGCAGGGCGTGGTCAGCGCGGCGAACCATGTCGGCAAGCGCGAGGTGCTGATCCCCGAGGTCTGAAGGCGCCGGGTCGGATTGGGGGGCGGCTGGATCGGTCGCCGCCTTTCTTATTCCGGCGACCAGCCTTGCCAGTCCACGGGCAGGCCGTTGAACCGGCGGGCCATGACCTGCATCGCCTCGGGATTGCTGTCCATCAGCACGCAGTCGCGGCCCAGCGCATGGGCGCTTTCGCCGGTGGTGCCGCTGCCGGCGAAGAAATCCAGCACCAGCCCGCCGGGACGGGAATGCACCGCCATGATCCGGTCGATGATGCCGCGCGGCTTCTGGTTGGGATAGCCGGTGCGCTCGCGCCCGTGCGGGCTGACGATGGTGTGCCACCAGGTATCGGTGGGCAGCTTGCCGCGCGCCGCCTTCTCGGCGCCCACCAGCGTCGGCGCCATATAGGGAATGCGGTCGCAGGCATCGAGGTTGAACGTATAGCGGCGCGGGTCGCGGGCATACCACAGGATGCTGTCATGCTTGGCCGGCCAGCGTTTGCGGGTCCGGGCGCCGTAATCATAGGCCCAGATGATTTCGTTCATGAAGCCGGCGCGGCCGAACAGCCCGTCCAGCCAGACCTTGACGTAATGCACCTCGCGGCAGTCCAGATGCACCATCAGGCTGCCATCGGGGGCCAGCAGCCGATGCGCTTCGACCAGGCGCGGCGCCAGAAAGCCCAGATAATCCTCGTAGCTGTCGCCATAGCCCGATTCCGCCAGCCGCTCGACCCGGTAGCGGCGGCCGTGGAAGCCGACATGGCTGCCCTCGGCATCCGGGTGGGCGGTCAGGGTCAGGCGCTTTTGCACGCGGCCGGTATTGAAGGGCGGGTCGATATAGATCAGGTCCACCGATCCGGCCGGCATCTGCCGCAGCATGGGCAGGTTGTCGCCGAAGCAGACCGTCAGTTTAGGCATGATTCCGCCTCCCGGATGCGTATTCGCACTCTGCCCGCTGGGGTGGGGTCTGGCTAGTTGTCTAAATGGCCGCTTCTTGCTGCCGATGCCGGTGCCGCATTCCCGCCGGCTCCGGCGCGTGCTAGGGCAGGGCCACGCCCGAGGAGAGCCGAGAATGAGCCGCTGGCACCTGCACAGCCTGAACGCCCGCAACAGCCTGACCCGCCTGCTTCCCGAACTGCGCGCCGCCGGCAATCGCGCCGTGGAGCTGGCCGGGGCGGTGGCCGGGATGCCGGCCTTCGACCTTGTGGTGCGCGCCGGCGGGCCGGGGGCGATGATGACCGCGCGGGCGACGGCGCCGGGGGTGATCGACCTGATCCTGGACCCGGCGCGCTGGGACGAGGACCGATTCCTGCGCCTGCTGGTCCGGGCGATGCACCAGATGATGCGCCTCGACGCGGCGGGGCAGGGGGGCAGCCTCGGCGAGACCCTCGCCGGGCTGGGCCTTGCCGGTCACTTTGTCGTGCAGGTGCTGGGCGGCGCGCCGGAGGCGGAGGAGGCGCTGATCCCCGATCACGGCCTCGCCGGGCGGGCGCTGCGGGAATGGGGCAAGGTGGATTTCGACCGTGGCCTGTGGTTCGAGGGCAGCGGCGACCTGCCCGCAGGTGCCGCCCAAGGCCTTGCTTTCGCACTGGTTTCCCGCCACATCGCCCGCAACCCCTCGGCCACGCCCGCCAGCCTCGCGCGGGAGCCGGCCGAGAGCCTGCGCGCCACCCTGCGGGCGATGGCGGTCGAGGACGGGCGACGCCCGGAGGGGCGGATCACGGAACGCTCACGCTGAGGCGGGCGTTGGGCGGCGTCGCTTCGCCATGACGTGACATGCACGCGCCGGGAAACCAGATAAAGAATCGAGCCATGAAAACACTGACCTACGCCCTTGCGCCCGCCCTCGCCCTCTGCCTTGCGCTGCCCGCGCAGGCCGAGAAGATCCCGCTGTCCGAAATCTCGCGCGCGCTGAATGCGTTGCAGACGGTGCAGGGGGATTTCACCCAGATCAATTCGGACGGCACGATCTCGACCGGGCAGCTTTACATCCAGCGGCCGGGGCGGGTGCGGTTCGAATACAAGGGCGATGCGACGCTGATGCTGGCCTCGGGCGGCAAGGTGGCGGTGTTCGACCGCAAGTCGAACCAAGGCTATCAGGAATATCCGCTGTCGCAGACGCCGCTGTCGATCATCCTGGCGCCGAACGTCAACCTGGGTCAGGCGCGCATGGTCACGGCGCATACGGAAACCGACAACGCCACCATCGTCACCGCGCAGGACCCGGCGCATCCCGAATACGGCAATATCCAGATGGTGTTCACCGCCAACCCGACCGAGCTGCGGCAATGGGTGGTGACCGACAACGGCGGCCAGAAGACCACGGTGATCCTGGGCGAGATGACCAAGGGCACCAGCATCCCGGCGTCGAAATTCTCGATCACCGCGGAAGTGCAGCGGCGCCGCTGAGGCGCCGCCGCGCCGGGGTCACGCCTTGGGCGGCGGGACCAGCAGCCCGCGCTGGACGGCGGGGCGAGCGAGGAAGGCATCCAGCCAGCGCCGCACATTGGCGAAGCTGTCCATGTCGGTTTCCGCCGCCGCGCCATAGCCCTCGCGCAGGTTGCGCACCCAGGGGGCGGTGGCGATATCGGCGATCGAGTAATCCGGCCCGGCCAGCCATGCGCGTTCGGCCAGAACCTTGTCCATGACCGAAAGCAGGCGGCGCGCCTCGTTATAGTAACGCTGGCGGGGGCGGGGGTCCTCGATCTCGGCCCCCTTGTATTTGTGGAAGAAGCCGACCTGCCCGAACATCGGGCCGACGCCGCCCATCTGGAACATCAGCCATTGCAGCACCTGATACCGCTGCGCGCCGGCGACCGGCAGGAACTTGCCGGTCTTGTCGGCCAGATAGATCAGGATCGCCCCGGATTCCCACAGCCCCATCGGCTGCCCGTCCGGCCCGTCCGGGTCGAGGATCGCCGGAATCTTGTTGTTGGGATTCAGCGACAGGAATTCCGGGGTCATCACGTCCGAATTATCGCCTGAAATATCAATGCGGTGAACCTCATAGGGCAGGCCGCATTCCTCCAGCATGATCGAGGCCTTGACCCCGTTCGGGGTGGCGAGGCTGTAAAGCTGGATGACATCGGGCCGGCTGGCGGGCCAGCGGCGGGTGATCGGAAAGGCGGACAGGTCGCTCACGAATGGTCCCTCGCGGTATATTGATGTTTTCGGCGGCTGCGGGCACAGAGAATCCACGCGCCGGCAGGCGATAAACAGAGAGGTAGGCTCATGTTGAAAGAGTTCAAGGAGTTCATAGCCCGCGGCAATGTGATGGACCTCGCGGTGGGTATCATCATCGGCGCGGCCTTCACCGCCATCGTCAACTCGATGGTCGAGGACCTGATTAACCCGATCATCGGCCTAGTCATCGGCGGCGTCGATTTCTCGGATTTCGTGCTGCGCTTCGGCGAGGGCGACCACGCCGCCACGATCCGCTATGGCGCGTTCATCACCTCGGTGATCAATTTCCTGATCATCGCCTGGGTGGTGTTCCTGCTGATCAAGGCCGTGAACCGCGTCCGCGGCATGGTCGAGACCCCGGAAAAGATCGAGGTTCCCCCCGCCGGTCCCACGCAGGAGCAGTTGCTGACCCAGATCCGCGACCTGCTGGCCAAGCAGACCTGACCTAGCGCGCGGGCCAGTCGAGCAGCAGCTCCAGCACCGGCCCGCCCGTTTCCATCCGCCAGGTTCGGCGCGCCACCTGCAACGGAAGCCCCTCGCCCTCAAGCTGGATATGGTCCCCGACCTGCGCATGGACCAGCGCCGGATCGGGGACGACACGCGCGCCGCGGGCGGCCAGCACATCGCTTGCGCTGCGCGTCAGGCGCAGACAGATTGACGGTCGTTCAACAAAGGGGGCGGACATGATCCGTATTTCCAAGATCGTGATGGTGGCGGGGCTGGGCCTGTTCGGCCTGCTGGTCGCCTTCAACAATATCACCGATTACGGCTCGAATTTCGAGTTCGTAAAGCATGTTCTCAGCATGGACACCACCTTCCCCGGCAACAAGGCGATGTATCGCGCCATCGAGGTGCCGGCGATCTGGCATCTGGGTTATTGGGTGATCATCGCCGGCGAGGCCCTGACCGGCGCCCTGTTCGCCGGCGCCGCCTGGGAGATGTTCGCCGCGCGGCGCGCCGATGCCGCGGGCTTCCGCCGCGCCAAGCGGCTGGTGGCCGCCGGCGCGACGACCGGGTTCCTGGTGTGGTTCGTGGGCTTCATGGTCGTCGGCGCCGAGTGGTTCCTGATGTGGCAAAGTCCGACCTGGAACGGCCAGATGGCGGCCTTCCAGTTCTATACCTCGATCCTGCTGGTGCTGGTCTATGTGATGCAGCCCGATCCCGAGCCGTGGGAGTGACCCCCTGACCGCCCCGGCCGGCGCCCGCGTGGCGTCGGCCGGCAAAAGAAAACCCCCGCAGCCGGGCTGAGGGGGTGATCCGTTCTTTCAGTGTCGCAAACGCCTTACAGCGCGCCTTCGCGCTGGGCTTTCTTCCGCGCCAGCTTGCGGGCACGGCGGACGGCCTCGGCCTTTTCGCGGGCCTTCTTGACGGAAGGCTTCTCGAAGTGCTGGCGAAGCTTCATCTCACGGAAAACGCCCTCGCGCTGAAGTTTCTTCTTCAGGGCACGGAGCGCCTGTTCGACGTTGTTGTCGCGAACGCTGACCTGCATGTGGTTGTCACCACCTTCCTAGGTTAGAGTTGTAAAGATTTGCAGGAGATGCCCCTATAAGGGGGCCGCGCGCATTTGTCCAGACGGAGGCCGAGGCCATGAGTGAATCCGAGGTGACGATCGCCGCCCGCCGCGCCGCCCTGGTGCAGGCCGCGCTGGCGCATGTGCCTTTCGACGGCATGAACGCGCGCGCGCTGGCCGCCGGCGCGGCGGATCTGGGCATCGCGCCCGATCTGGCGGCGGTGCTGGTGCCGGGCGGCGGTGCCGGGCTGGCCGCCGCCTATCATCGCGCGGCGGATGCGCAACTGGCGGACTGGCTTGCCAGGACCCCGCCGGAGGGGCGTTTCCGCGACCGCATCGCGGCGGCGGTGATCCGGCGCCTGCTGCTGGTGGACCGCGAACTGGTCCGCGCGGGCGCCGCGACCCTGGCGCTGCCCGCCCATGCCGGGCTGGCCGCGCGGCTGATGGGCGAGACCGCGGACGTGATCTGGTCGGGCCTGGGCGATACGTCGCAGGACGTGAACTGGTGGACCAAGCGGGGCATCCTGGCCTCGGTCATCGGGGCGACGGTGCTGTATTGGCTGGGCGACGACAGCGAGGGCATCGCCGATACCCGTGCTTTCCTCGACCGCCGCATCGAGGGGGTGATGCGATTCGAGAAGGCCAAGGCCGAACTGGCCAAGGTGCCGGGCCTGGCCGGGCTGGCGCGTGCGGCGACCGGCTGGATCACCGCCCCCGGCCCGCGCGACCTGCCGGGCGGCTGGCGCCCGCAGCGCAACAGCATCTGAGGAAAGCCGATGCCCGTGCCCCCCACCGTGCCCCATGACATGATCGCCGTCGAGATCACCGCCCCCGGCGGGCCGGAGGTGCTGCGCCCCGCCCGCCGCCCGGTGCCGGTTCCCTGCCATGACGAGGTGCTGATTCGCGTCGCCCATGCCGGCGTGAACCGCCCCGACCTGTTCCAGCGCGCCGGCGCCTATCCGCCGCCCGCCGGCGCCTCGGACCTGCCGGGGCTGGAGGTGTCGGGCCATGTCGCGGCCGTGGGGGCCGGGGTGCGCGACTGGCGGGTGAATGATGCCGTCTGTGCGCTGCTGCCCGGCGGCGGCTATGCCGAATATGCCGTGACCCCGGCGGCGCATTGCCTGCCGGTGCCGGCGGGCATGGACCTGCGCGCGGCCGCCGGGTTGTGCGAGACCGCCTTCACCGTCTGGTCGAACGTCGTCATGCGCGGCGGGCTGCGGGCGGGCGAGCGGTTCCTTGTCCACGGCGGCAGTTCCGGCATCGGCACGATGGCGATCCAGGTGGCGTATGCGCTGGGCGCACGCGTCTTCGCCACCGCCGGCAGCGCCGGGAAATGCGCTGCCTGCGCCGGGCTGGGCGCCGAGGCGATCAACTATCGCGAGGCCGATTTCGTCGAGGTCCTGCGCGCGGCGGGCGGCGCGGACCTGATCCTCGACATGGTGGGCGGCAGCTATTTCCGGCGCAACATCAAGGCGATGGCCAATGACGGGCGCATGGTCATCATCGCCAGCCTTGAGGGGCCGAAGGTCGAGGCCAACCTGAACGAGATCATGGCCCGCCGGCTGACCGTCACCGGCAGCACGCTGCGCCCGCAGGCACATCGCAACAAGGCCCGCATCGCGGCCGAATTGCGCCGCCATCTGTGGCCGCTGATCGAGGCCGGCCGGGTCAAGGTTCTGATCGACCAGCACTTTCCCCTGCGCGATGCTGCGGCTGCCCATGCCCGCATGGAGGCCGCCCCGCCCATCGGCAAGCTGATCCTCGACATGGCCTGACCTCATTCCCGGCCGGCCAGGGCCTCGGAAAGCAAGGCGAAGCTGGCCTCCGGGTTGCCTGCGCGCCGCGTCACGAACCGGTCGAGGCCGGGATAAAGCCGCACGGCCTCGTCCAGCGCCGCATCCGAGCCGGGCGCGTAAAGCCCGGCGCGGATCATCAACTCCGATTCGGCATAGAGGCCGAGACTGGCGCGCGCCTGCCCGATCAGCCGGTTCTCGGCCTCGCTGGCCGCCCCCGGCAGCGAGCGCGAGACCGAGCGCAGCACGTCGATGGCCGGAAACCGCCCGCGCTCGGCAATGGCGCGGTCCAGCACGACATGGCCGTCCAGCACGCCGCGCAGGATGTCGGCCACCGGCTCGTCCATGTCCGATCCCGCGACCAGCACGCTGAAGATGCCGGTGATGTCGCCCGCCCCCTCCGGCCCCGGCCCGCTGCGTTCCGCCAGCGCCATGATCAGATGCGAGGTCGAGGCCGGAAAGCCGCGATAGCTGGGCTGCTCGCCCGCGGTCAGGGCGATTTCCCGATGCGCCTCGGCAAAGCGGGTGATCGAATCGGCCAGGAACAGCACATGCTTGCCGCCGTCGCGGAAATGCTCGGCCACGGCCATCGCCGCCCAGGCGCAGCGGCGGCGGATCAGCGGCGGCTGGTCCGAGGTCGCCGCCACCACCACCGCCCGCGCCATGCCCTCCGGCCCCAGCACCTCCTCGATGAACTCGCGCAATTCGCGTCCGCGCTCGCCGATCAGGGCGATGACCACCACATCGGCCTCGACCCCCTTGGCCAGCGAGGCCAGCAGCGTCGATTTGCCGACACCCGAGCCGGCGAACAGCCCCATCCGCTGCCCCCGCACCAGCGGCAGCAGCGTATCGAACACCGCCAGCCCGGTGCCCAGCCGTGCGCCCAGCCGGCGACGGTCGGCGGCCGGCGGCGGCGGAGCGCGGAACGCGCGCGCATGGGGGCCGGGGGCCAGCGGCCGCCCGTCCAAGGGCTGGCCGAACGGGTCGATGACGCGACCGACCCAATGGTCGGCGGGCGCGATGGTGGGGGTGAACAGCAACTCCGCCGCCGTGCCCACCGAAAGTCCGTCCAGCGGCCCCTCCGGCAGGACCAGCAGGCTGCGCGCGGTGATCCCCACCACCTCGCCATGCAGGGGCGTGCCCGCGCGCGCCAGGCACAGCCGGTCCCCCAGCGAGGCCTGCCGCGACAGCCCGGCCACCTGCACGCCCCCGGCGCGAATCGCCGTCACCTGCCCGAAATGCCGCAAGGGCGACAATCCGGCGATCCGCCGTGCGATTTCCGCTGAATTCGTCATTTTTCGCCCTGATTCCCTGCCCGGACCCTTCGTCCCGAAACTGTTTCTAAACCTTCGGGGGTTAAGACCGGGTTTATCGAAGGCAAGGGAATCACCGCGATGGACGCAGGAATGGACATGATGGCGATGGCGCGGGCGCTGACCGCGCATGCGGTCTCGCGCCAGCAATTGCTGGCCCGCAACGTGGCCAATGCCGACACGCCCGGCTATCGCGCGCAGGATCTGGGCGGCTTTGCCGAACTGGTCGAATCGCGCGGCGGGGCGCCGGCCGTGCCGATGCTGGCCACGCGGGCGGGGCACCAGACCGGCCTCGGCTGGGACCTGTCGCAGCGGCGGGTGGATGCGGGGGGCGAGGTCTCGCCCAACGGCAACACCGTATCGCTGGAGGACGAGATGTTCCGCCAGGCCGATATCCGGCGCGAGCATCAGCTTTCCCTGACCATCTATGACGCCGGCCTGCGCCTGACGCGCGGCGCGCTGGGCCGCAGGTAGGGAGGGCGCGATGGACGGTCTTTCCGCCACGGCGATCTCGGTTTCGGGGATGCGGGCGCAGGCGCAGCGGCTGCGCCATGTGGCCGAGAACATCGCCAATGTCGACACGCCCGGCTATCGCCGCAAGCTGATGACCTTCGAGCCGGGGCGCGAGGGCGGCCGTCTCAGCGGTGCGGTCGAGGCCGGGCGCGTGCGGCTGGACAACAGCCCGCTGCCGCAGGTCTTCGACCCGGAAAGCCCGCTGGCGGGACCGGACGGGTTCTATCTCGGCTCCAACGTCGACCTGATCGTGGAGATCGCCGACTCGCGCGAGGCCAGCCGCAGCTATGAGGCCAATCTGCGCGTCTTTGAACAATCCCGGCAGATGAGCGGCGCGCTGCTCGACCTGCTGCGCCGGTAACGGTTTGAAAGGAGAGGCAGAATGCTGACACAGATGAATGCCATCGCCGGATATGGCGCGGCGAGGCCCGTGGTCGCCCCGCACGCCGGGGCGGCGGGGGCGGCGTTGAGTCCGGTGCCGCAGGCGCTGGCCGGCGGCGGCGACCGCTTTCAGGCCACGCTGGACCAGGTGGACCGGACCGCCATCGCCGCCATGACCGGCAAGGCCGACACGCATCTTCTGGTGCAGCGCGTGGCCGAGGCCGAACTGGCGCTGGAGACCGTGGTCGCCGTGCGCGACAAGGTGGTCGAGGCCTGGCAGGACATTCTGAGGATGCCCGTCTGATGGACGAGAACCTGATCTTCGACCTGACCCGGCAAGCCCTGTGGATCGCGGTGCGCATCAGCGCGCCCCTGCTGGCGGTGGCGCTGGTGGTGGGCGTGGTGATCGGCCTGTTCCAGGCCCTGACCTCCGTGCAGGAGATGACGCTGACCTTCGTGCCCAAGGTCGGGCTGATGCTGGCGGTGTTCTGGGTCTCGATGAGTTTCATGACCACGACGCTGGCCGGGTTCTTCCACGACCAGATCATCCCCCTGATCGCCGGAGGCTGACGCATGGATAATGCCGTCTATGCCAGCCTGTCGCGCCAGTCCGGCCTGATGCGCGAGATGCGGGTGATCGCCAACAACATCGCCAATGCCGAGACCACCGGCTTCCGGCGTGAAGGGGTGATCTTCGCCGAATATCTTGGCCGGACCGAACGCGCCGGCGATTCGCTGTCGATGGCCCATGCCCGCGGCCGGCAGGTCGACCTGCGCCCGGCGCCGATGGTGATGACCAATGCGCCGCTGGATCTGGCGCTGGATGGCGAGGGCTTCTTCATGGTCGAGACGCCGCAGGGTCCGGCTTTGACCCGCGCCGGCGCCTTCCTGCTGGATGCCGATGGCGGCGTCATCACCCCGGACGGGTTCCGCCTGCTGGATGATGGCGGCGCGCCGATCGGGGTGCCGCCCGGCGCGGTCAGCCTGGCGGTGGGCGCCGACGGCACCCTGTCGGCTGATGGCGAGCCGGTGGCCCGCATCGGCACCTATACCGTTGCCGATCCCGCCGACCTGATGCACCGCGCCGGCACCCTGTTCACCACCCGCGGCGGCGCCGTCCCGGTCGAGGATGCCCGTATCCGGCAAGGCTTCCTCGAAGGCTCCAATGTCGATCCGATGGCCGAGATGGCCCGCATGATCGAGGTCCAGCGCGCCTATGAGCTGGGCCAGTCCTTCCTCGCCCGCGAGGACGAGCGCATCCGCGCCGTCGTCACCTCAATGTCCCGCCAGTAACCGAAAGGACAGACCATGCAGGCCCTTCAGATCGCCGCCACCGGCATGAGCGCGCAGCAGACCCGCGTCGATGTCATCTCCCACAACCTCGCGAACATGTCGACGACCGGCTACAACGCCCGCCGCGCCGAATTCGCCGATCTGGCCTATCATCAGGCGCTGCGCCCCGGCTCCATCGCGGCCAGCGACGGCACGATGGTGCCGGCGGGGGTGCAGCTTGGCCTCGGCGTGCGGCCCAGCGCGGTGTCGGTCACCTTGCAGCAGGGCGCGCCGGTGCAGACCTCGAACGACCTCGACATCGCCATCGAGGGGCACGGCTATCTGGAGGTGACCATGCCCTCCGGCATCTCGGCCTATACGCGCGACGGCGGGCTGAAACGCTCGGCCGACGGGCAGGTGGTGACCTCGGACGGCTATCCGGTCGCGCCGGGCATCACCATCCCGGAGGATGCGCGCTCGATCGCCATCAATGCCGATGGCGAGGTCTATGCCCATTTCAACGATCAGGTGGCGCCGGAGCTGCTGGGCCAGTTCACGCTGGCGCGGTTCGTGAACGAAAAGGGGCTGGAGGCCATCGGCTCGAACCTGTTCCTGGAGACCGGCGCCTCCGGCCCGGCCACCGTCGCGGCACCGGGCGAGGAGGGGCTGGGCATCCTGCGCCAGGGCTATCTGGAGGAAAGCTCGGTCGATCCGGTGCGCGAGATCACCGAGCTGATCAAGGCCCAGCGCGGCTACGAGCTGAACTCCAAGGTCATAACCGCCGCCGACCAGATGCTGGCGGCGACGGTGCAGGTGCGGTGATGCGCGGCCTGACCCTTGCCCTGGTGCTGGCCTTGGCCGCCCCCGCCTCCGCGATGGCGGAGGTCGTGGCGCTGCGCACCCTGCCCGCCGGCACCATCGTCGGCCCCGACGACATCGACCCCGGCGAAGGCACGCTGCTGGCCGAGGTCGAGGCCGTCCTGGGCCAGCAGACCCGCAGCATCATCTATGCCGGCCGTGCCATCACCCCGGCCCAGCTTGCCCGGCCCCGTCTGGTCGAGCGCAACCAGCTTGTGACGCTGGCCTATGAATCCGGCCCGCTTTCCATCCGCACCGAGGGGCGCGCGCTGGCCGCCGGTGCGGCCGGCGAGGTGATCCGGGTGATGAACCTGGCCTCGCGCAGCACCGTGCTGGCCACCATCCGCGCCGACGGCGTGCTGACCGTCGCCGCCCATTGAGGATTGACAGAATGTTGAGCCAGACCCTTCGCCTCGCGCCCTTCCTGCTGCTGCTGGCGGGTTGTGCCGGGACCGACCATCTCGGCCGTCCGCCCTCGATGACCGAGGCCGCTCAGGGCGACGAGTTCGACGCCATGACCATGCCCGAGATCGCCGCCCCCGAACGCTTCGCCACGCCGCAGGCGGCGGCCTCGCTCTGGGCCGGGACGGGGGCGGCCTCGCTGGTCGCCGACCGGCGCGCGACCACGCGCGGCGATATCCTCACCGTGGTCATCCAGATCGACGACCGGGCCGAGATGTCGAACAGCTCGGCCCGGCAGCGTTCGGCCGCCGATGCGGTGTCGCTGCCGCAATTCGCCGGCATCCCGCAGCGGCTGGACGCGCGCCTGCCCGACGGCGCCGGCATGGATTCGCTGGTCGAGGCCGATGCCAGTTCCAGCTATCGCGGCAACGGCTCGGTCAGCCGGCGCGACCGCCTGACCCTGCGCGTCGCCGCCACCGTGGTCGAAGCCATGCCCAACGGCGTGCTGCGCATCCAGGGCAGCCAGGAGGTGCGGGTGAATTTCGAGTTGCGCGAGCTGACGGTCAGCGGCTTCGTGCGCCCGCAGGATATCGGCCGCAACAACGAGATCGCCTATGACCGCATCGCCGGGGCGCGGATTTCCTATGGCGGGCGCGGGCAGATCATGGACGTGCAGCAGCCGCGCATCGGCCAGCAGGTCGCCGACATGATCCTGCCTTACTGACAGGGGGTATCATGGGCAAGATACTGAAAATACTTCCGGTTGTCCTGTTTCTGGTGCTGGGCGCGCTGGGCGGCGACTGGCTGCACCGCCAGCGCGCCGATGCCAGCCTGCCGGCGGCCGAGGTCGTCGCGGCGCCCTCTGTCCCGACGGTCAGCATGCCGCTGCCCGAGCAGTTCTTCGTCCCCATCGTGCGCAATGGCAGCCTGCGGGCGGTGATGGTCCTCAGCCTCGGGCTGGAGGTGGTCGAGGCCCGCGTCGAGGCCCTGCATGCGCGCGAATTCCAGTTGCGCGACGCCATGCTGCGGGCGCTGATGATCCATGCCAATACCGGCGGCTTCGACGGCAATTTCACCGCCGAGCCGCGCCTGGACCTGCTGGGCGCCATCCTGCTGGAGGCCACCCGGAAGGTCGCGGGCGAGGATGTGCGCCGGATTCTGATCGGCGACATCGCCCGGCAGGAGCAATGAGCGCCGCCCCGGACGGCCCGCGCCATGCCGCCCGGCGCGCAAGTCCTGTTTCCCTTCCGCCGCGGCCGGGCTAAGTTTCCGCGCCATGACCTGCCCCCCTGCAACCCATTTTCCGCAAGGTGCCCCGATCGGCGTGCTGACGGCCGAGCCGGTCGGCCTGCTGGATTATCTGGCGCCTTCGGGCGGGGTGGCGCGGGGGCAGGTGGTGGTGGTGCCGCTGGGACCGCGCAAGGTGGTCGGCGTGGTCTGGGGGCCGGGCGAGTCCGGTCTGCCGACGGCGCGGCTGCGCCCGGTGCTCCAGGTGCCGGACCTGCCGCCGCTGGTGCCGGCGATGCTGGATTTCATCGCCCGCGCCGCATCCTATACCCTGACGCCGCTGCCGCTGATGCTGCGGCTGGCGCTGCGGGTGCCGGATCCGGCGCGCCCCGTGCAGGAGCGCCGCGTGATCGCCCGTGCCGGTCCCGAACCCGCGCGGATGACCGAGGCCCGCGCGCAGGTGCTGGCCGCGCTGGCCGAGGCCGGGCCGGATGCGCTGGCGCCCTCGGAACTGGCCGCGCGCGCGGGCGTGGGGACCGGCGTCGTGCGCGGGCTGGTCGCCGCCGGCACCCTGGCCGAGCATCTGGCCCCGCGCGACCCGCCCTATCCGCGCCTCGATCCCCACCGCCCCGGCAAGCCGCTGTCGCCCGAGCAGGCCGCCGCCGCCCGAACCCTCGCGCAGGCCGTCGCCGGGGGCGGCTACGGCACCACGCTGCTGCGCGGCGTCACCGGCTCGGGCAAGACCGAGGTCTATCTGGAGGCCGTGGCCGCCTGCCTCGCCGCCGGGCGCCAGGCGCTGGTGCTGCTGCCGGAGATCGCGCTTTCGGCCGAATTCCTGGCCCGCGTCGAGGCCCGCTTCGGCGCCCGTCCCGGCGAATGGCACAGCGCCGTGACCCAGGGCGAGCGTCGCCGGCTGTGGCATGCCTGTGCCGCCGGCGGCGTCGGCATGGTGGCGGGCGCGCGGTCCGCGCTGTTCCTGCCCTTTCGCGACCTTGGCCTGATCGTCGTCGACGAGGAGCACGAATCCGCCTATAAACAGGAGGATACGGTCTATTACAACGCCCGCGACATGGCGGTTCTGCGCGCCTCGCTGTCGGGGGCGCGGGTGGTGCTGGCCTCGGCCACGCCCTCGCTGGAAAGCTGGGTGAATGCGCAGGGCGGCAAATATGACCTGCTGGAGCTGCATGACCGCCACGGCGCCGCCGAACTGCCCGAGATGGCCGCCATCGACCTGCGCCGCGACGCGCCGCCGCCGGGCCGCTGGATCGCGCCGCCGCTGGAGCGCGCCTTGCGCGATCGGCTGGCGCGGGGCGAGCAGTCGCTGCTGTTCCTCAACCGCCGCGGCTATGCGCCGGTGACCATCTGCCGCGCCTGCGGCGAGCAGGTCGGTTGCGCGCATTGCGATGCCCGCATGGTCGAGCATCGGGTGCTGAACCGCCTGGTCTGCCACCAATGCGGCGCCAGCCGGCCGATCCCCACCGCATGCCCCGCCTGCGGGGTCGAGGGGCGCATGGCCCCCGTCGGTCCCGGCGTCGAGCGGCTGGAGGAGGAGGTCGCCGCCCTGTTCCCCGAGGCGCGGCGGGTGATCCTGTCCTCGGACCTGTTCGCCAGCGCCCGCGCGCTGAAGCAGGCCATCGCCGACATCGCGGCGGGTGGTGCCGACATCGTGATCGGCACCCAGATCGTCGCCAAGGGCCATAATTTCCCGCTGCTGACGCTGGTGGGGGTGATCGACGCCGATCTGGGCCTGCAAGGCGCCGACCTGCGCGCCGCCGAGAAATCCTTCCAGCTGATGCGGCAGGTCGCCGGCCGGGCCGGGCGCAGCGGCGGCCGGCCCGGCGAGGCGCTGCTGCAAACCCACCAGCCCGACCACCCGGTGATCCGCGCCATCCTGTCGGGCGAGGATACCGCCTTCTGGGACGCCGAGGCCGCGGCGCGCCGGCAGGCGGCGATGCCGCCTTTCGGCCGGCTGGCGGGGATCATCCTGTCGCATCCCGACCTTGAAAGCGTGACGCATTTCGCCCGCCGGCTGGCTGCGACCGCCCAGCCGCTGCTTGATGCCGGGGCCGAGCTTTGGGGACCGGCCCCGGCCCCGATCGCGCGGATACGCGGCCGCCACCGGCTGCGCATGCTGATCCACGCGCCGCGCCAGGCGCCCTTGCAGGAGGCCATCGCCGCCTGGCTGGCGCCGCATAAGCGGCCCGCGAACCTGCGGCTGGCGGTCGATATCGACCCGCAATCCTTCCTGTGACCCTTCTGACCCTTCCCCCGCGCGCCTTCCGACGCTAAATCGGAACTGTCAGCGCAGAGGAATCCCGCCATGAAAGCCGCCGTCATCACCTTCCCCGGCTCGAACCGCGACCGCGATCTGGTCGTGGCGCTGGAGCGCGCCGGCGCCGAGGTCCGCAAGGTCTGGCACAAGGATGCCGACCTGCCCGAGGGCACCGATCTGGTGGCGGTGCCGGGCGGGTTCTCCTATGGCGACTATCTGCGCTGCGGCGCCATCGCGGCGCATTCGCCGGTTTCCGGCGCCATCCGCCGGCACGCGGCGCGCGGCGGCTATGTGCTGGGCATCTGCAACGGCTTCCAGGTGCTGACCGAGCTGCGCCTGCTGCCCGGCGCGCTGATGCGCAATGCCAGCCTGCGCTTCATCTGCCGCGACGTGGACCTGCGCGTGGCCACGGCCGACAGCGCCTTCACCGCCGGCTACCGAAAGGGGCAGGAGATCTCGATCCCCGTCGCCCATGCCGATGGCAACTATCAGATCGACGCCGAGGGGCTGGCGCGGCTGCGGGCCGAGGACCGCATCGCCTTCACCTATGTCCGGCCGCTGAACGGCGCCGTGGCGGATATTGCCGGCATCCTGTCGGAAAACCGCCGTGTGCTGGGGATGATGCCGCATCCCGAATGCGCCGTCGATCCGCTGCATGGCGGCGAGCAGGGCAGGCCCATGTTCGATTCGCTGGTCGCGGCGGTGGTCGCGGCGTGACCCGGCCGCGCGCCCATGTCTGACGGGCGATCCGGGGCGCGCGAAACCCCGGTGCGCCGGGATGCGGGCGCCCGCCGCCGGCCGCCCCGCGATGCGGTGGCGCCGCGGGCGCGCTGGCCGTGGCGGCTGCTGGTCGCCGCGATCCTGCTGACCGGGCTGGCGGTGGTGTGGTCCACCAATCACCTCCTCACTGCCCGCTCGACCGAGGTGACCCGCGCGCGCGCCGAGAATCGCGCCGCCCTCTATATCGGCAACCTGCTGTCGGAATTGCAGCGCACGGCGGTGGTGCCGCTGCTGCTGGCGCGCGATCCGGCGCTGGCCAATGCGCTGCTGGACAACGATTATTCCGGCGCCTCGGCCCGGCTTATCAGCGCCCAGAAGGAAATCGGCAGCGCCTCGATCCGGCTGCTGGACGCCACCGGCAAGGTGGTGGGCGCCACCGACAGGGCGCTGGTGGGCGCCACCCTGGCCTCCGACCCGTTCTTCAGCGAGGCCCTGCGCGCCCGCGATACCGTCTTCACCGTCACGCCGCTGCCGGCCGGCGGGTTCGAATTCGCCTTCTCGCGCGCCGTCACCACCGAGGGCAGGACGCTGGGCGTGATCGTCGTCGGGGCCGATCTGGCGCGGCTGGAACGCTCCTGGGCGGGGATTTCGGACGCGGTCGCCGTGGTCGACGGCGACGGGCGCATCATCCTGGCCACCGAATCGCGCTGGCGGCGCATGCCGCTGGAGCAGGCGCTGGAGGTCCGCCCCGCCACCACCGCGATCGAGCGCGCCTTCCAGGTCACCGCCGACTGGACCCGCGCGCCCGGCGGCGCCTGGCTGCGCGGGCAGGCGGTGTTGCAGACGGAAACCGAGATCCCCTTCCGCGGCTGGCGCATGATCATCTTCACCACGCAAGCCTCGATCCGCGAGCGGGTGAACGCGGTGCTGGCCCTTGAAATCATGGGCTTCGCGCTGCTGATGGCCGGCGCCTTCTATCTGCAAAGCCGCCGCGCGCGGGTGCAGACGGCGGCCTATCGCCGCGAATCGGCCGACCTGCGCGCCCTGAACGCCCGCCTGACCCGCGAGATCGCCGAGCGCGAGCGGGTCCAGCGCGAATTGCGCGTGGCCGAGCAGACGGTAGAACAATCCTCGAAGCTGGCCGTGCTGGGCGAGATGTCGGCCGGCGTCAGCCACGAGCTGAATCAGCCGCTTGCGGCGATGAAGACCTATCTGGCCGGCGCCCGGCTGCTGCTGCAACGCGCCCGGCCCGAGGAAGCCCTGTCCAGCTTCCAGCGCATTGACGACCTGATCGAGCGCATGACCGCCATCACCCGGCAACTGAAATCCTTTGCCCGCAAGGGCGGCGAGGCTTTCGAGGCCATCGACATGCGCAGCGCGGTCTCGGGCGCGCTGACGCTGATGGAGCCGCAACTGCGCAGCGGCAGGATCGCCATCACCCGGCGCATGCCGCGCCAGCCGGTGATGGTCTATTGCGACCGCATCCGGCTGGAGCAGGTGATCGTCAACCTGCTGCGCAACGCCATCGACGCCACCCGCTCCGTCCAGACCCCCCGCATCGAGATCGCGCTGGAGGAAGGCTCGCACGCGGTCCTGACCGTGCGCGACAATGGCGAGGGGGTGAAGGATCTGGAAAAGCTGTTCGAGCCGTTCTTCACCACCAAGAAGCCGGGCGAGGGCACGGGGCTGGGGCTGGCGATCTCGTCCGGCATCGTTTCTGATTTCGGTGGCCGCCTGACCGCCTATAATGCCGATGACGGTCCCGGCGCCGTGTTCGAGGTTTCCCTGCCTTTGCACGGCGCCGAGGAAACCAGCGGGCAGGAAACGGGTTAATAGGCTATTGTCAGCGAGGAACCCATGAGCAGACCCATGACCATCGCCATTGTCGATGACGAGCCGGACATGCGCGAATCAATCAGTCAGTGGCTGGTCCTGTCGGGGTTCGAGACCCAGACCTTCCCATCCGCCGAGGAGGCGCTGAAGGTGATCACCGCCGACTGGCCCGGCGCGGTCATCAGCGACATCCGCATGCCGGGCATGGACGGGATGGCCTTTCTCAAGCGGCTGATGTCGCTGGATTCCGCCTTGCCGGTGGTGATGATCACCGGCCACGGCGACGTGCCGATGGCGGTCGAGGCCATGCGGCTGGGCGCGATGGACTTCATGGAAAAGCCCTTCAACCCCGAGCGGCTGACCGAACTGGCCAAGAAGGCCACCCATACAAGGCGCATGACGCTGGAGAACCGCGCGCTGCGCCGCGACCTCTCGGACGGCGCGCAGGTCATGCAGAAGCTGATGGGTCAAAGCCCGGTGATGGACCGCCTGCGCGAGGATATCCTGGACCTCGGACAGGCGGATGCGCATGTGCTGATCGACGGCGAGACCGGCACCGGCAAGACGCTGGTGGCCCATGCCCTGCATGCCGTCGGCCCCCGCGCCAGCCGCAAGTTCGTCGCCGTCTCCTGCGCTGCCTATGCCGATGACGCGCTGGCGGCGCGGCTGTTCGGCCCGGTCGAGGACGGGCTGCC
The DNA here is from genome assembly GCA_934533075.1 of uncultured Paracoccus sp. GTDB lineage: Bacteria > Pseudomonadota > Alphaproteobacteria > Rhodobacterales > Rhodobacteraceae > Paracoccus. The sequence goes on from CAKTBJ010000026.1 coordinate 33,750, forward strand.
GGCCGTGGACGAGGTGCGCGGCGGCACCCTGCTGCTGGAAGACATCGAGGCCCTGTCCGAGCCGTTGCAGGCCCGGCTGCTGGCCTTCATCAACGAGCAGGGCGACCGCGCGGAAACCCGGCTGGTCGCCATTTCCAACGCCCGCGGCGAGGGCGTCCGGCTGGAGGACGCGCTGCGCCCCGACCTGTTCTATCGCCTCTCGGCGCTGAAGATCACGCTGCCGCCGCTGCGCTCGCGCGGGGAGGACATCCTGACCCTGTTCGCCCGCATGACCGAGCAGTTCGCCGACGAATACGGCTGCGAGCCGCCGCAGGTCACCGCGCAGGAGGCCGCGCAACTGCTGCAAGCGCCCTGGCCGGGCAATGTGCGCCAGCTGATCAACGTGGCCGAGCGCGCGGTCTTGCAGAACCGGCGCGGGTCGGGGTCCATCGCCTCGCTGCTGATCGCGGATGGCGAGGAAACCCAGACCGCCACCACCACCGAGGGCAAGCCGCTGAAGGAATATGTCGAAAGCTTCGAGAAGATGCTGATCGACAACACCATGCGCCGGCACAAGGGGTCCATCGCCGCGGTGATGGACGAGTTGTGCCTGCCGCGCCGGACCCTGAACGAAAAGATGGCGAAATACGGGCTGCAACGCAGCGATTACCTGTGACGCCCGAGGCGCTGCGGGCGCTGATCCGCACCATTCCCGACTTTCCCAAGCCGGGCATCATGTTTCGCGACGTGACCACGCTGTTTGCCGATGCGGCGGGGTTCCGGGCCGCGATCGCGGGGCTGGCGGCGCCCTGGGCCGATGCCCGCATCGACGCCGTGGTGGGGCTGGAGGCGCGGGGCTTCATCCTCGGCGGCGCGGTGGCCGACCGGCTGGGCACCGGCTTCGTGCCGATCCGCAAGCAGGGCAAGCTGCCGCATGCGGTGCTGTCGGAAAGCTACAGCCTGGAATACGGCCGCGCGGTGATGGAGATTCACGACGATGCGCTGGTGCCCGGCGCGCGGGTGCTGGTGGTCGATGACCTGCTGGCCACCGGCGGCACCGCCCAGGCCGCCATCCGCCTCTGCCGCCGGCTGGGCGCCGAGGTGGTGGGCTGCGGTTTCGTTGTGGACCTGCCCGACCTGGGAGGCCATGCCGCGCTGGCGGCGCTGGGCGTTCCGGTCGATGTGCTGGTGACTTTCGACGGCGACTGATGCGGAAACGCTTGCTTTTGCAGTTGCGGCATTGAAATCTGAACCTCGCCCGGTCGAAGGCGGAGGTGCCGCGTGAACTATAACGAGATGTTCGATTCCGACACCGTGCGGCCCGCCTATGCGGCCCTGGGCGAATGGGTCGATACCATGCCGGCCGAGTTGCGCCAGATGAAGCAGGCCGAGGCCGAGGCGCTGTTCCGCCGCATCGGCATCACCTTCGCCGTCTATGGCGAGGGCGGCGACCCAGACCGGCTGATCCCCTTCGACATGATGCCCCGCGTGTTCGAGCAATCCGAATGGCGCCGGCTGGAGCGCGGCATCAAGCAGCGCGCCAGGGCGCTGAACGGTTTCCTCGCCGATGTCTATGGACGGGGCGAGATCATCCGCGCCGGCCTGATCCCCGGAAGGCTGGTCTATGGCAATGAGGCCTATGACCGCCATGTCACCGGCATCCTGCCGCCGCGCGGCGTCTATTCGCATATCATCGGTATCGACCTGGTGCGCACCGGCCGCGACGAGTTCTTCGTGCTGGAGGACAATTGCCGCACCCCCTCCGGCGTCAGCTACATGCTGGAAAACCGCGAGATCATGATGCGCATGTTCCCGGACCTGTTCCGCGGCAACCGCATCGAGCCGGTGGACGCCTATCCCGACCTGCTGCGCCGCACCCTGGCCTCGGTCGCGCCGCGCAAATGCGAGGGCGAGCCGACCGTCGTCCTGCTGACCCCCGGCCACTATAACAGCGCCTATTACGAGCACAGCTTCCTGGCCAACCTGATGGGCATCGAACTGGTGGAGGGGCAGGACCTGTTCGTCGAGGGCGGGCGGGTCTGGATGCGCACCACCTGCGGCCCGCGCCGGGTCGACGTGATCTATCGCCGGCTGGACGACGCCTTCATCGACCCGCTGTGCTATCGCCCCGATTCGACGCTGGGCGTGCCGGGGCTGATGGATGTCTATCGCTCGGGCGGGGTGACGCTGGCCTCGGCGCCCGGCGCCGGGGTGGCCGACGACAAGGCCATCTATACCTTCGTGCCCGAGATGATCCGCTTTTACCTGGGCGAGGAGCCGATCCTGAACAACGTCCCCACCTGGCAGGGATGGAAGGCGGACGATCTGTCCTATATAATTGATAACATGTCGGAACTTGTGGTGAAGGAGGTTCACGGCTCGGGCGGTTACGGCATGCTGGTCGGGCCGAAATCCACCAGGGCCGAGGTCGCGGACTTCGCCGCGCGCGTGCGCGCCAACCCGGCCAACTACATCGCCCAGCCGACGCTGGCGCTGTCCACCTGCCCGACCTTCGTGGATCAGGGCATCGCGCCGCGCCATGTCGATCTGCGCCCCTTTTGCCTGTGCGGCGAGGAGATCGCGCTGGTGCCCGGCGGCCTGACCCGCGTGGCGCTGCGCGAAGGCTCGCTGGTGGTGAATTCCTCGCAGGGGGGTGGGGTCAAGGATACCTGGGTTCTTTCGGAATAGGGGAGGGCAGGGATGCTCAGCCGCACCGCATTCAACCTGTTCTGGATGGCCCGCCAGCTGGAGCGCGCCGAGAACACCGCCCGCCTGCTGGATGTCGGCGCGCGCATCACCCTGCTGCCGAACTCGACCGAGGGGTATCGCAACGAATGGGATGCGCTGCTGCGTGCTTCGGGCACGGCGCAGATGTTTCTGGACCGCTATGGAACCCCGGCCAGCGACAGCATCGAGGAATTCCTGTTCTTCGACCGCGAAAACCCGTCTTCGGTGGTCAATTGCCTGACCAATGCCCGCGAATCCGGCCGCATCGTGCGCACGGCGCTGACCAGCCAGGTCTGGGACGCGCTGAACGGCGCCTATCAGGACCTGCGTGCCCTGTCGGCCCGGCGCAACCGCGACCTTGGCGAGATGAGCGATTTCGTCACCCGCGCCGTGCTGGCCATTCAGGGCGCCATCACCGGCACCCAGCTGCGCAACGATGGCTGGCATTTCATGCAGCTGGGCTACGGGCTGGAGCGCGCGGACGCCACCGCCCGCATCCTCGACGTGAAATATTACGTCCTGCTGCCCCGGATCGAGTTTCTGGGCGGCCGCGTCGATCATTATCAATGGCAGGTGATCCTGCGCGCGCTGTCGCTGCATCGCGCCTTTCACTGGGCCTATGGCGGTGCCATCACGGCGGCCAAGGTGGCGGATTTCCTGATCATGAACCGGGAATCGCCGCGCTCGCTGCGCAGTTCGGTCGAGCGCAGCCTTGCCCATCTGGACGCGCTGGCCGCGCGCTATGGCGATGACGCGTCGCATGTGGCCCGCGACAAGGCGCGCCGGGTGCTGGCCTCGCTGGAGGCCAGCGACGTGGACGAGGTTTTCGAGTTCGGCCTGCACGAATACCTGACCGGCTTTATCGGCGATGTGGCCGATGTGGCCGTGCAGGTGCATGCGGATTATTTCGGCGGGAGGCCCTGACATGCGGCTGCGCATCACCCATGACACGGTTTATCGCTACGAGGGGCCGATCGCCGATCTGGTGCAGAGCCTGCGGCTGACCCCGGCCAACAGCGCCGCGCAGAAGGTGCTGGAATGGCGGATCGCCCTGGTCGGCGGCTGTTTCGGGACGCGGCTGCTGGATGGCGGGGGCGACCGGGTGGAAAGCTGGACCCTGCGCGGCCCGGTGGCCGAGGTTGTGGTGGCGGTGCGCGGGCTGGTCGATACCAGCGACACCGTGGGCGTGCTGCGCGGCCATCGCGAGCTGGTCAACCCCTTGGTTTATCTGCGCGATACCCCGGCGACTACTGCCGACGAGGCCATCCGTGCCCTGGCCGATGCGGTCGAGGCGGAGGGCGAGCTGGCCCTTGCCCATGCCCTTTCCGCCCGCGTGGCCGATGCCATCGGCTATCAGCCCGGCGCCACCCATCCGGCCACCACGGCGGCCGAGGCCCTGGCCGGCGGTGCCGGTGTCTGCCAGGATCACGCGCAGGTGCTGATCGGTGCCGCCCGCCATCGCGGCCTGCCGGCGCGCTATGTGCAGGGCTATCTGGCCGCCGATGCCAGCGGCGCCCCGCACGAGGCCGCTCATGCCTGGGCCGAGCTGCATATCGGCGGCCTCGGCTGGGTGGGGTTCGACCCGGCCAATCGCTGCTGCCCGGATGCGCGCTATGTGCGTGTCGGCAGCGGCCTCGATGCGCAGGACGCGGCACCGATTCGCGGTGTGGCCTCGGGGGCGGCGCAGGGTGCGCTGGCGGTCGATCTGCGCGTCGAGCCGGTGGGCGACGCGGAAACCGACCTGCTCCCCATGCCCGAACCGCCCGAGACCGGCACCGGCGGCCCGGTGGTCTTCGCGCCCGGTCCCGGCATGCCGCAGATGCAGCAATAGCGGCCAACCCGCGACCTGCCCCGCATGCCGCCCGCCCGCGACAGGGGCGGCGTGGCCGATCCCTGACCCGGATTTTTCCCGGCCTCGATGCGCCGCCAAGGAAACCGGGACGGGAATCGCCGGCGCGGCCCGGTTCCATTGCCCGGCAACCGACTGGCGTGCCGGCAATGGGGTCGTGCCTGAAACCATTTGCGGGTAGGTGTTTTGCGTGGGGTGCCTTGCACATATTGCCGTGGGAAAAGGCCCTTCGCAGGCGGCCAATGCCGTCGAAGCGCGGGGTTGGCGCGATCCCTCGCCGAGGCGGAACGCGGCAGGCCACCGATCCGGTCGGGGTGAGACTCCAGCCGGATGCCCGCCGCCCGACCCGCTTGGCCGGCATCCGGCGGGCCTTGATGCGTTCACTGTCGTCTCCACCTCGGGAATCTCGCGGTCTCGGCGGCGATGAAACCCCAGCCGCATGCCGGCCCCTTGTCCGGTAAACACGGCCCGAGGCCGCCTTACCCCCGGGCATTGCCGGCCTCTGCGGGATTGCCGCCGCTCCTGCCGCAGGTTTCGGGCTGCGGCAATGGCGAGAACCCGCCCGAGGGTTGCGCCCCGCCCACCTGCCTGGCCGGCATGGTTCGTCTGCGACGGCCGGGATTGCCGGGACTGGCGTGGTGGATTTCGCGCCCTTGCCGCGCACCCTGGGGGCAAGGCAAGGGCGAAATGCCGCCCCGAGGGTTGCGCCCCACCATCCAGCCGCTAGGTTGGCGTCGCCTGCGGCGGGGGTAGTGCCCGGCTGGCTGGCGGATATGGGACAAGGCTGCCGTGACGGCCCGCGCGGGATGCGCGGCCATGCAGGGGGATCGGAATGCAGGAAACCACGCTCGGCCGCAGCGACGTGATCGTCAGCGATGTCTGCCTCGGCACCATGACCTTCGGCCATCAGACCCCGCCGGAGGTCGCCTTCGCCCAGATGGACCGCGCGCTGGAGGCCGGCATCACCTTCTTCGACTGCGCCGAGGTCTATCCGGTCCCCTCGCGACCCGAGACCTTCGGCCGGTCCGAGCAGATCATCGGCGACTGGCTGCGCCGTTCCGGCCAGCGCGACCGTGTGCGCATCGCCACCAAGGTCAGCGGGCCGAACGGGGCCGTGCGCGGCGGGGTGGGCTATGACGGCACCATCCTTCGCGCCGCCCTCGACGATTCGCTTGCACGCCTCGGCACCGACCGCGTTGACCTCTATCAGCTGCACACGCCGATGCGCGGCGGCTATGCCTTCCGCCGCAATTGGGGTTTCGATCCCTCGCCGATCGACCCGGCGGCGGTGCAGGCGCATATGGAGGATGTGGTCGGCACCGTCTCCGACCTGATCCGCCAGGGCAAGCTGCGTGCCTTCGGCGTGTCGAACGAAACCACCTGGGGCCTGCTGCGCTGGATCGACACGGCCGAACGGATCGGTGGCGCCCGCGTTTCCGCGATTCAGAACGAATATTCGCTGATGGACCGCAAGTTCGACACCGACCTGGCCGAGGCAGCCTGCTGCGAGGGCGTCACGCTGCTGGGCTATTCCCCCCTCGCCGCCGGGCTGCTGACCGGAAAATATCAGGGCGACGCCCTCCCCGTCGACAGCCGCGCCGCCTATGCGCAATCGAAGGGCGAGGCACCGCTGCTGGGTGGCCGCCGCATCCCCTCGGCCGAGGCGGCGGTTGCCGCCTGGCTGGCTCTGGCCGCCGAGGAAGGCCTCGACCCCATCCATCTGGCCATCGCCTTCACCCGTCAGCGTCCGTTCCACAGCATCCCGATCGTCGGCGCCACCACGGCCGAGCAACTGGATCATATCATCGCCGGTCTCGACCTGCGCCTGACGCCCGATCAACTTGCCCGTATCGAGACTATCCACCGCCGGTTCCCGATGCCGTTCTGACAGCCGGCCCCATCCACAGCCGTAGAACTTGCAGGCCGTCCCTTTGCCGCCTTGCCGTGGCCGGGAAACCCCTCCCGGCCCGTCGAATGTCGGCTTCGCTGCAATCACCCCGATCCTCCCTTCGGGCGCGATCACTGGTCCGGCCTCTCGTGCCAACGCCCGCCCATAGCCGTCGGCCGCGCTGTCCGGGACATCGGGCCGCCACCGCGCCGGTCCGGGGAGGCAATATCCCCGACCCGTTCAATTGATCACCATTTCCGCATGCAGCGCCCCCGCAGCATGAATGCTTTTCAGGATTTCGATCAGGTCGCGCGGCCGCACCCCAAGCGCATTCAACCCCGTGATCACGTCCGAAAGCGAGCTTTCCCCCGACAGTTCGGCCAGGCCGACGCCCGGCTCATGGGTGATGTCGGCGCCGGTGCGGGGTACCACCACCGTTTCGCCGGCCGAGAACGGGTTGGGCTGCACCACCTCGGGCGCCTCGCGCACCCGCAGCGTCAACCCGCCCTGCGACACTGCCACGCGCGAGATGCGCACATCCTCGCCCATCACGATGGTGCCCGACCGGTGGTCGATCACCACCCGCGCGCGGGTCTCCGGGGTAACGGTGATGTTCTCGATCCGGCTGATCAGATGCGCAGGGCTGGCCCCGCCCAGGACCGAGGGGTCAAGCATCACGGTTCCCGCGTCGATCATCCGCGCAAGGCGCGCGCCCAGATCGCCGTTGATCGCGGCCTCGATGCGGGCCGCCGTGGTGAAGTCGGGGTTGCGCAGCGCCAGCCGGAAGCTGGTCATGCTGGAGAAGTCGAAGGCGACCTCGCGCTCGACCCGCGCGCCGGCGGGGATGCTGCCGCTGGTCGGCACGCCCTGTACCACCTGCGCCGCCTCGCCCGAAACCGATACGCCGCCGGCGATGATCGAGCCTTGCGCGACCGCATAGACCTGCCCGTCGGCCGCATTCAGCGGCGTCATCACCAGCGTGCCGCCCAGCAGGCTCTGCGCGTCGCCGATCGCGGCCACGTTCACGTCGATCTGCCCGCCGGCGCGGGCAAAGGGCGGCAACACGGCCGTGACCATGACCGCGGCGACATTGCGGGGGCGCATGGTCTCGTCGGTCATGTTGGCGCCCAGCCGTTCCAGCAGGCCGGCAAGGATTTCCTCGGTGAAGGGGGCGTTGCGCAGGCTGTCGCCGGTGCCGTTGAGTCCCACGACCAGGCCATAGCCGACAAGATCGTTGCCGCGCATGCCGTCGAAGGCCACCAGGTCCTTGATCCGCGCCACGGACTGCGCCTGGGCGGCGATACCGAACAGCACCGCGGCGAGTGCGATCAGGCGGAAAAGCAGGGACCTGAGCATCACAGATACGCCGCCAGCGACAGCCGCGACAGGCGGGCGGTCAGGGAATAGATGGCCTCCATCCGCGCTTCGGCCTCGGCGACGGCGGAGGCGGCCTCGTATCGGTCGGCGAGGACCAGATCGTTGCGTGCCAGGCTCAGCGCGGCGGTTTCGGCGGCGTTGCGGGTCTGCGCCCTGGCGATGGCGGCCTCCGTTGCGCCGATGTCGCCGCGCAGCACGGAAAGGCCGGCGTCGGCGTTCAGCAGGGTTTCACCGGCGGCGGTGAGGATCGAGGCCTGTGCCTGAATGTCGCCTGCCCACGGGGCTTCGGCCGAAAGGGCCAGCAGCGCCATGCCCTTCAGCGTCTCGCGGATGGCGGGGGCCGTGGCGTTCGCGTCGATGCTGGCCGCCTGGCCCGGTGCGACCGCCGTGATCAGGGGGGCGGTCGCACCCTGATAGGCGCTGTCGATGAAGCCCCCGCCACCCGGCGGTGCGTCGAAGAAGGCGGCGACCGCCGCGATCAGGTCGCCGGCCACGGCCGGGCTGCCGATCGCGGTGCGTATCGTCGCCAGCAGTGTGTCGGCCGGGGGGAGCGGTTCATGGGTGATCCGGGTGCCCGCGAACAGGTGGCGGCCGCCGCCCTCGGTGTTGATCTGATTGACGACATCGGCCAGTTGCTGGCGTGCCTGCGCCGTCGTGGCGGCGATGGATTCGTGGGACGGAACCGTGCCGGCCTGCACCAGCCTGGTGCCAAGGGATCGGGCGGCGGCCTGCACGGCCTCGAGGCTGTGCTGCATGCCGGTCGCGCGATGGCTGAATTCGGTCGCACTTTGCCCGTATGCCCTGAGCGTTGCCAGGCGCGATTCGATCTGCCCCAGTTGTCGGGTGTCCCCGCCCATCGCGGCGGGAATGTCATTGAGAATGCCTGTCGTCAGTTCCCGCGTGCGGGCGATCAGTTCAGATTTCGTGGCAAGATTGCCTTGGCGCAGCATGAGGTTGCGGGACAGGTCGCCGATCGAGGTCAGGGCCATTTTCAGATCTCCAGCAGGGTATTGAGCATGCTGTCCGCGGCCCGGATGACGCGGGCATTTGCGGCATAAGCCTGTTCGAGGGCGAGAAGGCGCTGCAATTCCGCATCGGTATCCACGCCATCGGCGGCCAGCGACTGGCGCAGGGCCTGGTCGCGGGTGGTCTGGTTCGTCAGGCTGGCCTCGTTGCGCAGGCGGGTGGTGGAGGCGCTGGCGGAAAGGTCGGTGGCCAACCCTTCGGCACTGCGCGCGACGCCACCGGTAAGGAGGGGTGCGCCGTTACGGGGCGCGCGCAGGGCGGAGATCATCCCGTCCAGCAGGCTGGCATTGCCCGCATCCCCCTCGGCCGTCGCATAAAGCCCGTCGCGCAGATGCCAGAGGGCGCCGCCACGGGCCGGGTCGACGGCGGCGTTCAGGGTGAGGCGTTGCGCGAGGCCGGGCGGCGCGGGCGTTCCCGCCGCCGTGCCGGCATCCGTGAACAGGCCGGCGGCGCTGGTCGGAATGGTGCCGTCGGGACCGCCGGCGGCAAAGCGTGCGGCGAGGTCGGTGGCGATCTGGTCCGCCTGCGCCTGCATGGCGGGGGCCAGCGTGTCGCGTATGGTGAAATTGGCGGCGAGGCGGCCGCCCGCGTAAAGTTCCATCTGGTTGGCGGTCAGCGCCTTGCCGTCGATGGTCAGATAGGCGAGGCCACCGCCCGCCGCAGCCATGACCGGCGTGATCTGCGCGGCGTGGGGGAAGCTGATCTGCGCCGGCTCCCACCCGTCCAGCAGCGCGGCGCCGTTCGTGGTGAACAGCGACACCGTGCCGTTGTCGCGGGCGGCCTCGCGCAGGGGAATGATCCCGGCGATGCCGTCGATGCTGCGCTGGCGGGCGTCCTCAAGGGCCGATGTGTCGTTGCCGGCCGCCTTCTCGGCCATGATGGCGCGGTTGAGGCGGGCGACCTCGGCCAGGCCGGTGTTCAGGATCTCCACGTCGCGGGCGATCGCGTCCTCCGCCCCCTGCCTTGCATCCTGGGCGGCGGTGCCGATGCGGTTGATCGCCTGGGCGAGGTCGGTGGCGGCGGTCAGAACATCGCCCAGGCGCAACTGGCTTTCCGGTGACGCGGTGGCGCGGATCAGGGCGCTTTCCAGATCCGCTACACGGTCGGACAGGGCCTTGCCGTCGCCGGGAATGCCGATGGCGGCTTCGATGGTTTTCGACCAGTTGGCCAGCACCCCGGCCTGGGCGGTGCCGGCAGCGGATTGCCGCACCTCGCCCAGAACGCCGGCGTTGATGCGGCGCGCCACGCCCTCGATCAGCACGCCCGAGGCGTAGGGGATGCTGGACAGCTGCAACTCCCGCCGCGCATAGCCGTCGGTGGTCGCATTGGCGATGTTCGTGCCCACCAGTTCGGTCGCGCGCGAGATTGCCGCGAGGCCGGAGGCGGCGGCGGTCAAGGCGGATGCGAGGCTCATGGCGCGGTCCCTTCTTCAGCTGTCAGCGCTTGATGTTCGAGGTTTCCTGCAACATCTCGTCCACGGTCTGGATGACCTTGGCGTTCGAGGAATAGGCGCGCTGGGTCTGGATCAGCC
>CAKTBJ010000027.1 GCA_934533075.1 uncultured Paracoccus sp.
CGCGAGACCGCGCGGCGATCCGCCCCCTCGGCACCGTCGAGCTGGATCATGTCGCGGTCGTCGCGGCCCGTGGCCTCCAGCCCGCCGTTCAGCGTCTTCAGCCGCTCGGCGGTGTGGCTGGGGATGCGCAGGCCCAGGGCGATGTCGTTGGTGACATGCTCGCCGCCCATCGGCACGCAATCGGCGAAGATCATGTGCTTGCGGAAGAAAATGGACACGCCGGTGGTGCCGCCGCCCATGTCGATGCAGGCGGCGCCCAGTTCCTGCTCGTCCTCGACCAGCGAGGACAGCCCGGCGACATAGGCGCCCGAGGCGATGCCGGCCACCTCCAGGTCGCAGCGGCGGATGGCCTGGCACAGCGTCTTCAGCGCGTCCTCGTCGGCGGTCAGGACGTGCATGTCCACGGCCAGCCGGCTGCCGGCATGGCCGCGCGGGTCGGGCAGGCCCGACAGCCGGTCCACGGCGAAGTTCACCGGCTGCGCATGCAGCACCTCGCGGCCGCGCCCGAAATCGGGCACGTCGCTGGCGGCCATGACGCGGGCGATGTCGCCCTCGCGCACCTTGCCGGCGGGCAGCGCGATCTCGCCCGCGATGCCATAGCTGGAGGGGCGCCCGCCCGACATGGTGGCGATCACGTGGTCGATGCGCTCGCCGGCGCGCTTCTGCGCGGCCTGGACGGCGGTGCGGATGGCGCGCTCGGTCTCGACCAGCGTGTGGATCTCGCCGAAGCGGACGCCGCGCGACTGGGTGGTGGCGGCGCCGACGATGCGGAAGGTGGATTGCCCGGCCATCGGCCCGACGCCGTCCTCGGACCGGAAGCTGGCCGGCCCGTCGAAGCGCAGCACGATGCAGGTGATCTTGGAGGTGCCCACGTCCAGCAGCGCGACCGAACCCCGTTGCAGCGCCGCGCGCCGCAGCGCCCGCATGGACCGTTGCATCTGGTAAAGCTCGCTCATCCTGCCCTCCCGGTGGTGCCTGCGGCCCGCGCCGCGGTCTCGTCGATCACGGTGCCGTCGGGGGCCAGCAGCGGCTGGCCGCGCGCGCGGCGAATGGCGTTCTGGGCGGAAATGCCCATGCGCAGGACCATCTGCCCGGCGCGGCGCATGTCCACCACGCCCACGTCGCGCGCCAGCAGCGCCCCGTCGCGGTCCAGCGCCAGCGCCTGCTTGAGCGCGGCCAGCGCGTCCTCCTCGGGCAGCATGATGCGCTGGCCCCGGTCCAGCACCACGTCCCAGCGCCGTTCGCCCCGCCGTTCCAGCCCGCGCAGGCGCGGCAGGATCGGGCCGATGGCGTCGATCAGCGCCAGCGCCTCATGCGCGGCGCGGTCGGCGCCCGGCCCGGCGATCAGCGGCAGGTCGCGGCGCAACTCGCGGCTGGTGACCGAGGCGACGCGGTGGCCGGCCTCGTCGATCAGCTCGATGCCGCTGGCATGGCGCCACAGCAGGGCCGGTACCCGTTCCGTCACGGCGGCCGACAGCACCCCGCCCGGCTTGATGCGCAGGTCGACCGAGGCCACCGCGTCCAGCGCCAGCACCTGCGCGCGCAGGGCCTGAAGGTCGATGTCGAAGCTGGAAGCCGGCAGGTCCACCGGCAGCATGCCGCGCAGACCCCGCTCCACGGCGGGCGAGGCGCCGGTGATCTCCATCGCGTGGACCATGAAGGCCTCGCGGTTGTGGATGGCCTCGCGCAGGTCGGCATAGCGCGCCGCCAGCGCCGCCCGCTGGTCGTCATTGGCCAGCCAGGCGCCCGCCACCAGTGCGATCACCGCCACCGGCAGGCCGATGCGGATCATCCGGCGATAGGAGGGGGTCAGCCAGACCCGGTGCAGGCGATACATCAACCGCGAGGGCGCGGGGTCGCGGCGGCGGCGGCCCTGCGGTCCCGGCCCGACCCGGCGGATCGTGGCGCCCGAGGCGGCGGCAAGGCCGTCGCGCAGCCCCTCGCCCGCGCGCGCGGCCATGACCGGGATCGACCGGATCAGGCGGCCCGCCTGCGGGCGTGGGTCGCGCCTCAGCCAGCGCATAGCGCGTCCTCGACCATCCAGCGCACCAGCGCCGGGAAATCCATGCCCGCATGGGCCGCCTGCTCGGGCACCAGCGAGGTGGCGGTCATGCCGGGCTGGTTGTTCAGCTCCAGCAGGAACAGCCCGTCGAGGCCGCGCGTATCGTCCCAGCGGAAATCGCTGCGGGTGACGCCCTTGCAGCCCAGCACCGCATGCGCGCGCAGGGCGTAGTCCTTGCAGGCCGCGGCGATCGCGTCCGGGATGGGCGCCGGGATGATGTGCTGCGAGCCGCCGGGCTTGTATTTCGCGTCATAGTCATACCAGCCCGAGGTGACGATCTCGGTCACGCCCAGCGCGCGGTCGCCCAGCACGGCCACGGTCAGCTCGCGCCCCGGCGCATAGGTTTCCACCATCACCCGCGCGGGCATGGTATCGGCCAGCTGCGGCGGGGCATTGGCGCCGTCATGGACGATATAGACGCCGACCGAGGACCCCTCGTCGTTCGGCTTGACCACATAGGGCGGCGGCAGGACGTGGCGGCGGCGGACCTCGGCCGCGTCGGCGATCAGGCTGTCCAGCACCGGCAGGCCGGCGGCGCGGAAGGCATCCTTGGATCGCGTCTTGTCCATCGCCACGGCCGAGGCCAGCACGCCCGAATGCGTATAGGGCAGGCCCAGCCAGTCCAGCAGGCCCTGGACGCGGCCGTCCTCGCCAAAGCGGCCATGCAGGGCGTTGAAGACCACATCGGGGCGCAGGTCGGCCAGTTGCGCGGCCAGCCCGGCGCCGTCCAGCGCCTTGGGCAGCCGCATCTCCACTACGTTGAATCCCGCCCGCCGCAGCGCATCCGCGCATCCGCGTCCCGAATCCAGCGACACCTCGCGCTCTGCCGAGGGGCCGCCCATGAGGACCGCTACGGTCGGGGCTGTCCTGCTCGACTCGCCCGCCACGTCTTTGCCTTTCGTCCCCGCTTTGGCGCGGGGTTCTTGTCGGTTGCGCGGCAGGCCGGTTTCCGGCGTCTGCGTCGCACCTTGTCCGGGCAGGATAGCGTGCTGCCGCGCGCGGGGAAAGAGTCTTGAAGCGGTGATTCGCGAAAACCTGCGCGGGGGAGCGGCCGAGGGTGCCGCGCCGGGTTCCCGCATGGGACCATGTCCGAAGGTGCATGCGGGTACGCATCCCGCGGCCGGGCGGCAGCGCAGGTTTGCCCCTCGGGGCAAACCTTCCCCCTTTCGGCCGCCTGCATGAGCCGGGGATGGGGCGTTTTCCTCGCCGGCGAAGGGGTTGCCCTGAACCGGGGCCACTTTGACGGAGAGGGGGAAGGCCGGCCCTGCGAGGGCCGGCCTGCGCTGCCGCCCGGCCGTTTGCGGTGCGGGGATATTCGGTAGAGGGTTCATCCTGCCGACCGCCGCGCATGGGGCGATGCCTGAAGGTGCGTGCAAGCACGCACCCTACGGCCGGTCGTGCGACGGCGAGGCGCCGGACATCGCTGTCAACCGCAACCCCGCCGCCGCGTCGCAGCCCAACGGCCCGGCGCATGACGGGGCAGGGGTAACGATCGTAGGGTGCATGCTTGCACGCACCATCCCCCACGCACCATCCCCGGACCCTGCACAGGCGCGGGATGTGCATTGGCGTTGACCCTGAAAAAACGCCGGGGCGTGATCCCCGACCCTGCACAGGCGCGGGATGCGCGTTCCCCTGCCCCCGCATGAAAAAAGCCGCGCGGGGGGGCCGCGCGGCTTTCGGATTACCGGGGAAAGGCGATCAGGTGCGGGCGGCCTTGATGGCTTCCTCCAGGATGTTCAGGCCCTCGTCGAAGACCTCCTCCTGGATGGTCAGCGGCGCGAGGAAGCGCACCACATTGCCGTAGACGCCGCAGGTCAGCAGGATCAGGCCGCGCTTCTGCGCCTCGTCGCGGACGCGGTTGGTGAAGTCCGGGTTGGGCTTGTCGGTGCCGGCGACGTTGAACTCGACCGCGTTCATGAAGCCGGGGCCGCGGATGTCCACGATCTCCGGCACGGAGTCGCGCAGCCCGGCGAGGCGCTGCTTGAGGCGCTGCCCGAGGCGGGTGGCGCGGTCGGCAAGCTGCTCTTCCTCGATCACGTCCAGCACCGCATGCGCGGCGGCGACGGCCAGCGGGTTGCCGGCATAGGTGCCGCCCAGGCCGCCGGGGGCGGGGGCGTCCATGACCTCGGCGCGGCCGGTGACGGCCGAGATCGGCAGCCCGCCGCCCAGCCCCTTGGCCATCGTGGTCAGGTCGGCGGCGACGCCGAAATGCTCCATCGCGAACAGCTTGCCGGTGCGGGCGAAGCCGGTCTGCACCTCGTCGGCGATCAGCAGCATGCCATGCTCGTCGCACAGCTCGCGCAGGGCCTTCATGAAGGCCACGGGGGTTTCGTAGAAGCCGCCCTCGCCCTGCACCGGCTCGATGATGACGGCGGCGACGCGGGACGGGTCGATGTCGCTGCGGAACAGCGTCTTCAGCGCGGCCAGCGCCATTTCCTGCGAGACGCCATGCAGCTCGTTCGGGAAGGGCAGGTGCCAGATGTCGTTGACCATCGCCCCGAAGCCGGCCTTGTAGGGCTGGACCTTGCCGGTCAGCGACATGCCCAGCAGGGTGCGGCCGTGGAAGGCGCCCGAAAACGCCACGATGCCCGAGCGGCCGGTATAGTAGCGCGCGATCTTGACGGCGTTCTCGACCGCCTCGGCGCCGGTGGTGGCGAAGATGGTCTTCTTGTCGAAATCGCCGGGGACGAGGGCGTTCAGCCGTTCGCCCAGCGCGACGTAATTCTCGTAGGGGACGACCTGGTGGCAGGTGTGGGTAAAGCTGTCGAGCTGCTTCTTCACCGCCTCGACCACCTTGGGGTGGCGGTGGCCGGTATTGACCACGGCGATGCCGGCGGCGAAGTCGATCCAGCGCTTGCCGTCACGGTCCCAGATCTCCGAATTCTCGGCGCGCTCGGCATAGATCTGCGTTTGCATACCCACGCCGCGGGCGATGGCGGCGTTGCGGCGGTCGGTCATGCTGGTCATGGCGAATATCCCCTCATCCTGACGCTCCCCCGGCGCGGGCCGGGACTGGCGCCACATAGCCCCTTGCGCCGGGCGAAGGCCAGAGGGATTCGCGCAAGGCGGGGTTGCGCGGGCCGTATGCCGCAGGCCGGGCGGGCTTTGGCTTGCCAGCGGCGGCGTGCTGCGACAAGTTGCGCCGATGGGCCGCGATGGCGCGGCGAAAGGGGGATGGATGATGGCCGGGATTTCCTTGCGGCGGTCCGGTGCGGCGCTGGCGGTCCTTGCGCTGGCCGGCTGCATGGCGATGCCGGAGGCGCTGCGCACCGTGCTGCCGGCGGGCGATCCGGCGCGGCTGATGCCGGTGGGCAGCACCTGGGCGGTGACGGCCATCGCCCGGACCGCGCTGCCGGCCGAGAACGGCATGCTGCTGCGGCGCGAGGGCCGGCAGCGGCTGGTGGGCACCACCGCCTGCAACCAGTTCGAGGCGCGGCTGGCCCATCGCGGCCGTGCCATCGCCGTGGAAGACCTGTCCATCACCGAGCGCGCCTGCCTGGGCCATCCCGCCCAGCAGGAGGCGGCGCTGGTCGCGGCGCTGGCCGGCATCGACGGCGTGGCGCCGGGGATGCAGGGCGGCATCGTGCTGACCCGCGGCGGCGAGGGCATCGTGGCGCTGTCGCAGGTCATGCCACCGCCGCCGGTGCCGAAGGCCGCCCGCTGAGGGGCGCATGTTCCCCATCCGCGACCACAACCCGCCCGCGCGTCCCGCCCTGGTCACCTGGGCGCTGGTGGCGGCGAATGTGGCGGTGTTCGGGCTGACCTGGGCCGATCCGCCCCTGGTGCGGCACCTGGCGCTTTATCCGCTGGCGGTGACGATGGGGCAGCCGGGGCCGGGGCTGGCGACGCATATGTTCGTCCATGCCGGGCTGCTGCACCTGGCCGGCAACCTGCTGTTCCTGTGGGTGTTCGGCCCCAATCTGGAGGACCAGATGGGCCGGCTGTCTTTCCTGGTCTTCTATCTGGCCTGCGGGCTGCTGGCCGCAGGCGCCCATGTCGCATGGGGACCGCATTCCGTGGTGCCGATGGTGGGGGCCTCGGGTGCCATCGCCGGGGTGATGGGCGGCTATCTGCTGCTGTTTCCCCGCGCCCGCGTCGATGTGATCGCGGTGCTGGGGCCGATCCTGCGCCGCTATCGGGTGCGGGCCTGGGTGGTGCTGGGCGCCTGGGTGGTGCTGCAACTGGGCATGGGGCTGGCGGCGCAAGGCCCGGCCGGTACCGCCTACTGGGCGCATGTCGGCGGCTTTGCGGCTGGTCTGGTCCTGACCCTGCCGCTGTTCGTCCGGCGCGGCGGCCGGCGGTTCTGGGCGCGCAACGACGGCCGCCCCCCGCATCCGCCGCGGCTGGCGCCGTCGCGGGTGCCGCCGGTGCGGCGTCGCTAGGCCGGCCCGACCGGGCGGGGAACGGCCCGGCCGGGGCGCGGGCGCCGGGCATGCCGCCGGAAGCGGCCCGGTCCCGTCGCCCGGCCACCCAGCCGCCCCGGCCGATGCGGGCCGGCTGGCGCCCATGCCCTTGTCGGCGGCGCGGCGGAGGAATCTCCCGGACGGATGGCCGGTCCGGCCGGTTCCTGCATCCGGCCCCTGCGCCTTGCGGTGAGGCTCTCGGCCGGTCTCAATCGCGCTGGCGGATGATCTCGGCGAAGCTCTCGAACAGGCCGGCATTGCCGGCGACGATATGCGGCGCGTCGGCCAGCGGGCCTTCATGGCCCTGCCGGATCGGCGCGACGAAGCCGCCGGCCTCGCGCACCAGCACGATGCCCGCGGCGATGTCCCAGGCGTGGATGCCGCGCTCCCAATAGCCGTCGAAGCGGCCGGCGGCGACATAGGCCATGTCCAGCGCCGCCGCCCCCCAGCGCCGCACGCCGGCACAGCGCGGCATCAGCCGGGCGAGGTCCTGCAAGGTGGCCGGCAGCGGTCCGTTGCCGGCGAAGGGCACGCCGGTGGCGAACACCGCCTCGATCATGCGGTTGCGGCCGGAAACCCGGATGCGCTGGTCGTTCATCCACGCCCCGGCGCCCTTCTCGGCCCAGAACAGTTCGTCCTTGGCCGCGTCGAAGATCACCCCGGCGACGATCTCGCCCTTGTGCTCCAGCGCGATCGAGACCGCCCAATGCGGCAGCCCGTGCAGGAAATTCGTGGTCCCGTCCAGCGGATCGACGATCCAGCGGCGGGTGGGGTCCTCGCCGTCCTCGGCCCCGGTCTCCTCGCCCAGCCAGCCATAGGTGGGCCGCGCGCTGCGCAGGGCCTCCTTGACGATGCGCTCGGCCTCGCGGTCGGCGCGGCTGACGAAATCGCCGGCGCCCTTGACGGAGACCTGAAGGTTCTCGACCTCGCGGAAATCCTTGACGAGGCTGCGGCCCGCCTGACGCGCGGCCTTGATCATGATGTTGATATTGGCGCTTGCGACGGCCATCGGGGCCTCCTGAAAGGGTCATGCGGCGGGGTTCGCAGGCGCTTTAGCCGCCTTGGCCGGCGATGTGAAGGCGCGCCGTTGCGGGCGCGCGGGCGGGTTGGGCGATACCATGCGGCGGGTCTCGCTGCCGGGGCGCCGCGCGCGGTGCGGCCTTGCCTGCCTGCGATATGTTTACTATGATAGACGAATGATGCCGGACAACGATCTCGAAACCCGCCTCGGCGCCCGCATCCGCACCGAGCGCGAGGTCCGCGGCTGGTCGCTCAGCGATCTTGCCGCGCGGGCCTCGGTCTCGCGCGCAATGATCCACAAGGTCGAGCGCGGCGGCAGCAGTCCGACCGCCAACCTGCTGGGCAAGCTGTCGGGCGCCTTCGGGCTGAGCCTCTCGGCGCTGCTGGCGCGGGCCGAGGGCGGCGGCGGCCGGCTGGCCCGGCGGGACGATCAACCCGTCTGGACCGACCCGGAAACCGGCCATGTCTGCCGCCAGATCTCGCCGCGCACCGGCCTGCCGGTGGACCTGGTGCAGGTGACGCTGCCGCCCGGCGCGGCGGTGCCGATGCCCGCCGCCGCCTATGCCTTCCTGCGGCAACTGATCTGGGTGCTGGAGGGTGAGCTGGTCTTCATCGAGGGCGCCACCCGCCACGACTTGCAGGCCGGCGACTGCCTCGAACTCGGCCCGCCGGCGTATTGCGGCTTTCGCAACGAAAGCGCGCGGCCCTGCGACTATGCGGTGATGGTGCTGCGGGACCGCTGAAGGCGCTGGCCTCGGTCTGTCCGATATAGTAGACGAAAATTCCGCATGAACCACCTTACGGAGGCAGGCACGGAGATTCGCGACGCGACACCCGGCGGCATCGGCGGCATCACCGCCATCCACAACGATGCCGTCCTGCACACGATGGCGATCTGGAACGAGGCCCTGGTCGACGCGGCCGACCGCATGGCCTGGCTGGCCGCCCGGCGGGATGCGGGCTATCCGGTCCTGGTCGCGGCCGAGGGCGGGCAGGTGCTGGGCTATGCCGCCTTCGGCGACTGGCGCGCCTGGGAAGGCTATCGCCGCACCGTCGAGCACAGCGTTTACGTCCGCGCCGACCAAAGGGGGCGGGGCCTTGGCCGGGCGCTGCTGGCGGCGCTGATCGGGCGGGCGCGGGACTGCGGCAAGCATGTGATGGTGGCGGGGATCGAGGGTGGGAACACGGCCTCGATCCGGCTGCACGAGGGGCTGGGTTTCGAGCCGGTGGGCCGCTTCCGCGAGGTCGGCACCAAGTTCGGGCAATGGCTGGACCTTGCCGTGATGCAACTGGTGCTGACGCCGGGCGAAGCCCCGCCGCCCCGGCTGCGCTGAGGAGGTTGTCGCCCCGGCGGCCATCGAGGCCACCGGGGCGGCGCTGCCGGGCATGCGCTGATGGGTGAGTATCCGGGCCGTCGGGGTTGATGAACGCCAGATGGCTGTGCGCAGGTCGACGACGTTTCCCGGCAGGCCCGGATTGGGGGCATGAGGCGAAGGGAAAAAGGTCCCCTTCTGCCCCCGCCGGCTTCACCGGCGCCGGCGCCCGACGCACCTCCATGATCCCGCATCCCTGCCTGCGGACGATCAGGCCGGCGGGATCGGGTGGAAGCGGCACCGGCCCGACCGGCCCAAACCCCCGAACGCCGGCCATGCAGGTTTGCCGGAGCGCCCCGCCGACGCCTCTCCCACCGCGAGGATCGTCACAGGGCGAGGCCACCCCCTCAGTTCGACCACCTGAACCCTATCCGGCCGCCCCCGCGCTGCGGCGCCTCGCGGCTGGCTTGGCACAAGACCGGCTGCGCAATCTCATGGCCCTGCAAGAGCGGCACCCGATAGCGCCATACGGCTTTCCGCGCCGCCGCGCTTCCTGACAGGCTCGATTGCATGACCGGCGGCACAACCTGCGGCCCCGCAAGAGCGGCGCCAAGGGGCGCCCATACGGCTTTCCGCTCGGCCCGCCGCGACGGGCGCCCCCCTCCTACTCCACCGCCGCACCGCCGCGCTTCCTGACAGGCTCGATTGCAAGACCGGCGGCACAACCTGCGGCCCCGCAAGAGCGGCGCCAAGGGGCTTTCCGCACGGCCCGCGACAGCCCGCACCCTACCCCGCCGCCACCGCGCTGCGGCGCTTCCTGGCGGGTTTCGCCACAGCATCCGGCTGCGCCGCCTCGCGGCCCTTGAGCAAGGGCGCCAGATAACGGCCGGTATGGCTTTCCGCGCAGCCCGCCACCGCCTCCGGCGTGCCCACCGCGACGATGCGGCCGCCACCGTCGCCCCCCTCGGGGCCGATGTCGATGATCCAGTCGGCGGTCTTGATGACATCCAGGTTATGCTCGATCACCACCACGGTATTGCCCTGATCCACAAGGGAATGCAGCACCTCCAGCAGCTTGCGCACATCCTCGAAATGCAGCCCGGTGGTCGGCTCGTCGAGGATATAGAGCGTCCGCCCGGTGGCGCGGCGCGACAGCTCCTTCGACAGCTTGACCCGCTGCGCCTCGCCGCCCGACAGCGTGGTCGCCTGCTGGCCGACCTTGATATAGCCCAGGCCCACCTCCATCAGCGCGTCCATCTTCTCGCGGATCGACGGCACCGCCTTGAAGAAGCCCTGCGCGTCCTCGACCGTCATATCCAGCACGTCGGCGATGGACCTGCCCTTGAACTGCACCTCCAGCGTCTCGCGGTTGTAACGCTTGCCCTTGCAGGTCTCGCAGGTGACGTAAACGTCGGGCAGGAAATGCATCTCGATCTTGATGACGCCATCGCCCTGGCAGGCCTCGCAGCGGCCGCCCTTGACGTTGAAGCTGAACCGGCCGGGCTTGTAGCCGCGCGCCTTGGCCTCGGGCAGGCCGGCGAACCACTCGCGGATGGGGGTGAAGGCCCCGGTATAGGTGGCGGGGTTGCTGCGCGGCGTGCGGCCGATGGGCCGCTGGTCGATGTCGATCACCTTGTCCAGATGCTCCAGCCCACGCACCGATTCCGCCGGTGCCGGGGTCTGGCGCGCGCCGTTCAGCCGCATCGAGGCGGTCTTGAACAGGGTTTCGATGGTCAGCGTGGACTTGCCGCCGCCCGACACGCCGGTCACGCAGACGAACTTGCCCAGCGGAAACTCGGCCGTCACGTCCTTGAGGTTGTTGCCGGTCGCCCCGGCCACCACCACCGCCTTGCCATTGCCGGCCCGCCGCGCGATAGGCACGGCGATCTCCCGCGTCCCGGCAAGATATTGCCCGGTCAGGCTGGCCGGGTCGGCGGCGATGTCCGCGGGCGTGCCCTCGGCCACGATGGCGCCGCCATGCACTCCCGCCCCCGGTCCCATGTCGAAGACGTAGTCGGCATGGCGGATGGCATCCTCGTCATGCTCGACCACCAGCACCGAGTTGCCGGCATCCCGCAGCCCCTTCAGCGTGTCCAGCAGCCGGTCGTTGTCGCGCTGGTGCAGGCCGATGGACGGCTCGTCCAGAACATACAGAACCCCGGTCAGGCCGGAACCGATCTGGCTGGCGAGGCGAATCCGCTGGCTTTCGCCGCCCGAAAGCGTCCCCGCCGCCCGCGAAAGCGTCAGGTAGTCCAGCCCGACATTGACCAGAAACCCCAGCCTTTCGCGGATTTCCTTGAGGATCGGCGCCGCGATCTCGGCCTTTTGCGCCGACAGGGTTGCGGGGGCGGCCCGCGCCCAGTCCAAAGCCTCGCGGATGGAAAGCTGCGTGACCTGCCCGATATGCGTGCCGGCGATCCTGACCGCCAGCGCCTCGGGCTTCAGCCGATAGCCCTCGCAAACCCCGCAGGGGCGGCTGTTCTGGTATTTCTCGAACTCCTCGCGGACCCAGGCCGAATCGGTCTCGC
Organism: uncultured Paracoccus sp.; assembly: GCA_934533075.1. GTDB lineage: Bacteria > Pseudomonadota > Alphaproteobacteria > Rhodobacterales > Rhodobacteraceae > Paracoccus. The sequence continues at coordinate 11,330 of CAKTBJ010000027.1, forward strand.
GCATGCGGCGCTCGAGGTTGGGGATCACCCCCTCGAAGCTGCGCGACACCTCGTAGACGCGGCCGGAATCGTCGAAGCGGAACTTGATCTCCTCGCCGTCCGAGCCGTGCATGAACACCTGCCGCACCGGCTCCGGCAGGTCGCGCCAGGGGGTCTTGCGGTCGAATTCATAGTGCCTGGCCAGGGCGTTGATGGTCTGGGTCAGGTAAGGCGACTTGGTTTTCGCCCAGGGCGCGATGGCACCCTGCGCGATCGACAGGCCCGAATCGGGCACCACCAGCCGCTCGTCGAAGAACAGCTCGACCCCCAGCCCGTCGCAGGCCGGGCAGGCGCCGAACGGGGCGTTGAAGGAAAACAGTCGCGGCTCGATCTCGGGGATGGTGAAGCCGCTGACCGGGCAGGCGAAGTTTTCGCTGAAGGTGATCCGCTCCGGCTCATCCGTGGCGGTTTCCAGAATCGCGATGCCGTCGGCCAGGTCCAGCGCGGTGCGCAAGGAATCGGCCAGCCGGGTCTCCAGCCCCGCGCGCACGACGATGCGGTCCACCACCACGTCGATGTCGTGGCGGAACTTCTTGTCCAGAGCGGGCGGGTCGTCCAGCTCGTGGAAGGCGCCGTTGACCTTGACGCGCTGGAAGCCCTGCTTGCGCAGCTCCAGCATTTCCTTGCGGTATTCGCCCTTGCGGTCGCGCACGATGGGGGCCAGCAGATAGGCGCGGGTGCCCTCGGGCATGGCCATCACCCGGTCCACCATGTCCTGCACCTGCTGGGCCTCGATCGGCAGGCCGGTGACCGGCGAATAGGGCGTGCCGGCGCGGGCGAACAGCAGCCGCAGATAGTCGTAGATTTCCGTCACCGTGCCCACGGTCGAGCGCGGGTTCTTGCTGGTCGTCTTCTGCTCGATGCTGATGGCGGGCGACAACCCGCTGATATGGTCCACCTCGGGCTTGCCGGCCATGTCCAGGAACTGGCGCGCATAGGCCGACAGGCTTTCGACATAGCGGCGCTGGCCCTCGGCATAGATGGTATCGAAGGCCAGGCTGGACTTGCCCGAGCCGGACAGGCCGGTGATCACCACCAGCTGGTCGCGCGGAATGTCGATGTCCACGCCCTTGAGGTTATGCTCGCGCGCGCCGCGAACCGAGATGAACTTCTGTTCCATGCGGGAACTCCGATGGGGAGGCAGCGCCAGAGATAGGCCGCATTAACGGAAACGCAACCGAAAAGTGAGAACGATAGCGGAACATGGCCAACGAATCAAGAAGGGGCCGGATGGATCAGCGGCGGGCGGCGAAGAAGGCTTGCAGCAGGGCGGCGGAGGCCGTGGCGTCGATGCCGCCGTAGATGTCGGGGCGGTGGTGGCATTGCGGATGGTCGAAGACCCGCGCGCCATGCGCCACGCCGCCGCTGCGCGGATCGGCGGCGCCGTAATGCAGGCTGGCGATGCGGGCGGCTGAAATCGCGGCGGCGCACATGGCGCACGGCTCCAGCGTGACCCAGAGGCGGCATCCCGGCAGGCGGGGCGAGCCGAGTTGCCGGCAGGCCTCGCGGATGACGAGGATCTCGGCGTGGGCGGTGGGGTCGCGGTCGGCCTCGGTGCGGTTGCCGGCGGTGGCTATGACGCGGCCCTGCGGGTCCAGCAGCACGGCGCCCACCGGCACCTCGCCCCGCGCGGCGGCTTCGCGGGCGGCGGCGAGGGCGGCGGGCATGTGGCTGGTGAAGCTGGGCATGGGCTGTTGTGGCTTGCCGCGGCGGCGCGGGCAAGGGGGACGCCGGAGGCAAGGCGGGAATGGGTATTCGTGCAACGGGAAAAACCGGCGGCGGGGTGAGGGGATGAGGCACGGGAACGGCGGCCGATTGCGCTTTCGCCTTGGGCGGCGATGGGATAGAAGGACGCTTTGCCACCGCAGAGATGCGCAGGAATCGCCATGACCGACGAGAACACGCCCGCCCCCGAGTCCGGGACCATACCCCAATCCGCCCAGACCACCGCACCGGCCCTTCCCGCCGGCGGCGGCGATGTGTCCCACGCGGCGCAGAACTCCCATCCGGGTGCCGAAGCCGATACCGCCGGCCCCGCCACGGACAAGGCGGGCGCGGATCAGGCCGCCACCCTCTGCGCGGATGAGCCGGCCGCCGCTGCCACCGACGCGGAACCCGCACCCGAGGCCGCGCAGGCGGACGATCTGGAAGCCAGGTTCGACAAGGCCCCGCCGAAAGCCGCCGAGGCTCCCGCACGGCCTGCCCGCAAGGCTGCCGCGCAACACGCCCCTTCGGGCGGCGAACGCATCGCCAAGGTGATCGCCCGCGTCGGCCTCGCCTCGCGGCGGGTGGCCGAGAAGATGATCCTCGACGGCCGCGTCAAGGTGAACGGCAAGGTGATCGACTCGCCCGCGCTGGATGTGGGGCCGCGCGACAAGGTGATGGTGGACGGCAAGCCGCTGGATGCGCCGCAGGACACGCGGCTGTGGCTTTACTACAAGCCCGCCGGGCTGGTGACGACCGAATCGGACGAGCTGGGCCGGCGCACCATCTACGACGAATTGCCCGAGGACCTGCCCCGCGTGATGACCGTGGGGCGGCTGGATTTGAACTCGGAAGGGCTGCTGCTGCTGACCAATGACGGCGAGTTGAAGCGGCGGCTGGAACTGCCGGCGACCGGCTGGCTGCGCCGCTACAAGGTGCGGGTGAACGGGCGGCCGACCAACCTGACCTTCGACCCGCTGCGGCGTGGCGTGGTGATCGGCGGCGAGGAATTCCAACCGATGGAGATCACGCTGGACAGCCAGCGCGGCGACAATTCCTGGCTGACCATCGGCATCCGCGAGGGCCGCAACCGCGAGATCCGCCGCGCGATGGAGCATGTCGGGCTGATGGTGAACCGCCTGATCCGGCTGAGTTACGGCCCCTTCCGCCTGACCACGATGAAGGAGGGCGAGGTCACCGAGGTCCGCCGCCGGATGCTGCGCGACCAGCTGGGTTCGCTGCTGCCCGGCAACGAGGACGCGGAATCCGACGCCCGCCCGGCCCGCGGCCGGCGCCCCGGTCCGGGTGGCCGCCCCGCGCGCGGCGCCGAGGGCGAACGCCCGGCCCGCAAACCCTTCGCATCGCGTGGCGAGGGGGCGGGCGACCGGCCCCGCAAGCCCTTCGGCAAACGCCCCGAGGGCGAAGGCGAGGGTCCGCGCAAATCCTTCGGCTCGCGGGATGGCGAGGCGCCACGCAAGGGCTTTGGCGCCCGCAAGCCCTTCGAGCGGCGCGAAGACGGGGATGCCCCGCGCAAACCCTATGCCCGCCGCGTGGATGAGGGGGACGGCGCCCGCAAACCCTATGGCCGCAAGCCGGAGGGAGACGGGCCACGCAAGGCCTATGCGCCGCGCGACGGCGAGGCTCCCCGCAAACCCTACGCCCCCCGCGATGGCGAGGGCGGGCGCAAGCCTTACGCGCCGCGCGATGGCGAAGGGGCGAGGACGCCCTATGGCCGGCCGGGCAGTGATGGGCCGCGCAAGCCCCATGCCGCGCGCGACGGCGAGGCGCCGCGCAAATACGCACCCCGGCCCGAGGCCGATGGCGATGCGCCGCGCAAGCCGCGCCACAAGGCCGGCGCCCCGCGTGGCGAGGGCTTTGCCGCCCGCCCGCCGCGTGACGACAGCGCGCCGCGCAAGCCCTATGCCGCAAGGGGCGAGGGTGAGGGGTTCAAGGCCCGTCCGCGCGGCGATGGCGAAGGCTACAAATCCCGTGGCCCCCGTGGCGAGGGTGAGGGTTTCAAACCCCGTGGCCCCCGTGGCGACGGGGACGGCTATAAGCCGCGCGGTCCTCGTGCGGATAGCGAAGGCTTCAAGCCGCGCGCCCCGCGCAGCGATGCCGGCGGGTTCAAGCGCCGCGAGGGCGAGGGGTTCAAGCCGCGTTCGGAAGGCTTCAAATCGCATGGCCCCCGGTCCCAGGGCGACGGCTTCAAGCGCGGCGAGGGCAAGCCGGGCGGTTTCCGGCCCCAACCCGGCGGCCCCAGCAAGCCGGGCGGGTTCAAGCCGCGCGGCGACCGGCCGGCCGGCGGCAAGCCCGGCCCGCGCAAGGGACCGTCGCGGCAGGGTTGAAACGACAGGAAAAGCCGAATCACGGCGGGGATCATCGTCCCCGCCGTTTTCATGCGTGCAATCGCCGCATCCGCGCAACAGACTGATCCAAGGCCGAAATCCCCCCGGATCACCGCACCGCCATTCTGCATTGCGGCAATTGACGGCGCATGATTATGACGCTATCACCCCCTTCGTCGTAATATTATTGCGAGGCGATCATGGCCACGAAGGACAAGCCCTGGCTGTTCCGCACCTATGCCGGCCACTCGACGGCGGAAAAGTCGAACGCGCTCTATCGCGGCAACCTCGCCAAGGGGCAGACCGGGCTGTCGGTGGCCTTCGACCTGCCCACGCAGACCGGCTATGACAGCGATCATGTGCTGGCGCGGGGCGAGGTCGGCAAGGTCGGCGTGCCCATCTGCCATCTGGGCGACATGCGGGCGCTGTTCGACCAGATCCCGCTGGAGCAGATGAACACCTCGATGACCATCAACGCCACGGCGCCCTGGCTGCTGGCGCTGTATATCGCCGTGGCCGAGGAGCAGGGGGCGGACACCACCAGGCTGCAAGGCACGGTGCAGAACGACCTGATCAAGGAATATCTCTCGCGCGGGACCTATATCTGCCCGCCGAAGCCGTCGCTGCGCATGATTACCGATGTCGCCGCCTATACGCGCGAGCATCTGCCGAAATGGAACCCGATGAACGTGTGTTCCTATCACTTGCAGGAGGCCGGGGCGACGCCGGAGCAGGAGCTGGCCTATGCGCTGGCCACCGGCATCGCGGTTCTGGACGACCTCAAGGGCAAGGTGCCGGCGGAAAGCTTCCCCGAGATGGTCGGCCGCATCAGCTTCTTCGTGAATGCCGGCATCCGTTTCGTCACCGAGATGTGCAAGATGCGCGCCTTCACCGAGCTGTGGGACGAGATCACCCGCGACCGCTATGGCATCGAGGACGAGAAATATCGCCGCTTCCGTTATGGCGTGCAGGTCAACAGCCTCGGCCTGACCGAGCCGCAGCCGGAAAACAACGTCTATCGCATCCTGCTGGAAATGCTGGCGGTCACGCTGTCGAAGAACGCGCGGGCGCGGGCGGTGCAGTTGCCGGCCTGGAACGAGGCTTTGGGCCTGCCGCGCCCCTGGGACCAGCAATGGTCGCTGCGCATGCAGCAGATCGTGGCCTATGAGACGGACCTTCTGGAATTCGGCGACCTGTTCGACGGCAACCCCGCCGTGGCCGCCAAGGTCGAGGAACTGAAGGCCGGGGCGCGGGCGGAACTGGCCACGCTGGACGAGATGGGCGGGGCGATCGCCGCCATCGACTACATGAAGGCGCGGCTGGTGGAATCGAACGCGGCGCGGCTGAACCGGGTGGAATCCGGGGAAACCGTGGTCGTCGGCGTCAATCGCTGGCAGCAGGGCGAGGACTCGCCGCTGACCGCCGGCGATGGCGGCATCATGGTGGTGGACCCTGCCGTGGAAGCCGACCAGATCGCCCGGCTGGCGGCCTGGAGGCAGGCCCGCGACGAGGCGGCCGTCGAGGCCGCCCTCGCCGCGCTGCGCGCGGACGCGCAGGCCGGACGCAACGTCATGCCGGCCTCCATCCGCGCCGCCCGCGCCGGGGCCACGACCGGCGAATGGGCCGGGATCATGCGCGCCGTGCATGGCGAATATCGCGGCCCCACGGGCGTTTCCGCCAGCCCGTCGAACCAGACCGAGGGGCTGGAGCCGATCCGCGAGGCCGTCGATGCGGTCAGCACCCGGCTGGGCCGGCGGCTGAAGCTGCTGGTCGGCAAGCCGGGCCTCGACGGGCATTCCAACGGCGCCGAGCAGATCGCCGTGCGCGCCCGCGATTGCGGCATGGACATCACCTATGAGGGCATCCGCCTGACGCCGGAGCAGATCGTCGCCCGCGCCCTGGCAGAGGATGCGCATGTCGTCGGCCTGTCGATCCTGTCGGGCAGCCACATCCCCCTGCTGGAGGAGGTGATCGCGCGGATGCGCGAGGCCGGCCTGTCGCATGTGCCGGTGCTGGTCGGCGGCATCATCCCCGACGAGGACGCCGCCCGGCTGCTGGGCATGGGCGTGGCGCGGGTCTACACCCCCAAGGATTTCGAGCTGAACCGGATCATGATGGACATCGTGGCCATCGCCGATCCGGGCGAAAAGGCGGCGTAGCGCCGGCGAAGGGGGGCGGTTCCGGGCGACCATGCCCATCCGCTAGGCCGGGGCGTTCCGCCTGCGCCCTTGCAGGGCTTGGCGCAACGGCGCTGCCGCCCGGCCCTGCGCTGCCGGCAAGCCCGACTTGTCCACCCCCTCCGACTCCTGTGAGGGGTCTCCGGGCGTGGACAAGTCTCCGGGGTCGCCGTGCGGGCCGCAGGGTCGCGCGCAGCCCTGCATGGCCCATGCCCTCACCCATGCGCCCCATGCAACCCGGCTGCGCGCCGCCGCCGGCTTGGCCCCGGCCGGCATCCGTGCTAGCGGGCCGGGGAAGCCTTCCCTCCTGCGCCCCTGCGGGCTTGAGGGAGGGGCGCCGCCGCCCGGCCCTGCCATGCCGGCCCCCCGCACCCTGTCGTCCGAAACGCGCCGCGCCCGGTGCCCGCCCGAGAGTTCCGCCATGAAACGTCCGGCCATCTCGCCCGCCGTCCTGTCGCTGTCGCTGGGGGCCTTCGCCATCGGCACGGCCGAATTCGTGGCGATGGGGCTGCTGCCCTGGTATTCCGAGGATCTGGGCCTCGACGCCGAATCCGCCAGCTATGTGGTCAGCGCCTACGCCATCGGCGTGGTGATCGGGGCGCCGCTGACCACGCTGCTGGGCGCGAAGCTGCCGCGCCGGCGCTATCTGGCGGCGCTGATCGGCTTCTATGGCCTCGCCAACCTGCTTTCCGCCCTGCTGCCGGGCTATCACGCATTGGTCGCCAGCCGCTTTCTGGCCGGGCTGCCGCATGGCGGCTTCCTCGGCGTGGCCTCGCTGTTCGCCGCCGCCGCCCTGCCGCACGAGCAGCGCGCGCGGGGCGCCGTGCAGGTGATGATGGGGCTGACGGTGGCCAATATCATCGGCGTGCCCGTCGCCGGCTGGCTGGGCAAGGAACTGGACTGGCGGCTGGGTTTTGCGCTGCCGGGCGTGCTGGCGCTGGTCTCGGCCGGCCTGGTGCTGAAACTGGCGCCGAGGGCCGGGGCCGACCGCTCGGCCAAACCGCTGCGAGAGCTGAAGGCGCTGGCCAATTCCGCCGTGCTGCTGACGCTGGCGGTGGGCGCCATCGGCTTCGGCGGTATGTTCGCCGTCTATGCCTTCCTGACCGAGGCGCTGCTGAAGACCACCCAGGCCCCCGGCTGGGTGGTGCCGGCGATGCTGGCCCTGTTCGGCATCGGCGCCACGCTGGCGACGATGAACGTGGGGGCGATGACCGTGCGCTATGGTCCCTTCCGCGCGGCGGCGGCGGTGCTGGCGATCATGGCGGCGGTGCAGGTGTTTTCCATCGTCGCCGTCGGAAGCTGGCCGCTGATGCTGGCCACGGCCTTCCTTCTGGGCTTCGGCGGCGGCATGGGCATTCCCTTGCAGGTGCGGCTGATGGACGTGGCCGGCGAGGCGCAGAGCATGGCCGCCGCCATGAACCATGCCGCCTTCAACGCCGCCAATGCGCTGGGTCCGTTCCTGGCCGGCATCGCCATCAACCGGGGCTTCGGCTATCGCGCGCCGGGCTGGATCGGGCTGGGCCTGACGGCGGGCGGCGCCCTGATGCTGGCGCTGGCCTGGGCGCAGGCGCGGCGCCGCGACGGCTCGGCTAGGCTGCTGCGGCACTGAGCGGCGCCTTGCCATCCGCCGGCGCCTGTGCCCCGATGCCGGAAAACGGAGGCCCCGCATGCCGCTGGAGAACTGGATCGCCTATGTCCTCGCCTATGCGGTGATCTCGGTCATTCCCGGTCCCAGCGTGTTCATGGTGATCGGGCAAGCCCTGTCGCGCGGCACCCGTGCCGCGATGGCCTGCATCCTTGGCGACCTGGCCGGGGGCGTGGTGGTGATGACGGTCTCATGGCTGGGCCTCGGGCTGGTCCTGGCCTCGTCCAGCCTTGCCTTCACGGTGATGAAATGGGCGGGCGTCGGTTACATGGCCTGTCTGGGGCTGGCGCAGATCCGGGCCGCGCGCCGCCTGATCGAGACCGCGCCCGCCGCCCCGGCCTCGTCGCGCGGCAGCCTCGTCGCGGGTTTCCTGACCGGCGTTCTCAACCCCAAGGCCATCATGTTCTACATGGCCTTCCTGGCGCAGTTCATCGACCCGGCGGCGCCGGCCCTGCCGCAATTCCTGATCCTGATGGCGACATCGACCCTTGTGGTCGGCCTGGTGCTGGGGACCTACGCCCTGCTGGCGGCAAAGGCGGCCGCCCGCCTGCAAGGCCTGCGGGCGCGCCGGCGGATGGGCTATGCGGGCGGCTCGTGCCTGCTGGGCGGCAGCGTGCTGATGGCCACGCGCTAGACCCCGCGGGGTGCGCGGCCGGCCTCTCGCCGCGCGGGGTGGCCGCGCCGAACCCCCCGCGACGCAAGCGACGGCCGGGCCGTCCCGACCCCTTGCCGGGGCGATCGCAGCAGCCCGTGCCCGGCATCGGCGCAAGCGGTGCCGGTTGCCGGAGGCCCGGACATCAGGGCCGGATCACCTGCACGGTGACATGGCCCAGATCCGGCCCGATCCATTGATGCGAGACCGGAATCTGCCCGTCCGCCGTGACCAGATAGCTGTTCTGGATGCTGACGCCCTGCCCGGTGCAGGTCTCGTGCACCTGCCGCGCCTGCCAGCCGCGCCCGGCGAAGCTGAAGCCCTGCGCCTCGCCCGGCGCGGTGGTGCAGGTCAGGGGCAGGGGGCGCTCCACCCCGTCGCCGCTGATATAGCGCATCATCCGCTGGCCGCTGCCGGCCTGCCGGGCGCGGATCAGCCCGGCCAGCGCCCCCGGCTCGGCCACGGAAAGGTCGTGGCCCAGGCCCCGCGTGCCGACCAGCAGCCCGTCGCGCAGGATCAGCGCCTGCCGGTTCGGGGTCATGTAGGTGCGCATGGCGCCGTTCTGCCCCACCTGCGCCAGCACCTGCGGCACCGGCGGGTTTTCCAGCTGCGCGAGGATCAGCGGCGAGGGATTGGCGGCCAGCGCGCGCGCGGCCATCGCCTCGGGCGTGTCGGGGGCGGCCGGCTCGGCCTGCTCTCCGCCGGCGCCGATACCGCCGATCGCCTGCCCCAGCGCCTGCCGGGCGATGGACAGGTTCGACGGCCCTTCGTCCTGCTGGCTGCCGCAGCCGGCCAGCGCCGCCACCATCGCGGCCAGCGCCGCGCCCCGGACCATCTGCTTGCCGCCGCTCATCGCCAGAACCTCCCCCAGCCTTCATAGAGATCGGCGGTCTGGGCCGGCCGAACCGTGTCGTAGAGCCGCCCCTTGACCGACAGCCGCGCGCCCCCGTCCCGCGCCAGCGAGCGCAGGTTCGTGCTGACCGTGCGCTGGGTCGGCGTGCCGATGGCCCAGGACAGCGGCAGCGACAGGGTGATGCCCTTGTCGAAGCTGCCCTCGCCGAACTGGTTTTCCGGCATGTCGGTCTTGGTCGCATAGGCGCCGACCACCCAGCCATTGGCGAAGCGGCGCTCGACCTCGACGGTGGCGCCCCAGTCCTGCGCCAGATAGCGGCCGACATGCAGCTTGCCGGTATAGCCGCCACCGAAATCGTAATAGGCCGAGACATGGCCGGTCGTGGTCTCGTAGTCGCGGAAGCTGAACGGCTTCTCGAAATCGCGCTTGCGGACGCGGGCGACCTCGGCCCCCAGCGCCAGCCGCGAATCGGAGGGATACCACAGCACTTCGGCCGAGACGCCGCCGAAGGCGGTCTCCAGCATCCCGGCGGTGACGCGGGTATAGATGTGCTCGGCCGGATGGGCATACCAGTTGACCGTCAGCTCCGGGATGCGCGGGCTGCCGTGGCCGGTATACATCCGCCCGTCGGTGCGCACGCGCGGCACATCGAGATTCTCGGCCTGCAACTGCGCATCGGTCATGGCGTTGTATTCGTCCACCGTATAGGCCGGCAGGCTGGTATCGCGGCGCGAGGGCGGGCGCTGGTCGTTGTTGCCGAAGGCGCGCTGGCGGATGGTGCCGGCAAGGACCAGCCCCGGCAGCACCTCATAGCGCGCGCTGGCCTCCAGCCCGGCCTCGTAGCGCAGCGGCTGCTCCGGGTCGAAGTTGGAGGTCGAGACATAGGGGCCAAGCCGCCAGGTCAGGCGCGGGAACAGGCCGGGCGTCGCCACCAGCCCCGGCGCGGCGGGATCGGCATTGTCGATCAGCGCCAGCGCGCCGATATGGGCGCTCGCGGTATTCTCCCGCGCCTCGATGTCGCTGCGCTTCAGCGTCACCGAGGAGACCGGCATCCCGTCCTCCGACAGCGTGATCACGAAGGTCTCGACCGAGGGCGGCAGCGCCCGCGTCATCAGCCGCGCGGTGCGGCCCACGGCCTCGGCGCGCTGGGTGTAACGGTTGTTGCGGATGCGGACCTCGGCGCGGGTGGGCGACAGCGCCATCGCCTCCAGCATCTGGCCCTCGCCGGCCAAGGCCCCGGCCAGGGCCTGCTGGATCGCGGCCCAGGCGCCGGACCAGCCTTCCGGGTCGGCGGCGGGGGCCGGGCGCGGGCGCACCGGGGCGCCGGCCGGCTCCAGCCCCGAGGGGAAGGGCGCCTTGCGCGGGTCCAGCGCGATGGCCAGCTGCGCGCCCACCACCTTGCCGCCCAGCACATGCACGCCGAAGGAATAGCCGGCCTCGCTGACATATTGCGCGCCGAAATTCAGGCGGGTGGAAAAGTCGTCCCAGTCCTTGCCGACCTTGCGGCCTTCCTCGATGTCGCGGGCATAGTCGTCGCCGCTGTATTCCGCGACCAGCCGCCAGCGGTCGGTGGCCTGCCAGCTTATCGAGGCGAAGGGCGCCACCGGCCCCTTGAACCACTGATCCGAGGTCAGCTTGCCGCCCTCGCCGAAATCCAGCTTCGGGCGTTCGCCGAAGGGCGTGCCGATGGAGCCGGAGGAGGCCAGCCGCCCCCAGCCGAGACCGATGCTGGCCCGCAGGCGCGGGGTGATGGTCTTGGTGGCGACGACATATTCGGCGCCGTAGACGCCGGTGCCGATGAAGTCCTGAAGGCCGATGGCGATGGCCGGGCGCCAGCCGTCCTCGCCGATCACCTGCCAGCGGATGTCGAAGCTGCGATCCCACAGATAGCCGCGCCTGTAGTCGTAGCCCTCGGCGCGGCCATAGCGCAGCGCGGCCACCCCACGCGGGGCGAACTGGAAGCTGAGGCCCTGCTTGCGGGCCAGTTCGGAGCGGCTGATATGCGCGGCCAGCGTGCCGTCGGGCATGACCTCGGCGGAGGGCGTATCGACGCCGCCGGGCAGGCCGTAGAGGTTCAGGCCGTTGGAGGTGAGGATCTCGGCCCCGGCGCCCAGCGGCACCAGCAGGAAGGGCGTCGCCAGCAGCGTGCGGGCCAGCGGTTTCGGGTTCGGGTGGCGGCGGCCGGTTCGGTCTTGGGTCATGCTGTCCTCTCGCACTCGCTTCGGATGCGGCTGGCAACCGTGAGGCAGGTTTGACGGAAGTCCTAGCGTGGCACCGCGATGATGGCCAGCGGTCGCGGGCGGATTGGCGCGGGAAAGCAGCTGCGGCGCGGTTTGCCGCCGATGGCATGTGGTGGCGGCTGGTCCGGGCGTCGCCGGAGGGCGCGGTGCGCGGCGGCCATCGAGGCCACCCCGCCCCGCTGCGCGCCACCGCGCAGGGCGCGCCATGCCGGGGGCGGTGCGGGCGCGGCGGTTGCGCCGGATGCCGGGCGCAGGTGGCGGGCCGGCGGCGGCCGGGAGAGAGGCCCGACGGTGAGGGCGCGCCGGCTCCGGTGCGGGCCGCCTGCGGGGCAGGCGGCGCGGGCTGATCCTCTTGGCCGTTGTTGCGCCGGCCGGGTTGTGGCGGTCTGGCCGTTCCCTGTGCCGCCTTCGGCCCGGATCGGCAGGGGCGGCGGCGATCCTGGTCTCCTGCCCTGAAGGCCGAGAAGGCCCGGATCGGCGGCGGGCCGGATTGGCCGGCCCCGCCCTCGCGCGCGGCCCTCTTCCCGCCGCCACGGCGGCGGCCGGGGGGCCGATTTCAGCCCTGCGCCGCCGGGGTGGCGGGTGCCGCTGCGGCGGCCGGGGCCGGAGCGGGTGCCGGGGTGGCGCGGGCCGGGGCGCTGGCGGCGGGGGCGGCGCAGCCCTCGACGGTCCTGCCGCCCGACTTCACCCGCGCCGACAGCGACCAGCCGCGCCCCATGCCCGCGACCTCGCATTTCGCGCCCAGCACGGTCAGCGCGAAGGGCGCGCCGCCAAGCTGGCCGACATATTCGACCCCGCGCGCATAGACCAGCCGGCGCACCGAAACCGTCGCATCCCGCGCGCCCTGGCGCATGAAACGGGCCTGATCGCCGGCGACCTCGACCCGCCAGGCGCCGCCCGGCCCCTCGGCCGCGAAGGCGGTCTCGTTCAGCGTCCGCGCGTCCGCCGTGGCCACCGCCACCGGGACCGAGTCGGGCAACTCGACCGGATCGACCAGCGGCGAGACCGCCGGCGGGCCGGTCACGGCCGGGACCTCGGCCACCGGGTCCCTGTCCCAGGGCAGGCGGGCGCCCTCGTCGCAGGCGGCCAGGGCCAGCGGCAGAAACGCGAGGGGAAGCAGGCGGCGAACACTCATGGGGGCCTCGTTGCGGCTGTGATTGCAGAAGGGTTAGCCGATCCGGCGATAAAGCGAAAGCATTGCGCGAGCGGGTGGCAGAGGCATGCCGGCGGCACCGGGCGGCCGGCGGCATGGTCCCGCACGGCCTCCCGCCCGCGGCTGCGGCCCGCCGCCGGCGCGCCCCACGGTCCCGGGTCGCGGCCCTGCGCGGGAACGCGCAGCGGGGCGGGCCGGCCTCGATGGTCGGGCCGTCCCGAACCTTTCCCGTCATGCCCTGCATCCCGTTCCCCGCCGATTCGCTTTCCGCCAGTCTGGCGAGCGGAGGGTCAAGCAGCGGCTGACGCGACCCTAGCCGCGCGAAAAAATATCCGCATAGCGGTTGCGCAGCACGGCCTTCTGCACCTTGCCCATCGTGTTGCGGGGCAGCTCATCCGCCAGGAACGCCGCCTTGGGCTGCTTGAACCGCGCCAGCCTGTCCTTCAGCGCGGCGATGATCGCCTCCGGGTGCAGATGCGCGCCCTTTTCCGGCACGACCACCGCGATCACCCCCTCGCCGAAATCGGGATGCGGCACGCCGATCACCGCGCTTTCCAGCACGCCCGGCATCTCGTCGATCAGCAGCTCGACCTCCTTGGGATAGATGTTGAACCCGCCCGAGATGATCAGGTCCTTGCCGCGCCCGACGATGGTCAGATAGCCGTCCTCGCCCAGCGTGCCGAGGTCGCCGGTGGTGAACCAGCCGTCTTCGGCCAGTTCCTCGGCCGTCTTGCCGGGCATGCGCCAATAGCCCTTGAACACGTTCGGCCCGCGCACCTCGATCATGCCGACCTCGTTCGGCGGCAGCACCTTGCCCGCATCGGTGATCCGAACCTCGACCCCCGGCAGGGGCAGGCCGACGGTGCCGGCCCGCCGCTCGCCCTCGTAGGGGTTCGAGGTGTTCATGTTCGTCTCCGTCATCCCGTAGCGTTCCAGGATGCGGTGGCCGGTGCGGGCCTCGAACTGGCGATGCGTCTCGGCCAGCAGGGGCGCCGAGCCGGAGACGAACAGCCGCACGCCCCGCACCAGCCCGGCATCGAAATCCGCCCGGTCCAGCAGCCGGGTGTAGAAGGTCGGCACCCCCATCATCGCCGTGGCATGGGGCAGCCAGCGGATCATCTCGGCCGCGTCGAATTTCGGCAGCCAGATCATGCGCCCGCCGGTCAGCATGGCGACGTTGGAGGCCACGAACAGCCCATGCGTGTGAAAGATCGGCAGCGCATGCAGCAGGGTGTCGGCCTCGGTAAAGCGCCAGACCTCGGCCAGCACCTGCGCATTCGACAGCAGGTTGCGGTGGGTCAGCATGGCGCCCTTGGACCGCCCCGTGGTGCCCGAAGTGTAAAGGATGGCGGCCAGATCATCGGCGCCGCGTTCCACCGGGGTTTGCTGGTCGGGCTGGGCGGCGGCGGCCTCCGTCAGGCTGCCCGAACCGTCGCCGGCCAGCGTCAGCAGGCGCGGCGGGGTCCTGGCCTCGGACAGGAAGACGCCCGCCTCCCCCTCGCGCGCGGGGTCCACGATGACCACGGAAGGCTCGGCATCGCCGATGAAATAGGCGATCTCATGGGCGGTATAGGCGGTGTTCAGCGGCAGGAACACGCCGCCGGCCCGCACCGTCGCCAGATAGAGGGCCAGCGCCTCGGGCGATTTCTCGACCTGCGCGGCCAGGCGGTCGCCGGGCTGCAAGCCCTCGGCGGCCAGCAGGTTCGCCAGCCGCGCCGACAGGCGGTCAATGTCGCCATAGCCCAGCCCGCTGCCGTCGGCCAGCGTCAGGAAGGGGCGCGCGGACCCTGCCTTGCCGCCCATCAGCGCGTCGAAAAGAATGTTGCCCATGCCGTCCTCCCCGTTGATTCCGTTCAGATCAGCCCCGCCAGCGCCCAGGCGCCGGCAAGGATCAGCCCCGCGTCGCGATTGGCGCGGAACAGGTGCAGGCAGCCGGCGCCGTCCCGCGGGTCCAGCCGCAGCACCTGCCAGCCCAGATGCAGCGCGAACCCCGCCAGCCCGGCGCCCGCGATCCATGCCGCGGCCCCGCGCGGCCCGGCCAGTCCCAGCGCCAGCCCCAACAGTATCACGGCCAAACCGGCAAAGCCCGCAAGGATTCGCGGCGAGGCATCCCCGAACAGCCGCGCGGTCGAGCGCACGCCGATCAGCGCGTCGTCCTCGGCATCCTGGTGGGCATAGATGGTATCGTAATGCACCGTCCAGGCGATGCCGCCCAGCCAGGCCACCACCGGCGCCAGCCCGAGGCCGCCCATATGCGCCGCCCAGGCCAGCATCACCCCCCAGTTGAAGGCGATGCCCAGGAACACCTGCGGCCACCATGTGAACCGCTTGGCGAAGGGATAGACCGCGACGGGGATCAGCGAGGCCACCCCCATCCAGATCGCCGCATCGCCCAGCGTCAGCAGCACCGCCAGCCCGACCAGCAGTTGCGCGCCCAGCCACAGCCAGGCGCCGCGCACTGTCACCTGACCCGAGGGCAGGGGGCGGTTGCGGGTGCGCTCGACCCGGCCGTCGATGTCGCGGTCGGTGATGTCGTTCCAGGTGCAGCCGGCGCCCCGCATGACGCCGGCGCCGATCAGGCAGGCCAGGGCGATCCACAGGTCGCGCCATGCCGGCCCCGAGGCGATCATCGCCAGCCCGATCCCCCACCAGCAGGGCAGCAGCAGAAGCCAGGTGCCGATAGGGCGGTCGGCGCGGCTCAGCCGCAGCCAGGGCCGCCAGAACGGCGGGGCGATCCGGTCCACCCAGTTGCCGCGCGGCGTGTCGGCGGGGATGGCGGGTTGCGCCATTCTGCCCTCTGGCCCCGGCGGCGGATTGTGCATAACGTGCCTTTCCATGACGCTGCGCCTCTTTCTAGATCACCCGCTCGGGCCGGGACAAGCCGTCGCCCTTCCGGCGGAGCAGGCGCATTACCTCGCCAACGTCATGCGCCGCGTGCCGGGCGAGGTGGTCGAGCTGTTCAACGGCCGCGATGGCGCATGGTCGGCGCGGCTGGCGGCGCTGTCCAGGCGCGGGGGCGAGGCCGAGGTGCTGGCGCAGGTGGCGCCCCAGCGCGACCCGCCCGACCTGTGGCTGTGCTTTGCGCCGATCAAGAAGGCGCGCACGGATTTCATCGTCGAGAAGGCCACCGAGATGGGCGCCGCCCGCATCGTCCCGGTGCAGACCGACCACACCAATGCCGAGCGCATCCGCCGCGACCGCTTGCAGGCCCATGCCGTCGAGGCCGCCGAGCAATGCGGCGGCACATTCGTTCCGCAGGTGGCGGACCTGCTGCCGCTGGACCGCCTGCTGGCCGGGCTTGACGGGCGCCGGATGCTCTGGGCCGACGAGGCCGCCGCCGGCCCGGCCACGGTGCTGACCGGGTTGCCGCGCGGGCCTTGGGCGATCCTGATCGGTCCCGAGGGCGGCTTCTCGGAGGCCGAGCGCAGCCGGTTGCGCGGCATGGACGGGGTGGCGCGGGTCTCGCTGGGGCCGCGCATCCTGCGCGCCGATACCGCCGCCGTGGCGGCGCTGGCGCTGTGGCAGGCGGCGCTGGGGGATTGGGGCTGATGGGTTTTCCCGTTGCGCACCCGCCGCGCCGGGGTCTTGGCGCCGATACCGTCGGACAGCTGCCCGCGACCGCCCGCGTTGCGGCGGGGCCGCGCCTTCGAAGCCTGCGGCAGGGGGGCGCTGGCGGCGCCACGAATGACGGCGAGGGCCGGGGCCGAAGGTCTTTCGCCTGGGCAGCGTGGCACCGCGGCACCGATGGCGGGGCACGCCCGGCGGTGGTCCCGCGCCGTGGGGACCGCCGGCCTGCCCGTGCCGGTAATGCGGCGGGCCGGGGCGAGGGCCGGGGGGCAACGGTCTGTGCGGTTGCGGAGTCGTCGCGCCCCGGCGCCGCAGGTCCGGGGCGGCAGGGCGGTTCCGGCGGGCCGGGATGCGATTGATGGATGCCTTCGCCGCGAGGTTGCGGGGCCATGCGGGCGGCGCTGCCGGATCGGCGGCGTTGCCGGCCGCCCGTGCCGGTGCGGGCCGCACTGCCGAGGCCCGGCTTGCCGGGCCGTGCCCCGCGCCGCCCGGCCCGGCCGCGCCCTGCCGCCCCTCGGGACATCGCGCCGTCGTGTCGGGGACCTGCTGATGCTCTCCGGGTGGACGGGTTTCGCGCTGGCCTGGGCGGCGTTCCTGGCCGCGCATGTCGTGCCGATGCTGCCGCCCGTGCGGGCGCGGCTGGTGGCGGCCCTCGGCAGGCGCGGCTATTTCGCGGCGTTCGGCGGGCTGTCGGTGCTGCTGCTGTGGCTGCTGATCCGCGCCGCCAATGCCGCGCCGCTGGTGGTGCTGGCGCCGCAACTGCCGTGGCAGCGGTGGCTGGTGAATCTCGCCATGCCGCCGGCGATCCTGCTGGCGGCCTATGGCGTCGCGATGCCCAATCCCTTCGGGCTGGGGCGCAAGGGTGCGGGCTTCGACCCGGAACGCCCCGGCATCCTCGGCGTGACCCGCCACCCGCTGATGTGGGCGCTGGCGATCTGGGCGGGGGCGCATCTGCTTGCCAACCCGGACCTTGCGCATGCGATCCTCTTCGGGGCCATGCTGGCCTATGCCGCGCGCGGCATCGCCAGGGCCGAGGCGCGGGCGCGGGCCGACGGCACGCTGGCCGCGCTGGGCGCCCGCACCGGCCTGTGGCCCCTTGCCGCGCTGATCGCCGGGCGCTGGCATCCGCGGGGCCGGCCGTCGCCACGCCCCTTCCTGTGGGCGCTGCTGGCCTGGGCGGCGATCCTTGCGCTGCATCCCCCCGTCATCGGCGCCTCGCCGCTGCCCTGACGCGCCCTTTACACGCGCCCCGCGCGCCCCTATCTGGGCGGGATCATGGCCGAGAAACCCGCAGGCAACTACAAGGTGATCGCCGAGAACCGGCGCGCCCGCTTCGACTATCACATCGAGAGCGATCTCGAAGTGGGCATCGTGCTGACCGGATCGGAGGTCAAATCCCTGCGCACCGGGCAGTCCAACATCGCCGACAGCTATGCCTCGGTCGAGGGGGCCGAGCTGTGGCTGATCAACGGCTATATCGCCGGGCTGCAACAGGCGGGCGTCTTCGACCACGAGGAGCGCCGCCGCCGCAAGCTGCTGGTCAGCAAGCGCGAACTGGCGCGGCTGTGGCAGGCCAGCCAGCGCGAGGGCATGACCCTGGTGCCGCTGGTGATGTATTTCAACGACCGGGGCCGGGTGAAGCTGAAGCTGGGCATCGCCAAGGGCAAGAAGCAGGCCGACAAGCGCGAGACCGAGGCGAAACGCGACTGGAACCGCCAGAAGCAGCGGCTGCTGAAGCAGGGCTGAGCGGGCGCCTTGGGGGGCTTCATGACCCCGATATTCGTTCCGGCCTTTCCACCCAACCACCACGCAGACTTGTCCATGCGCCGGAGATCCAAGGGAGTCGGAGGGGGGGGATAAGTCGGGCTTGCGGGCACCCGAGAGGGTGATCGGCCCGCCTGCGCCCCTGAGGGGCTTGGCAGCCCGGCGCTGCCGCCCGGCCCTGCGGCAAAATGTGGTGCTGGGGTGGTGGTGAGGTCGGAAGGCCGCCTGTTGGCGGCCATAGGGAGCGCGCAGGTGCGCGCATTGGTTTCTTCGTTGTGCGGCCCCTGCTGGGGCCGCACGGCGGGGCGCTCGCCGCCCCCGCACCCCAGGCACTGCTCTCCAGGTTTCTAGCAGGAAGAAGAAAGGGGGGTGGCGTGAGGCTGGTATTACCTCGCAAGGCAAGGCGGTAGTGTCGCAAAGCCGGGTGACAGCGGCGGGCATGCAGGCCCTGTAGGGGGCGGCCGGAACAATTGCAGGCTTTCAGCCGAGAGCGAGGCGGCGCCTCCGGCAAGGCCGGGCGGCAGCGCAGGCTTGCCCCTTGGGGCAAGCCTTCCTTCCTTGCGATTCATCCGGAGGGGGGCGGATGACCCGGACCGCCGCACCGCCCCCGCATCCCGAACGCGGCGCTGCCCCTCGGCCGCAGGCGGGCACCTCTTGCGACGATGCAACCTGAAGCCCCGCCGCGCCGTCCGCACCCTCACCACCCCATTGCCCCGAAGCATCCGCCTCGCTAGACGGAGAAAAGCGCGACAAGGGGGAGACGCCATGACCGACGATCCGAAAACGCTGGTTTCGACCGACTGGCTGGCCGCCCACCTGCACGATCCCGACCTGCGCATCCTCGATGCCAGCTGGCACATGCCGGCCTCGGGCCGCGATGCCCGCGCCGAATACAACGCCGCCCATATCCCCGGCGCCCGCTTCTTCGACATCGACGCGATTTCCGACCGCAAGAGCGACTTGCCCCACATGGCGCCGCCGCCCGAGATGTTCGTCTCGCGCCTGCGGGCGATGGGGGTGGGCGACGGGCATCAGGTGGTCGTCTACGACAGTTCCGATGTGCGCTCGGCGGCGCGGGTCTGGTGGACCTTCCGCCTGATGGGCAAGACCGACGTGGCGGTGCTGGATGGCGGCTTTGCCAAATGGCTGGCCGAGGGGCGCGAGACCGAGGACCTGCCGCCGATCCTGCGCGACCGCCACATGACCGTCTCGCGTCAGGCCGGGCTGGTGCGGGACGTGACGCAGGTGGCGGCGGCCTCCAAGCTGGGCACGCACCAGATCCTCGACGCGCGCGGCGCCGAGCGTTTCCGCGGCGAGGTGCCCGAGCCGCGCGCCGGCCTGCGCGCCGGCCATATCCCCGGCTCGAAGAACCTGCCCTTCGGTCGCCTGTTCAATGCCGACGGCACCATGAAGGATCCCGACGCCCTGCGGGCCGAGTTCGACGGCGCGGGCATCGACCTCGCCCGCCCGGTCATCACCACCTGCGGGTCTGGCATCACCGCCTCGGTCCTCGCCTTGGGGCTGGAGCGTGCCGGCGCCCGCGACTGGTCGGTCTATGACGGGTCATGGACCGAATGGGGCAGCTATCCCGACCTGAAGATCGCAACCGGAGACGCATGATGCTGTCCAACCTGAAACCGCAGGCCCCCGACAAGATCCTCGCCCTGATGGGCGAGTTCCGCGCCGACACGCGGCAGGGCAAGATCGACCTCGGCGTCGGGGTCTACAAGGACGCCAGCGGCCACACCCCGGTCATGCGCGCCGTCAAGGCCGCCGAGGCGCGGATTCTGGAGGCGCAGACCACGAAGGTCTACACCGCCCTGGCCGGGGAAGCCGATTACCGCGAGGCGCTGGCCGCGCTGATCCTGGGCGATGTGCCGGCGGACCGGCTGGCCAGCGTGGCCACCGTGGCCGGCACCGGCGCCGTGCGCACCGGGTTCGAACTCGCGCGCATGGCCAACCCGGACCTGCGGGTGTTCGTGTCGAATCCGACCTGGCCGAACCACAACTCGATCCTGGCCTTCATGGGCCTGCCCGTGGTGCAATATCGCTATTTCGACGCTGCCACGCGCGGGGTGGATATCGAGGGCATGCTGGCCGACCTCGCGCAGGCCCGCCCCGGCGATCTGGTGTTGCTGCATGGCTGCTGCCACAACCCGACCGGCGCCAACCCGACGCCCGAGCAATGGCTGGCGATCGCCGATGTGGTCGCGCGCACGGGCGCCCTGCCGCTGGTCGATCTGGCCTATCAGGGCTTCGGCGACGGGCTGGAGGAAGACGCCTACGCCACCCGCCTGCTGGCCTCGCGCCTGCCTCAGGTGCTGGTCGCGGCCTCGTGCTCGAAGAATTTCGGCATCTATCGCGAGCGTGCCGGCATCCTGCTGGCCCTGACCCCCGACACGGCGACGCGAGACCTCGCGCAAGGCGCGATGGCCTATCTGAACCGCCAGACCTTCAGCTTCCCGCCGGATCACGGCGCGCGGATCGTGGCGACGATCCTGACCGACGACGCCCTGCGCGCCGACTGGCAGGCGGAGCTGGAAGCGGTGCGCCTGCACATGCTGGGCCTGCGCGAGCAACTGGCGGGCGAGCTGCGCGCCCTGACCGGCACCGATCGCTTCGACTTCGTGGCGCGGCACCGGGGGATGTTCTCGCAACTGGGCGCGACGCCGGAGCAGGTGGCCCGGATGAAGGAGGACGCGGCGATCTATATGGTCAGCGATTCGCGGCTGAACATCGCGGGGCTGAACGTGGATACGGTGCCGATCCTGGCGCGGGCGATCGTGGAAGCGGGGGTTTAGGTCCCGAGGGGCGCCCTGCGGGGCGCCTTTTTCTTTGGTCGCCTTCCTTGACCTGTGCAGGATTCTGTCCATATTGAGGACAGCCAAGGAGGCCGCTATGTATGTCATCACCTATACCGACGCCCGGAACGCGCTGAAGGACGTGCTGGACCGCGCCATCAACGACCGCGAGCCGGTGATCATCTCGCGCCGGAACCGTGAGGCCGCCGTGGTCATGTCGCTGGACGACTACAATTCCATGCAGGAAACGCTGTATCTGCTGCGCAGCCCGAACAACGCCCGCCGCCTTATGGACTCCATCGCCGAGATGGAGGCCGGCGGCGGCGAGGTGCATGAACTGATCCGCCCGGCCAAGGGCTGAACCGTGCTGCTGGTCTTTTCGACCCATGCATGGGCCGATTATCTTTGGTGGCAGGCCGAGGCTCGGGGCAAGCAACTGGACCGGCTGAACGACCTGATCGAGGCGACCAAGCGCGATCCGTTTCGGGGTATCGGCAAGCCAGAGCCTTTGCGTGGCGACAAGTCAGGCTGGTGGTCCCGCCGTATCAATGACGAGCACCGCATGGTCTATCGCGTCACCGGCAAGGGCGATGCGCAGCAGTTGGAAATCATTCAGCTACGCTATCACTACTAGCGACTGCCGGCCTCGGCGAGGAACGACCGGATCGCTCCGGTGATCGCGTCATGGACATGCGCCCGTGCCTCCGCAGAGGTGCCGCACAAGGCGGGATCGCCGTCCTCTTCCAACAGGATTTCCGGGCCGGCTTGGGTGCAGGTGGCGAAGGCATCGAAGCCTGTGGCCTCGGGAATCGCGATGGTTTCCAGTGACCGCCCCGTCACTGCGACAGGCTCCGCCGAGAGTGAGACCAGCAGCGTCGGCACCGTGCCGCCCTTGAGCACGGCGGGATATTCCGGTTCCAGAATGATCGCGGCACTCAGGCGGGGGTCGGGTTTCAGCGACGCGAATCCGCCCGGATCGACCTGATCCAGTGTGACATTCCGGGCGGCGAACCATGCGCAATCCGGTGCGGGCGCTTCGCCCGAGGTGCAGGACCGGGCATAGGCGTCCATGTCCAGCGCGCTTCCCGTCAGCGACAGCGCCGCCGTCCCGCCAAGGGCAAAGCCGATGACCGATAGCCGGTCCCGATCGACGTGATCGGCCCAGGCCGGAGTGCCGAGGATCATGTCCAAGGCGCGGCTGATGTCGCGCGGGCGTTGCCAGATCTCGTTCGCGGCGGTGGCGGCGTTCTCGGGGCGGGAGGCGTTGACCTCGACCACGATGAAGCCGGCCTGCGCCAGCGACGCACCCAGCCAGGCACCGGAATCGGGTGCGGATCGCAACCCGCCATGCGACAGCACGACCAGCGGCAGCGGCCCGGCGGTCATGGGGGCGTCCGCAGTGGCGGCGGTGCCGGTGAAGACGGCATTGCCGCCCACCATCGTCGAAGCCTCGCTGTCGGAGGGATATCAGACCGACAAGGCCAACGGGCGCCCGGCCTCGGTGGTATCGGCAAGATGGGCGATGCCCGGCGCCGCAGCCGCGAGGCTGGGCGCGGCCATTATTGCCAAGGATATGGAAAGGCAGAGTTTCATGTCATGGCTCCATGAGCGGGATACCCTGGCGCGGTATCACGCGCCCCGGAGACTGTCAGCCGGCCAAACCAAAACACCCCGGCGCAAGGCCGGGGTGTCGCATCGCTCGCAATCCGCCTAGACGGTGGGAACCGGCGCCGGTCCCTTGCCGTCCGGCGCCGGTGTTACCGCCTCCGGCTGGCGGGCGCCGACGGCGGGGATGAAGCTGCCCGGACCCTCGTCGTTGCCGGAAACGTCCTCGCCCCGGATCACGCGGCCGATCTCCTCGCCGGTCAGGGTCTCGTATTCCAGCAGCCCCTGGGCCAGACGCTCCCATTCCTCGTTCTTCTCGATCAGGATGCGGCGGGCCTCCTGATAGCCTTCCTCGATCAGGTCGCGGACCTCCTGCTCGATCAGCTCCTTCGTCGCGGCCGAGACCGAGAAACCCGGCGTGCCGCCCGAATAACCCTCATGGGCCTCGGCATAGTCGATATTCCCCACCTTGTCGGACATGCCCCAGCGCATGACCATCGCGCGGGCCAGCGCCGAAGCCTGCTGGATGTCGCCGGCGGGACCGTTCGACACGCCTTCCTCGCCGTATTTCAGGATTTCCGCCGCCTTGCCGCCCATCGTCATCGCCAGCTTCTGCTTGGCCTCGTCCTTGTGGAAGTTCAGGCGGTCCATCTCCGGCAGCGACACCACCATGCCCAGCGCGCCCCCGCGCGGAATGATCGTGGCCTTATACACAGGATCGCATTTCGGCAGCGACAGGCCGACGACGGCATGGCCGGCCTCGTGATAGGCGGTCTTTTCCTTCTGCTCGGGGGTCAGGATCATGCTGCGGCGCTCGACGCCCAGCATCACCTTGTCCTTGGCGTTCTCGAAATCCTCCATCGTCACGAAGCGCCGGCCGATGCGCGCGGCCATCAGCGCGGCCTCGTTCACCAGGTTGGCGAGGTCCGCCCCCGAAAAGCCCGGAGAGCCGCGGGCGATGATGCGCAGGTCCACATCCGGCCCCAAGGGCACCTTGCGGGCGTGGACGTTGAGGATCTTCTCGCGTCCCTTGATGTCGGGGTTGGGGACGTGGATCTGGCGGTCGAAGCGGCCGGGGCGCAGCAAAGCCGGGTCCAGCACGTCCTTGCGGTTGGTGGCGGCGATGATGATGATGCCCTCGTTGGCCTCGAACCCGTCCATTTCCACCAGAAGCTGGTTCAGGGTCTGCTCGCGCTCGTCATTGCCGCCGCCGATGCCGACGCCGCGCGACCGGCCCACGGCGTCGATCTCGTCGATGAACAGGATGCAGGGGGCGGATTTCTTGGCCTGCTCGAACATGTCGCGCACGCGGCTGGCGCCGACGCCCACGAACATCTCCACGAAGTCCGAGCCGGAGATGGTGAAGAACGGCACCCCGGCCTCGCCGGCGATGGCGCGGGCCAGCAGCGTCTTGCCGGTGCCGGGCGGGCCGACCAGCAGCGCGCCCTTCGGGATCTTGCCGCCCAGGCGGCTGAATTTCTGCGGATTGCGCAGGAATTCGACGATCTCCTCCAGCTCCTCCTTGGCCTCGTCGATGCCGGCCACGTCGTCGAAGGTCACGCGGCCATGCTTTTCGGTCAGCAGCTTGGCGCGCGACTTGCCGAAGCCCATCGCGCCGCCGCGCCCGCCGCCCTGCATGCGGTTCATGAAGAAGATCCACACGCCGATCAGCAGGATGAAGGGCAGCCACAGCGACAGCATCGACATCAGGCCGGATTGCTTCTGGCGCTCGACGCGCACATCCACGTCATGGGCCAGCAGGGTGGGGGCGATTTCCTCGCCCATCGGCCGCACGGTGGTGAAACGCTCGCCGGATTTGGTGGTGAGGGTGACATCCTCGCCGTTGATGACGACGGACTGGACCTGATTGTTCTCGACCCGCTCGACGAAATCGGAATAGTCGATCTGCGGTCCGCCGCTGCTGGCGGTGCCGCCGAACATGTTGACCAGGGCCAGCAGCATCAGGAACAGCACGACCCAAAAGGCGATGTTTCTGGTATTGCCCAAGGGCGCGTCCTCCGAAGTCACGTGTTGCGGCAAGAAATAGGCGCCAAGCCCGCCGGGTTCAATGCGCCTTTGCGCGCTTTGCGGCCGTGGCGGGGCTGTGCGATCACGAATCCGACAGCCGGGGCGCCGAAATCAGCCCCCGCAGCGCCGCGAGGCCGCGCAGCGGCGTGGCCGGGGCCGGGCCGAGCAGCGCCGCGCCGCGCCACAGCGCCGGCTCGGCGCTGCCGGGGGCGGCGGCGATACGGGTGCCCTCGGGCGGGGCGGCGCGGAAGCGGTTGTCCCAGATGCCGGCCTGCGCCAGCGGCGCGGCGCGGGCGGCGGCGGCCGGCTCGCGGGTCAGGTGCAATTCGCTTCGGCGGGGCGTCAGGATGGTGCCGGCCAGCGTGGTGCGGCGGCCGGCGGCGATGGCGCGCCAGGCCGCGTCCAGCCCCGATTGCCGGGGCGGATGCGCGGCGCCGGTGATCCAGGCCAGCGCGGCGACCAGCACGCGGCGGCGCAGTTCTCCGGGCGCCTCGGCCAGCGGGGCCAGCGGCAGGAACAGCGCGCCGCCCTCCGCCCGCGCGCCCTCGGTCAGCGCCAGCGCCGCCGGGATCAGCGCATCGCGCGCCTGCGCCAGGTTGCGGGCCGAGCGGGCGAGCTGCGCCGGTTCCAGCCCCAGCGCCGCCATCGCGGCGCGGATGCGGGCGCGGTGGTAGCGCGGGTTCTCGTTGGCGGGATCGTCGGCCCAGGGGATCGCGCGGGCGGCCAGCCAGCCGCGCAGCTCCGCCCGCCCGCAATCCAGCAGCGGGCGCAGCCAGAGGATGCCGTCCTTCTCCCAGGATTCGGCCATCGCCGCCAGCCCGTCCAGCCCGGCCCCGCGCGACAGCCGCATCAGCAGGGTCTCGGCCATATCGTCGCGCGTATGGCCCAGCGCCACCGCCGCAAGGCCACGCGCCCGCGCCCAGTCGGCGATCAGCGCCATGCGGGCGCGGCGGGCGGATTGCATCAGGTTGCCGGCCGGCGGGTGGTCGCGCCATGCGAGGATTTGCGCCGGGATTCCCAGCGATTCGGCGGCCTTGGCGGCGAAGCGGGCCTCGGCGGCGGATTCGGGGCGCAGGCGGTGATCGACGATGGCGGCTTCCAGCCCGACCCCGCGCGGCGCGGCCCAATCGGCGGCCAGATGCAGCAGCGCCATCGAATCGCCGCCGCCCGACAGCGCGATGCCCAAGGCGCGGCGGTTGTCCCCGGCGAGGCGGTCGAGGGCGGCTTCGGCCCGTGCGGGAAGGGCGGCGGGCATCCTAGGCCACCCGCGCGGGACGGGGCGGGCCGGCCTGTGCCCGGCGGCTCGCGGGGGGCGGGGTCAGGTGCAGCTTGCGGCCCACCGCTCAATCCGCTGCTTCGAGGTCCAGCTCGGCATCGCAGGTCAGCCGGTCGTATAGCTGCGTGGCGTCGGGGGCGGCGGGCGAATCGGCATGGCGCAGGATCACCTCGCCGAGGAACTGGCAGGCGGGGCGGGTCTGGCCGTCCTCGGCCATGATGCGGGCGATGGCCAGCGCCGCCTCCGGCGCGCGGGAACCGGCGGGATCGGCGGCGAAGACATCGGTGAAGGCCAGCGCGGCGGCGCGGCGGTCGCCCAGGGCCAGCAGCGAATGCCCCTCGAAGAAGCGCGCCTCGGCGAACAGCGGCCCGCCGGCATGGTCGCGCGCCACGGCGGCGAAGGCCGCCGCCGCGGCCGCGTGGTCGCCCGTCCGCGCCAGGGCCAGCGCGGCGTCGAACTCGGCCTGCTCGGATGCCGAGGCCGGGGTGGCGGGCGTGGCGGGGGCCGTCGGCATGGCCTCCACCGTGCCGGCGGCGAGGTCGATGTCCAGCGCCCCGCGATCGGCCAGCGCGCCAAGGTCGCAGCCTTCCTCAAGCTGGCAGAGGCGGAACTCCACCTCGTCCAGCCGGGCGGCGCTGTCGCGGGTCACGGCCTCGATGCGGTTGCGGGCCTCCTCCACCGCGCCGGTGAGGTGGCGCAGGGTGGCCTCCATCCGGTCCATGCGGGCGATGGCGTCGGGACCGCCGGCGCCGGCATAGCCCGCCGCGCCCGACACCCGCAGCGCCGCCCGCAACCCTTGCAGATCGGCCGCCACCGCGTCCAGATCGGCGCGCAGGTCGGCGATGTTGGGCATTGCCTGCGGTGTCTGCTGGGCCATCGCGGCGGGCGCCAGCAGCAGGGCCAGCGCCGCGGCCCGCAGGGAGGCGGTTCGGATCACGCGCCCGACCCCGGCGCCACCCGCACCAAGACGCGGCGGTTCTGGACGGCGCAATCGCCTTCGGTGCAGCTGGCCAGCGGGCGCTCCTTGCCATAGCTGACGGTGCTGAGGCGCCCGGCATCGACGCCGCTGGCGATCAGGTATTCCTGCACGGCGGCGGCGCGGCGGGCGCCGAGGGCGAGGTTGTATTCGCGGGTGCCCTGCTCGTCGGCATGGCCCTCGATCACGGCCGCGAAGCCGCGATTCTGGATCAGCCAGCGGGCTTGCGCGCCGACCATCTGCCGCGCCACGTCCGACAGCGCCACCTGGCCCTCGGCAAAGTGCAGCGTGTCGCCGGCGCTGGCGGCAAAGCCCTCCTGCGTGGCGGTGCCGGGCAGGATGCCGGCGCCGCCCGCGCCCAGGGTGCCGATATAGCGGGCGCCGCCGCCGGGCAGGTCGGCATAGGGGTCCGACACGGTGCCGCCGGTCACGCCCTCGGGCGCCATGCCGCAGCCGGCCAGCGCCAGCGCCAGCCCCAGCGCCGCCAGAAGCCCCGGCCCGCCGTCCCGGCCGATCCGCGCCGCCTGTGCCTTCATTCCCGTCTCCCGTCCCTCGCGCCTGCGCGCCTTACGGGCGCAGCGGTCCCCAATCCGGGTCCGATACCGCGCCGATCATGTGGATGCGCCGCAGGTTGCGGCCCGTCACGTCAATCGAATGCAACGCGCCGGAATCGGTTCCATCCCCGGTCTGGCGCGCGAAGACGATGACCCGGCCATTGGGGGACCAGCTTGGCCCCTCGTCAAGATGGGCGGCGGTCAGCAGGCGCTCGGCGTTGCCGTCGGGCCGCATCACCCCGATGCGGAAGCCGCGCGGCGGCGGGGTATCCTCGGCCTCGACTTCCGGCCCGGCTTCGGTTCCCGGCCCGGAGGCCGACCCGTCGCGGCGGGTGAAGGCGATCAGGTCGCCGCGCGGCGACCAGGCCGGGGTGCCGTAGCTGCCGGGGCCGAAGCTGATGCGCCGCGCCTCCGGCAGGGAGGCCGCGCCGCCCTCGTCCAGCGACAGGACGTAAAGCTGGGTCTGGCCGGAGCGGTCCGATTCGAACACGATGCGCCGCCCGTCCGGCGAGAAGTCCGGCGAGGTGTCGATGGACGGCCCGCGCGTCAGCGGCCGCGCCGCGCCGCTGGCCGCGTCCATCAGCCACAGGTTGGTGGCCCCGCCCTCCTCCTGCGAATAGGCGATCCAGCGGCCGTCCGGCGACCAGTTGGGCGCGAAGCTCATGGTGCCGGGCGCGGATTGCATGATCTGGGTGCGGCCCGAGCCGAGATCCAGCACCGCCACCCGCGGCACCCCGTCCGAGAACGAGGTGAACACCACCCGCCGCCCGTCCGGCGCCAGCTTGGGCGACAGCACCAGGTCGCGCCCGTCGCTAAGATACTGGAAACCGGCCCCGTCCTGATCCATGATCGCCAGCCGCTTGCGGCGGGCATCGGGCGGGCCGTCCTCGGCCACCATGACGATGCGGCTGTCGAAATAGGGGCCTTCGCCGGTCAGGCGGGTATAGATCTGGTCGGCCGCCTTGTGCGCCAGCCGCCGCCAGTCGGTTTCCGCGCCGTCGAGGCGGATGCCGGCGCCCAGCGGCTCGCCCTCCACCACGTCGTGCAGGCGGAATTTCAGCGTGACCTGCCCGGCGGCGCGCGATACGGCGCCGGTCACCAGCGCCTCGGCATGGATCGCCCGCCAGTTCTGCCAGCGCACCGGCGCGTCGAAGCTGGCGCGATCCTCCAGATGCGCGGCGGGGGGGATGGCGTGGAACAGGCCGGTGCCGGTGAGGTCGTCGGTGATCGCCGCCTGCACCTGTGCGGCCAGCGGCCCGGCGCCGCCCTCGTCGTGAAAGACGGCCAGCGCGATGTCGGTGGGTTCGATGACGCCGCGGGTGATCTCGACCCGCAGGCCGCCTTCCTCGGTCTCGGCCAGCGGCTCCAGCGCCGGCTCCGGCCCGTCCAGCACCACGTCCTGCTGCGCCCAGCCCGGCCCGGACAGGGCGGCCAGCAGCGGCAAAGCGAGCAGCGGGGTGGGGCGGGGCATCGGGCGGTCCTTCATGGTTGAGCGACCTCGGCCGCGCAACTGGGTATGCGGTCGTGGAATCTGCCACGGGTATTGAAGATGCTCAGAAGCGACTCCTGCGCCCAGCAGCCCCTCGTCTCTTCGGGGACCGAGTAGGCGGCAACCCGGAGTTTATCCAGATAGAGCTGATAACTGTAGTGGTCATAGCCCGGTGTTATCCAGGGCGGCAGCTTCTCATGGTGTCGTGCCCGAGCCTCATCCCGCTCTGCGATCCCGGCCATGATCTGCGCCGGGTCCGTGCCGGTGGCCTGGACCACGTTCCACGCACAATCCCACATGGCTGGCGATTCGAGATGGAGACTCGCCACCACCAGCGTATCGACGCGGGACAGGTCCGCTTCATCGCCCGCCGGATCGACGATTTCGACGGTGCCGGCAATGTCGGCGTTCTCGCCGGCGAAGGTGGCGATGAAACCGGCGGTGATGTCGGGATGCTCCGAGCAGACGGCGATGACGCGATGCGCCGTGGCCTGCGGCGCCTGTGCGGCGGCAGGCGCCGCGGGCATGGCCAGCGCGGCGGCGAGAAGGATCGGGACGGGCCGTCTTGCGTTCACGTGCTTCATCCTCGGGGCGGGTCAGCCGCCGGCGCGCAGGGCCATTTCGCGGGGGTCGAAGACCAGGGTCAGGTGCTTCCAGCGGTCGTATTTGTCGGCCGGCAGGTCGAGGCCCTCGCCGCCGCAGGTGGTGATGGCGCGCCGGGCCACGTCGAAGGCGCTCTGCGCCGCCGCCTCGCTGCCGCCCTGCCAGTCCACCAGCCGCAGGCTGTCGGCCAGCGGCACGGCGCCGCGATCCAGCCGCACCTCGACCGAGATCACCGTGTTCTGCGCATCTAGCGACAGCATGTTGAGGTTCCAGCATTCCCCGATATGGGTCATCAGCACGCCCAGTTCGTTGCTGGTCAGCACCGGCGCGTCGGAACCGGCGGCCTCGCGCACCGACGGGGCGTCGGGCGTATCGGCCAGCGCGCCGTCCAGCGTCGAGGTCAGATCGTCGCGCGGGATCGCCTCGCGCTCGGCGGTGCGGGCGCTGTCGAGGCTGTGGGTCAACTCGTCATCCGGCACGCCCGAGGCGCGCGGCCCGCGCGGCAGGTCGGGATCGTCCAGCGCGTCCGGGTCGGTGAACGCGCCCTCGGCCTCCGGGTCGGCGGCGGCCATCGCCTCGGCCAGGGCGCGCGACAATTCGTCCTGGTCCTGCGGCACGGCGTCGGGGATGGGCGAGGGGATCTGCTCCGCCTCCAGCCGGCGGGCCTCCTCGGCCAGCCGTTCCAGCTCCCGTTCCTCCTCGGCCAGCCGCTCCTCTTCCCGGCGGCGTTCCTCCTCGGCAAGGCGCTCCCGTTCCTGCTGGCGCTCCAGCTCGGCCACGCGCTCCTGTTCGAGGCGCTCCCGCTCCAGCCGCTCCTGTTCGAGGCGGGCGGCTTCCTGACGGGCTTCCGCCTCCAGCCGGGCCTCCTCCTCGCGACGGCGCTGTTCCTCAAGCGCGGCCTGCTGCTGGCGCTCCTGCTCCTGCCGCTGGGCCTCGCGGCGCGCGGCCTCCTGCCGGGCAGCCTCCGCCTCGGCCTCCGCCTGCCGCCGGGCCTGCTCGGCGGCTTCGGCCTCGGCGCGCTCGCGGGCGATGTGCTCGGATTCCGCCTGGCGTTGGGCCTCGGCCTGTGCCTCGGCCGTCCGCCGGGCCTCCGCCTCCGCTTCGGCGCGGCGGGCTTCGGCCTGACGCTCGGCCTCGCGCTCGGCGGCCAGCGCGGCAAGGCGCGCGGCCTCGCGTTCGGCGGCGACGGCTTCGGCACGGGCGCGGGCGGCCTCGACCAGCCCTTCGGGGCGGGCGGCGGGCTGGCGGGAGATGTCGAGCGCCAGCGGCGACGGCGGCGCCTGCGGGATCGCGGGCGCCTCGGCCGTGGCC
>CAKTBJ010000028.1 GCA_934533075.1 uncultured Paracoccus sp.
GTTGATCTTGGTCACCAGCGACTTGTCGTTCTCCTGCACCAGCCGGATCGAGGGCAGCGACTGCATCGTCACCTGCCTGGTCAGCTTGAGGTCGTGCACGCGCCGCTCCAGATCGTCGCGCATCTGGCGCAGGTCGCGCAGCTCCTGCGCCTCCATCACCGCGCTGTCCTCGGGCGAGGCCTCGACCTCGGCGGCCTTGGCGGGGATGGCGGTCTGGTCCAGTTCCGCCAGCTTGGCCTCGCCGGCGGCGATATACAGCGCCAGCTCGTCATAGAAGGCCAGCGTGCGCTCATAGAGGACATCCAGCGACTTGATGTCCTTCAGCAGCGTGTGCTCGTGGGTCAGCAGGTCGTCGGTGATCTTGTCGATCTGGGCCTGCACGTTCTCGTATTGCGCGACGAATTTCGCGAAGGGGGCGCTGCGGCCCAGCAGCTTCTCCCACCAGCTGCGTTCGCGGCGGGTGTCCAGCTCGCTGACGGAAAAGCCGCGGATGGTGGTGACGATGTTGCGCAGGCTGTCGCCGGCCGGGCCGACATCCTTGTTGCGCACATCGGCCAGCATCTGCTGGCTGATTTCCTGCAAGCCGGTCTGGGCGCGGGCGCCGAACTGCACCACCGAGGCGGTATCGCCCAGGTCGATCTCGTCCATGCGGCGGCGGATTTCCTCGGCCAGCGGCGCATCGGCGGTTTCCAGCGGCACCACCTCGCCGGCGGGTTCCGGCAGCACCAGCGCGGTGGCCTGTTCGATTTCGGCAAGGGCGGCTTCGGCCTTGCGCTGGGTCTCTGTGGTCATGGTCGTCCTTCCCTTCCCTGCGGCGGCGCGAGGCGCCGGCATGGCCGCGACATGCGTCGCAGCGTCAACCGGAAGCGTAAAGAACGGTTCCGTGAAACTTGCAAGCGAATGCTGCGTGACCCGGCGTCAGCCGGCCGACCAGACCGCCATCTCCGTCCCGCCCGGCTCGCGGAAGTGAAAGCGGCGGCCGCCGGGAAAGGCGAAGATCGGCCTGACGATGGTGCCGCCGGCGGCCTCGACGGTGGCTTGCGCGGCCTCCAGGTCGTCGGCCTTCAGGATCGGCAGCGGCGGGGCGGTGCCGGCGGCCACGCCGCCCGCCTGCCCGGCATCGGCGAATTCCTGGTAATCGGGACCGTAGTCGTTGAAACGCCAGCCGAAGGCGCGCGACAGGAAGGCGGTGGTCGCCGCCATGTCCGGGCTGGACAGTTCCAGATAGTCGAGGGCGAGGCGGTCGGTCATGCGGTCTTCCTTGGTTCGGACAGGATCAGGATGGCGCGGAAATCGTTGACGTTTGTGCGGGTCGGGCCGGTGACCACCTGCCCGCCGACACCGGCGAAGAAGCCATGCGCGTCATGGTTGGCCAGCGCCCGGCGCGGGTTCAGCCCGGCGGCGGCCACGCGCGCGGGGAAATCCGGGCCGATCATCGCGCCGGCGGCCCCGGCATTGCCGTCGATGCCGTCGGTGTCGCAGGCGATGGCCCAGACATGCGGATTGCCGTCCAGCGCCATGCCTAGCGACAGCATGTATTCCGCATTCGGCCCGCCGGTGCCGGCTGGTCCCTCGCCGCGCTCCACCGTCAATTCCCCCGCCGAGAGCAGCACCAGCGGCGCCGAGCCGGGCGCCAGCCGCGTGCGCCGGGCCAGCGTGGCGTGCTCGCGCGCCAGCGTGCCGGCCTCGCCGGCAATGCGGGCGCCCAGGATCTCGACCCGGCAGCCGGCGGCGATGGCGGTATCGCCGGCCGCGGCCAGCGCCTGCGCCGGGGTGCCGATGATGCGGGTGGTGGCGCGCGCCAGCCGTGCATCCTCGGGCGCGGGCGGCGGCGGCGCCTGCGCGATGGTGGCGCGCAGGGACAGCGGCAGGTCGATGCGCCACTGGTCCAGCACCCGCAGCGCGTCCTCGGGGGTGGAGCCTTCGCCCACCGTGGGACCGGAGCCGATCACCGCCGGGTCCTCGCCCGCCACGTCCGACAGCACCAGCGCCAGCATGTCGGCCGGCCATGCCGCCGCCGCCAGCCGCCCGCCCTTGACCCGCGACAGATGCTTGCGCACCAGGTTGATCTGCCAGAGCGGCGCCCCCGATTCCAGCAGCGCCGTGTTCAGCGCCTGCTTGTCGGCCAGCCCGATCCCCTCGACCGGCGCCGCCAGCAGCGCCGAGGCCCCGCCGGAGATCAGCGCCAGCACGAAATCCCCCTCGCCGCAGGTGGCCAGCAGGTCCAGCATCCGCTGGCTGGCCGCCACCCCGGCGGCGTCGGGGACCGGGTGCGCGGCCTCGACCACCTCGATCCCGGCCAGCCGGCAACCGTCGCCGTAGCGGGTGATGACCAGCCCCTCGCAGGGACCCCATTCGGTTTCCACCGCCTCGGCCATGCGGGCGCTGGCCTTGCCGGCGCCGACCACCACCACCCGCCCCGGCGGGCGCGGCGGCAGGTTGCGGGGCACGACGCGCATCGGGTCGGCGGCGGAAACGGCCGCATCGAACAGGGCGCGCAGCAGGGCGGGAATGTCGAAACCGGGTGGCGTCATGGCTGTCTCGGCTGGGATGGCCCGGACAGGATGGCACGGCGCGCGCGATCAGGAAAGCGTGATGGCGTCGTGACAGCCGCGCCGGCTTGCGGCACTGTCGGAAGGCGTTCCCAATGCTGCGAGGCCCCCATGCTGACCCATCTTCTGCGCTGCGCTGCGCTGGCGTTGTGCCTGGCCGCCCCGGCGCTGGCGCGCGACGTGACCGACAGCGCCGGGCGCGTGGTGCCGGTGCCCGATACCGTGTCCCGCGTGGTGGCGGCGGGGGTGCCGGCCTCGGTGATTCTTTACGCGCTGGCGCCGGAGAAGCTGGCGAACTGGGCGCGGGCGCCCTCGGACCGGGACCTTGTGCTGCCCGAGACTCATGACCTGCCCGTCACCGGCCGCCTGACCGAGCGCGGCGGCGAGGCCAATCTGGAGGCCGTGCTGGCCCTGACCCCCGACCTGATCGTGGATTACGGCACCATCAGCCCGCGCTTTGCCGAAGGCGCCGATGCCATGCAGGCCCGCACCGGCATTCCGGTCCTGCTGATCGACGGCGATTTCGACGCGATTCCCGACGCCTTGCGCACCCTTGGCGCGGCGCTGGACGTGGCGGAGCGTGCCGAGGCGCTGGCCGCCGATGCCGAGGCGCGGCTGGCCGCCAACGATGCGCTGGTGGCCTCGGTCAGCGAGTCCGAGCGGCCCTCGGTCTGGCTGGCGCGCGGTCCCGACGGGCGCGAGACCGGCCCGCAAGGCTCGATCTCGACCGAGATCATCGAGCGCGCCGGCGCCCGCAATGCCGCCGGGCCGGGCGACGGCACGGCGACGCTGATCACCGCCTCGGCCGAGCAGCTTCTGCTGGCCGATCCGCAGATGGCGGTGACGCTGGACCGCGATTTCGCCGCGAATTATGCCGACGATCCGGTCTGGGCGGATACGGTGGCGGGCAAGGCCGGGCGGGTCTGGCTGGCGCCCTCGGCGCCGTTCGGCTGGATCGATTCGCCGCCCTCGGTGAACCGGCTGATCGGGCTGTCCTGGATGGCGGCCCTGCTATGGCCCGACCGCGCCGGCACCGATCTGCGCGCGGATGCGCGGGATTTCTATGCCCTGTGGTATCAGGTCACGCCCACCGATGCGCAACTGGACGCGCTGCTGGGCGGTGAATAGTCCGCGCCTGCCGCTGGCGCCGCTGCTGCTGGTGCTGGGGGGCGTGACCCTTGCGCTGGCGCTGGTCTCGCTGCGGCTGGGGGCGGTGCCGCTGGGCTGGCGCGAGATCGCGCAGGCGCTGGCCGGCGAGGCGCCGCAGCGCGCCGAACTGGTCATCTGGTCGATCCGCCTGCCGCGTATCGCGGCGGCCCTGCTGGCGGGGGCCGCGCTGGCGGTTGCCGGCGCGGGTTTTCAGATCCTGTTCCGCAACCCGCTGGTTTCGCCGGATATTCTCGGCGTCAGTTCCGGCGCGGCTTTGGGCGCGGTGGCGGGCATCTTCCTTGCGCTGCCGGCAGCGGCGATTCAGGGCGCCGGGTTCGCCGGCGGGCTGGCTGCGGTGGCGCTGGTGGCGCTGATGGCGCGGATCCTGCGCGGGCCTGCGGCGGACCGGGGCCTGTCGCTGGTGCTGACCGGCATCGTCATCAGCGCGCTGGCCGGGGCGCTGGTCTCGCTGCTGAAGCTGATGGCCGATCCCTACCAGCAATTGCCGGCGATCACCTTCTGGCTGCTGGGCAGCCTCGCCGCGGCCGGCTGGCGCGAGCTGGCGCTGGCGGCGCCGCCGATCCTCGCCGGGCTGGCGCTGGTCCTGGCCCTGCGCTGGCGGATCGAGCTGCTGGCCCTGCCCGAGGACGAGGCGCGCAGCCTCGGCCTCGCCACCGGCCCCTTGCGGGCGGCGGTGATCCTGGCGGCGACGCTGATGGTGGCCTCGGTGGTGGCACTGGCGGGGGTGATCGGCTGGATCGGGCTGGTGGTGCCGCATATGGCGCGCGGGCTGGCCGGGGCCTCGGCGCCGCGCATGCTGCCGGTGGCGGCGCTGGCCGGGGCGGGCTTCATGCTGGCGGTGGATACCGC
Source organism: uncultured Paracoccus sp. (assembly GCA_934533075.1). GTDB lineage: Bacteria > Pseudomonadota > Alphaproteobacteria > Rhodobacterales > Rhodobacteraceae > Paracoccus. The sequence continues at coordinate 4,572 of CAKTBJ010000028.1, forward strand.
ATGCCGGACCATCGCCCCGGTCGAGGTGCCGCTGGGCGTGCTGACCGCGATCATCGGCGCGCCGCTGTTCCTGTGGCTGCTGGCGCGGCGCGGCGCGGGATGGGCGTGATGCTGGCGGCGCGCGGGCTGGTGCTGGGGCATGGCGGGCAGGCGCTGGGCACGGGTTTCGGCCTGGACCTGCGCGCGGGCGAGGTCGCCTGCGTTCTGGGCACCAATGGCAGCGGCAAGACCACGCTGTTCCGCACCCTGCTGGGGCTGATCCCGCCGGTCGCCGGGCAGGTCGCGTTGGACGGCCGCCCCCTGCGCGACTGGCCGCGCGCGGCGCTGGCGCGGCGGCTGGCCTATGTGCCGCAGGCGCATCTGCCGCCCTTTCCCTGGCGGGTCGAGGAGGTGGTGATGATGGGCCGGCTGGCGCGGAACGGTCCCTTCTCCGGTCCCTCGCGCGCCGACCGGGGGGCGGTGGCCCAGGCGCTGGCGGCGATGGGGCTGGACGGGTTCGCCGGCGCCGACTATGCGCGCCTGTCGGGCGGGCAGCGGCAGATGGTGCTGATCGCCCGCGCGCTGGCGCAGGAGGCGGCGCTGATCGTCATGGACGAGCCGGCCGCCAGCCTGGACTTTGCCAACCGCGCCAGATTTCTGGACCGGATCAAGGCCCTGGCGGAGGTCTCCGGCTGCGGCGTCGTCATCGCCACGCACGAGCCGGATCATGCCTTCGCGCTGGATGCCCGCGCCATCGCCCTGCGCGACGGGACCGTCTGCGGCGACGGGCCGGCGCGGGCGCTGCTGTCGGACGGGTTTCTCAGCCGGCTTTACGGCATCCCGGTTGCGGTCGAGGTGACGGCTTCGGGGCGTGTGGCCTGCACGGTCCGGGGGGGCGATCCCTCGCTCGGGCCGCCGCTCAGTCCACCGGCCTGACATTGGTGCGGATGATGGATTTCAGCCGCATGTCGTCGGGATCGAAGCGCACCAGCATCCCGTCGAGGATACCGAACCTGTCGCCCGGCGCATTGCCGTTCAGCCCGTAAAGCCCCGGCCGGGTGATGACATGCAGCCGTGCCGAATCCAGCCGGTCGCCCACCGCCACCCCGCCCACCTGCACCGCGCGCGGCGCCGAGAGCTGGGCGGGCTGCGCAAGGCGCAGCGGCTGCATTGCGGCGGGTTGGGAATCGGCCCCGATCGTCGTCGCCGCCAGCGGTCCCAGCACCACCACCGCCGCACAAAGCCCGATCAGGACGAATTTGCCTCTGTCCATGTCCATCATCAGAGCCGGACCGATCCCGGTCCTGGCCTCCATATCCTGCCCGGCACGCAGCCATCCGTGGCGCGCTGCCCTGTATCCGAAGTGTCCCTTACGATCAGGCCCAACACGGCTTGCGCCCGACGGTTCCGGCGCCCGAGACGGATCAGTGATCAAACGCGCGCGATTGTTACATAAATGATACGCTTTTTTCCGGCTCATGCGCAATATTCCGCAATCTTGTGTCCCGGTTTCGGCAACAAAGCTGTTGCGAAGGCGGAATCAGGCCTCCTCGGCGGGCCAGGCCAGTTCCGCCGAACCCAGCGGCGCCAGCATCCGCGCCACCGCATCGGAACCGGCTTGCGCATGCCAGACCGGGGCCTGATCCTTGTCCAGCAGCCGCGCGCGCACGCCTTCGACGAAGTCGCCATGCTCGGTTGCGCGATGGGTAAAGCGGTATTCGCGCGACAGTGATTGCTCGATCCGCCGGTCGGCGCGCGAGGCGCGGATCAGCGCCAGCGTGGCGCGCTTCGACAGGGGCGAGGCCCTGGCCATCGCCTCGGCGGCCTCGCCATTGGCGCCGGCCTCGATGGCGGCGAGGTCGCGGCCGTAAAGCGACAGGTCCATCGCCTCCAGCGGCGCGGGCGGCGGGGCATGCGGGCGCAGGTGGCCGGGATCGCCCGATTCCGCCATCGCCTCGATCAGCGCCGGCCATTCGGCCTCGGGAACGTAATGATCCGCGAAGCCGGCGAAGATGGCATCGCCCGGTCCCATCCGCGTCCCGGTCAGGCCCAGATACTCGCCCGCCCGGCCCGGCGCGCGGGCCAGCAGCCACGACCCCCCGACATCGGGGATCAGGCCGATGCCGGTCTCGGGCATGGCGATGCGGGTGGTGTCGCCGACGATGCGGATCGAGGCATGCCCGCCCACGCCCACGCCGCCGCCCATGACATAGCCCTGCATGAAGGACACCACCGGCTTGGGGAAACCCGCCAGCCTGGCGTTCATCCGGTATTCGTCGGCGAAAAACCGGCGCGAGGCGCCATGATCGCCCGCCTGCGCCGCCCGGCAGACCGCCGCCACGTCCCCGCCCGCGCAGAAGGCGCGCTCGCCCTCGGCGTCGATCAGCACCAGCCGCACCTGCGGATCGGCGCGCCATTCGTCCAGCGCCGCCTCGATGCCCAGCGCCATGTCATGCGTCAGCGCGTTCAGCGCCTGCGGACGGGTCAGGGTGATGCGGCCGGCTTGGCGGTCCTTGCGGATGTTCAGGTCGGTCATTGCGCTGCCTTGGCGGGGGCTGATTCCCTGCGCAGGATAGCGGCAACCGCGCGGCTGTCGCGGGGAATCTTGCCCCCTGCCGGAAAAGCCCGCCGGGATTGCCGGCGGGCTGCGGGGCTGTCGGGTCAGTCCATCGCGCGGAAGTTGAACTCGCCGCCTTCCTTGATGCCCGAGGGCCAGCGCGAGGTCACCGTCTTGGTCCGCGTATAGAAGCGGAACCCGTCCGGCCCATACTGGTTCAGGTCGCCGAAGCCGGATTTCTTCCAGCCGCCGAAGGTGTGATAGGACAGCGGCACCGGGATCGGCACGTTGATGCCGACCATGCCGACATTGACGCGGCTGGCGAAGTCGCGGGCGGTATCGCCGTCGCGGGTGAACAGCGCGATGCCGTTGCCGTAGAGGTTGCGCATGGCCAGGTCCAGCGCGTCCTCGTAGCTGGCGGCGCGGACGGTGGACAGGACCGGGCCGAAGATCTCGGTCTTGTAGATGTCCATGTCGGGGGTCACGCGGTCGAACAGGTGCGGGCCGACGAAGAAGCCGTTCTCATAGCCTTGCAACCGGAAATCGCGCCCGTCGACGACCAGTTCGGCCCCCTGCTCGATGCCGGACTGCACCAGCCGCAGGATGTTCTCCTGCGCGGCGCGGGTGATGACGGGGCCATAATCCACGTCCTCGCCGGCGGTATAGGGACCGATCTTCAGCTTTTCGATGCGGGGGATCAGGCGCTCGATCAGGGCGTCGGCCGTGGCCTCGCCCACCGGCACGGCGACGGAAATCGCCATGCAGCGTTCCCCCGCCGCGCCATAGCCGGCACCGACAAGGGCATCCGCCGCCTGGTCCAGATCGGCATCGGGCATGACGATCATGTGGTTCTTGGCGCCGCCGAAGCATTGCGCGCGCTTGCCCGCCGCCGCCGCGCGGGCATAGATATATTGCGCGATGGGGGTCGAGCCGACGAAGCTGACCGCCTGGATGGTCGGGTTGTCGAGGATGGCGTCCACCGCCTCCTTGTCGCCATGCACGACCTGGAGGATGCCGTCGGGCAGCCCGGCCTCCTTGAACAGCGCCGCCAGCATGTTCGAGGTCGAGGGGTCGCGCTCGGACGGTTTCAGCACGAAGGCATTGCCGCAGGCCAGCGCCGAGGGGATCATCCACAGCGGCACCATCGCCGGGAAGTTGAAGGGCGTGATGCCCGCGACCACGCCCAGCGGCTGGCGCAGGGAATGGATGTCGATGCCGGGGCCGGCGGAATCGGTGAACTCGCCCTTCAGCATATGCGGGGCGCCGATGCAGAACTCGACCACTTCCAGCCCGCGCTGCACGTCGCCGCGCGCGTCGGGCAGGGTCTTGCCGTGTTCCGAGGAGACCATCTCGGCCAGCTTGTCCATGTCGCGGTTCAGCAGGCGGGCGAATTCCATCAGCACGCGGGCGCGGCGCTGCGGATTGGTGGCGGCCCATGCCGGTTGCGCCGCCGCCGCGCGGTCCACGGCGGCGTCCAGCTCGGCCGCGGAGGCCAGCGCCACGCGGGCCTGCACCTCGCCGGTGGCGGGGTTGTAGACATCCGCGAACCGGCCCGAGCCGCCCGCCACGTCCTTGCCGTCGATCCAGTGGTGAATGTCGCGCATCGCGTCCTCCATGATTTGCGCGCAGCTTACCCTTGCGATCCTGCGCAATGAAGGGGCAGGCTGGCAAATATGCCTTGCGGATTTGCAAAGGGTGGCGATGGACTGGGACGATCTGCGCATCTTTCTGGCCGTGGCGCGGGACGAAGGCCTGTCGCGCGCCGGGCGGCGGCTGGGCATGGACCCTTCGACGGTGGGCCGGCGCGTGGCGCGGCTGGAGGTGGCGACGGGGCGGGTGCTGTTCCTGCGCTCGGCCCAGGGCTATGAGTTGACCGCGGAGGGCGCGCAACTGCTGCCCCATGCCGAAGCGGCCGAGCGTGCCGCCGATGCCGCCGCCGAGGCGCTGGCCGGGGGCGAGGGGGTGCTGACCGGGCAGGTGCGCATCGGCGCGCCGGATGGCTGCGCGAACTATCTGCTGCCGCAGATCTGCGCCCGCATCTGCGCCGCCAATCCGGGGCTGGAGGTGCAGGTCATCGCCCTGCCGCGCCTGTTCAACCTGTCCAAGCGCGAGGCCGATCTGGCGGTGACGGTCTCGCCGCCGCGCGCCGGGCGGCTGGTGGTGCAGCGGCTGACCGATTACCGGCTGCACCTGGCCGCGCATCGGGATTATCTGGCGCGGCATCCGCCGATCGCGTCGCGCGCGGACCTGCGCGCGCATCCGCTGATCGGCTATGTCGCCGACATGATCTTCGACCGCGAACTGGATTACCTGTCCGAGACCGGGGCGGCGGGGGCGGCGCTGACCTCGAACTCGGTCGCGGTGCAGTTGCAGGCGATTCGCGCGGGGGCGGGGCTGGGGATCGTGCATGATTTCGCGCTGCCCTTCGCGCCGGGCGTGGTGCGGGTGCTGGCCGACCAGATCGCGCTGCGGCGCAGCTTCTGGCTGGTGCGGCATGCCGACGATCACGCCTCGGCCCGGCTGGCGCGGGTGGCCGAGGCGCTGGCCGAGGGAATCCGCCGCGAGGTGGCCCGGCTGGAATCCGCCGTCGAAGCCGGGGAAACCGTCTTATAACCCCTGTCCCGGTCCCGAAAATCGCCTCCCGCGCGCAATGCGCGCCAAGGGCGCTTGACCGGAGGGGGGCGTCGGTCGCAACCTGAAATCAGGCGACAGGCTCAAGGGGGAAGACATGCTGGTCACGCAAATGCTGAAGGTGAAGAATCAGACGGCCGGGAGCATCGTCTCGTTGGTGCCGGCGGCGACCATTGCCGATGCCTGCGCCCTGCTCTCCGCCCATCGCATCGGGGCGATCGTGGTCAGCAGCGACGGCACCACCCCCGAAGGCATCCTGTCCGAGCGCGACATCGTGCGCGAGCTGGGCCGGCGCGGCCCGGCGGTGCTGGAGATCGCGGTGGCCGAGCTGATGACCCGCAAGGTCGAGACCTGCACCCCCGCCGACGACGCGATGGAGGTCCTGGACCGCATGACGCAGGGGCGGTTCCGCCACCTGCCGGTGGTGGACGAGGCCGGGCGGATGATCGGCATCGTGTCCATCGGCGACGCGGTGTCGGGGCGGCTGGCGGAGCTGGCGGCCGAGAAGGAGGCGCTGACCGGGATGATCATGGGCGCCTGAGGGGCTGTTCTTTCCACGGACCGCCTCGCATGCGGCGGGGCGGGTGCGGCTATCCGGGCAACGAAGCAGCCGGGAGGGTGCGGGCAGTCGGCCGCGCGCCGCATCGCTGGTCTCGGGGCCGGGCTGTTCGGCGCCGGGCGCGCCGGATTGGCAGGCGATCATGGCCATGCCCCGCGATCGGGTTGCGGGGCCTTGAAGGCGTCCGGTGCGGGCGGCGGGGGCCTGGGCAGCCGGCCGTATCGGGCCGGATTCCCCGGACAGCGAGGGGGTCGGGCGGGCGCGGGTTGCGAACCTCTTGAAATGCGGCGGGGCTTGGTGTTGCGTGGGCCTTGCGCTTTGCGAAAGGACGCCCATGCGGATCGGTCTCTATCCCGGCACCTTCGACCCCATCACCCTGGGGCATATCGACATCATCCAGCGCGCGCTGGCCCTGGTGGACCGGCTGGTGATCGGGGTGGCGATCAACCGCGACAAGTCCCCGCTGTTCCCGCTGGAGGCGCGGGTGGCGATGGTCGAGGCCGAATGCGCCCGCATCACCCGCGAATGCGGCGGCGAGATCGTCGTGCATCCGTTCGAGAACCTGCTGATCGACGCGGCGCGCGACGTGGGCGCGCAGGTGATCGTGCGCGGCCTGCGGGCGGTGGCGGATTTCGAGTATGAGTTCCAGATGGTCGGGATGAACCGGGCGATGGATTCGACGGTCGAGACGGTGTTCCTGATGGCCGATGCCCGCCGGCAGGCGATCGCCTCGAAGCTGGTCAAGGAGATCGCCCGGCTGGGCGGCGATATCAGCCGGTTCGTCACCCCGGAGGTGAAGGACGCCCTGCTGCGCCGTTTCGGGCGCGAATAGCAGGCGCTGGCGCCCGACTGACCCACCCAATCCGCCTCCCGGGGGACTCCGGGCGTGGATAAGTCTGCCTGGGCGGTTCGGGGCAAGGCGGGACGGCGCGCCGATCCCGGTTGCCCGCGTCGGGCCGCTGTCGGCGCAAGGGGTGCCCGCCTGCGGCCGGGCGGCAGCGCCGCGTTCGGGGTGGCCTTGGAGGCCACCCCGAACGCGCTGCACCTGTCGGTGCAGAAAGGCGGGCGGTGGTTCGGCTGGCCCGGAAGCGCCGGCTTCCCTGGGGCATGAATTGGCCGGGGCGCCGGCGCTGTGCCATGATCGTGGGAAGGGGGCCGGCGCTGCGGGGGCAGAGGCAAAGCCCCGCAAGTCGGTGGTGCGGAAGGGGAGCGGCCCGGCTTGGCCGGAGGTTGCGGCGCTTGTGGGGCTTCGGCTGCGGACGGGTCGGTCGCCGAAGCTTTGCCATGATCGTGGAAGGGCGCACCGGTGCCGCGGGGGCGCGGCAGGGCTGATTCGGCTGCTCAAGGCCAGAAAAAACCCCCGAAAGCCATGCCTTCGGGGGGTCGATCTGCGCCGGCGCCTGGTCAGCTTTTCTCGGCGGCTTCCACCTTGGTCTCGGCCTTGGCGGCGTAGCTGCTGGGCGGGGCCAGTTTCGGGGTCGGGCCGTCGGCGATGGGATTCTCCTGACGCTGCACCGAGCCTTCGAAATGCGCGCCGGCCTCGATGGCGATGGTCTTGTGGATGATGTCGCCCTCGACGCGGGCGGTGGCCGACAGCCGGACCTTGAGACCGCGCACCCGGCCGATCACCCGGCCGTTCACGATCACTTCCTCGGCCACGATCTCGCCGCGGATGGTCGAGCTTTCGCCGACGGTCAGGTGATGGGCGCGGATGTCGCCCTCGACCTCGCCCTCGACCTGCACATCGCCCTGCGTGCGGATGTTGCCGGTGACGATCAGGTCCGCCGACAGCACCGAAGGCGCGCTGCGCGGCCGGGCCGGCGCGGTCGCCGGCGTGTCGTAGGAGGAACGCTCCGGCTCGGCCGCGGTGCTGGTCGGGGCCGGCGCGGGATCGGTCACACGGGTTTTAGAAAACATTCTGAGCCGCCTTGATGAACTTCATGGGATCGACGGCCGCGCCGTTCACCCGAACCTCGTAATGCAGATGCGGGCCGGTGGACCGTCCGGTGTTACCACTATCAGCGATGCGCGTCCCGCGCGAGACTCTTTGCCCCTGGGTGACGTGGATCCTGGACAAATGTCCGTAACGGGTCTCGATACCCAGCTCGTGCTGGATCTTGACCACATTGCCGTAGCCGCGCTGCCAGCCGGCATAGATCACCACGCCCTCGGCCGTCGAATAGACCGGGCTGCCAACGGGCAGCGCCATGTCGATGCCCTCGTGCTTGCGGCCCCAGCGGCTGCCGAAGGGCGAGGAATAGCGGAAGGCGGTGCGCAGCGGCATGGCCAGCGGCACCTTGTCCATCGCGATGCGGTAGGTGTTCACCTCGTCCAGCGAGATCAGAACCTTGGTCGCCCGCGCCTCGGCCTCGGAGATCGCCGAATCGCCATGCGTGGACACCGCGGCCGGCACCAGCGGCCCGCCGGTGCCCGAATAGCCGCGCCGCACGGTGGTCAGCAATTCGTCCGGGTTCACGCCGACCGAGCGGAACACCTTGTCCAGCGGCTCGGTCGAAAGGGTCATCGCGTCTTCCAGCTGCGCGAGGATGGCGTCGTTGCGCGCCACGATCGAATCGCGCTCGACCGCGAGGCGGCGGGCCTCGTCGCGGGCCTCGGAAGCCTGGGCCTCGGCGGCGTCCAGCGAGGCGGCGGTGGCCTCCAGCTCGTCCGACAACAGGTCGAGGGCGACGGAATATTCCTGGCTGCGCACCGCGTCCGGGGTGTTGCCGGCATCCTCCAGCGTGGCGGCGAGGCGGAAGGCCTCGTCGCGGGCGGTGTCGCGCTCGGTGATGGCGTCGTTCAGCGCCGCCTGCGCCACGGTCAGGCCGGTTTCCAGTTCCTGCCGGCGCTGTTCGGAGGCCAGCAGCCGCGACTGCATTTGCGAGACCTGATCCAGCGCGGCGGCGAAGCGGTCCTGCGCGGCCACGGCCTCGGTGGCGCGGGCGTCGCGTTCGGCGGCGAGGTCGGTCAGGCGCTGCTCGAAGGCGGCCTGGGCGCGATGGGCATGGGCATGCGGCGAGCCGGCGCCCAGCATGTCCACCGCCAGGATCGCCGAAGCCGCCACCGCCCAGCCCAGAACGAGCAAGCCGCCCGTCAGGGCGGCGAGCTGGGCGCCGGGGCGCAGCCGCAGATAGCGGGTGCCGTTCCTGGAGCGCAGGAACAGCCGCTGTTCCGGCAACAGGCGCCCAAGCGAGAAACGAGAATGAGACAAGGCCAGCGGTCCACTTTGGTCAGGGGGCCGCGTGGGTCCATGCATGGGACGCCGCAGCGGCTGGCCTCGATAAACCGGATGCGTCGCCCTGGCGCAACACCGCCGCGCCGGCGCAGGCGGCGATAGGCGAAACCTCGCCCACCCCGACGGGTGGAACCGGCTTTTTTGCGCGCATGATGGAACCGGTTGCGCGGGCCGCGACATCCCGCCGCAGGGGCCGGCTTGACGCAAGGGAAGCCGGAAGGGGCCGATTCGGGCGAATCGGTCCCGTGCTCAGCCGTTGCCGCCGGCCCGCGCCGCGCCTTCGCGGATCGCCTCGCGCAGCTTGCGTTCCAGCAGGTCCAGCCGGTCGCGGCGCATCAGCTTCAGGCCGAACATGTCCTTCACATAGAACGAGTCCACCACCTGCGCGCCATAGGTGGCGATCTGGGCGCTGACGATCTGGATGGCGTTGTCGGCCAGCGTCCGGGTCAGGTCGTAAAGCAGGCCGGGGCGGTCGCGGGTGTCCACCTCGATAATGGTGTGGATGTCGGACCCCTCGTTGTCGAAGGTGATATGGGTCGGGAAGCGGAAGGCGCGCTCGCGCTTGCGCACCTTGTCGCGGTCGGCCAGCGCCTTTTGCGGCAGCACCTCGCCGCGCAGGCAGCGCTCGATGGACTGGCGCAGGCGGGGCAGGTGGGCCATGTCGTAGGGATGGCCCTCGGCGTCCTGTATCCAGAATACCGGCGTCGCATAGCCGTCGCGTGAGGTATAGGTGCGCGCATCCACCACATTCGCCCCGACCAGCGCCAGCGCCCCGGCCAGCCGCGAGAAGATGCCGGGATGGTCGGCCATCGCGAAGGCGGCGCGGGTGGCGTCGCGGTCGGGGTCGGGATGCAGGTCGATGCGGATCTCGTCCGCCTGGATGCCGGCCAGCAGATGCGCGAAGGTGACCTGCGTATCGGTTTGCAGGCCCGCCCAATAGCCTTCGTAATGGCGGCGGATCTCGTCGCGGATGGCGCGGGCGTCCCAGCCCTGTTCGGCCAGCCGTTCGCGCAGTGCCGCATGCGCCTCGCCCGAGCGGCGGGCGCGGTTGACCTCCTCCAGCCCGGTTTCCAGCGCGCGGGCGGCTTCCGCATGCAGGCGGCGCAGCAGCATGGCCTTCCAGTTGTTCCACACGCCCGGACCCACCGCGCGGATGTCGCAGGTGGTCAGCACGGTCAGCAGGTCCAGCCGCTTGCGCGTGCGCACCGCCTTGGCGAAATCGCGCAGCGTGCGCGGGTCGCCGATGTCGCGCTTTTGCGCGGTGTCGGACATGACCAGATGGTTGCGCACCAGCCATTCGACGGTCTCGACCTCCTCGGCCGGCAGCCGCAGCCGCGTGCAGACCCGCCGGGCGATCTGGGCGCCCAGGATGGAATGATCCTCCGGCCGCCCCTTGCCGATGTCGTGCAGCAGCACCGCCAGACAGAGGACGCGGCGGTTGATCGCGCCCCGCATCAGGGCGGTGCTCAGCGGCAGGTCGGATTCCAGCTCGCCGCGCTCGATCTCGGCCAGGGTGCCGACGGCCTGGATGGTGTGCTCGTCCACCGTGTAGTGGTGGTAGACGTTGAACTGCATCATCGCCACCACCGGCTCGAATTCCGGGATGAAGGCGGCCAGAACGCCCAGCTCGTTCATGCGGCGCAGGGCGCGTTCGGGATTGCCGCGCTTCAGCAGCAGGTCGAGGAAGATGCGCACCGCCCGCGCGTCGCGGCGCATGGCGTCGTCGATCAGGTGCAGGTTGGCGACCACCAGCCGCATGGCGTCGGGATGGATCAGGATGCCGGTGCGCAGGCCCTCGTCGAACAGGCGCAGCAGGTTGACCGGATCGGCCAGGAAGGCCGCGTCGTCGGCGATGGCCAGCCGGCCGTTGGCGGTCCTGAAGCCCTTGCGCAGGCGCACCCGGCGGCCCGGAATGCGCGAGGGCGGGGCCTTGCGCAGGTGGCGGGCCTCCAGATCGGTCAGGAAGACGCGGGTGATCTCGCCCACGCGGGTGGCATGGCGGAAATAGTCCTGCATGAAATGCTCGACCGCGCGCCGCCCGCCGCTGTCGCGATAGCCCATGCGGGCGGCGACCTCGGGTTGCAGGTCGAAGGTCAGCTGCTCGGCCGCGCGGCCGGTGATCAGGTGCAGGTGGCAGCGGATCGCCAGCAGGAAATCCTCGGCCTGCCAGAAGGCGGCATGTTCCTCGCGAGCGAGCACGCCCAGATCGACCAGCTCGATGGCGCGGCCGACGCCGTGGATGTATTTGGCGATCCAGTAGAGGGCTTGCAGGTCGCGCAAGCCCCCCTTGCCCTCCTTGATGTTCGGCTCCAGCAGATAACGCTGGCCGCCTTGGCGGGCATGGCGGGCGGTGCGCTCGGCCAGCTTGGCCTCGATGAATTCGGGGACCGAGGCGTTGAACAGCTCCTCGTGCAGGCGCTGGCGCAGCTCATCCGCCAGCAGCGCATCGCCCGCCACCAGGCGGCGCTCGATCAGGCTGGTGCGGATGGTGAAGTCGCTGGTGGCCAGCCGCAGGGTCTCGTCCAGCGTGCGGGTGGCGTGGCCGACCTTCAGCTTGAGGTCCCAGAGCATGTAGAGGATCGATTCGATCATGCTCTCGGCCCAGGCGGTGGGCTTCCAGGCGGTCAGGAACAGCAGGTCCACATCGGAATGTGGTGCCATTTCCGCGCGTCCATAACCGCCGACGGCAAGGATGGCCAGGCGCTCGGCGGTGGTGGCGACTTGCAGCGGGTGCAGCCAGGTGGCGGCGACATGGTGCAGCGCGATCACCGTGCCATCGGTCAGCGCGGCGATGGCGCGCAGGGTCTCGCGCGCCGCGCGGGGGTGGGAGGCGAAGCCGGCCTCGATATCGGCCATCGCCTCGGCGCGGGCCTCGCGCAGGACGGCCACGGTCTCGGCCCGGCGGGTGCGGGCGTCGGGAAGGGGCGCGAGGCGCGCATCCAGCAGCGGCAGGAAACGCTCGGGGGTGAAGATGTCATGCGCGCCGGGCAGGTCCGGCGCGCTTTGCGGCAGGTTCGGGGCGGGGTCGGTCATGATGCTGGGGTCAGAACCCCGCGCCGGAGGTGCCCTGCGGCGCCGGATCGAGGATGACCAACTGCCCGCCCCGGATCGTCGCCACCGCCAGCGCGCGGCTGTTGGTGCCGTCGCGGTTCAGGCGGAAGACGCCGGTGACGCCCTGGAAGCCGGCGCGCTGGGTCAGCCCGGCGGTGGTCAGCGCATCGCGGCGTCCGGCGCGCAGCCCGGCGGCGACGGCGGACACGCCGTCATAGGCCAGCCCGGCCAGCGGATGCGGGGCCTCGCCGAAGGCGGCGCGATAGCGGGCCTCGAAGGCTTTCAGGCGGCTCATGTCGGGGGTGGCGAACCAGCCCTCTTGCAGGCCGGGCAGGCTCATGCGCTCGGCCGGCTGGTCCCAGCGGGTCAGGCCCGCCAGGCGGGCATTCGTGGGGTTGACGCCCGCGTCATGCAGCAGTTGCGACATATAGGGCAGCACGGCATCGTTGTTGGCGGTCAGGAAGACCACATCGGCCTGACCGGACCTGGCAGCGGCACTGATGCCGGGCACCACGCCGGCCACCCCGGCCTGCGAGACCGGATGCGGCATGTCGCCGACCAGCGCGGCGCCGCGGTTGCGGGCGATGGCGGCCTTGATGGCGCGGGCGCCGATCTGGCCGGCGAGGTCGTTCTCGGACACGACGATGAAGCGGCGCTTGCCCTGTTGCAGGGCGTAACGCACCAGCCGCTGGGCGGTGTTGTCGAAGGTGTTGCCCAGCAGGAAGACATTGCCGCCGGCGATCTCCGGGTTGTTCGAGAAGGCCAGCACGTTGATGCCCTGGCCGGCGACGGCGGCGCCCACGGCATTGGCGGATTCGGCATGCAGCGGGCCGATGACGATCCTGGCGCCGGCGCCCACGGCCTCCTGCGCGCGGGCGACGGCGGTGCCGCTGTCGGTGCCCACCGGCAGCACGCGCAGGTCGATATGGGCGCCCTGGGCGTCGCTGGCCGCCATGCGCGCGGCATTGCCCAGCGAGCGCGCCAGCCATTCCAGATTGGCGTCCCCGGTGCCGCCGGGCACCAGCAGGGCGACGGTGACGGGCTGGCCGGGATCGACCAGCGGTCCGCGCGAGGGACCGCTGGCGGAGGTGGGGCCGGTGCCGCCCGGCTGGCAGGCCGCCAGCGTCAGGGCGGCGAGGCCGGCCGCGGCGAGGCGCGCCAGATGCCGCGCGCCCGCGGCTATGGCGGGAAGGACGGGACGAAGGGGCAGGGCGCGCGGCATGATGACTTTCCCGTCTGCAAGGGTGGCAATTCCTGCGGGAAGCGTATTCAGATCGAAAGCCGAACGCAAATGTCCGGGACGAGGGTGATGAAGCAAGGCGAAAGCACCGGCAAGGCGCCGCCCATGCAGGCGGCGGAACCGATCGCGGCCCGGATCGAGGCGCCGGCGCTGGCGCCGGGCCTTTACCTGGTGGCGACGCCGATCGGGGCGGCGCGCGACATCACGCTGCGGGCGCTGGACGTGCTGAACGGGGCTTCGGTGCTGGCGGCCGAGGATACCCGCCGGCTGCGGCAGTTGCTGGCGCTGCACGGCATTGCGCTGCGCGGCCGCCGCCTGCTGGCCCATCACGACCATAACGAGGCCGCCTCCGGCCCGGCTCTGGTCGCCGCCATCGCGGACGGGGCGTCGATCGCCTATGCCTCGGACGCGGGCACGCCGCTGGTCTCCGATCCGGGCTATCGGCTGGCGGCCCTGGTGCGCGAGGCCGGGCTGCCGGTCCATGCCCTGCCCGGCCCCTCGGCGGTGCTGGCGGCGCTGATGGTGGCCGGATTGCCCTCGGATGCCTTCGTCTTTGCCGGCTTTCCGCCGGCCACCGCCACGGCGCGCCGCAAGTGGCTGGCGCGCTGGGACGGGATCGAGGCCACGGTGATTCTTTTCGAAAGCCCCAGGCGCGTTAAGGAAACATTGAAAGATTTGTGTGAAAACCATCCGGAAAGACGCATCGTCATATGCAGGGAACTGACGAAACGATTCGAGGAAAGACTGGCCGGCACCGCGCGCGAATTGCTCGATCTGGTCCCGGATGAGGGGCTGAAGGGCGAGGTGGTGATGCTGCTGGACCGCGTTGCGGGCGCGGCGGTGACGAATGAGGGGCTGGAGGCCGCCCTGGCCGCCCGCCTGGCCGCCGGCGACAGCCTGCGCGACGCGGCGGATGCCCTGGCCAAGGCCACCGGCACCCCGCGCCGGACGGTCTATCAGATGGGACTGCGCCTGGCGCAGGACGGAAAGGACTAGGAATGGGCTTTCATGCGACCACGGCATTTGCCAGCGCCACCCGCGTTGCCCGCGGCGCGCGCAACCATGCTGCCGGCTGCCTTGCCGAAGACAGCGTTGCCGCGCATTACACCCGGCTGGGCGGCCGCATCCTCGCCCGTCGCTGGCGCTGCCAATGGGGCGAGATCGACCTGATCGTGGCGATGGGCGAGGATGTCGTCTTCGTCGAGGTCAAAAGCGCCCGCACCCATGACCAGGCCGCCTGGCGGCTGGGCCGGCGCCAGATGGACCGCATCTGTGCCGCCGCCACTGCCTATTGCGCGCATCTGGAACAGGGGCTGCTGACGCCCATGCGCTTCGATGCGGCGCTGGTCGACGGCATGGGCCGGGTCAGCGTGATCGAAAACGCCTTCGACAGCTGGTAGGCCGGCCCCCTTGCGATCCGGCGCGGGCCGGGCGACAAGCAAGCCACCCGTTTCTGGAGGACTTGCCATGAGCTTGAAGGTCGCGTTGCAGATGGACCCGATCGAGGCGGTCTCGATCACCGGCGACAGCACCTTCCGGCTGGGGCTGGAGGCCGAGGCGCGCGGGCATAGCCTGTTCCAGTATACGGTGGACCGGCTGTCCTATGTCGAGGGCAAGGTGCGGGCGCAGGGGCGTCCCATCACCCTGCGGCGCGAGGCCGGCAATCATGTGACTTTCGGCGACTGGGCCGATGTCGATCTGGCCGATTTCGACGTGGTCTGGCTGCGCCAGGACCCACCCTTCGACATGGGCTATATCACCTCGACGCATCTGCTGGACCGGCTGGCGCCCGGCACGATGGTGGTCAACGATCCGTTCTGGGTCCGCAACTGCCCGGAAAAGCTGATGGTTCTGGACTTCCCCGACCTGACGCCGCCGACGCTGATCTCGCGCGATCTGGCCACCATCCGCGCCTTCCGCGCCCGTCACGGCGACATCATCATCAAGCCGCTTTACGGCAATGGCGGTGCCGGCGTGTTCCATCTGCGCACCGATGACAGCAACCTTGCATCCCTGGTCGAGCTGTTCTCGGGCATGAATCGCGAGCCGGTGATCGCCCAGACCTACCTGCCCGCCGTGGTCAAGGGCGACAAGCGAATCATCCTGGTCGATGGCGAACCCATCGGCGCCATCAACCGGGTTCCCGCCGCCGGCGAGGCGCGCTCGAACATGCATGTCGGCGGCCGTCCCGAGCCGGTTGCCCTGACCGGGCGCGAGCGCGAGATCTGCGCCCGAATCGGTCCGGTCCTGCGCGAGAAGGGGCAGATCTTCACCGGCATCGACGTGATCGACGGCTGGCTGACCGAAATCAACGTGACCTCGCCCACCGGCCTTCAGGAGCTGGAGCGATTCGATGGCACCAACGGCGCCGCGCTGATCTGGGAGGCCATCGAGCGGCGTGTCGCCGCGCGCACGCCCGTCATCCGCTGAGCGGTAATCCCCGCTTGCGTTAACCTTTTCTTTACGGCGCGCGTTGCAGGGTTGCGGGGCAGCAACCGAGGCCCGACATGCCCGCAATCGCCTATACCGTCGCCTTCGTCGGCATCGACGCCCAGCTGGTCGAGGTGCAGGCCTCGGTCGGCTCGGGCATGCCGGGCTTCGGCATCGTCGGCCTGCCGGACAAGGCCATCAACGAGGCCCGCGACCGCGTGCGCGCCGCCTTCGATGCGATCCGCGTCGGGCTGCCGCCCCGTCGGGTGACGGTCAACCTCTCGCCCGCCGACCTGCCGAAGGAAGGCTCGCATTTCGATCTGCCGATCGCGCTGGCCGTGCTGGCCGCGATGGAGGTCATCCCCGCCGACGAGCTGGAGCGGGTGGTCTCGATGGGGGAGCTGTCGCTGGACGGGCGGCTGAAGCGCGTGGCGGGTGCCCTGCCGGCGGCGATGGCGGCGGCGGAGGATGCGCGCAGCCTGATCTGCCCGCGCGACTGCGGGGCCGAGGCGGCGCTGGTCGGCGCGGTGCCGGTCTTCGCGCCTGACAGCCTGCGCGCCGCGGTCGATCACATCACCGGCCGCGCCCCCCTGTCGCCGGCCGCGCCCCTGGCCCCCGAGCCGGGCGGTCCGGGCCGCGACCTGGCCGAATTGCGCGGCCAGTATCGCGCCCGCCGCGCGCTGGAAATCGCTGCCGCCGGGCGCCACCACCTGCTGATGGTCGGGCCTCCGGGCGCCGGAAAGTCCATGCTGGCGGCCTGCCTGCCGGGGATCATGCCGCCGCTGGACCCGGCCGAGGCGCTGGAAACCGCGATGATCCAGTCCGTCGCCGGCATGCTGGACAAGGGCCGAATCACCCGCGCCGCCCCCTTCCGCGAGCCGCATCATACCGCCTCGATGGCGGCGATGATCGGCGGCGGCAAGGGCGCCAGGCCGGGCGAGGTCAGCCTGGCCCATAACGGCGTGCTGTTCATGGACGAGTTGCCCGAATTCGGCCGCGCGGTGCTGGACACGCTGCGCCAGCCGATCGAGACCGGCATGGTCACCATCGCCCGCGCCGCCATGCATGCCCGTTATCCGTGCCGCTTCCTGCTGGTTGCGGCGGCGAATCCCTGTCGTTGCGGCTATCTGGGCGACCCGGCCCGCGCCTGCGGCCGGGCGCCGAATTGCGGCGGGGACTATATGGGCAAGATCTCCGGCCCGTTGATGGACCGTTTCGACCTGCGCATCGAGGTGCCGGCCTTGTCCATCGACGACCTCACCCGTCCGGCCGATGGCGAGCCGAGCGCCGGGATTCGCGCCCGCGTGATCGCCGCCCGCGCCGTGCAGGCCGAGCGATTCGCCGGGGATGCGCTGCGCACCAATGCCGATGCCACCGGCGCCGTGCTGGAGCGCGTGGCGCCCCTGTGTGCCGAGGGCCGCGACCTGATGCGCCGCGCGACCGAGCGTATCGGCCTGACCGCGCGCGGCTATCACCGCGTGCTGCGGGTCTCGCGCACCATCGCGGATCTTGCCGGCGCGGCGCAGATCGCGGCGGATCATGTCGCGGAAGCCATCAGCTATCGGTTGCCCTATGCCACGGGATAGGGGCGCGATGGCGTGGCTGCCGCGGGTGGTGCGGGCGCTATTCGCCCTTGTCGAACAGGCCCTTGAGGCCGCGGCTCAGCAGCGCCGTCACGCGGGGCCGGGGCTGGGCGAGGAAGGGCAGCGGGCGGCAGACCTCCATCGCGGCGATGCCGACCCGCGCGGTCAGCGCGCCGTTGACCACGCCTTCGCCGAAGCGGCGCGACAGCTTCGCCAGCGCGCCGCCGCCGGCGACGGTGTGGATCAGGTCGTCCCCCGCCGCCACCGCCCCCGTCGCCACCAGATGCGCCAGGACCGAGCGCGTCAGCCGCCAGCCGCCGAAGGTGCCGGCGCGGCCCCCATAGATTTCCGCCAGCCGCCGGATCATGCGCAGGTTCATCGCCATAGCCGCCAGCATGTCGGCGAAGGGCAGGGGCACCAGCGCGGTGGCGGCGGCGACGGCGCGGGCGGCGGCCTCCACCTCGCGCCGGGCCGCCTCGTCCAGCGGCGCCAGCAGGGTGGTCTCGGCGGCGCGCAGCAGGTCCTCCGCGCCATAGGCGTCGCGGGCGGCCTCGGCCAGGCGTTCCCGGCTCCATTGCAGTTCGGGGCGGTCGGCATAGAGGGCATCCAGCCGCGCCACCACGTCGCGGGCCGCCGCCACTTCGGCCGTGGCGAGGGCGCCAGCGGCGGCGCGGTGGATGGAATCGAGGCGCGCCAGCCGGCGCCAGGCCAGCAATTCCCGGCCCGCCACCAGCAGCGTCGCCAGGGTGAAGGCCGCCAGCAAGGCCAGCGCCACCCAGCCCAGCAGCGGCCAGCGGGCCAGCATCGTGTCGATGAAGCGCAGCGCCGCGATGCCGGCCAGAAACGACACCAGCGCCGCCGCCGTGCCCAGGAAGAACCGCGTCAGCCGCGAGCCGGGCCTCGCGGCCAGCCGTGCCGCGATCTCCAGCCGGGTCGGCGGGCGGGCGGCGGGTTCCTCGACCGGCGGCGCGTCGGCGGGCGAGGGGCCGGCATCCTCCAGCAGCACCGAATGCGGGGCGTGTGGGGCGGTGTCGGGGCGCGGGGCCTCGTCGGGCAGTTCGATGAGGGTCGGGCGGCGGGTCATAGCCGGTCCCCCAGCAGGAACTCGGCCGCGCGGTCCAGGCGGATATGCGGCGGGCCGTCGCCCGGCTTCAGCGTCGAGGGCGCGGGGGCGAAGTTCATCACCGCATAATCGGCGTCCAGCCAGGCGCTTGCGCCTTCGCGGGCGGGGGTCAGCAGGTCGGCGGGGTCGTCGGGCAACTCGCCGGGGTAAAGCGCCGCGCGGCACCCGTCCAGCAGCGTGCCGCGCACCGCCGGCAACGATTCGCCGTCGCGCTCGATCATGGTTTCCGTGGTGGAGCGCAGGGCGGCGATAGCCAGCGCCTCGGTCCGCGCGCCGGAGAAATCGGCGCGGTCGCGGGCCTCGCGCAGCAGCGCCGACAGGATCGCGGCAAGGCGCGGATGTTGCTGGTGGTGCAGGTGGTCGGCCTTGGTGGCGGCGAACAGGATGCGCTCGACCCGCCGCGCGCCGACCAGCTGCGCCAGCCAGCCGGCGCGGCCGGGACGGAAGGCCGACAGGATCGCGGCCATCGCCCGGCGCATGTCCTCGACCGCCGCCGGGCCGGAATGGATGGCGCCCAGCACGTCGACCAGCACCACCTGCCGGTCGATGCGGGCGAAGTGGTCGCGGAAGAAAGGCCTGACGATCCGCGCCTTGTAGGCCTCGAACCGGCGCGCGCATTCGCGCCAGAGGGGGCCGTCGCGCAGGCTTTCGGGCAGGGGCGCGAAGGTCAGGGCCGGGCTGCCGGCCAGCTCTCCCGGCAGGAGGAAGCGGCCCGGCGTGCAATCCGACCAGCCGGCTTCGCGCGCGGCATGCAGATGCGCGGCGTAAAGCCCGGTCAGCTCCTGCGCCAGCACCTCGTCGAAACCCGCGTCCGGGGCCAGCGCCGCCAGCGCGTCGAGGAAGGGCGCCGATGCCGGGCGCAAGGGCAGGCGGGCCAGCACCTCGGCCGACCATGCGGCGAAGTCCTGCTCCATCAGGCGCAGGTCCAGCAGCCATTCGCCGGGATAGTCCACGATGTCGATATGCACGGTGCGCGGTCCGCGCAGGCCCGAGAGCAGCCCGCGCGGTTCCAGCCGCAGCGACAGCCGCAGCTCGCTGACATGGCGGGTTCCTTCGGGCCAGAAGGGGTCCGGGCCGGTCATCGCGGCAAGGTAACGTTCGAAATCGAAGCGCGGCACGGTGTCGTCGGGCTGGGGTTGCAGCCAGGCGGCGCGCAGGCTGCCATCGGCCACGGCCCGCATCCCGGCCATGCGGCCGCGATCCATCAGGTTGGCGACCAGCGAGGTGATGAACACCGTCTTGCCGGCCCGCGACAGGCCGGTGACGCCCAGCCGGATCACCGGATCGGCCAGCCCCAGCCCCTGCAAAACCTCGCCCGCCAGTCCCGCCATGCGTGCCCCGCCTTTCCTGTCCTGCGTCAAGATAGGGTGTCGGGGCCGAGACTTACAGGGTCGCGCCGTCACGGCTTGCACGGGCGTCAGCCGGCGGATAGGAGGGCGGCCATGTCGAACCGCTATTCCCTTCATGCCCGCGCCCTTCTGGTGCTGGGGCTGCCCCTGATCGGCACGCATGTGGCCCGCGTGGCCATCGGCGTGGCCGATACCGTCATGGTGGGCTGGTACAGCGTCGACGCGCTGGCCGGGCTGATCATCGCCGTGTCGATGCAGTTCGTGCTGTTCATGCTGGGTTCGGGCTTTGCCATCGCCCTGCTGGGGGTGCTGGCCAACGCGCTGGCGCGCAGGGACGAGGTGCAGGTGCGCCGGTCCACCCGCATGGCGCTGTGGCTGTCGCTGGCGCATTCCGTGCTGATCATGCCGCTGCTGTGGTGGTCGGGGCCGCTGCTGCTGGCGCTGGGCCAGGCGCCCGAGGTCGCCCAATATGCGCAGGATTATCTGCGCATCAGCGGCTGGGGCGTTGGGCTGATCCTCGCCGGCATGGTGCTGAGCAGCTATCTGGCCGCGATGGAGCGCACGCAGATCCTGCTGTGGATCACCGTGGCCGGCATCCCGGTCAATATCGCGCTGAACTGGGCGCTGATCTTCGGCCATTGGGGCTTCCCCGAGATGGGCGTGCGCGGGGCGGCGCTGGCCTCGGTCACGGTGCAGGCCGTGCAGCTTGCCGGCATGCTGGCCTATGCGCTCTGGCTGCCGCAGGCGCGGCGATTCGCGCTGATGCAACGCTTCTGGCGGCCGGATTGGGGGGCGCTGTGGCATGTGCTGCGGCTGGGCCTGCCGGTGGGCATCACCGCCGTGGCCGAGGTCGCCATGTTCACCGCCGCCAACCTGATGATGGGCTGGATCGGCGTGGTGCCGCTGGCCGCGCACGGGATCGCGCTGCAAATCGCCTCCATCGCCTTCATGGTGCATCTGGGCCTGTCGAACGCCGCCACCATCCGCGTCGGCCAGAGCCAGGGCCACGGCGATCCGCAGGCCATGCGCGAGGTCTCGGCCACCGTCATCCTGCTGTCGCTGGCGGTGACCGGCGTGGTGATCGCGGTGTTCCTGTCGGTCCCGCGGCTGCTGGCCGGCGCCTATCTGGACATGGCCAAGCCGCAGGCGCCCGAAATCCTGTCGATGGCGGTCTTCCTGCTGGTCTGGGCGGCGATCTTCCAGCTGGCCGACGGCTTGCAGGCCATTGCGCTGGGCCTGCTGCGCGGGGTGCAGGACACGCGGGTGCCGATGTGGATCACCGCCTTCGCCTATTGGGTGGTCGGCCTGCCCGGCAGCTATCTGCTGGCCTTCCCGCTGGGCTTCGGTCCCGGCGGTATCTGGGCCGGGCTGACCCTTGGCCTGACCGTGGCGGCGGCGCTGCTGATGGTGCGCTTCTGGCGCGGGCTTGCGCGGGGGGACTGGACCCGCGCCGCGCCCGCGCGCTAGTCTCTCCGCAAATCAGGGGGTTTCCTCATGCGTCCCTTCTTTGTGCAGTTCCGTTGCGAGCCGGGCCGGACCTACGAGGTCGCCGATGCCATCTATGACCGCGAACTGGTCAGCGAGCTTTATTCGACCTCGGGCGAGTGGGACCTGCTGGCCAAGATCTACATCCCCGAGGGCGAGGATGTGGGGCGCTTTCTGGCCGAAAAGCTGTTCGACATTCCCGGCATCAGCCGCACCCTGACCACGATGACCTTCAAGGCGTTCTAGGCGTCATGTGCCCCGCGGCTTGGCGCGCAGGGTCGGGTCGGCCTGCGTCGGGTCCTCGGGCCAGGGGTGGCGGGGATAGCGGCCGCGCATGTCCTTGCGCACGTCCGAATAGCTGCTGGCCCAGAAGCCGGGCAGGTCCATCGTCACCTGCAAGGGTCGCCCGGCCGGCGAGGTCAGGGTGATGCGCAGCGGCCGCCCGGCCACGGTCGGGTGGCGGGTGAGGCCGAACATTTCTTGCAGCCGCACCTCGATGGAGGGGGCCTCGCCGCCGTAGTCGATGGGCGCCTTGCGGCCCAGCGGCGTGGTGAAATGCGCCGGGGCCTCGCGGTCCAGCGCCTGCTGGCCGGTCCAGCCGATCCGGGCCAGCAGCGCGGCTTGCAGATCGAGGCCACGCAGGTCGGCGGTGCTGCGGGCCTCGGCCAGCCACGGCGCCAGCCAGTCGGCATCGGCCAGCAGGCTGTCATCGTCCACCGGTCCCAGATCGGGCAGCAAGGCGATCCGCGCCCGCAGCCGCGCCGCCGTGGGCGACCAGTTCAGGCCGATGGCGCGCAGCCCCTCCAGCGCGGCCTCGGCCAGCGCCTCGGGCGGGGCGTCCTCCCAACGGCGTTCCGCAAGGGTCAGCGCGCCCAGCATCTCGCGCTGGCGGGCCAGCACCCGGCCCTCGCGGCGGTCCCAGCTCACGCTGTCCTGCCAGCGGATGCGGTCGGCATGCAGCGCGCGCAGTTCCGATTCCGTCACCGGCAGGGCGGCGCGGATGCGCGATTCGCGGCCCTTGCCGTCCAGATCGGTGGCGACGATCCATTGTGCCGCGCCCAAGCCGTCGCCCTCGGCCAGCATGGCGCCGCGCCCGCCGGACAGGATATGGCGCGCGGCCTCGCCCTTGCGGCGCTGGCCGATGCGGTCGGGATAGGCCAGCGCCGCCATGCCGCCCGGCGTCAGGTCCGGGAACGGTGGATCGGCGGGGGCCAGCCGGGCCAGCCTTTTGGATTCGCTGCGCAATCGCGCCAGCGCGCCGGGATCGGCAGGGAAGGGCTGGTCGCGCCCCGCCAGCGCCGCCAGCCGCAGCGTCATGTCCGCCGGCGCCCCCCGCAGCGGATCGCGGTCGGAGATCAGCGCGGCCAACGGCGCCGCCCCGCGCCCCGCCAGCATCAGCATATGGCCAAGGCGCGGATGCAGCGGCAGCCCCGCCAGCGCCCGCCCGTGCGTCGTGATCCGGCCACCCGCGTCCAGCGCGCCGAGATCGGCCAGCAGCGCCCGCGCCTCGGACAAGGCGGCCTCCGGCGGCGGGGTGAGGAAGGCCAGATCGCCCGCCGCCGCCCCCCATGCCGCCAGTTCCAGCGCCAAAGGCGCGAGGTCGGCGCTGGCGATCTCGGGCGGGGCGGCGGCGGGCATGGCGCCCTCCTCGGCCCGCGCCCAAAGGCGATAGCAGATGCCCGGCGCCACCCGTCCGGCCCGGCCACGACGTTGATCCGACTCGGCTTTCGCGGCGCGCTCGGTCACCAGACGCGACATGCCGCTGCCGGGGTCGAACCGCGCCCGCCGCGCCCGCCCGGCATCCACCACCACCCGCACCGCCGGAATGGTCAGCGAGGTTTCCGCGATCGCGGTTGCCAGCACCACCCGCCTTTGCGCGCCCGGCGGCGACAGCGCCGCCCGCTGCGCCGCCGGCGGCAGCGCCCCGTAAAGCGGCAGGATTTCGGCGCCGGTATCGGCCAGCAGGGCAGAGACCCGGCGGATTTCTCCCTCTCCCGGCAGGAAGGCCAGCAAGGTGCCGCCCGGTTCAGGATCGGTTTCCGCCAGCGCCTGCCGGATCAGCGCGGCGGTTTCCGCCTCAAGCCGCGCGCCGGCGGGCAGGGGGCGCGGCAGCCAGCGGGTTTCCACCGGATACGCCCGGCCTTCGGAGCGGATCACCGGCGCGCCGCCCATCAGCGCCGCCACCGGCTCGGCCGCCAGCGTGGCCGACATGACCAGCAGAACAAGGTCGGGGCGCAGGGCGGCACAGGCCTCCAGCGTCAGGGCAAGGCCCAGATCGGCGTTCAGGCTGCGCTCGTGGAATTCGTCGAAGATCACCGCGCCGATGCCGTCCAGCGAGGGATCGGATTGCAGCATCCGGGTCAGGATGCCCTCCGTGACCACCTCGATCCGCTTGCCCGGCAGCGATTCGCCACGCATGCGAAAGCCCACGCTGTCGCCGGGCGCCTCGCCCAGTTCCTCGGCCATGCGCAGGGCGGCCGCGCGGGCGGCGAGGCGGCGCGGTTCCAGCATGACGATGCGGCCCGCGATGTCGGGCAGCAGGGCCAGCGGCACCCGCGTCGTCTTGCCGGCGCCGGGCGGCGCCACCAGCACCGCCCGCCCCTCGCGCGCAAGGGCGGCGCGTAGCTCCGGGATCGCGGCGTCGATGGGCAGCGGCGACAGGTTCATCGCGGGGCGGCCGCGCGGGCAAGGCGGTCGTTGATCGCCGCCCCGACCCCCTCGGCCGGGATCGGCGCCACCGCGATGGGCAGGCCCAGCGCATCCGCCCGGCGCAGGCAGTCGAACAGGTTGGCGGCGGCTTCCTCCAGACTGCCGGCGGGCGACAGGTTCAGGTCGCCCCCGCCGGGACCGAAGCCGATATAGGCCTCGCCCGCGCGGGGGCCTTGGGCGTTCAGGCGGACCGGGGCGCGGGGGGCGTAATGGCTGGACAGCATGCCCGGCGCCACCGGGGCCGCGTCCTCCGTGGTCCGCACCGTCGCGAGGGGGCCGAGGACGCGCGCCAGCGCGTCGCCGGTGATGCCGCCGGGGCGCAGGATCACCGGGCGCCCGGCCTCCCAGCCCAGGATGGTGGATTCCAGCCCCACCGCGCAGGGTCCGGCATCGACCACCGCCGCGATCCGGCCCGACAGCCCGTTCTGCGGGTCCAGCACATGCGCCGCCGTGGTGGGGCTGATCCGGCCCGAAGGGTTGGCCGAAGGCGCCGCCAGCACGCCGCCGAAGGCGCGCAGGATCGCCCCCGCCACCGGATGCGCCGGCCATCGCAGCGCCACGCGGTCGCCCCCCGCCGTCACCGCCGGGGCCAGCCCGGAATCGGCGCGCAAGGGCAGCACCAGCGTCAGCGGGCCGGGCCAGAAAGCCGCCGCCGCCGCCTCGGCCGCCGCGTCGAAC
Source organism: uncultured Paracoccus sp. (assembly GCA_934533075.1). GTDB lineage: Bacteria > Pseudomonadota > Alphaproteobacteria > Rhodobacterales > Rhodobacteraceae > Paracoccus. The sequence continues at coordinate 29,181 of CAKTBJ010000028.1, forward strand.
ACCGCCAGCTCGCGCGCCTGCGCCAGGCTGGAAACGTGCACGATCAGCGGGTTATGCGCGGGCCGCCCCTTGGCCGCATAGATGCGCGCCACGGCCTCGGCCCGGCGGGCATCGGCGGCCAGCCCGTAGACGGTTTCGGTGGGGATGGCGACGGCCTGCCCCCCGGCCAGCAGGGCGGCCGCGCGGGCGATCCCCTCCGGGTCGGGATTCAGGCGGATGGTGGCGGGCGGCATGGGGCCTCTTTCGACGATTCGGGACGCGGCGTTGCGGCTGGACCCGATCCCCGGCGCGGGGCAAGCTGGGTGCAAACGCGGTCCGGTCCGGCTTGGCCCAAGCCGCCCCGCCGCGCAAGAGGGGGACCGCCATGACCTATCGCGCCGCCCTGGCCGATACCCGCTTCATCCTGCAACATGTGCTGCCGCTGGCGCCGCTGGCCGCCACCGAACGCTTTGCCGAGGCCACGCCGGAACTGGTCGATTCGGTGCTGACCGAGGCCGCGCGCCTTTGCGACCGGGTGCTGGCGCCCACGAACCGCGCCGGCGACCTGACCCCCGCGCGGCTGGAGAACGGCGTGCTGCGCAGTTCGCCCGGCTTTGCCGAGGCGTTCCGGGCCATTGCGGAAGGCGGCTGGGTGGGCCTGTCGGCCAGCCCCGCGCATGGCGGCATGGGCCTGCCGCAGGTGGTCAGCCAGGCCGTGGGCGAGATGATGGCCGGCGCCAACCTCGCGCTGCAACTGAACCCGCTGCTGACCCACGGCCAGATCGAGGCGCTGGAGCATCACGCGGACCCGCAGATGCAGGCGCTGTATCTGCCCCGGCTGATCTCGGGCCAATGGTCGGGCACCATGAACCTGACCGAGCCGCAGGCCGGCAGCGACGTGGGCGCCCTGCGCTGCCGGGCCGAGCCGGGGCCGGATGGCACCCATCTCATCACCGGGCAGAAGATCTTCATCACCTGGGGCGATACGGATTTCACCGAGAACGTCTGCCATCTGGTGCTGGCGCGGCTGCCGGATGCGCCGCCGGGCACGCGCGGCATCAGCCTGTTCATGGTGCCGAAATTCATCCCCGACGCCGAGGGTCGGCCCGGCGCCGCCAACGCCCTGCGCGTGGTCAGCCTGGAGCACAAGCTGGGCATCCACGGCAGCCCGACCTGCGTGATGGCCTTCGAGGGGGCGACGGGCTGGCTGGTGGGTGCGCCGCATGGCGGCATGGCGGCGATGTTCACCATGATGAACGCGGCGCGGCTTTCCGTCGGCATGCAGGGCGTCGGCGTGGCCGAGGCCGCGCTGCAAAAGGCCGCAACCTACGCGGCCGGGCGCGAGCAGGCCGGCCCGATCATCCGCCACGCGGATGTGCGCCGGATGCTGGCCTGTGCGCGGGCCGAGGTGTTCGCCGCCCGCGCCATCTGCATGGCCTGCGCGATGGCGCTGGACCTTGCCGCCGCGGGCGACGAGTCCGCCCGCGCCCGTGCCGCCTTCCTGACCCCGATCGCCAAGGCCTACGGCACCGATGTCGGGTGCCGGGTGGCCGATACCGGCGTGCAGGTGCATGGCGGCATGGGCTATATCGAGGAGACCGGCGCCGCCCAGCATCTGCGCGATGCCCGCATCACCGCGATCTACGAGGGCACCAACGGCATTCAGGCGATGGACCTGGTGGCCCGCAAGATGGCCGATGGCGGCGCGGCGGCCCTTGCGCTGCTGGACGAGGTGGAGGCCGAGGCCGTGGGACCGCTCGGCGCCCCGGTGGCCGAGGCGGCGCGGGCGCTGCGGGCCGCGACCGGGGCGTTGCTGGCCGCCGGGATGCCGGACCGTTTCGCCGGCGCCGTGCCCTATCTGACCGCTTTCGCCCGCGTGCTGGGGGCGCATTTCCACCTGCGCGCGGCCAGGGCCGATCCGGCGCGGGAAGGTCTGGCGCGCATCTTCGTCACCCGCATCCTGCCGCGCCTGTCGGGCGATCTGGCCGAGGCGGAGGCCGGCGTCGCCGATCTTGACGCGCTGGACGATTCGGTGTTCGGGGGCGCATGAACGCACGCGCGACCCCCGCCGGGCTGGCCTTCCCCTGGCCCGAGCCGCCGCCCGAAGGCGAGGCCATCGCCGTCGCCCCCGGCATCCTGTGGCTGCGGCTGGCGCTGCCCTGGGCGCTGGATCACGTCAATTGCTACGCCGTCGAGGACGCGGATGGCTGGACTCTGGTGGATACCGGCGTCGATTCGGCCCCGGCGCGGGCAGTCTGGGCGCGCATCCTTTCCGGGCCGCTGGCCGGGCGCCCGGTGCGGCGGGTGCTGGTGACGCATCACCATCCCGACCATATCGGCCTGGCCGGCTGGTTCGCGGCGCAGGGGGCGGAAATCTGGGCCTCGCGCACCGCCTGGCTGATGGCGCGGATGCTGCATCTGGACCGGCAGGCGGCGCCCGTGCCCCAGCAACTCGCCTTCTGGCGGCAGGCCGGGATGCCGGCGGAGATGCTGGCCCGGCGCGCGGGCGAACGGCCCTACAACCTGGCCGATTCGGTGCATCCGATCCCGCTGGGCTATCGGCGGCTGGTCGAGGGGGATCGCCTGCGCCTCGGCGGGCGCGACTGGCTGGTCCGCATGGGCGAGGGCCACGCGCCCGAGCATGTGACGCTGTGGACCGACGGGCTGGTGCTGGGCGGCGACCAGCTTCTGCCCGGCATCAGCCCCAATCTGGGCGTGCATCCGACCGAGCCGGAGGCCGATCCCGTCGGCGACTGGCTGGACAGTTGCACCCGGATGGCGGCATTCGCCACGCCGGCGCAACTGGTCCTGCCCGGCCACAAGCTGCCTTTCACCGGCCTGCCCACCCGGCTGGCGGCGCTGATCGACAACCATCGCGGCGCGCTGGCCCGGCTGGAAACGGCGCTGCTGGAGACGCCGCGCACGGCTGTGGGCTGTTTCGACCTGCTGTTCCGCCGCCGCATCGGCGCGGGCGAGTTCGGCCTCGCCCTGGTCGAATCGGTGGCGCATATCAACCATTTGCACCGGAACGGGCGGGTGCGGATGGTGGGAGAGACGGAAACCGGCGCCCGCCTCTGGGGGGCCTAGGCGGTCAGCCCCTCCGGCTCCGGCAGGCCGTTGGCGCGGGCGGTGGCGGTCAGGGTATTGGCCAGCAGGCAGGCGATAGTCATCGGCCCGACGCCGCCGGGAACCGGGGTGATCGCCCCGGCGACCGGAAGCGCGCTGTCGAAATCCACGTCGCCCACCAGCCCCGATTCGGTGCGGTTGATGCCCACGTCGATCACTGCCGCGCCGGGTTTCAGCCAGTCGCCCTTGACCATGCGCGGGCGGCCGACGGCTGCCACCACGATATCGGCGCCGCGCACCACCCCCGGCAGGTCGCGGGTGCGCGAATGCGCCACCGTCACCGTGGCCGAGGCGCGCAGCAACAGCTGGGCCATCGGCTTGCCGACGATGTTGGAGCGCCCGATCACCACCGCGTTCAGGCCCGACAGGTCCCCCAGTTCCTCCTGCAACAGCATCAGGCAGCCCAGCGGCGTGCAGGGCACCATCGCCCGCCCGCCGGTGGCCAGCAGGCCGGCATTGGCCAGCGTGAACCCGTCCACGTCCTTGGCGGTGGCGATGGCTTCGATCACCCGCGCCTCGTCGATATGGGCGGGCAGGGGAAGCTGGACCAGAATCCCGTTCACCGCCGGATCGGCGTTCATCTGCGCGATCAGGTCCAGCAGATCGGCCTCGGCCACATCCGCGGGCAGGCGATGCTCGAAGCTGTTCATCCCGGCCTCGCGCGTGGCCTTGTGCTTGGAGCGCACATAGACCTGGCTGGCCGGGTCCTCGCCCACCAGCACCACGGCAAGGCCCGGCGTGATGCCGTGATCTTCCCGCATCCGCGCCACCAGCCCGGCCACCTTTTCGCGCAGCGCCGCCGCGCGCGCCTTGCCGTCGATGATCCTCGCGCTCATGCCTGCTCGTCTCCGTGGGTGGCCAGATACCGTTCTTCCTGGGCGATGAAATGCGCCATCATCAGCCGCCAGAGGCCTTCGATCAGGTCGGGATCGACGCCCTCGGCCTCGGCCAGGGCGCGGACATTGCCGACCACCTGCTCGACGCGGGTCTCGATCAGGGCGGGCAGCCCGTCGCGGGCCTTGATCTGCGCGGCGCGGTCGATCAGGCGCGAGCGTTCCGCCAGCATCGCCACCAGCCGCCCGTCCAGCGCGTCGATGCGCGCCCGCAGCGCGGTCATGTCGCGAATATCGTCCATAGGGTCCCCCATCGCGTCAATTCCGGCGCAAGTGCTTGTCGATATAGGCCCGCAATTCCTCGATCTCCAGCCGGGCCTCGGCCAGCGCGGCCTCGCCGGCGGCCAGGTCGGCCTCGCGCCGGTCCAGCCGGGCCAGCGCATCGTCGCGGGCGCTCTCGGCGCGGACGAGCTGGCGGGCGGTCTGGGCGATCTCGTCCAGTTCGGCACGGGCCGGGCGCGCCAGCCGGGCCAGCACCGCGCCGACCAGCCAGCCCAGCAGGAAGGCGCCCAGCAGGGCGGCGGTGGTGGCGATGATCAACTGGTTGCGGTCCATGCCTAGTCCAGCGAGGGGCGTTGCGGCGGCCGATCCGGGTCGTCGGCCTCTGTCTCGCCCGCGCTATAACCCGAGGCGGCGCCGGGGGGAACCTCCGACGGGGTTTCGGGACCGGTCGCCCCGGCGGCGGCTTCCGGCGGCGCCGCCCCGGCCGCATCGGCGGAGTCGGCTTCGGCCCCGTCTGCATCGGCGGCATCGGCGCCGGCCGCCCGCGAAGCCGGTGCGTCGGCGGGGGCATCGTCCTGCCCGGCTGCCTCGGGTGCCGCCTCGGGGCTTGCCGCCCGGCCCGTGCCCGGCTCGATTTCCGGCCGGATCGCTACCACCGGCGCCGGGGCCTCGGGCGCTGGCTCCGCTTCCGCCTCGCTGGTCACGCCGGTCATCAGGATGCCCGGCTCCGGCTCGGCCACCGTCACCGGCTCGGGCGAGACCAGCCGCATCTCGATCCGGCGGTTCTGCTCGCGGCCGGCCTCGGTGTCGTTGGTGGCGACGGGCTGCGATTCGCCATAGCCATGCGCGGTCAGGTTGGCGACCGGCAGCCCGGCCTCGGCCATCGCCGCCAGCACCGCCTCGGCCCGCTTTTGCGACAGTTCGGCGTTGAACGTATCCGAGCCTTGCGAATCGGTATGGCCGCCGATCTCGATGCGGTAATCCTCGCAATCGGTCATGGCCGTGCGCAGATCGGTCAGGGTGGTGTCGATATCGCCCTCGAATTCCGCGCTGGACGGGGCAAAGCGCAGGCCGGCCGCATCCAGCACCGCGTTCAGCCGCTCCACGCAGGTCTCGCCGTCGGGCAGGCCCAGATCGGGGTCCAGCCGCCGGTCGTAGCCCAGCCGGATCGCATAGCGCGCGCCCGGTCCCAGCCGCGCGGCCAGCTTCGCCGCCACCGCCGCCGAGGCATCGGAATCGCCCGAAATGCCCTCGACCTGCACCAGGTCGGGGGTGACGACCACCGCGCCGGTGGCCAGCAGGGAGAGCGCCTCGATGCCGGCGACGACGCGCACGGTCCAGCCGCCGGGGGCGGCCTCGTCGCTTTGCAGCGCCGATTCGATGCTGCCGAAACGGGCGCGGGCCACGGTCTCCACCGCCTCGCGCATCTGGTCGTTGGTGGTGGTGCCGCGCAGCCGTGCCGGGCCGCCCAGGGTGGCGCGGGTGGCGCTGAACTCGATGGCGGTGGCGGCGGTCGAGACCGGCTCGACCCGCTGCGCGGTCAGGCGATAGGGCTGGGGCAGGGCGGTGCGCAGCCGCGCGGCGGCATCGTCCAGCGCCTCGGCGGCGATGGTGGCCGGCACCTCCAGCGACACGGCGCGATCGGACAGCGTGACCGAGCCGGCGCCAAGCTGCCCCAGCGCCGCGATGGCCGCCGCCGCCGCATGGCCCCAGTCGGCATTGGGGGCACCGATGCCCAGCGGGCAATCGGCGGGCACCTCGCCCAGCGGCGCGGCGGCGGCAAGGATCAGGTCGCGCGCCTCCGGGCTGTCGGCGGCGCAGGTCTCGAACCGGCCGCCCTCGCCGTCCAGCACATAGCGCAGGGCAAAGGGCGCGATCACCGGCAGGGGCGCGCGGATGTCCAGGCTCAGCGCCACCTCGGGCGGGCGGGCGGCCAGCAGGTCGCGCTCGATCCGGGCCTTTTCCTCCGGGCTGGCCGCGATGGCCGAGACCGAGACCGCCCCCGGCTGCACCGAGATCTTGGCCTGTTTCGCGATGGCCACCGCCTCCAGCCCGAAGGTGAAGGCGGGCGGCCAGTCCGCGGCCACCGGGTTGGAGGCCGTGGCCAGCAGGTCGGACACCTGCGGCGCGCCGGCATCCGACAGCGCGGCGACGGCGGCGGCGCGGTCGGTATCGGCCGGCACCAGCCCGACCAGCGACACGCCGTCGCCATTGGCCAGGATCTCGACCCCGAAGGGCGGGGGCGGCGGGGTGTCGGGCGCGGGGACGACGATCTCGTCCACGATGCGCAGGGCGGCGGCGGTGCCGCCGACGGCGCCGATGGCGCGCAGGCGCGCGGCCTCGTCGGGGGCGGTGCCGGTCAGCGTCAGGCGCAGCCCGTCGGCGGCGACGCTGGCCCAGTCCTGCCCCGATTCCGCCAGCGCCGCCCGCGCGGCCGCCCCCGAACGCGCCTCGATCTGCGCGGCGGCGAGGATGGCGCCCTGCCACGCGCCGGCGCCGGCAAGGCCCAGCAAGGCGGCCCCGGCCAGGCGCAGGAGGTTGCGGTGGCGGCGCCGGCGGGCGGGGCCGGGGTCGTGATGGGGGTCGGGATCATGGGCGCGGGTCATGGCGGCATGGATTAGGCCGCGTCCGCCGCCAGCGCAATTCCCGCCGCGCGCGAGCCTGCGGAAAGCGGCCCATGCGCGGGATCGGCGCGGCGACCGGCCGGGCGGCGTCGAGGGCTGATTCCAAAGCAGAACCCCCGGACGCGGCCGGGGGTTGAACTTGACGTGAGCGGTTGCGCCGGCCTCAGCGCCGCCGGTCGCGGCGGCTGTTCATCGGCTGGAAGGCCACGCCGACATGCGCCTCGCAATAGGGCTTGCCGGGCACCGAGGGCAGGCCGCAGAACCAGAATTTTTCCGTCGCCGGATCGCCGATCGGCCATTTGCAGGTGCGTTCCGTCAGCTCCATCAGCGTCAGCTTGCGCGATTTCTTCTCGATCTCGCGCACCGAGGCCAGCGCCTCGGGGCTGATCTCGTTGGCGGAGGGCTGCGGCGGCAGCGGCTGGCCGGCGGGCACGATGGGGCGGCGCGCCGGGATGGCGGGGGCGGCCTCGGCCACCGGCTCCGGCGCGCGCACCGGCTCCGGCTGAGGCTCCGGCGCGGGTTCGGGGGCCGGCGCGGCCTTCACCGGCTCGGGTTTTTCCGCGGGCTTTTCGGCCGCCTTGGGCTTGGGGGCCTCGCGCACGGGGGCGGCGGGGGCGGCGGCCGCGGGCGCGGCCTCGGCCGCAGGGGCCTCGTCGCCCCGGTTCGACAGGCCAAGGCGATGCACCTTGCCGATCACGGCGTTGCGGGTGACGCCGCCCAGTTCCTTGGCGATCTGGCTGGCCGAGGCACCCTCGGTCCACATGCGTTTGAGCGTTTCCACCCGCTCGTCGGTCCAGGACATCGCGGCGACCTTTCTGCTGGCCCGTCCGGGCCGTGTCATCTTGCATTTCGGGCGTGGCCCGGTCAAACCGGGACACCGTGAAATAGCGACGAAACGCCATGACTTCAAGCCAGCCCTACGCCGCCGGGACCCGCCGTTTCGGCCGCATCAACCGCATCGGGTTGCAGACCCTCGCCCTGCGCGAGGTCATGCGCTTCCTGTCGGTCTGGCAGCAGACCGTGCTGGCGCCGCTGATGACGGCGGCGCTGTTCGTCACCGTCTTCGCACTGGCGATGGGCAAGGACCGGGGCGATGTCATGGGCATGCCCTACCTGGCCTTCCTGGGACCGGGCATCCTGATGATGACGGTGATCCAGAACGCCTTCGCGAACACCTCCTCCTCGATCATCAGCGCGAAAATGCAGGGCAATATCGTCGACACGCTGATGCCGCCGCTGTCGGCGGGCGAGATCCTGGCCGGCTATCTGATCGGCTCGGTCGTGCGGGCCGGGCTGGTGGCGGTGGTGATCTGGGCCGGGCTGGCCCTGACGCTGGGGCTGGGCATGGCGCATCCCGCCTGGGCGGTGACCTTCGTGCTGCTGGCGGCGCTGCTGCTGGGGGGCCTGGGCATCATCGCCGGGGTGGTGGCGCAGAAATTCGACCAGATGGCGGTGATCACCAATTTCGTGGTGGCGCCGCTCTCGTTCCTGTCGGGCACCTTCTATTCGGTCGAGGCCCTGCCGGCGCCCTTCGCCACGATCAGCCATTTCAACCCGATCTTCTACCTGATCGACGGCGCGCGGTTCGGCTTTGCGGGGGCCTCGGACGCCTCGCCCTGGCTGGGGCTGGCGGTTGCGGGCGCGGCCACGGCGGGGGTGGTCGCGCTGGCCTGGCACTGGCTGTGCACCGGCTATCGCATGAAGCCCTGAGCGGCGCGGATTCCATCTTGCGCGCGCGGCGAATCGCCGCCATCTTCGCCGCCATGAGCCAGCGACCCAGCCTTCGACGCAACCGACGCTGACGCGCCTTCCGCGCGGCCTGCGCGCTGTCGTCCCCCGTCGCTGTTCCCGCTCTGCCCCATCCTTGCCGGAGATGTGCCATGATCCCGTCCGTCCTGCCGACCTATAACCGTGCCGACCTTGCTTTCGCCCGCGGCGAAGGGGCCTGGGCGATCACGGTGGACGGGCGCCGATTCCTCGACCTCGGCGCGGGGATCGCGGTGAACTGCCTCGGCCATGCCAATCCCGCACTGGTCGCGGCGCTGACCGAACAGGCGGGGCGGATCTGGCATGTCTCGAACCTCTACCGGATCCCGGAGCAGCAGCGGCTGGCCGATCTGCTGGTGGAACACACCTTCGCCGATACGGTCTTCTTCACCAATTCCGGCACCGAGGCCGCCGAGCTGGCGATCAAGATGGCCCGCCGCTGCTGGTGGGAGAAGGGCGAGCCCGACCGGATCGAGATCGTGACCATCGAGGGCGCCTTCCACGGCCGGTCCACCGGCGCCATTGCCGCCTCGGGTGCGGAAAAGATGGTCAAGGGCTTCGGCCCGCTGATGCCGGGTTTCGTTCAGGTGCCCTTCGGCGACCCGGAGGCGCTGAAGGCCGCCGTGACCGACCGCACGGCGGCGGTGCTGCTGGAGCCGATCCTGGGCGAAGGCGGCATCCGCCCGTTCCCGCCCGAGGAACTGCGCGAGATCAGGGCCTTGTGCGACCGCACCGGCGCGCTGCTGATCCTGGACGAGGTGCAATGCGGCATGGGCCGCACGGGGCGGCTGTTCGCGCATGAGCTGGCCGGGATCACGCCCGACATCATGATGGTCGCCAAGGGCATCGGCGGCGGCTTCCCGCTGGGCGCGGTGCTGGCGACCGAGGCCGCGGGCGCGCCGATGGGGGCTGGCACGCATGGCTCGACCTATGGCGGCAACCCGCTGGCCTGCGCGGTGGGCGCGCGGGTGATGGAGATCGTGACCGCGCCCGGCTTTCTCGACGAGGTGAACCGCAAGGCCGGCCTGTTCCGCCAGCGGCTGGAGGGCCTGGTCGCCGCCCATCCGGGCGTGTTCGAGGGCGTGCGCGGCGAGGGGCTGATGCTGGGCCTGAAATGCCGCGCGGCGCCGGGCGATCTGGTGACGGCGGGCTATGCGGCGGGCATCCTGACCGTGCCGGCGGCGGATAACGTGCTGCGCCTGCTGCCGCCGCTGACCATCTCCGACGAGGAGATCGCCGAGGCGGTGGCGCGGCTGGACAAGGTGGCGGGCAGCCTCGATGCCTGATTACGGTTTCCGGCCCGTCACGCGGGACGACCTGCCGATGCTGGCCGGATGGCTGCGCGACGGGCGGGTCGCCGCGTGGTGGGAAGGGCCGGAACACCAGCTTGCGCTGGTGACCGAGGATCTGGACAACCCGGCCATGACCCAGTTGCTCGTGCAGGCGGATGGCGTGCCGATCGGCTATGCCCAGCATTGCCCGGCGCAGGCATGGCCGGCGCCGCATCTTGTCGGCCTGCCGCCCGATGCCGTCGCCATCGACGTGTTTTCCGCCCCGGAGGGTTTCGGTCATGGCGGGGCGTGGCTGCGCGCGCTGGGCGATCTGCTGTTGCGGCGGGTTTCGGTGCTGGCGATCGACCCCGATCCCGGCAATGCCCGCGCGATCCGCGCCTATGGGAAGGCCGGCTTTGCCGGCGGCGCCGTTCTCGTCGACGGCGAGGGCCAGCCGGTCCGGTTGATGACGCGCCTGCGATGATGCGGCCGCCCTGCGCAGGCCGCGCGTCCCGTTTGACCCTTGACCCCGCCCGTTCGGGCAGGCTTGCTGACCGTGATCGTTCCGAAAGACCAGATGATGCGCCATTTCCTTGATATTCACTGCACCGACAAACCCGACCTGAGGGCGATGGTGAACGCCGCCCGCCGCATGAAGGCGGCGCGCGGCGATGCCCCGCGCGGCACCCCCGACAACGAGCAGCCGCTGAAGAACCGCATGGTCGCGCTGATCTTCGAGAAGCCCTCGACGCGGACGCGGATCAGCTTTGATCTGGGCGTGCGGCAGATGGGCGGGCAGACGATGGTGCTGTCGGGCGCCGACCTGCAACTGGGCCACGGCGAGACCATCGCCGACACCGCCCGCGTGCTGTCGCGCTATGTCGACCTGATCATGATCCGCACCTACGAGGAGGCGACGCTGCGCGAGATGGCGGATCATGCCTCGGTGCCGGTGATCAACGGGCTGACCAACCGCACCCATCCCTGCCAGATCATGGCCGACATCCTGACCTATGAGGAGCATCGCGGCCCGATCGCCGGCCGCAAGGTGGTGTGGTCGGGGGATGGCAACAATGTCTGCGCCTCGGTCATCCAGGCGGCGGGGCAGTTCGGCTTCGACTTCACCTTCAC
>CAKTBJ010000029.1 GCA_934533075.1 uncultured Paracoccus sp.
GAGCCTGTCCGGCGCCTCCATCCGCACAAGACAGGCTCTAGCGGCCCGCCGCCCAGGTCAGCAGCCAGACCACCGCCATCCATACCCCCAACGGCACCAGCGCCAGCGACAGCCAGCCCGGCGCCCGCGCCAGATGCAGGAAGCCGCCGAGGATCGCCCGCGCCTTGGCCCATGACAGCGCCAGCAGCAGCGCGGCGGCGACCGGGCCGTGGAACAGGCCCACGGCGACGGTGCCCAGCGTCAGGGCGATCAGCAGCAGCCAGTTGCGGGTCAGCGCGTCCATGCCGTCACCCCAGCAGATAGATCGGCGGCAGGATCAGCACCCAGACCAGATCCACCATGTGCCAGAACATCACCCCCGCCTGCACGCCATCGGGCCGGGCGCGGATCGCCACCAGCGCCAGCACGAAGACCCCGGCCAGCACATGCGCGGCGTGAAAGCCGGTCAGCAGGTAGTAGAAGGTGAAGAAGACATGGGTTTCCATGCCGATGCCGGCGGCGATGTCGTTGGAATACTCGATCCCCTTCACCACCAGGAACGCCACGCCGCCCAGCATCGCCAGCCCCAGCGCGATCCGCGCCGCGCGGCGGGCACCGGCGCGGGCGGCGCGCTCGGCCCGCGCCGCCATCCAGCCCGAGGTGACCAGAATCAGCGTATTGGCCGCCGCCGCCCGTCCGTCCAGCATCGCCTGCGCCTGCGCGAACCCCTCGGCATCCATCAGCCGCAGCACCACCATCACCGAGAGGCCGGCCCCGAAGACCAGCACCTCCGAGGCGATCAGGATCCACATGATCAACTCGCCCGGCAGGTCGTCCAGCCGCATCAGCCCGCCCTCCGCAGGCCCGGACCGGCCACCAGCACCTCGCGACGGGTGCCCGGCACGGGCCACCTCCCGGCGGCGGACGGCGGGATGGCGGTGCGCCCCCCGCCGCCGTCCTGCCCATCGCGGGCAGGACGCGCGCCCGTCCCGTCGTCCGCCCGCATCACGTCACCAGTTGCCGGTAGATCTCCGGCAGGGCGGTGGTCAGGCGGTCCGGCTCGCGGATCAGGGCGAAACCGCCCTGCCCGAAGATGCGCGGGAACCAGGCCTGCGCGTCGCGGTCGATGGTGATGCCGAACACCGCATGCCCCGCCCGGCGGGCCTCGCGCACCGCCATCGCGCTGTCCTCGATGCCGTGGCGGCCCTCGTAATGGTCAAGATCGTTGGGCTTGCCGTCGGTGATGACGATCAGCAGCCGCCGCGCATTGGCGGCCTCGGCCAACCCGCGCGAGGCATGGCGGATCGCCGCGCCGAGGCGGGTATAGAAGCCCGGTTGCAGGGCATGGATGCGGGCCTCGATCTGCGCCCCCATCGGCTCGTCGAAGGACTTGCAGTCGTGTATCCATACCCGGTTGCGCTTCAGCGAGGAAAAGCCCTGGATCGCGAAGCGGTCGCCGCAGGCGTCCAGCCCCCAGGCCAGCGCGGTCAGCGCCTCGCGGGCGATGTCGATGACCGGCCGCCCCGTGGCCGCGCTCTCGGTCGAGCGCGACACGTCCAGCAGGATCGACACCGCCAGATCGCGCTTTTCCGGCCGCGCCTGCTGCCATATCCGGTCACTGCCCCGCCCGGTGGCGCGCAGGTCGGCGACCGCGCGCAGCGTGGCGTCGAGGTCCAGTTCCTCGCCATCCGGCTGGGCATGCTGGATGATCTTGGCCGGCCGCAGGGCCTCGAACTGGCGCTTGACCGCGCGGATGCGGCGCTGGCTGGCGGGGTCGGCGATGCCCGCGAAATCCGGCTTCGGCTGCACCGGCGCGGCCAGAACCCGGCAATGGTCGGGCAGATAGCCGCCGGAGCGCGCCTCCCATTCGGGATAGGTGTGGCGGTCGGCGATGCGCTCGCGGTCCACGTCCTCGGGCGCGAGGTCCAGATGCAGCTTCAGCCGCGTCGCCGGGGCCTGCGAGACCTGCCCCAGCACGATCTCCTCATGGTCCTCGGCGGCCTTCTTGGCATTGTCCAGATCGTCGTCCTCGACCCGGCGGTTGAGGTTCATGAACTCGGCCCAGGCCAGCATGGCCTCGAATTTATAGAGGATGATGCTGTCCTTGCGCTCGGCCTGATCGGCCTGCATGCGCCGCGCCTTGCGGGCGGTGGCGGTGGCGGCTTCCTCGGGCGTGCCGCCGGTGGGCAGGCTGGCGACCTCGGTGCGGGCCGAGGCCGCCAGCCCGCGCAGGTCGGGCCAGAGCGCCACCGGCAGCATGGGCCGATAGCCCTGGGGCGCGCGCCAGTGGCCGGGCGGGTCGGCATAGCCGGCCAGAAGGCCCGGCTCGGGCGGGGCCGGATCGCCCAGCAGGTGGCGGGCCAGCGCCTCGACCTGCGCCTCGGTTCCGCGCAGGCGGGGCCGGCCGCGCAGGGCCAGATGCGCCGAGGCCAGCCGGTGCCACAAAGGCGCGAGGCCGGGCGCGGCGGCCAGCGTGGCGCGGGTCATCGCCATGCCCGATGCCAGCGCGGCCAGATCGGCGCGGAACGGGTCGGGCTGCGGCGGCTGCGGCGCGGCATGCGCCGCCACCGCCGCCAGCCACAGGTAAAGCCCCTCGTTATCGGCACGGTCGGGAAAGATGGCCAGTTCGGCGGGCAACCGCAACGCCTCGCCGTCGAAGCTGGCGCGGGGAAGCTGGTCGGCATCGAAGGCCAGCTTGCGGCGCCAGGAAATCCGGTGCTGGCCGGCCTCGTCGGCCACGGGCTTCAACTCCACGTCCTGCGCGCCGCCAAGGCCGCGAAACAGCACCGCCGCGCGGCCGCGCATCGCGTCGAACCCCACCGCCGCCTCGGAAAACCGCACGGGCGGGTCCATGCGCGAGGCCAGCAGGTGCCACAGCTTGCCGACGGATTCCTCCGGCTCCCACGGCGCGATGTCCAGATGGGCCATTGCCTCAGCCCGTCACCGCCACGACCAGATCCCACAGGCCCTTGCGGGTGTCGGCATCGTCGGTCAGCGGCTCGATCATGGCGGCGTGGATGGCACGCTCGACCGCCATGCCGCCGGCGATCAGGGTGGCGGCATAGATCACCAGCCGGGTGGAGACGCCCTCCTCCAGATCCTGCCCCTTCAGCCCGCGCAGCTTGCCCGCCAGCCGCACCAGCATGGCGGCGCGGCGCTCGTCCAGCCCGCTTTCGCGCATGACCACGGGGATTTCGTGCTCGGGTGGCGGGAAGGTGAAGTCCAGCGACAGGAACCGCTGCCGGGTCGAGGGCTTCAGCGTCTTCAGGATGTTCTGATAGCCGGGGTTATAGGAGGCCACCAGCATGAAGCCCGGCGCCGCCGCCAGTTCCTCGCCGGTGCGGTCGATGGGCAGGATGCGGCGGTCGTCGGTCAGCGGGTGCAGCACCACGGCCACGTCCTTGCGGGCCTCCACCACCTCGTCGAGATAGCAGATGGCGCCCTCGCGCACGGCGCGGGTCAGCGGGCCATCGACCCAGACGGTTTCCCCGCCCTTCAGCAGATAGCGCCCGATCAGGTCGGCCGCCGACAGGTCGTCATGGCAGGCGACGGTATAAAGCCGCCGCCCCAGCCGCGCCGCCATATGGGCGACGAAGCGGGTCTTGCCGCAGCCCGTCGGGCCTTTCAGCAGCAGGGGCAGTTCGTTGCGGAACGCCGCCTCGAAGATGGCGCATTCGTCGCCCTGCGGCAGGTAGAAGGGGGCCTCGCCCCCCTCCCTCGGTCTGGGTTGCATGTCCATGATCATTCCGCCGCCATGTGGTTTTCTTCCAGCCGGTGCTGCTCGACCGGGCCGGGCTTGATGACCTCGCGCCGCGGGAACAGCAGCGCATAGATCATCATGAACGTGCCCAGGACCACCATGCCGCCGGCCCCCAGACGCATCCACATGAACAGCGCCAGCTCGTCCGCGGTCTCCATATAGCTCATCAGGCCCAGCACGCGGCGCAGGTGCGTCTCCACCGTGCCAGCGAAGGTCAGCACGAAGGTCATGAACAGCATGCCGCCGGACATCAGCCAGAAGGCGGCCATGTTCAGCACCTGGTTATAGGGATCGCGCCCGCGCAGGATCGGCAGCGCATAGGTGAACAGCGCCAGGTTGAGGCAGACATAGGCGCCATAGAAGGCCAGGTGCCCGTGCGCGGCGGTGATCTGGGTGCCGTGGGTGTAATAGTTCACCCCGTGCAGCGTGTGCAGGAAGCCCCAGACACCGGCGCCGAAGAAGGCCAGCACCGCACAGCCCAGCGACCACAGCAGGGCGGCCTTGTTGGGGTGGTCGCGGCGGCCCTTCCAGACCATGACGAAGGCGAAGGCCATCATCGCGAAGAAGGGCACGATCTCGAAGCTGGAGAAGATCGAGCCGATCCACTGCCAATAGGCCGGCAGGCCGATCCAGTAATAGTGATGCCCCGTGCCGAGGATGCCGGAAAACAGCGCCGTGGCGACGATGACGTAAAGCCATTTCTCGACCACCTCGCGGTCCACGCCGGTCAGCTTCAGCATCAGGAAGCCGAGGATGGAGGCCATGATCAGCTCCCACACGCCTTCCACCCACAGATGGACGACGTTCCACCAATATTGCTTGTCCAGCACCAGGTTCGGCGGGTTGTAGAACGAGAACAGGAACAGCAGCGCCAGCCCCCACAGCCCGATCAGCAGGATCGAGGAGATGACCGTCTTGCGCCCCTTCAGCACCGTCAGCGACACGTTCCACAGGAAGATCAGCGCGGCGACGACGATGCCCATCTTGACCCAGCGGGGTTGCTCCAGGAACTCGCGCCCCTCGCGGCCCAGCAGGAAATGGCCCTCGAACAGGTTGAACAGATAGGTGACGACCACGCCCGCCGTGCCGATCACCAGGATGGCAAGCTGGATATAGGCGGCCTTGACCGAATGGATCTCGCGCTCGGCCTCCTCGGGGATCAGGAAATAGGCGGCGCCGAAGAAGCCGGTCAGCAACCAGACGATCAGCGAGTTGGTATGCAGCATGCGCGCCACGCTGAAGGGCAGGATTTCCGACAGGAAGTTCGGGTTGACATAGATATAGCCGATGACCAGCCCCATGCTGACCTGCACGGCGAACAAGGCCAGCGCGACATAGATATATGCCAGGGCGATGCGTTGCGATTTGTATTTCATGATTGTCGCTCCTTCGCGCTCAGCCCCACTCGTTCGGCGGCCAGTTCTGGGTGTTGATGCGGCCGGTCCACAGCAGGAAGTCCGACAGCGCGCGGATGTCCTCGTCGCTCAGGTGGAACTGCGGCATCTGGCGCCGGCCCGGCACGCCGGAGGGCTGCGCCTCCATCCAGCCCTTCAGGGTCTCGAAGGCGACCTCGGGGTCGTCCTCGACGCCCCAGCGCACCATCACATTGCCCACCTCGGGGGCGAAATAGGCGCCTTCGCCCAGGATGGTGTGGCAGTTGACGCAGGCCTTCATCTCCCACACATGCTTGCCGCGCTTGACGCTTTCGGTCAGGCCGGCATGGTCGGTCGAGACGTTGACGACATACCAGTGGCTGTGCGTGAACAGCCCGATGAAGATGAGGATGAAGAACAGCGACCCGCCGTAGAAGATGTTGCGGGCCATGCTCTTCGTCAGGACTTCGCGCATGCGAGACTCTCCCGGAACGGTTGGCGTTGGGGACCGGGTTGCCAAACGGGCGCCGCCACGGCCTTGATGAAAGTCAAGATAGCCGGCTTTTTCCGCGGCTAGATTGCGCTGGAGCAAGGAGGAACGGATGGAAGGCAAGACAACCGAAGATTGCGACGGCGCCGGCAGGGCGGGCCGCTGGCCGGTCTGGAAGCTGGCCGCGATGCTTTACGTCTTTGCGGCGGGGGCGGTGGCCATCAACCTGTTCATGCTGGGATTGCTGGGGCAATGGCTGGGGCTGCCGGCGCTGTCGCCCGTGCAGGTGCTGGCGATCTCGGTGCCGCTGGGCGTGCCGGCGGCATGGGCCGCGGGGCAATGGGTGCGGCACCTGCTGGACGAGGCCGGAGGGTGAAGGCACAGCGCCCGCGCCGGCGCGCCGCCCTCGGGGGCGCTTCCTCTCGCGCCGCCGCATCGCCGGGCAAGATTCGCCCCGCCCGACCCCCGGCGCATCGCACCGCCGACAGGCGACACCTGTCGTTGCCGCGTCCGCTCGCAGCCGGCACCCCCGGCGCCGCCGCCTCCGCGCCGGCCATCCCCGGCCCATCGCGCCATGCAAGGCTTGCGCCGCGCCGCCGAATTCGGCGATAGGACGGGATAGCCTCTCGCCACCCGCATTCCCATGCCCTTCCCCGATTCGGGCGGCCGCCCGGCACAGGAC
This sequence comes from uncultured Paracoccus sp., assembly GCA_934533075.1. Lineage (GTDB taxonomy): Bacteria > Pseudomonadota > Alphaproteobacteria > Rhodobacterales > Rhodobacteraceae > Paracoccus. The sequence continues at coordinate 6,285 of CAKTBJ010000029.1, forward strand.
GCGCCATGACCGTTGCCTCCCCCTTCGCCCCATCCGCCTGCGCCCCGCCGCCGATCCGGCTGGGCGCCATGACCCTCGGCGTGCCGGTCTTCCTGGCGCCTATGGCGGGAATCACCGACCTGCCCTTCCGCCGCGCCGTCGCCCGCCACGGCGGCGCCGGCCTGATGGTCAGCGAGATGCTGGCCTCGACCGAGATGATCACGCCCTCGCCCTCCTCGCGCGCGGCGGGGCGGGCGCGGGGGCTGGCCGAGGCCGGCGGGCCGATGTCGGTGCAGATCGCCGGGCGCGAGGCCGGACCGATGGCCGAGACCGCCCGCATCGTCGAGGGCATGGGCGCGCGCGCCATCGACATCAACATGGGCTGCCCGGCGCGCAAGGTGACGGGCGGACTGTCGGGCGCGGCGCTGATGCGCGACCTCGACCATGCGCTGACGCTGGTCGAGGCGGTGATCGGCGCCGTCTCCGTGCCCGTCACGCTGAAGATGCGGCTGGGCTGGGACGAGACATGCCTGAACGCGGCGGCGCTTGCCGCCCGCGCCGCGCAGGCCGGGGTCCGGATGCTGACCGTGCATGGCCGCACGCGGGCGCAGTTCTATACCGGCAGCGCCGACTGGGCGCGCATCCGCCCGGTGGTCGAGGCCCTGCCCCATCCGGTGCCGCTGGTGGCCAATGGCGACGTGACCGACGCGGCTTCGGCGCGCGCGGCGCTGGCTGCCTCGGGCGCGCAGGCGGTCATGGTCGGGCGCGCGGCGCAGGGCGCGCCGTGGCGGATGGCGGCGATCGCGCATGGCCTCGGGCTGGGTCCGGCGCCGGTGGTCCCGCAGGGCGCGGCGCTGGCCGATGCCGTGGCGGCGCATTACGAGGACATGCTGGACTTCTACGGCCGCGATCTGGGCCAGCGGGTGGCGCGCAAGCATCTGGGCTGGTGGGCCGAGGCCAACCGCGCGCCCGCCACCGCCCGCCCGGCGCTGATGCGCGCGCCCTCGCCCGCCGAGGCGCTGCGCCTGATCCGCGCCGCCTTCGCCGATGCCGAGGGCGAGGCCGCCGCGCAGGGCCGCGCGGCATGAGCGCCGAGGGTGCCGCCTGGGCCGGCCTGCCGCTGCCGGCGCTGGTCCTCGACGGCGCCGGGCGGGTGCTGGCGATCAACGATGCCGCCGAGGACTGGCTGAACCTGTCGCGCCGCATGGTGGTCGGCCAGGCGCTGGACGCGCCCGCCATCGCGCTGCGCCTGCGCGCCGACCCGCCCCTGCCCCGGCTGGCGCAGGAGGCCGAGGCCAGCGGCCGGCCGCAGCCCGTGCGGTTTCGGCTGGCCGATCGTGTGGGCGGGCACCGGACGCGCGCGGCGCTGGTCCATGCCGGCGCCCATCCCGACGGGCTGGCGGTGGTGATCGTGCCCCGCCCCGCCGCCGGCACGGGCGCCCCGGATGCCGCCGGCAAGGCCGCGCTGTCGGCCGTGGGCATGGCGCAGATGCTGGCGCATGAGATCAAGAACCCCCTCGCCGGCATCCGCGGCGCCGCGCAGCTGATCGAGATGCAGGCCGGCCCCTCGACCGACCCGGAGGGCGGCATCCCCGCCCTGACCGCGCTGATCGTCGCGGAATGCCAGCGCGTCGTGGACCTGCTGGCGCAGGTGGAACGCTTCGGCGACACCACGCCGCCGCGCCTCGGCCCGGTGAACATCCATGACGTGCTGGAACGCGCCCGGCGCATGGCCTCGCTGGGCGCGGCCTCGGCGCTGGCGATCACGACGGATTACGACCCTTCGCTGCCGCCGGCGCTGGCGGATGGCGACCAGCTGGTGCAGGTGGCGCTGAACCTGATCGTCAATGCCGCGCAGGCGATCACCGCCAGCGGCACCGGCGGCCGCATCCGGCTGCGCAGCCATTACGACGGCACCCTGCGCGGCCCGAACGGCCCGCTGCCCCTTCAGGTCGAGATCGCGGATGACGGTCCCGGCCTGCCCCCGCACCTGGCCGAGCGCATCTTCGAGCCGTTCGTGTCGGGCCGCGAGAACGGCACCGGGCTGGGGCTGGCGCTGGTCGCCAAGATCGTCGCCGATCACGGCGCGCGCATCACCGCCAGCCGGCAGGACGGGCAGACGCTGTTCCGCCTGTCGCTGCCCCTGGCGCCGGGGGAGGGACGCTGATGGACGGCACCGTCCTTCTGGCCGACGACGACCGCGCCATCCGCACCGTGCTGACGCAGGCGCTGACCCGCGCCGGGCTGCGCGTCCATGCCACCGCCAGCATGGCGCAACTGCTGCGCTGGGTCGAGGAAGGGCGCGGCGACCTGGTGGTGACGGATGTGGTCATGCCCGACGGCAACGGGCTGGAGGCGATCCCCGCCATCCACCGCGCCCGGCCCGACCTGCCGGTGATCGTGATCTCGGCGCAGAACACCATCGTCACGGCGATCCGCGCGGCCGAGGCCGAGGTCTTCGACTATCTTCCCAAGCCCTTCGACCTGCATGCGCTGCTGGCCCGCGTGCGCGCCGGGCTGGGGCGGCGCCGGCGCAGCGCCCCGCCGCCCGATTCCCCCGCGCCCGATTCCCCCGCCCTGCCGCTGGTCGGGCGGGCGCCGGCCATGCAGGCGCTGTTTCGCCAGATCGCGCGGGTGCTGCACAGCGACCTTGCCGTGATCGTCGCCGGCGAGGCCGGATCGGGGCGCAGCACGGTGGCGCGACTGCTGCACGAATTGTCGGACCGGGCCGCCGAACCGCTGGCGGTGCTGTCGCCCGCCGATCCCCTGCCCGAGGCCCCGCCGCTGGGCGGCAGCCTGCTGGTCGAGGACCCCGCCGCCCTGCCGCCCGAGGCGCAGGCCCGGCTGGTCGCGGTGCTGTCGGCATGGGAATCCGCCCCCCGCCCGCCGCGCCTGATCGCCGTGACCGGACCCGACCCCGCCGCCGACGCCGCCGAGGGCAGGCTGCGCGCCGACCTGCACCACCGGCTGGCCGGCATGGTGCTGGCCGTGCCGCCGCTGCGCGCGCGGGCCGAGGACATTCCCGAACTCGCCGCGCATCTACTGGCCCGCGCCGGGCACCCGCTGCGGTTCTCCGCCGAGGCGCTGGCCCGGCTGGGCGCCCACCCCTTCCCCGGCAACCTGCGCGAGCTGGACCAGCTTCTGCGCCGCCTCGCGCTGACCGCGGCGGGACCGGAGATCACCGAGGCCGACCTGACCGCCGCGCTGCCGCCGGGCGACCGCCCCGCCGGCACGCTGATGCCGCTGGCGGATGCCGTGGCCCGGCACCTGCAACGCTATTTCGACCTGCATGGCGGCGAATTGCCACCCGCCGGCCTGCACGAGCGGATCATCGCCGAGGTCGAGCGCCCGCTGATCGAGCTGGCGCTGGCCGCCACCGGCGGCAATCAGTTGCGTTGTGCGGAACTTTTGGGACTCAACCGCAATACGCTGCGCAAAAAACTGACCGAGCATAATATCGAGGTGACACGCCGCCGCCGGGTGATGTAATGTTGCCACAATGCGGCGGATAACGTCGCGTTCGGGCAACAAATCCCGCACCGCCGCATTGGCTTGCGAAACGGGCGGGGAATGGCGGGCAGGACGGGCGGATGGGCACAGGACCGGCGCAGGCGCCGACGCATGCCATGATGCAGGACATGGCCGGGGCGGCGCACGGGCACCGCAGCCTCGGGCTGGCGCGGCTGTCGCGCATGCGCCGGCAGCGGCGGGTGCAGGCGGTGCTGGTGCTGGGCCTCGCGGTGCTGGGTCCGGTTCTGGCCGGGACGACGCTGGCGCTGATGGGGCCGCTGGATCGCGGCGGCGAGGGCAACGGGCTGCGGCTGCTGCTGCTGCTGGATCTGGTCTATCTGCTGGCGCTGGCCGGGCTGGTCGCCGGCCGCATGGTGCGGATGGTGACGGCGCGCCGCCGCTCGCAGGCCGGTTCGCGGCTGCATCTGCGGCTGGCCAGCATCTTCACCGGCATCGCGCTGGTGCCCACGGTGCTGGTGGCGCTGTTCGCCGGGCTGACGGTGAATATCGGCCTTGAGGGCTGGTTCTCGAACCGGGTGCAACAGGTTGTTTCGGCCTCGGTTTCCGCCGCCGAGGCCTATCAGGACGAGCACCGCCGCGACCTGACCGCCGATGCGCAGGCGCTGGCGAATTACCTCATCACCTCGGGCCGCGCCGATCCGCTGCTGGACGACGGCACCTTGCGGCAACTGCTGGTGCAGGGTCAGGGCCTGATCCAGCGCGGCCTGCGCGAGGCCTATATCGTCGATGCCGCCGGCACGATCCGCGCGCGCGGCGACCGCTCCTATCGCTTCTGGTATGAGCAGCCCGACAGCGCCACCTATGCCCGCGCCGAGACCGAGGGCATCGCCCTTGTCGAGGACTGGCCCAACAGCGAGTTCCGGGCACTGGTGCCCCTGCGCCCGCTGGCCGACCGCTATCTTTACGTCACCCGCGACGTGGATGGCAGCCTGCTGGGCCTGCTGGACGAAACCCGCGAGACCGCCGGCTTCTACCAGCAGCTTGAGGCCACGCGCGGGCGGGTGCTGCTGGAATTCTCGCTGGTCTATCTGGGCTTTGCGCTGCTGCTGGTCTTTGCGGCGACCTGGGCGGGGCTGTGGTTCGCGGAACGCCTGTCGCGCCCCATCGGCCGGCTGGCCGAGGGCGCGGTGGCGGTCGGCGCGGGCGATCTGGACGTGCAGATCCCCGATCCCGGCACCAGCGACGAGATCGCGACTCTCGGCCACGCCTTCAACCGCATGACCCGGCAGCTTAAGACCCAGCGGGTCGAGCTGATGGAGAGCTATCAGAGCGCCGACGCCCAGCGGCGGCTGTTCGATTCCGTGCTGTCCTCGGTGACGGCGGGGGTGATCGGGCTGGACGCGGCGGGCGAGATCGACTTCGTGAACCGCGCCGCCACCCGGCTGCTGGGCGTGACCGAGGCCGACCACGACCGCCCGCTGGCCGTGGCGGTGCCGGAATTCTCGGCCCTGTTCAGCCGCCTGGCCGGCGGCGTCGCCGATACCGTGCAGGAGGAGATCCGCCTGACCCGCGAGGGCCGCATGGAAAGCCTGCTGACCCGCATGGCGATCCGGCGTGGCGAGGGTGGCGGGCTGGAGGGCTATGTGGTGGCCTTCGACGACGTGACCGATCTGGTCTCGGCGCAGCGCATGGCGGCCTGGGGCGACGTGGCCCGGCGCGTGGCGCATGAGATCAAGAACCCGCTGACCCCGATCCAGCTTTCGGCCGAACGCATGCGGCGCAAGTTCGGCAAGCTGGCGCAGACCGACGCGGAACGCGACTCGCTGGACCAGTATACCGAAGTCATCATCCGCCAGACCAACGACCTGCGCCGCATCGTGGACGAGTTTTCCAAATTCGCCCGCATGCCGGAACCGGACCGGCACGAGACCGACCTGACCAAGCTGGTCCGCGACGCCGTGCTGATCCAGCAGGACGCCCTTGGCGGGGGCCTGAGCGCCGACCTGCCGGACGGGCCGGTGCTGGTGGCGGTGGATGCGGGCATGATCCATCAGGCCCTGACCAATCTGGTCAAGAATGCCGGCGAGAGCGTGGCCGAGCACGCCGCCCATGCCGAACCCGGCTGGACCCCGCGCGTGCATGTCGAGATGCAGGCCCAGCCCGACCGGGTGGTGATCCGCATCACCGACAACGGCCTCGGCCTGCCCCCCGACCGTGCCCGGCTGTTCGAGCCTTACGTGACCATGAAATCGGGCGGCACCGGCCTCGGCCTGCCCATCGTCAAGAAGATCATCGAGGAGCATGGCGGGACGCTGGCGCTGTCCGATGCCGCGCCCCGCGGCGCAATGGCGGAAATCCGGCTGCCGCGCGCGTCCTCCACCTCTACCTCCACCCCACCCGAAACCGGACAGAACCGACAGGCCCAGACATGAGCGACATCCTGATCGTGGACGATGAAAAGGACATCCGCGAACTGATCGCGGACATTCTTCAGGACGAGGGATTCGAGACCCGCCTCGCCTCGAATTCCGACGAGGCCATCGCCCAGTTGAACGCCGCCGAGCCGGGGCTGATGGTGCTGGACATCTGGCTGAAGGACAGCCGCATGGACGGGATCGACATCCTCAAGACCGTCAAGCGCAACAATCCCGACGTGCCGGTGGTCATCATCTCCGGCCACGGCAATATCGAGATCGCGGTGGCGGCGATCAAGCAGGGCGCCTACGACTTCATCGAAAAGCCCTTCAACATCGACCAGCTGATGGTGGTCATCAACCGCGCGATGGAGACCAGCCGGCTGCGGCGCGAGAACACCTCGCTGCGCCGCCGCGACAGCGCCCCGGCCGAGATGCTGGGCCAGTCCGGCGCCTTCCGCCGCATGCGCGACCAGCTGGACAAGGTGGCCAAGTCCAACGCCCGCGTCATGCTGTCGGGCGAGCCGGGCGCCGGCAAGGAGATGGCCGCGCGCTATATCCATGCCCAGTCCACGCGCGCCGGCGGCCCCTTCGTCATCGTCCCCTGCGCCACCATCGAGCCGGAGCGGATGGAGCAGGTGCTGTTCGGCCGCGAAAGCCCCGAACGCGGGACCGAGCCGGGCCTGCTGGAGCAGGCCCACGGCGGGGTGATCTATTTCGACGAGGTGACGGACATGCCCCCCGGCACGCAGTCCAAGATCCTGCGCGTGCTGACCGAACAGCAATTCACCCGCGCCGGCGGCTCGGACAAGGTGCGGGTGGATTTGCGGGTGCTGTCCTCGACCAATCGCGACCTTGCCGGCGAGATCGCCGCCGGCCGCTTCCGGCAGGAGCTTTACGACCGCCTGAACGTGGTGCCGATCGCCGTGCCGCCCTTGTCGGAACGCCGCGACGACATCCCGCTGCTGGCCCAGCATTTCATCGAAGCGGTCCATGCCGCGCAGGGCCTGCCCGCCCGCGCCCTGCCCGAGGACAGCGTGGCCGCGTTGCAGGCCATGCGCTGGCCCGGCAACATCCGCCAGTTGCGCAACGTGATCGAGCGGGTGCTGATCCTGGCCGAGGATGCCGGCCCGATTCGCCCCGCCGAACTGGAGCCGCGCGGCGAGGGCGAGGAGAATCCCTCCGGCCTGGTGCTGGGTCCGCAGATCACCACCCTGGCCCTGCGCGAGGCGCGCGAGCTGTTCGAGCGCGAATACCTGGTCGCCCAGATCGCCCGTTTCGGCGGCAATATCAGCCGCACCGCGCAATTCGTCGGCATGGAGCGCAGCGCGCTCCACCGCAAGCTGAAGTCGCTGGGCGTGGTCGGCGGCATGAAGGGCGAGGAGGAGGCGGCGGAATAGGCGGCGCGCCATGCCGCTTTACTGCCGCCCCGCCCGGCCCTACCGTTCCGGGCATGCTCATGCCGGAGAAGGATGATGGAAACGGTTGCGCATTGGCGGGACTGGCACGGCCGGGGTCTGGAGCATTGCCTCTGCCGCGAGGATGCCGACGGCCTGGTCCTTGAAGGCGTGGTCGCGGGAACCCGCCTCGGCTCCTATGGCGGGCACTATCTGGTCCGCACCGACACCGCCTTTCGCACGCGGGAGGTTCGCGTGGATTATGTCGGTGGGCCGCGCCTGCATGTCGGCGCGGACGGTGAAGGGCATTGGCGCGATCTCGCCCGCGGCCGGCCGATCCCGGCCCTGACCGATTGCATCGACGTGGATATCGGAATCACCCCGGCAACAAACATGCTGCCCATCAGGCGGCTGGGGCTGCGGATGGGAGAAAGCCGGGACATCACGGCCGCCTATGTGCCGCTTCCGGCCCAGATCGGCGGGGATTTCCTGCCCGAACGCGCTGAACAGCGTTATACCTGCCTGATACCGGATCGGCGCTATCGCTATGAAGGTCTGTTCCGGGGCTTCAGCGCCGAGTTGGAGGTCGATGAAGCCGGGCTGGTGATCGACTATCCCGACACGTTCCACCGGGTTCCCGCCCCGGCATGATATGAACAACCCGTAGGGTGCGTGCTCGCACGCACCATTCCCCGGCGCGTGAAGGGCAAAGGTGCGTGAAATCACGCACCCTACCGACGAGATCCCGCCCCGGCATGAGGCGGGCAACCCGTGGCGCCGCCTTCCGCCACGCCGCCCGTGCCGCCCGCCCGGTGCGCCTGTGGCGCATCGCGTGGCGGGGCGGCCTCGATGGCCGCCACGCCCCCCCAAGGGCAGCCGGCTCCGCGCGCCCCGGTTGACTCCCGCCGTCATTTCCCCTAAGCATGTCGCGATTTCCCGGAAGGTCCGCCCTTCCGGTCCCTGTCTTGCGCAGGGATCGCCCTCCGTCAGCGCGTTGCGCCCACGGGGGCCGTCCCGCTTTGCGCCCCGTTCCGCCCGCCTCAGGAGGCCGCCATGTTCGAGACCCTTTCCGACCGCCTCGGCGGCGTCTTCGACCGCCTCACCAAGCAGGGCGCGCTGTCGGAGGCCGATGTCACCGCCGCCATGCGCGAGGTGCGCACCGCCCTGCTGGAGGCCGATGTCTCGCTGCCCGTGGCGCGCAGCTTCGTCAAGGCGGTCACGGCCAAGGCCACCGGCGCGGCCGTCACCAAGTCGATCACCCCCGGCCAGCAGGTCGTCAAGATCGTCCATGACGAGCTGATCCGCACCCTGCAAGGCGAGGGCGAGCCGGATGCGCTGCGCATCGACAACCCGCCGGCGCCGCTGCTGATGGTGGGGCTGCAAGGCTCGGGCAAGACCACCACCACCGCGAAGCTGGCCCGCCGGCTGAAGGAACGCGAGAAGAAGCGGGTGCTGATGGCGTCTTTGGACACCAACCGCCCGGCGGCGATGGAGCAACTGGCGATCCTCGGCACCCAGATCGGCGTCGACACGCTGCCGATCGTGCCCGGCCAGACTGCCGTGCAGATCGCCCAGCGCGCCAAGCAGCAGGCCGCGCTTGGCGGTTATGACGTGTATATGCTGGACACCGCCGGCCGGCTGCATATCGACGACGTGCTGATGGACGAGGTTCAGGCCGTCCGCGACATCGCCAACCCGCGCGAGATCCTGCTGGTGGTGGACGGGCTGACGGGTCAGGACGCGGTGAACGTCGCCACCGAATTCGACGCCAAGGTCGGCATCACCGGCGTCGTGCTGACCCGGATGGACGGCGACGGGCGCGGCGGCGCGGCGCTGTCGATGCGCGCGGTCACCGGCAAGCCGATCCGCTTCGTCGGCTTGGGCGAAAAGATGGACGCGCTGGAGCCGTTCGACGCCACCCGCGTCGCCGGCCGCATCCTCGGCATGGGCGACATCGTGGCCCTGGTCGAGAAGGCCCAGGAGGTGCTGGAGGCCGAGCAGGCCGAGCGCATGATCAAGCGCTTCCAGAAGGGCATGTTCAACATGAACGACATGCGCAGCCAGCTTGAGCAGATGCTGAAGATGGGCGGCATGCAGTCGATCATGGGCATGATGCCGGGCATGAACAAGATGGCCAAGCAGGCCGAGGCCGCCGGCTTCGACGACAGCGCCCTGCGCCGGCAGATCGCGCTGATCAACTCGATGACGAAGCGCGAGCGGGCCAATCCCGACCTGCTTCAGGCCAGCCGGAAGAAGCGCATCGCGGCGGGTGCCGGGATGGATGTGGCCGAGCTGAACAAGCTGCTGAAGATGCAGAAGCAGATGGCCGACACCATGAAGAAGCTGGGCAAGATGAAGGGCGGCATGCTGCGTCAGGCGATGAAGGCGATGACCGGCAAGGGCGGCGGGCTGCCCGATCTGGCCGATGCCGATCCGGCGAAGATGGCCGAGGCCGCCAAGATGCTGCAAGATCCCAAGGGCCTGGGCGGCCAGCTTGGCGGGCTGCAACTGCCCGGCGGGCTGTCGGGGCTGTTCGGCAGGAAATGATGCAGGCCGCGCCCTCGTCCATCCTCGACGCGCTGCGCGCCGCCGTGCCGGTGATCCGCACGCAGCGGCTGGTGCTGCGCGCGCCCCGGCTGGAGGATGGGGCGCTGATGGTCGCCTATATGGGCGGGCCGCGCAGCCATATGGATGGCGGGCCGCTGGCGCCGGACGCGGTGCTGGAACTGCTGTTCCGCGGCACCGGCCAATGGCTGCTGCGCGGCTATGGGCAATGGCATGTGGACGATGCCGAGACCGGGCGCTTTATCGCCCGCATCGGCCTGTTCCACCCGCCAAGCTGGCCCGAGGCCGAACTGGCCTGGGCAATGCTGGACCCCGAGGCCGAGGGCAAGGGCCTCGCGCTGGAAGGCGCTCTGGCTGCCCGCGAGGCTGCCGCGCGGCTGTGGGGGATCACCCGGCCGATCAGCTCGATCAAGAAGGATAACGCGCGCTCGATCCGTCTGGCCGAGCGGATGGGCGCCCGTTTCGAGGCCGAGCGCGAAACCATCTACGGCCCGATGCAGACCTGGCGCCACCCGGAGACCGCGCCGGAGACCGTGGCATGAGCACCGCCCCGATCCTGCAAACCGCCCGCCTGACCCTGCGCCTGCCCGCGGCGCGGGACATCGACGCCTATGCCGCCTTCTTCGCGGATGCGGCGGCCCCGCATTTCTACGGCGGCCCGCTGCGCCGCGATCAGGCCCACGGCGTGCTGTGCCGCGATCTCGGCCACTGGCATCTGCGCGGCTTCGGGAAATTCGTGATCGAGGCCGAAGGCGCGGTGCTGGGCGGCTGCGGCATCAACCACCCGGACGGCTGGCCGGGCCATGAACTGACGTGGTGGCTGCTGCCCGCCGCGCGCGGGCGCGGCGTCGCGGCGGAGGCATCCCGCGCGGTGCTGGCCTGGGCGCGCGACACGCTGGGCCGCGAGGTGGTGGAAACCCATTTCCGCGACGGGAACACGGCCGCCCGCCGCCTCACCGAATCGCTCGGCGGCCGCAAGGTCCGGCGCGCGGTCTTTCCCGACGGCAACCCGCGCGACATCTACGCCATCCCGACCAAAGCGGAGGCCGTGGCATGAGCGTCGCCCTGAACACCACCCCGGTTCTGGAAACGGAACGTCTGACCCTGCGGGCGCCGGTGGCCGCCGACTGGCCCATCTATCGCGATTTCGCCCTGTCCGACCGCGCCCGCTATGTCCGCCCGCCGGATGTGGACGAGGAACGCGCCTGGCGCATGTTCGCCTCCATGATCGGCCACTGGGTGCTGCGCGGCTGGGGCAGCTTCGTGTTCACCCTGAAGGGCGAGACCCGCCCGCTGGGCATGGTCGGCCCCTGGTTCCCGCAGGGCTGGCCCGAGCGGGAAATCCTGTGGATGGCCTGGGACACGGCTTGCGAGGGCAAGGGCTATGTCGCCGAGGCCGTCGATGCCACGCTGGACCATGCCTTCGGCGCGCTCGGCTGGGATACGGCGGTCAGCTATATCGACCCCCAGAATACGCGCTCGATCCGGCTGGCCGAGCGGCTGGGGGCGCGGCGCGACCCCGATGCGCCGGCCTCGAAGCTGGCCGAAAGCCCCGTCCTTCTCGTCTATCGCCACCCTGCCCGGAGGTCCGCATGACCAGCCAAGCCCCGACCAGCGACGACGCCGTGTCCCGCGCCGCCGCGCTGCTGGCCGAACACCGCGCCAGCATCGACCGGCTGGACGCCATCCTCGTCTATACGCTGGCCGAACGCTTCAACCACACCAAGCAGGTGGGTGCGCTGAAGGCCCGCCACGCGCTTCCCCCGTCCGATCCCGCGCGCGAAACCGCCCAGATCGCCCGGCTGGAGACCCTTGCCCGCGAGGCCGATCTGGACCCGGATTTCGCGCGCAAGCTGCTTGCCTTCGTGATCGCCGAGGTCATCCGGCATCACGAGACCTTCCAATCCTAGGCTGCGTGGCCACACGCACCGAAACCACGCCATTTCAAAGGAGAAAACCAAATGGCCATGAAGATCCGCCTTGCCCGTGGCGGCAGCAAGAAGCGCCCGCATTACGCCATCGTGGCGTCCGATTCGCGCATGCCGCGCGATGGGCGTTTCCTGGAAAAGCTGGGCACCTATGACCCGCTGCAACCCAAGGACAGCGAGACCCGCGTGAAGATGGATGTCGAGCGCGTGCAATACTGGTTGGGCCAGGGCGCGCAGCCGACCGACCGCGTCGTGCGCTTCCTGGAGGCCGCCGGCCTGCGCGAGAAGGCCGCGCGCTCGAACCCCAAGAAGGGCACCCCCGGCAAGGCCGCGCAGGAACGCGCCGCCAAGCGCGCCGAGCGCGAGGCCGCCGCCAACGCCCCGGCCGACGCGGAATAAGACGGGCGGGGGGTTCCCCATCCGCATCGCAGGACAGCCCCGGCGCGGTTTTCGCGCCGGGGCCAAGCCATGACAGGGGACCAGCATGACCGGACCGGATGAAAAGATCTGCGTCGGTGCGATTGCCGGCGCCTTCGGGGTGCATGGCGAGGTGCGGCTGAAAAGCTTCACCGCCGCGCCGCGCGCCATCGCCGATTACGGCCCGCTGACCAGCGAGGACGGGCGGCGCAGCTTTGCCGTCACCCTCACCCGCCCCGTTACCGGCGGCTTTGGCGCGCGGCTTTCGGGCGTCGCCACCCGCGAGGAGGCCGAGGCGCTCAAGGGCGTCACCCTGTGGGTGGCGCGGTCCGCGCTGCCCGGCCTGCCGGATGACGAATTCTATCATGCCGACCTGATCGGGCTGGCGGTGTTCGATCCCGGCGGGGCGCCGCTGGGGCAGGTCCGCGCCATCCACGACCACGGCGCCGGCGATATTCTGGAGGTCTCCGGCCCGCAGGGCGTGCTGCTGCTGCCCTTTACCCGCGCGGTGGTGCCGACCGTGGACCTCGCCGCCGGGCGCATCGTCGCGGACCCGCCCGGATCGGACGAATGACCACGCCCGCGCCGCAATCGGAACCGTGGCGGGCCGAGATCGTCACCCTGTTCCCCGAGGCTTTCCCCGGCACCCTGGGCCTGTCGCTGACCGGCAAGGCGCTGGCGGACGGGCTTTGGTCGCTGCGCACCATCTTCCTGCGCGAGTTCGGCATCGGCAGGCATCGCAATGTGGACGACACGCCGGCGGGCGGCGGGGCCGGCATGGTGATCCGCGCCGATGTGCTGGATGCGGCGCTGGCCACGGCCTCGCCCGACCTGCCGGTGATCTACCTCTCGCCGCGCGGGCGGCCGTTCACGCAGGCCCGCGCCCGCGAGCTGGCCGAGGGTCCCGGCGCCGCGCTGATCTGCGGGCGCTTCGAGGGCGTCGACCAGCGCCTGCTGGATGCCCGCGATGTCGAGGAAGTCAGCATCGGCGATTACGTCCTGACCGGCGGGGAACTAGCGGCGCAGGTCTTGATCGACGCCACGATCCGCCTTATACCGCGCGTGCTGGGGAATCGAGCGTCCCTGGCCGAGGAATCCTTTTCCGACGGCCTGCTCGAACATCCGCAGTATACAAGGCCCGCTTTGTGGAACGGCCGCGCGATCCCCGACATCCTGCTGTCGGGCAACCACGCGGCCATTCGGCATTGGCAGGCCGACGAGGCCGCAAGGCTGACCAAGGAACGCCGCCCCGACCTGTGGCGGGCATACGTCGACCGTATGGACCCGGCAAAGGACCGACAGCTCTCGGGCGCATCAGACCAATCGCGGACCTACCGCGAGCCATGAAAGGACATGCTGCGATGAACCTGATCGCCCAGTTGGAGGCCGAGCAGATTGCCGCCCTCGACAAGAAACTTCCCGATTTCAAGGCCGGCGACACCGTGCGCGTCGGCTACAAGGTGACCGAGGGCACCCGCTCGCGCGTGCAGATGTATGAAGGCGTCTGCATCTCGCGTTCCGGCGGCGGCATCTCGGCCAGCTTCACCGTGCGCAAGATCAGCTTCGGCGAGGGCGTCGAGCGGGTGTTCCCGCTGTATTCGACCAATATCGACTCGATCGAGGTCGTGCGCCGTGGCCGCGTCCGCCGCGCCAAGCTGTATTACCTGCGCGACCGTCGCGGCAAATCCGCCCGGATCGCCGAGGTTTCCAACTACAAGCCCAAGGCCGGCAAGGCCGACGTGACCATCTGAGGAGCGGAAACCATGAAAAGCGGCATCCATCCCGACTATCACACCATCACCGTCAAGCTGACCGACGGCAGCACCTACGAGACCCGCTCGACCTGGGGCAAGGAAGGCGAAACGCTGTCGCTGGACATCGACCCGTCGTCGCATCCGGCCTGGACCGGCGGCTCGGCGCGGCTGATGGACACCGGCGGGCGCGTCTCGCGGTTCAAGAACAAATATGCCGGCCTGGGCTTCTGATTCCGCCCAAGGCTTCGTTTTCGCGCCGCCCCTGTCCTCGGGGGCGGCGTTTTCGCGTTGAAAGGGGTGCCGATGTCCGACCGTGCCGCACCAGGCGAAAGCCGCAAACCCACGAAGCCCCGCAAGCGCGCCGGTGATGCGCCGGGCGAGGGCCGCAAGTTCGCCGGCGAGGGGGCGGGCGGCGAGGGCGCGCGCAAGCCCCGCAAGCCCTTCGACAAGGCGCGGGGCAAGGCTGGCCGCACCTCCGACGAGGCACCGGGCAAATCCCGCAAGCCCTCCTGGGTGATCGACAAGGAGCGCGCCCGCCGCGCCGGGGCCGCCGAAACCGTGTGGCTGTTCGGCCTGCATGCCGTGCGCGACGCCCTGGCCAACCCCGCGCGCGAGCGGCTGCGGCTGGTGCTGACCCCGAATGCGGCGCAGAGGCTGGCGGATGCGCTGCCGGTGGCGGGGCTGGAGGCCGAGATCACCGATCCGCGCGTCTTCGACCGCGAGGTGCCGCTGCCGCCGGAGAGCGTGCATCAGGGCGCCGCGCTGGAGGTCAAGCCCCTGCATTGGGGCAGCCTGTCGGAGGTGGCGCTGCGCGAGGGCGCACCGGGGGCGGCGCCTCTGGTGGTGGCGCTGGACCGGGTGACGGACCCGCATAATGTCGGCGCCATCCTGCGCTCGGCCGAGGTGTTCGGGGCGCGGGCGGTGATCGCGCCGGCCCGCCATTCGGCGCCGGAAACCGGGGCGCTGGCCAAATCCGCCTCCGGCGCGCTGGAGCGCCAGCCCTATCTGCGGGTGCCGAACCTGGCCGAGGCGCTGATCTCGCTGCAACAGATGGGCTACACGGTGATCGGGCTGGACGGCGAGGCCGAGGAGGACCTGCCCGCCCTGCTGGCGAAGGCGCCGAACGGCGCGGCGATCTGCGTGGTGCTGGGCGCCGAGGGGCCGGGCCTGCGCGAGCGCACCCGCGAGACCTGCGATTTCATCGCCCGGATTCCCTTTGCGGGCGGGTTCGGGTCGCTGAACGTGTCGAACGCCGCCGCCGTGGCCCTGTTCGCCACCAGCCAGCGGGGGTAAGGGCGGGGCGCGGGCCGCCCGCGGCCGTCGACGCCTTGCGCCGGCGCCGGACGCGGACGAATCTCCGCCGCCGCCGGCTTCCTCGCTGTACAGATGCCCATGCCGCCCCCTCGGCAAGCATCGGGGCCGAACGGGAAAGCGGGCACCGGCGCGGCCGGTGGGGCCTGAACGGGCCTCGACGGCCCGTTCAGGCCCTTTCCGCCGGCGGAACGCGGCCCATCCGTGAAGCAGGGACGGACCGCCTGTGCCCCTTGGGAGGCGCGGCAGCCCGGCGCCGCCGCCCCTGCCACGCCCCGCCGTTGCGCCGCGCACACAGAGTTTCACATCAGCGTGCCGGACGGCCGCGAATCGTTGATCCGGGGCGCGCGCGGGTTCATCTGTGGAGTCATGCCAGCCGGGCCTGCCTCCCCGGCGCCCGGCCCTGCCCCGCCACTGTCAAGACGCCCGCCATGACCCTCGCCCTGTCCCGTCGCCAGTTCATGCTGTCCTGCTCGGCCCTTCCGGCCCTCGGGCTGGCGCCGGCTGCCCTGGCCGCCGACTGGGCGCTGGACGGCTATGACCCCGTGGCGCTGCGGCGCGAGGGGCGCGCCATTCCCGGCGCCAGCGCCATCTATACGCATTGGCGCGGCAAGGTCTGGCATTTCGCCTCCGAGGAGAACCGCGCCGCCTTCGAGGCCAATCCCCGCGCCTATGCGCCGGGCTTCGACGGGCTGTGCCCGATCACGCTGGAGGAAGGCCGCCCCAGCCTCGGCGATCCCCATCACGTCGTCATCATCGGCGAGCGCGTCTACCTGACCCGCTCCGAGGCGGCGCGCTCGCGCCTGCTGGCCAACCCGCGCGGCGTGCTGATGGCCGCGAAGGCAAGCTGGCTGCAACTGGGGCATTGAGCCGCCCCGCCTTCCCCATCTGACAATCGAGGCCACCGCCGCGCCCTTCCGGGTGCCTGTGGGCCGAAGCCGCCGGACCATGCCGCCCCGCCCGACAGGGGCGTTCCGCCTGCGCCCTTGCAGGGCTTGGCGGAACGGCGCTGCCGCCCGGCCCTGCGCCTTGCCCCGCCGCGTGCCCCCCGCAATTCCGGCCGGGCGCCTTGCCCCGCCGCATGCCCCGCGATTCCGGCCGGGCGCCGGGCCGGGTCGCCTATGCCCCGACCACGCCCCCGGCTATGAAAAAGGGGCGCCCCGCGAAGGGCGCCCCGATCCTTTTTCCGGTCTGACCGGCGGCTGATTACATCATGCCGCCCATGCCACCCATGCCGCCCATGTCGGGCATGCCGCCGGCGGCGCCCTTGGGTTCCGGCTTGTCGGCGATCATCGCCTCGGTGGTGATCAGCAGGCCGGCCACCGAAGCGGCGTCTTCCAGCGCGGTGCGCACGACCTTGGCCGGGTCGATCACGCCGAACTTGAACATGTCGCCATATTCTTCGGTCTGGGCGTTGAAGCCGAAGGCCTTGTCCGAGGACTCGCGCACCTTGCCGGCCACCACGGCGCCGTCGACGCCGGCGTTCTCGGCGATCTGGCGCAGCGGGGCTTCCAGGGCGCGGCGCACGATGGCGATGCCGGCTTCCTGGTCGCTGTTGTCGCCGCCCAGGCCTTCCAGGACCTTCGCGGCCTGGATCAGCGCCACGCCGCCACCGACGACGATGCCTTCCTGCACGGCCGCGCGGGTCGCGTTCAGGGCGTCGTCAACGCGGTCCTTGCGCTCCTTCACCTCGACTTCGGTCATGCCGCCGACGCGGATGACGGCGACGCCGCCGGCCAGCTTGGCCACGCGCTCTTGCAGCTTCTCGCGGTCGTAATCCGAGGTGGTTTCCTCGATCTGGGTGCGGATCTGGGCAACGCGGGCCTCGATCTCGGCCTTCTCGCCGGCGCCGTCCACGATGGTGGTGGCGTCCTTGGTGATCGAGACCTTCTTGGCGCGGCCCAGCATGTCGATGCCGACATTCTCCAGCTTCATGCCCAGGTCTTCGCTGATGACCTGACCGCCGGTCAGGATGGCGATGTCCTGAAGCATGGCCTTGCGGCGATCACCGAAGCCCGGCGCCTTGACGGCGGCGATCTTCAGCCCGCCCCGCAGCTTGTTGACGACCAGCGTGGCCAGGGCCTCGCCTTCCACGTCCTCGGCGATGATGATCAGCGGCTTTTGCGACTGGATCACCGATTCCAGCAGCGGCACCATCGGTTGCAGCGACGAGAGCTTCTTCTCGTGCAGCAGGATCAGCGCGTCTTCCAGCTCGGCGACCATCTTGTCGGGGTTGGTCACGAAATAGGGCGACAGATAGCCGCGGTCGAACTGCATGCCTTCGACGACCTCGGTCTCGGTCTCCAGGCCCTTGTTCTCCTCGACGGTGATGACACCCTCGTTGCCGACCTTCTGCATGGCGTCGGCGATCTGGCGGCCGATCTCGGCCTCGCCATTGGCCGAGATGGTGCCGACCTGCGCGACTTCGGCGCTGTCGTTCACCGGGCGGGCGGCGGCGCGGATGGCCTCGACGACCTTGGTGGTGGCCAGGTCGATGCCGCGCTTGAGGTCCATCGGGTTCAGGCCCGCGGCGACCGATTTCAGGCCCTCTTTCACGATGGCCTGCGCCAGCACGGTGGCGGTGGTGGTGCCGTCGCCGGCCTCGTCATTGGTGCGCGACGCGACTTCGCGGACCATCTGGGCGCCCATGTTCTCGAACTTGTCGGAAAGCTCGATTTCCTTGGCGACCGAGACGCCGTCCTTGGTGATGCGCGGGGCGCCGAAGGACTTGTCGATCACGACGTTGCGGCCCTTGGGACCCAGCGTCACCTTCACCGCATCGGCGAGGATGTTGACGCCCTTCAGCATCCGGTCGCGGGCGTCGGTGTTGAACTTGACTTCTTTAGCAGCCATTTATCCGTTCCTTGTCAAAGTGTTGCAGATCGAGGTCAGCGCGTTCAGGCGATGATGCCCAGGATGTCGCTTTCCTTCATGATCAGCATTTCTTCGCCGTCGATGGTCACTTCGGTGCCCGACCACTTGCCGAACAGGATGCGGTCGCCTTTCTTGACCGAGGGGGCGATCAACTCGCCCGAATCCTTGCGCGCGCCCTCGCCCACGGCGATAACCTCGCCCTCGGCGGGCTTTTCCTTGGCGCTGTCGGGAATGATCAGACCGCCCTTGGTCTTTTCGTCGGAGGCGACGCGACGGACCAGAACGCGGTCGTGCAGCGGGGTGAAAGCCATGATAACACTCCGGTGTTTCAGGTTGCGAATGTCGGTCTGGCACTCTTGGGTGTGGAGTGCCAACGCCGGTGACTTAGGCGGACGCCTCCGGCCTGTCAACACGCCGGCCGGGGAAAATTTTCCGCATCGCCGCCGATGGCTGGCCCTGGCGGCGGTGGCGCTGCTGGGACTGGCGGGCGAGGCCGGGGCCACGACCTGCCGGGGCGTCAACCTGATCGAGGCGATGCCGCCCGAGGCCCGCGCCGCGCTGGAGGCCGAGGCCGCCGCCGTTCCCCATTCGCGCGGCCTGGTCTGGCGGGCGCGCAAGGGCGATGCGCATATGCTGATCGCCGGCACCTACCACCTGGACGATCCCCGCCATGCCGCGCTGGCCGCGCGCCTGACGCCGGAGCTGTCGGGCGCCGCCGCCCTGCTGGTCGAGGCCGGCCCGGAGGAGCAAAGCCGCCTGCAAGCCGCCATGACCGCCGACCCGACGCTGGTGATGGACCCCGAAGGCCCGCCTTTGTCGGCGCGCCTCGATCCGGTGGATTGGGCGGCGCTGAAGGCGGCGCTGGCCGAGCGCGGCATCCCCGAGCTGATGGCGGCGCGGATGCGGCCCTGGTATGCCTCGGTGATGCTGGGCATCGCGCCCTGCACGGTGCTGGACATGGCGCAGGGCGGCGCCGACGGTCTCGACCAGCGCCTGATCGCCGCGGCCGAAGGCGCGGGCGTGCCCATCCGCGCGCTGGAGCCGTGGGACACGCTGTTCACCATGTTCGCCGGCCTGTCGGAGGCGGAGGAGATCGACCTGCTGCGCACCTCCCTGGCCGGGGCGGGCGCGGCGGACGACTTGGCGGTGACGACGGCGAACGCCTATTTCAGCGGGCGGGCCTGGGAGATCTGGCTGCTGACCCGCCATCTGGCCGGCGATGGGGGCCTGAGCGAGGCCGAGACCGACGCCCAGATGGCGATGACGCAGGATCTGCTGCTGGACGCCCGCAACCGGGCGTGGGTGCCGCTGCTGGTCGAGGCGGCGGAAGCGGCCGGCGCGCAGGGCGTGGTGGTCGCGGTGGGGCTGCTGCATTTGCCGGGCGAGGCGGGGGTGCTGGCGCTGCTGGAAGCCGAGGGATGGGACGTGGAGGTGGTGGAGTGAGGGGATAATCCTAACCCACCGCCATGCGGGGAACGGCTCATGCGGCCAGCGCATTACCGCGCGCCACAACTGCGCCGCATTGCATGAACAGCCGCCCCATAACGCCGCGATGAAGTCCGCAACCTCATCGCGGCGCCATACGGATCAGGATCAATATGCGGGATCGCCCGCCGGACCCGCGGCCTTCACCAGCAGCACCCGCTTCTTGCGGCCGGTTTTGGTGACAAAGACGATTTCATGGGATCCATCCTCGTTGACGGCGTATTTCAACCGAGCGATAGAAAAGACTTGGCCCTTGATCGTCGCCTCCTTGCCATTCTCCGAGACCGACACATCGTCCCGTTTGCCCTGCAAGCCGCGCAGGATATCCAGCATGGATTGCGCCTCGAACTGGCGCACCTCGCGGATGAGTTGGGGAATGGTGATCGGTCCCAACCCGCCCTTCGCGCGCTCCTCGTTCATGCGGCGCATGATCTTGCGGGTCAGGAAAAGGGCCAGGGACGCCGCCAGAGCACCACCCCCGGCGATACCCCAACCCACGGGCGTCAATCCGAGATAGGTCGCCACGACCGGCGCGGGAGCTGAAGCAAGCCCGAGTGCGATAAGGGTGGACCCGATAAAACCAGGGCCAGCCGCTGCTGCTGCCCCTCCGCCGCCGAGCGCGGCCAAAAGCCCGCCGCCAGAGACCAACCCGGCACCCGTCACGAGGGCTTTATTGCCAAGGATGAATGCGCCGACCCATGTGCTGGAAAGTGTCCCGGCAACATAGCCACCGGCAGCGGTGGACGCGATCCACGCACCGGACGAATGCAGGACGGGGATGGCAAGGGCAATGAGAGGAATAGGCATGGACCGCTCCAGAGGGCCGAGGACAGCTCCAGAGGGCCGAGGACAGCTCCAGAGGGCCGAGGACCGCTCCAGAGGATCAGGTGAAGGACAGCGCCGCATTCCGTCGCGGCATGGTTCAATCTTATCATTCCAGACCCTGCTTTCAAGGGTTCGTGATGACTCCTGTCCAAAAGACAGTTCCGACGCACTACCCTTGCGGCCTGTCCCATCAGCACAGGCTGCGCCTCACCCCCTCGCTAGACTTCCCCCGCCCCCGCGCCCTATAAGGCGCGCAAACACTCATACCCGCGAGGCTTCCATGATCCAGGTTCTCGGCCACAAGTCCCCCGACACCGACGCCACCGGCTCGCCCGTCATCTGGGCGTGGTATCTCAACGAGGTTCGCAAGACCCCGGCCAAAGCCGTCCTGCAAGGCGAGCCGAACACCGAAGCCGCGTGGATGCTGACCCGCTGGGGCATCGACAAGCCCGAGATCATCGCGGACGTGGCCCCCGGCGACCGCCTCGTCATCGTCGATACCAACAACGCCGCCGAGCTGCCGGCCTCGCTGGACAAGGCCGAGGTGGTCGAGATCATCGACCATCACCTGTTGGCCGGCAACATCAAGACCAAGCTGCCGATCAACATCACCATCCGCCCGCTGGCCTGCACCGCCACCATCATGCACGACCTGATCGGCGACGATCTGGACCGCGCGCCGGATGCCATCAAGGGCGCCATGCTGACCTGCATCCTGTCGGACACGCTGGAATTCCGCAGCCCCACCACCACCCCACACGACCGCGCCGTGGCCGAAAAGCTGGCCGCCGCGCTGGGTGTCTCGATCCCCGCCTATGCGGCCGAGATGTTCGCGGCCAAGTCCGACGTGTCGGCCTTTTCCGACGAGGCGCTGCTGCGGCTGGACAGCAAGGAATACGAGGTCGGCGGCCGCAGGATGCGCATCTCGGTGATCGAGACCACGGCGCCGCAGGTGCTGCTGGACCGCAAGGCCGCGCTGATCGCGGCCATGCCCGCCGTGGCCGCCGCCGATGGCGCCGACGAGGTGATGCTGTTCGTCGTGGACATCCTGCGCGAGGAAGCCACCCTGCTGCTGCCCAACGATTTCGTGCGCCAGGTGGCGGAGAAATCCTTCGGTGCCAGGGCGGAGGGCGACAGCGTGGTCCTGCCCGGCATCGTCAGCCGGAAAAAGCAGATCATCCCCAACCTGGCCGTCTGAGCCATGACCCGGATCATCCAGTCGCTGGCCGAGATCGGGCTGAATTACGACGTGCTCTATTGCGACCTGTGGGGGTGCCTGCATGACGGGCGCCGCCCCTTCCCGGCGGCGGTCGCGGCGCTGGAGGAGTTCCGGCGCGGCGGCGGCCGGGTCTGCCTGATGACCAACGCGCCGCGGCCCGCCCATGTGGTGGAGGCCCAGCTCGACCGGCTGGGCGTGCCGCGCGGGGCCTGGGATGCGGTGGTCACCTCGGGCGATGCGGCGCAGGATGCGATGCTGGCCGGGGCGGTGGGCTTCCGCGTCTGGCATCTGGGACCGGAGAAGGACGACCGCTTCTTCACCGACCTGCCGGCGGAATGGACCGACCCGCCGCAGGTCGAGCGCGTGCCGCTGGACCAGGCCGAGGGCATCGTCTGCACCGGCCTGTTCGACGACATGACCGAAACGCCCGAGGATTACCGCGCCCGGCTGATGCTGGCCCGGCAACGCGACCTGCCGCTGCTGTGCGCGAACCCGGATATCGTGGTGGATTACGGCGACAAGCGCATCTATTGCGCCGGCGCGCTGGCCGCGCTCTATGAGGAGATGGGCGGCCGGACGATCTATGTCGGCAAGCCGCATCCGCCGATCTACGACCTTGCGCGCCGCCGGCTGGCGCTGCGCGGGGATGCGCGCATCCTCTGCGTGGGCGACGGCATCAACACCGATATCGAGGGCGCCCTGGGCGAGGGGCTGGACTGCATCTTCATCACCGGCGGGCTGGCGCATGACCAGTTCGGCGCGGATGTGGACCATCCCGATCCGGCCCGGCTGGAGGACTGGCTGCGCGACCGCCAGAAATCCCCCACCTACGCGATGGGCCGCCTGCGCTGAGACCGGCCGGGCCGGCGCCGCCCCCCCCCCCGGCCGCCCCGTGATCCCGCCGAAGCCTCGATGCGCGCCCTCCGGCCGGGCCGCGGCATCGAGGCTTGCGCCGCCCGCCATCCGGGGCCACCTATGGCCCAGGACAGGCGCCGCCACGCCCGGCGGGACCGCCTGCACCGAACCGATATGCGGCCCCCGCCGCCGGCGCCACCCGCGGCGCCCGGCCGGAGCCGCACCCGACGAAAGGAGCGCCCGATGCGATCGCGCTGGAACGATACCGAAGCCGCCCTTGCCGCCGCCGAGGCCAAGGCCGCCGGCCTGCCGCCCGTGCTGGGCCTGCGGGTCTATACCTCGCGCCTGATCGGGCAGGAGCCGGATCTGGTGCTGCATGGCGGCGGCAACACCTCGGTCAAGATCCACGATGCCGAGGGCGGGGCGGTGATCCATGTGAAAGGCTCGGGCTGGGATCTGGGCGACATCGCCGCGCCCGGCCTGCCGGCGATGCGGCTGGCACCGCTGCTGGCCACGCGCGACATTCCGGCCATGTCGGATGCCGACATGGTGGCCTTCCTGCGCGAGAACCTGATCGACCCCAAGGCCCCGACCCCCTCGGTCGAGGCGCTGCTGCATGCCCGCCTGCCCCATGCCTTCGTGGATCACAGCCACGCCACGGCGATCCTCGCGCTGGCCGACCAGCCCGACATGGCGGCAGCGGTGGCGGACATCTATGGCGGGCGGCTGGGCTTCGTGCCCTATGTCATGCCCGGCTACGGCCTTGCCCATGCCTGCCTTGCGGTCTTCGACGCCAACCCGGCGGTGGAAGGGCTGTGGCTGGAGCAACACGGCCTGTTCACCTTCGGCGCCACCGCCCGCGAAAGCTATGACCGGATGGTGGAGTTCGTCACGCTGGCCGAGGCGCATCTGGCCGCGCGCGGCGTCGCCCTGCCGGGGCCGGAGGCCACCGACCTGACCGCCCCGGACGATCTGGCCTATAACCTGACCGAGGCGCTGGCCGAGCAGGGCGCGCTGGGCAAGCCGGCGGTGGATTTCCGCTCCTCTCCCTCGATCCGGCGCTGGCTGGAGCGGCCCGACCTGCGCGACCTGGCCCATCGCGGCACCGCCACGCCCGATCACGTCATCCGCATCAAGCCCTTCGGCATGATCCTGCCCGCCGATGCCAACCGCACCGCGATCCGGCTGGCACTGCTGGACTATGCGCAGGATTACCGGGCCTATTTCGACCGCCATGCCCCCAGCGCGGCCGAGGAGAAGGTCATGCTCGACCCCCTGCCCCGCGCGGTGCTGGTGCCGGGGCTGGGCGTCTACGGCATCGGCAAGGACGCCAAGGCGGCCGCCATCGCCGGCGATCTGCTGGAACAGACCGCCCGCATCGTCAACGCGGCCGAGGATTACGGGCGCTTTACCCCGGTTTCCGAAGCCGACCTGTTCGCGATGGAATACTGGTCGCTGGAACAGGCCAAGCTGAAGGGATAGGCGGCGCGGCGCGCAGGATGCGCGCGCTGCGGGTGCGGGCGCGGTGCGTGCAAGCACGCACCCTACGGCAAGGCGGTGCGTAACGGCGCTGGCGGGCTGAGCCGGCTACGCGATGCAATCCGCGACTCGATGCGTGCAAGCACGCACCACGCACCCAACCTGTTACATGGCGGGCCGGGCGCCGCGCACCCTCCCCCGGCTTCGCGGGGGCGTGTGTTCGCACGCACCGCGTCCCCTCGCCCCCCGGCCTGCCTTGCAACCCGGCACCGGCTGCGCGATAGGTTCGGGCAGCCCTTTCGCCAACCCCGAGGCCCCCTCTTGCAGCAGCATCACCACTGGACCGGACTGCCGCCCGACGCGCGGGGCGCATCCGTGGCTATGGGCAATTTCGACGGGGTGCATCGCGGCCACCGCGCGCTGATCGACCATGCCCGGCAGGCCGTGCCCGGCGCGCCGCTGGGCGTCATCACCTTCGAGCCGCATCCGCGCCAGTTCTTCGCCCCCGAGGCGCCGCCCTTCCGGCTGATGAACCCCGCCGCCCGCGCCCACCGGCTGGAACGGCTGGCGGTCGATCACCTGTATGAACTGCCCTTCAACGCCGAGCTGTCGGGGATGGAGGCCGAGGATTTCATCCGCCGCGTGCTGGTCGATGGGCTGGGCATAAGCCACCTGACCGTGGGCGAGGATTTCCATTTCGGCCGCCGGCGCCGCGGCGACGTGGGCACGCTGGCGCGCATGGGGCGCGAACTGGGCTTCGGCCTTTCGGCCCTGCCGCTGGTCGGCGAGGCGGGCGAGGAGCCGTTCTCCTCCACCGCCATCCGCGCCGCCCTGACCGAGGGCCGCCCCGAGGAGGCCGCCCGCATCCTCGGCCACTGGCACCGCATCGACGGGCCGGTGATCCACGGGGAAAAACGCGGGCGGGACCTGGGCTTTCCCACCGCCAACATGGCGCTGGACGGTCTGCATCTGCCCCGGCTGGGCATCTATGCCGTGCTGGTGGACATCCTGACCGGCCCCCATGCCGGGCAAACCCATCGCGGCGCGGCCTCGATCGGCGTGCGCCCGACCTTCGGCGGCGATGCGGTGCCCAATCTGGAAACCTACCTGCTGGATTTCTCCGGCGATCTCTATGGTGCGGAATTGTCGGTGGCCCTCGTGGCCTGGCTGCGCCCCGAACTGGCCTTCGACGGCATCGAGCCGCTGGTCCGGCAGATGCAGCAGGACGTGGCCGATACCCGCCGCGTGCTGGCCTGACATGCGCGCGCGCTTCTGGGAACTGCCGCTGGCCGACCTGGACCCCGAGGAATGGGAGGCGCTTTGCGACGGCTGCGGCAAATGCTGCCTGAACAAGCTGCAATATGACGACAACGACGAACTGGTGTTCACCCGCGTCGCCTGCAAGCTGCTGGACGGCCAGACCTGCCGTTGCACATCCTATCCGAACCGGCATGACTATGTGCCGGAATGCGTGGTGCTGACGCCGGGCAAGATTCGCGAAATCGCGTGGTGGCTGCCGGCGACCTGCGCCTACAAGCTGCGGGCCGAGGGGCGGCCGCTGGCGGACTGGCACCCGCTGGTCTCGGGCGACCCCGATTCGGTGCATCGCGCCGGCATCTCGATGCGCGGGCGCGTGGTCAGCGAGGCGGACGTGCCCGAAGAGGACTGGGAAGATTACATCATCGAGGATCTGGCATGAATTTCGGTTCTGACAACACAGCCGGCGCCCACCCCAAGGTCATGGAGGCGCTGCTGGCCGCCAATGCGGGCCATGCGCCCAGCTATGGCGCCGACGACTGGACCGCCCGCGCCATCGCCCGCATCCGCGAGGTGTTCGAGGCGCCCAGGGCCGAGGTCTGGCTGGTCGCCTCGGGCACGGCGACGAATGCGCTGGCGCTGGCCTCGGTGTCGAAGCCCTGGGGCAAGATCTTCTGCCACAAGGGCGCCCATGTCGAAACCAGCGAATGCAACGCCGTGCCCTTCTATTCCGGCGGCGCCGACCTGATCCCGGTGCCCGGCTATCACGGCCGCATCGCCCCCGGCGCCCTGACGGCGGCGCTGGAGGCCTATGGGCGCATCGACGTGCATGCGGGCGTGCGTTCGGCGCTGACGCTGACCAACTCGACCGAGGCCGGCACCATCTACACCCCCGAGGCCGTGGCCCGGCTGGCCGCGATCGCGCATGGCGCCGGCATGGCGGTGCATATGGACGGGGCGCGGCTGGCCAATGCGCTGGCGGCGCTGCGGTGCAACCCGGCCGAGCTGACCCACCGCGCCGGGGTGGACATCCTGTCCTTCGGCGGCACCAAGACCGGCGGCATGGCGGTCGAGGCGGTGGTGGTCTTCGACCCCGCCCGCGCCGACGATCTGGGCATGCGGCGGATGCGGGGCGGGCAACTGTGGTCCAAGCACCGCTTCCTGGCCGCGCAATGGCTGGCGCTGCTGGAGGACGGGCTGTGGCTGGAACTGGCCGGCCATGCCAATGCGATGGCGGCACGGCTGGGCAGGGCGCTGACCGAGACGGGCATCACGCTGGACCACCCGGTCGAGGCCAACCAGGTCTTCGCCGCCGTGCCCAAGGCCCGCATCCACCGCGCGCGCGAGGCCGGTCTGGCCTGCGCCGACTGGCCCTTCACGCAAGCCCCCGGCGTCGATCCGCGCCATGTGCGGCTGGTCTGCGGCTGGGCCACCACCGAGGCCGAGGTGGACGCCGCCGTGGCCGCCCTGCGCTAGAGGGGGCGGGTTTCCACGCCACCGGCTCGCCGCGACCACATGGGCTTGCCCACGCGGACCGCCGGCGCGAACCCTGCCTCCGCGCGGGGTGCCGGCCCGCACGCGGCCTTCCCGCATCGCCCCCTTCTCGACCACGCAGACTTATCCACGCCCGGAGACCCCCAGGAGTCGGAGGGGGTGGATAAGTCGGGCAGCCCACGCCGCGCCCTGCCCCTGCCCGGCCACGCGGCAGGCCCCCCACGGCGCCCGCGACCGCGCGCGCGCCTGTTGCACCCGCGCCGCAGGTCGCGAAATAACCGCCGCGATCACCTTGTTGTGAGAAACATGGAACTTTCGCCCCCTCATGCGCATTTGTGATTCGGAACATGACCCCGGAACGGTCATGTTCGGATCACTGTCCCTCGTTCCGTGACTCGCGCCCGGCTCCCCCGTGGACCGGGCGCTTTTTTCATGCAAAGGTTGAGCGCCGCGCCGGATGCGGCCGTTACGCAGAGGATGAATGATGGGTGAGGCTGAAACGATCGAGCGTATCGTGCGGGGCACGAAGACCATCGCCATCGTGGGCATGTCCCCCAAGGAGAACCGCCCGTCCTGGGGCGTGGCTCGCTATCTGCAAAGCCAGGGCTTTCGGATCATCCCGATCAATCCCGGACAGGCCGGCAGGGAATTGCTGGGCGAAACCGTCTATGCCGACCTCGCCGCCATCCCGGCAGATACGCATGTGGACATGGTGGACATCTTCCGCCGCCCCGATGCCGTCGGCTCGGTTGTGGACGAGGCGCTGGCCACGCTGCCCGACCTGAAGACCATCTGGATGCAGATCGGCGTGACCGACGACGCGGCGGCCGAGAAGGCCCGCGCGAAGGGCGTCACCGTGGTGCAGGATCGCTGCCCCAAGGTGGAATTCCCGCGCTATCTCTAGCGTTTGCGATCCCGGCGGCATGCGCCGGGGCGGCCTTGCCGGAACCCGCGCCGCTGCGCCGTGCAGGGTGCGGACCCGTCGGCTGACGGACTTTCCCACGCTGTCCGGGGCTTGCCCGGCCCACGGCCGGGCGGCAGCGCCGCGTCGGGGTGGCCATCGAGGCCACCCCGACGCGCTGCACCTGACGGTGCAGCCGGCACGGCACCGATGGGTTCGCCCCGGCCCTAGACCCCCAGCCGATCGCGCAGCGCGAACCAGCCCATCCCCGCCACCAGCAGCGGCCAGCGCAGCGCCGGCCCGCCGGGAAAGGCCGGCATCGGCAGCGCGGCCATCGTGTCGAAGCCCTCGGCCTGGCCCATGACCGCCTGCGCCATCAGCCGCCCGGCCAGCGTCGCCATCGCCACGCCATGCCCCGAATACCCGCCGGCGGCGAGGCAGTTCGGCGCCGGACGCAGAAAGCAGGGCATGCGGTTGCGGGTGATCGCCAGCGTGCCGCCCCAGGCATGGGTGATCGCCACGTCGCGCAGGCCCGGATAGATCCGCAGCATCGGCCGGCGCACCACCGAAGCGATGTCGCGGGGAAAGCGATAGCCCAGCGTCTCGCCGCCGCCGAACAGCAGCCGCCCATCATCCGACAGCCGCCAGTAGTTCACCACGAATTGCGTGTCGTAGACGGCGATGTCGCGGGTCAGCACCTCGGCCGCCCGCGCGCCCAAAGGCTCGGTGGCGATGATGTAGTTGTTGATCGGCATGACCCGCGCCGCCATGCGCCGGTCCAGCCCGCCCAGATAGCCATTGGCGGCCAGGATCACCTGGTCGCAGGTGACGCTGCCGGTCTCGGCATGAACCACGCTCGTCCCGCTGGCGGTGCCGTGGTCGATGCGCGTGACCAGCGTTTCCTCGTGGATCACCGCCCCCGCCGCCTCGGCCAGCCGCGCCAGCCCCAGCGCGAGGTTCAGCGGGTGCAGATGCCCGGCGCCGTGGTCGATGTCGCCGCCGACGAACCGGCCCGAGGGCACCAGCGCCCGCAGCCCGTCGCGGTCCAGCGGCTCGACCTGCGCATAGCCGTAGTCGCGGGCCAGCGTCTCGGCGTTCTCATGCGCCTCGCGGACCTCGGCCGCCGTCCGCGCCGCATGGGCGATGCCGTCATGCACCGGCACGCCGGCTTGCGCGGCCAGCCGCCGGGTCAGCGCCTTGGCCTCCTCGCCCATGTCCCACAGCCGCCGCGCCGGCGCGCGGCCAAAGGCGGCCGCCATCGCCGCCACGTCCAGCCGCTGCCCGGAACCCAGCTGCCCGCCATTGCGGCCCGAGGCGCCGAAACCGGCCCGATGCGCCTCCAGCAGCACCACGCGGCGCCCGGCCTCGGCCAGATGCAGCGCCGCCGACAGGCCGGTATAGCCGCCCCCCACCACCGCCACATCGGCCCGCACCGCGCCGCGCAGGGCGGGCCGCTGCGGCGCCGGGTCGCGGGTCGCGGCGTAATAGCTGGCCGGATACGCCCCGCGCCGGTCGTTGGCGAACAGCAGGTTCATACGTTCAGCAGCAGATGCTCGCGCTCCCACGGGCTGATGACCTGCTGGAATTCCGCGTATTCGTTGCGCTTGACGGATTCGTAGACATCCATGAACTCGGACCCCAGCACCTCGCGCATGGGCTGGCTGTCCGACATGGTGTCCAGCGCCACCGCCAGCGTCTTGGGCAATTCGTCGTCGCCGATATAGGCATCGCCCAGGCATTCCGGGCGCGGCTGCAATTTCTGCTTCAGGCCCAGATAGCCGGTGGCGAGGCTGGCCGCCAGGCCCAGATAGGGGTTGCAATCCATCCCGGCGAGGCGGTTCTCGACCCGCCGCGCCTCGGGACCGGAGATCGGCACCCGCAGCCCGGTGGTGCGATTGTCGCGGCCCCATTCCAGATTGATCGGCGCCGCGAAATCAGGGACATAGCGGCGATAGCTGTTGACATAGGGCGCCAGCAGCGCCACCGCCGCCGGCAGGTGGGTCTGCATCCCGGCGATGAAATGCAGGAACTCGGACGTCTCCATCCCCTTCTCGTCGGAAAAGATGTTGCGCCCCGTCTTCGCGTCCACCACCGAATGGTGGATATGCATGGCGCTGCCCGGCTCGCCCTCGATGGGCTTGGCCATGAAGGTGGCGTAACAGTCGTGGCGAAGCGCGGCCTCGCGGATCAGGCGCTTGAAATAGAAGATCTCGTCGGCCAGCCGCACCGGATCGCCGTGGGCGAGGTTGATTTCCACCTGACCGGCGCCGCCCTCCTGAAGGATGCCGTCGATCTCGAATCCCTGTGCCTCGGCGAAATCATAGATGTCGTCGATCACCTTGCCGTATTCGTCCACCGCCGACAGCGAATAGGCCTGTTTCGCCGCCGCCCTGCGGCCCGAGCGCCCCATCGGCGGCTGCACCGGCTGGTTGGGGTCGATGTTGCGGGCGACCAGGAAGAACTCCATCTCCGGGGCGACGATGGGGCGCCAGCCCTCGGCCTCGTAAAGCGACACGATGCGCCGCAGCACGTTGCGGGGCGAGGCGGCGACCGGGTTGCCCTGCTGGTCGTAACAGTCGTGGATGACCTGAAGCGTCCAGTCCGCCGTCCAGGGCGCCGCCGTGGTGGTCGAGAAATCCGGCTTCAGCACCATGTCCGGCTCGGTAAAGGCGCCCACGGGGTTGTCGGCCCATTCGCCGGTGATGGTTTGCAGGAAGATGCTGTTGGGCAGGAAGAAGCTTTCCTGCTTGGCGAATTTCGAGGCCGGCATCGCCTTGCCGCGCGCCACGCCCGCGATGTCGGGGACGATGCATTCCACCTCGTCGAGGCGGCGGCCCTCGACATAGTCGCGGGCGGCTTGGGGCGCGCTTTGCAGCCAGGGCGGCATGGGATGTTCCCTTGTTGTCTTTCTGCCGGCCGGCCCGCCGGCGCGGGGGTCAGGATGCCTTGTCCAGTCGCGCGCGCGGCGCCTTGAGGAAGGCCTCGATCCGGTCGGCGACGGGCTGGCTGTCGGCGGCGCCGCGCCGGGCGCGGGCCTGGTCCAGCAGCGGCTCGGGCACGGTCCCGCCGCGATGCGCGATCAGCCCGTCGATCACCACGTCGGAGAATTCGGGATGCGGCTGCACGGTCAGCGCGCGGTCGCCATAGACCAGCACGGCGTTCTCGCAGAACGCATTGCCCCCGGCCACGCGGGCATCGGGGGGCAGTTCCACCACCTGGTCCTGATGCCAGGCGTTCAGGGTCATGGTCGCCCCGTCGATCCGGTAATCCTGCGCGCCGACCGCCCAGCCGCCGGGAAACTTCGCCACCTTGCCGCCCAGGGCCTGCGCCACGATCTGGTGGCCGAAGCAGATGCCGACCAGCGGCACACCCTCGGCATAGGCGCGGCGGATGAACGCCTCCAGCGGCGGGATGAAGGCGTGATCCTCGTAAACGCCGTGCCGCGAGCCAGTCAGCAGCCAGCCATCGGCGTCATGGATGCTGGCCGGAAACTCCATCGCCTCGACGTGATACGAGGTGAAATCAAAGCCCCGTCCGGCCAGCAGGCGGGCGAACATGTCGTCGTAATCGCCCAGGCTGCCGCGCAGCACCTCCGGCGACTGGCCGCATTTCAGAATGCCGATCTTCATGGCCCGCAACCCCGTGTCGAGATGCGCCAAGCCTAAGGTCGCGGGCGCCTTGCCGCAAGGGGGGCCTATGCGGGGATCAGCCGTGCCGCCAGCCTCAGCCCGTGGCTGGCATCGCGCGCCGCCGCGGACAGCACCGGGTCGTAGGCGGCGCGGATCAGCGCCGCCAGCGCCGGGCTGGGCACGATCTCGCGCGCCCAGGTCAGCAGGGAATTCATCGCCGTGGCCTCGGCCAGCGGGCCGGGATGGGCCTGCGCGCGCACCCCGCCGAGACTGAGGAAGGTGAAGCAGGCGCGGATGGCGCCGGCCTCGTCGAAGCGGAACAGGCGATAGCTGTCGGCCCCCTGCCCCATCAGCCGCGCCGGCAGGTCGGGCAGCCCGGTCATGCGGTCCAGATCGGGCAGCCCCGCCAGTTCGGCCCAGTCGCGGACGGCAAAGCACAGCCAGTTCGCGCCGCTGTCGGGATCGGTCTCGGCCAGCGGATGCCCGGCATGGCGCAGCGCCGCCGTCAGCGCCCCGCGAAAGATGGCAAGGCTTTCATCGGCCAGGCCGAAGATCACCGGCGCCACCGGGCGCCCCCAGCGCGCGCAGAGGAAACGCCCGTCGGCCCCGGTGAACAGGGCGGCGATGGTCTCGGGGGTGAGGGCCTCGGGCTGCATGGTGCCGCAATAGGGCCTGGGGGCGGCGAGGTCCAGAGGGGGCGCGGGCGCCCCCTCCCCCGGCGGTCAGGCCGCCGGGCGGGCGATTGCGCGCAGCCCGCCCCGCCCCCCCGCCGGACGACCACGGCAAGGCCGGCCTGCATCGCGGCCGGCAGCCGTCTAGCCGCGCTCGACCCGGCAGAAGAAGCAGTTGTTCGTGGCCGAGCGGACATGCACGAAGGCGGTTTCCGGGTCGGCCAGCAGTTCCTCGCAGCGGGCGGCGATCTGCGGCGTCGGGGTGACGGCGCCGGTGCCGTAGCGGATGCGCTCGTCGGCGCCGTAGGCGCGGGTGATGTATTGCGGCGCGGTGAAGACGGCGGGCAGTGCGGTGCCGCCGCCGCGCGGGGTATCGTCGGTGCGGACGAAGACCGGCCCGGTCTCGGTATAGGGGTTGAGACCGTCGAAGGGGCGATGGGCGACGACGACATAGCCGGCACCGGGCGGCACGAGCGTCAGGGAATACCGGCAGGGGATGGTCTCGCCGGTTGCCGCGATGCGGTGCTCGGGCGGATTGCCATAGGCGTCGGGGCCGAGGCGCAGGGCGCGGGCGGTTTCGGTCGTCAGGGCGATGAAGCGGATCATTCGGGCCTCCGGTTGATGGATGGCCCTCGATGGCATGGCGGCGAGGGCGGCGGGACGCAGGAACGGGCGTCGCATTCGGGAAAGACGCGATCCGCTCTCGCATCCCCTCCCCAACTGCGCACCTTGCAGGGTGAGACCGTCCCCCCTGCGCCCCTGCGGGGCTTGG
>CAKTBJ010000030.1 GCA_934533075.1 uncultured Paracoccus sp.
CAACATCCCCGTGCCGGTCATCACCCGCGACCCGGTGAGCATCCGAGACAGGTTCATGGAAGCCGTAAGCGCGTGACGGCCTGATACCGGCCTTGCAGGGAAGCGGACGAGGCGCCGCCTCGCCCGTCATGTCCTGCATCCCGGTGGCGCGGCCGTTGTCATGCCGGCATCCGACCCGCCGGGCAGGACAGGCCCCATCGCCCAGGCAGGCCCGCTTCCGGCCCGGACAGGCCCCCCGCCGGCAACCGGCGCCGAATCGGCAGGGCGGCATCCCGCCCGCCCGTCCCGCTCCGGGGTGTTGCGTGATTGCCACGCAGGGCGCCGCGCCGTATCGAATCCTTTCTCACACTATTCTTGTAAACTATATACGCCCCCGGCACGACCCAGGCACGACACGCTTTCCCTCGCGCGTTTTCTCAGGAATGGCCTTGCCCCTTCTGCCAAGCAGGTATTCCGATGACACATGACAGCATGTCACGCCGCGGGGGGCGCCCGCTGCGCGCCGCCCTTCTGACCCTCACCGCCCTGACCGCGCCGACGATGGCCCTGTCGCAGGACGCCGCAGGCCGGTCCATCCTGCTGGACGCCATCACCATCACCGCCGGCGGCTTCGAGCAGACCGTGCGCGACGCCCCGGCCAGCGTGACCATCGTCACCGCCGAGGAACTGGAAAAAGGCAGCTTCACCAACCTGACCGACGCGCTGCGCGAGCTTCAGGGCGTGGCCGTCACCGGCTCCACCAACGAGCAGGACATCTATATCCGCGGCCTGCCGGGGCAATACACGCTGATTCTGGTGGACGGCAAACGCCAGTCCACGCGCGATTCGCGCACCAACGGCAATGCCGGCATCGAGCAGAGCTTCATCCCCCCGATCGCCGCCATCGACCGCATCGAGGTGGTGCGCGGCCCGATGTCGTCGCTTTACGGCTCGGACGCGATGGGCGGGGTGATCAACATCATCACCAAGCCGGTCTCCTCCGAATGGACCGGCTCGGTCACGGCCGAAACCACGTTGCAGGGCGAGGACGGGTTCGAGAACAGCCGGCAACTGTCCTTCTATGCCGCCGGCCCGATGATCCAGGACAAGCTGGGCCTTCAGGTCTGGGGCCGCAAGTTCGATCAGGACGCCTCGTCCCTCACCGGCGGCGCCTCGGCCTCCGACGATTACGACCTGGGCGCGCGCGTGACCTGGGTGATCG
Source organism: uncultured Paracoccus sp. (assembly GCA_934533075.1). GTDB lineage: Bacteria > Pseudomonadota > Alphaproteobacteria > Rhodobacterales > Rhodobacteraceae > Paracoccus. The sequence goes on from CAKTBJ010000030.1 coordinate 1,202, forward strand.
ACCCCGACAACGAATTGCTGTTCGAGGCCGGCCGCACCCGCATCTCCAGCGAGGCCTATGGCGCGCTGTCCTATAACGACAACGACCGCGACCACTGGTCGATCACCCACAAGGGCCGGCTGGGCGGCGTCGATACCGAATGGAGCTTTGCCCAGGAAATCGGCGAGCGCACCACCTTCAGCCGCGGCGACCTGGCCGCCGCCTGGGACGAGAACATCCGCTCGCCGCAGGTGCGCAACTCGGTCCTGGATGCCAAGGGCACGCATGCCCTCGAATGGAACGGCACCCACAACCTGACCTTCGGCGGCCAGTTCATCCGCACCACGATCAAGGACCAGAACCCCGGCGCGCAGGCGCATCTGCCGGCGGACCAGCGTTATGACGAAAAGTTCTCGCTGGACGAATGGGCGCTGTATGCCGAAGACGAATGGCAGATGCGCGAGGACTTCAAGCTGACGCTGGGCCTGCGCTTCAGCCATCACGAGCTTTACGGCGGCCATGTCACGCCCCGCATCTATGGCGTCTGGGACGCCACGCCCAACCTGACCATCAAGGGCGGCATCTCGACCGGCTATCGGGCGCCCGACATCCGCACCATCACGCCGGGCTATGCCTATACGACCGGCGGCGCCAACTGCTCGCGCAACGATCCGCCCTCCTGCGGCGTGATCCTCGGCAATGCCGACCTCAAGCCCGAGCAGACCACCAATTTCGAGCTGGGCGCGATCTATGAAGGCACCGGCTTCACCGTCGGCGCCACGGCCTTCCACACCCGCTTCAAGGACAAGCTGCAACAGATCCGCACCACCGAGAAATGGACCGACGGCCCGCAATACACGGCGGCGGATGGCAGCCTGCATTACTATGACATCTTCCGCAACTTCAACGTGGACAAGGCCGAGATCAGCGGCGTCGAACTGACCGGCGACTGGGCGATCACCGACACCCTGTCGGCGCGGGCCAGCTATACCTATACCCGCTCGCGCCAGAAATCGGGCGATTTCATCGGCTTCCCGCTGGCCCGCACGCCCGAGCACATGGCCAGCCTGCGCCTCGACTGGCAGACGCCGGTGGAGGGGCTGGAGAGCTGGCTGAGCGCGAACTATCACGGGTCCGAGATCAATTCGGGCCTGCGGATCGGCACCAACGGCACCCCGGTCGTGATCAACGGCGTCACCGGCTACAAATACGCCGCCTATACGACCGTCGATCTGGGCGCGAACTACCGGATCAACGACCGCGCCACCCTCAGCGGCGCCGTCTACAACGTGTTCAACGAGGAAGTCCGCCAGAGCGAGTTCGCCACCGTGATGGACGGCCGCCGGCTGTGGATCGGCCTGACCGCCTCGTTCTAGGCCCCGCCGCTTCGCGACACGACACGACCCCGCCGGAGATCGCTCTCCGGCGGGGTTTCCGTTCCGGCGGCGGCTTGCGCCCCGGCGCCCTTCCGCATAACTGAGGGTTTTGATCGGCTTTGCCGGCGGCGCAGGACCGCCGGCCTGCCGGTCTCGTCGGAAGGAAGACGGATGGAACCGCGTCCGCATGATGATGACAGCAGCCGGGCCGCTGCGGATGCGTGCCTGTTCCGCTTTGAGGGTCCGCGCGCCCGAATCAGCGGCCACGGCCCGGCGCGGATGCTGCCGCCCGGCCCGGTGGCGACGCTGGAGGCGCGGCTGGCCGCCCTGCCCGGCGATGACGGCATCGTGATCGGCGGCGCGCTGCCCTTCGACCCGCGCGAGGACGATTGCCTGTGGCTGGCCGAGGCCCGCGATCCGGGCGCGCCGGCGCGGGTGCCGCCGCCCCCGCTGCCCCCCATCCGCGACCTGCGCCCCGAGCCGGAGGCCGGCGCCTTCGCCGATGCCGTCGCCCGCGCTCTGTCCATCATGCAGGCCGAGGCCGGCCGCCCCGGCGCGCTGGCCAAGATCGTGCTGTCGCGCACGCTGGCCGTCGAGGCCGAGGCGCCGATCCCCGTCGCCGGGGTCATGGCGCGGCTGGCGCGCGACCCCAGCGTGACCACCTTCCGCACCCGCCTGCCCGGCGGGCCGGGGCACGCGCTGGTCGGCGCCACACCGGAACTGCTGCTGCGCAAGTCGGGCGGGCGCATCGCCTCGCATCCGCTGGCCGGCTCGGCCCCGCGCAGCGCCGATGCGCAGGCCGACCGCGCCGCCGCCGAGGCGCTGGCGCGGTCGGACAAGGACCGGCGCGAACATGCCTTCGTGGTGGAATACATCCTCGACACGCTGGCGCCCTTCTGCACGGAGCTGGAGCGACCGGAGGGCACCGCCGTCACCCATACCGGCAGCATGTGGCACCTGGGCACCCGCATCGTGGGGCGGCTGCGCGATGCCTCGATCCCCTCGGTGCTGCTGGCCGCGCGGCTGCATCCGACGCCCGCCGTCTGCGGCACCCCCCCCGACCGCGCCGCCGCGCTGATCGCCGAGCTGGAGGCGCGCAGCCGGGGCTTCTATGCCGGCGCCGTGGGCTGGAGCGATGCGGGCGGCAACGGCGCGTGGTTCGTGGCCATCCGCTCGGCCGAGATCGACGGCAGCCGCGCGCGGCTGCATGCCGGGGCCGGGGTGGTGCGCGGCTCGGACCCGATGGCCGAGGCGGCCGAGACCGGCGCCAAGTTCGGCGCCCTGCTGACCGCGCTGGGCCTGCCGCGCGAGGCCGGCATGGCCGGCGTCACGCAAGCGAATTGAGAGGAGACCCCGATGGCCCTGCCCCGCATCCCCGCCTATGCGCTGCCCGAGGCCCCGCCCGCCGCGCCGCGCGTCGACTGGCGCCCGGACCCGGCCCGCGCGGCGCTGCTGGTCCATGACATGCAACGCTATTTCTGCCGCCCCTTCCCGGAGGGGCAGGCGCCGCTGGCGCCCGTCATCGCCCATATCGCCCGGCTGGCGGCGGCGGCGCGGGCGGCGGGCATCCCGGTCTTCTACACCGCGCAGCGCGGCGACCAGTTCCGCCCCGACCGGGGGCTTCAGGCCGATTTCTGGGGGCCGGGCATGGAGGCCATCCCCGAGCATGAGGGCATCCTGCCGCCGCTGGCCCCGCAGCCGGGCGACCACCTGCTGGTCAAGCACCGTTACAGCGCCTTCCAGCGGTCCAACCTCGACCACCTGATGCGGGCGCGCGGGCGCGACCAGTTGATCGTGACCGGCATCTATGCGCATATCGGCTGCCTCGCCACCGCCGCCGAGGCCTTCCAGCGCGACATCCAGCCCTTTGCCGTCACGGATGCGCAGGCGGATTTCGACCGCGCCCGGCACGACATGGCGATGGGCTGGGTGGGCAGCGTCTGCGGCGTGGTGACGACCACGGCAGCACTCCTCGAAATCATCGAACAGTCCGGGACATGACAATGAAATTGACGGGATTTCAGGAAAATTTTGCGCTTGTGACCGGCGCGGTCGGTGGCATCGGACAGGCGATGGTCGCGGCGCTGCTGGAGGCCGGGGCAACTGTCGTCGCCACCGACCTGCCCGAGGCGCTGGCCGCCGCCGATTGCCGCGATTCCGCGGAATTGCTGTGGCGCCCGCTGGATGTGGCCAGCCAGTCACCCGACGCGCTGATCGCCGAGGCCGAGGCGCGCTTCGGCCCCCTGCGGCTGGGCGTCCATGCGGCGGGCGTGCTGTCCACCCTGCCGCTGCTGGACGCGCCGGCGGATGAATGGGCGCGGGTCATGGATACCAATGCGCGCGGGGTGTTCAATGCCGGCACGGCGATGGGCCGGGCGATGCGCGCGCATGGCAAGGGCGGTTCGATCGTCGTCGTCGGCTCGAACGCCGCCGGGGTGCCGCGCATGAACATGGGCATCTATGCCGCATCCAAGGCGGCGGCGGCGATGCTGACCCGCTGCCTGGGGCTGGAACTGGCCGGGCACGGCATCCGCTGCAACATCGTCGCGCCCGGCTCGACCCTGACGCCGATGCAGACGGGGATGTGGGCGGATGAGCAGGGCGCGGCGCGGGTCATCGCCGGCGATGGCGCCAGCTTCCGCACCGGCATCCCGCTGGGCAAGCTGGCCACGCCCGAGGACATCGCCGCCGCCGCCATGTATCTGCTTTCCGAACAGGCCGGCCATGTCACCATGACCGACCTCTACGTGGATGGCGGTGCGACCCTGCGGGCCTGAGCCTCAGGCCCGCGCGCGCTTGCCCGCCATGCGCGCCAGCGTGCCGTCGCGCCACATCGCTTCGTGCACGCCGACCATGACCACATGGCCGAGGATCAGCAGCCCCATCAGCCAGGCCAGTTCGCCATGCAGCGCGCCGGCCAGCTTCTGGGTCCATTCGATCGGCGCCTCGCGCGCCGGGAAGATCTGGAACCCGTAGGGGGCGAAGGCGCGCTCGGACCCCCAGGCGCGCAGCAGCGCCAGCGAGGGCACGACCAGCATCAGCAGATAGAGCGCCAGATGCCCCAGCCGCGCCGCCAGCCCCAGCAGCCCGTGGCCGTGGTCGGGCCGGTTGCGCCGGTTCAGCAGCGCCCAGGTCACGCGCAGCACGATCAGCACGAACAGCGCCGTGCCCACCGGCTGGTGCAGCCCGACGAAGAACCCCGCCACCGGCCCCCGCCCCAGCGCCAGCCGCAGCCCCATGCCGACGAATTGCCACAGGATCAGCGCCGCGATGGTCCAGTGCAGCAGCCGGGTGACGCGGCCATAACGCGCGGGCGTGTCGCGCAACGCCAGCGGCTGGGCAAGCGGTTGGGAAGGGGCGGAAGGCATCGTCTCTCCTCGTCTCGCATCGGGACCTTGATCCCAGCCCTAGCCGTCCGGTCCCGGCCGGGCAATCGGGTCCACGAAAAGTTGACGATTTCGCTTGGCCATACTAGGACCGGGCAAAGCTCCCCGCGCAGGTGAAACCCGTGTCCGATCCGACCCCTCCCGATCCGCGCCAGGTCTGGCCCGACGACCTCGCCGCCCTTTACCGCCGCAAGGGCTATTGGCGGGGCGAGACCTTCGGGGACATGCTGCGCGCCCGCGCGGCCGAACATCCCGACCGGCTGGCCGTGGTCGATGCAAGCCACCGCTGGACCTATGCCGAACTGCTGGCGCGGGCCGAGCGCGCGGCACAGGGCTGGCTGGGCCTCGGCCTGCAACAGGGCGAACGGGTGATCGTCCAGATCCCCAACGTGGCCGAATTCTTTCCGGCGGTGTTCGGGCTGTTCCTGGCCGGGCTGGTCCCGGTCTATGCCCTGCCCGCCCATCGCCAGACCGAACTGGCGCATTTCGCCGCGCGCTCCGGCGCGAAGGCACTGGTGATCGTGGACCGGCACGAGGGCTTCGACTATCGCCCGCTGGCGGCGGAGGTTCAGGCGGGCGCGCCGGCGCTCGCGCATGTCGTGGTGATCGGCGATCCCGGCCCGCATCTGGGTTTCGACGCGCTGCCGGACGGCGCGCGGCCGCTGCCGCAGGTCGATCCGGCCTCGGTGGCGTTTCTACAGATTTCAGGCGGCTCGACGGGGCTGTCCAAGCTGATCCCGCGCACGCATGACGATTACATCTACAGCTTCCGCGCCAGCGCGGAGATCTGCGGGCTGGGGGCGGAAAGCGTCTATATGGCCGCCCTGCCCGTCGCCCACAACTTCCCGATGAGTTCGCCGGGCGTCATGGGCGCGCTCTATGCCGGGTCGCGGGTGGTGATGTGCCCGAACCCCAGCGCCGACACCGCATTCCGGCTGATCGCGCAGGAGGGCGTGACGATCACCGGCGTGGTTCCGCCCGTGGCGCTGCTGTGGATGCAGGCGGCGGCAAGGACGCCGCACGACATTTCCAGCCTTCAGGTCCTTCAGGTCGGCGGCGCGAAATTCATCCCCGAGGCGGCGGCGCGGGTGCGCGGCGCGCTGGATTGCCAGTTGCAGCAGGTGTTCGGCATGGCCGAAGGGCTGGTGAACTATACCCGCCTCGACGACCCCGAGGAGATCGTGATCGGCACGCAGGGCCGCCCGATCAGCCCCGATGACGAGGTTCTGGTGCTGGACGACGACGGCAATCCGGTGCCGGACGGCCAGCCCGGCCACCTGCTGACCCGCGGCCCCTACACCATCCGCGCCTATCACGACGATCCCGGCGCCAATGCCCGCAGCTTTACCGAGGACGGCTTCTATCGCACCGGCGATATCGTCAAGCGCCTGCCGGGCGGCTATCTGGTCGTGCAGGGCCGCGCCGGCGACCATATCAACCGCGCCGGCGAGAAGATTTCGGCCGAGGAGATCGAGGACCATCTGCTGGCCCATCCCGGCATCTTCGACGCCGCCGTGGTCTCGATCCCCGACGCCTTCCTGGGCGAGCGAAGCTGCGCCTTCGTCATCCTCCAGCCCGGCGCGGCCCTGCGCGCGCCCGAGGTCAAGGCCTTCATGCGCACGCGCGGGCTGGCGGAGTTCAAGGTGCCCGACCAGGTGGTCTTCGTGGACGCATTCCAGACCACCGCCGTCGGCAAGATCAGCCGCAACACCCTGCGCGCCCAGTTGCGCGCCCGCTTTCTGGACGAAGGAAAGACGCCATGACCCTCACCCTCGAACGGATGCGCGCGGATATAGCGGAGCTGGTCGACCTCGACCCGGCCGAGATCGGCGACGAGGATCACCTGCCCGATCTGGGCCTGGATTCGCTGCGCCTGATGCGGTTGGTCCTGACCTGGGAGCAGGTCGGGCTGAAGGCCGATTTCGGGCTGTTCGCGGAATATGCGACGCTGGGCGAGTGGTGGCGCGAGGTCGTCCAGCCCGCGCAAGCCGCCTGAGATGATCGCCGCCCCCGCCTCTCGCGCCGAGGATGTCCGTCCGCTGACCGAGGCGCAGGAAGGGCTGTGGTATGCGCAGGCGCTGGACCCGGCCAACCCGATCCTGAACACCGGGCAGTATCTGGACCTGCGCGGACCGCTGGACCGGGCGGCGCTGGTCGAGGCGCTGGCCCGCACCATCGCGGAATCCGAGGCCCTGCACCTGCGCTTCCGCATGGGGGCCGAGGGACCGGAGCAATGGCTGGTCCCCGGCGCGATCACGCCGCGCGTCGTGGACCTGACCGGGCACCCGGATGCCGAGGCCGAGGCGCTGGCCCTGATGCGCGCCGACAGCGACCGCCCGCTGGACCTTGCCAATGATCCGCTGGCGGCCTTCGCGCTGTTCATCCTGTCGCCCGACCGGCACCTGCTTTACGAACGCATCCACCATCTGGCCATCGACGGCTATGGCATGGTGCTGGTGACCAACCGCATCGGCGAGCATTACGGCACGCTGACCGGAGCCGGCCCCGCGCCGATGCCCTTCGCCCCCTATGCGCGCGCCTATGACGAGGACGCCGCCTGGCGCGCCTCGGACCGGCGGACGGTGGCGGCGGCGTGGTGGAGGGCGGCGATGGCCGACCTGCCGGAGGTCAGCGGCCCCAATCCCGGCCGCGCCATCAGCGGTCATCGTTTTGCCCGCGAAAGCAGATGGTTGGACGCGGATCTTGCCACATCACTTGAGGATCTGGCGGCGCGCTGCAATCTGGGCTGGCCGGATGTGCTGACCGCGCTGACGGGCGCCTATCTGGCGCGCTGGACCGGCGGCGATTGCGTTCTGGGCCTGCCCTTCATGGCGCGGATGGGGCGCAAGATCGCGCGCCTGCCCTGCATGGCGATGAACGTCCTGCCGCATCGCATCCGCCCCGACGAGGACGCGCCCCTTGCCGACTGGCTGGCCGCCGAGGCCGCCGCCATGCGCGAGGCGCGCCGCCACGGCTTCTACCGCAGCGAATACCTGCGCCGCGACCTCGGGTTGATCGGCGGCTCGCGGCGGCTTTACGGGCCGCTGGTCAATGTCCAGCCCTTCGACCGCCCGCCGGTGTTTCCGGGGCTGGCGGTCGGACTGCATATCCTCGGCGCCGGGGCGGTGGACGACTTGACGATGACCTTCCGCGGCGATCCGCAATCCGGCATCCTGTTCGAGGTGGACGCCAATCCCGACCTTTACAGCGCGGAGGACATCGCCGGCCACTCCGCCCGCCTGCCGGACTTCCTGCGCGCGGCCCTGTCCGCGCCCTCGCTGGCCACGGTGCCGACCGCCAGCCCGCAGGAGGTGGCGGCGGCCAAGGCCGTGAACGCCACCACGCATCCGGTCCCCGACACCACCCTGACCGCGCTGATCGAGGCCCGCATCAAGGCCAGCCCCGACGCCCCCGCCCTGACCTTCGGCGACGAGACGCTGAGTTTCGCGGAACTGGACCGCCGCAGCGCCGCCCTTGCCGGGCGGCTGGCGGCGCTGGGCACCGGGCCGGGCGGCATCGTCGCGGTGGCGCTGGACCGCTCGCTGGACCTGCCCGTCGCATTGCTGGCCATCCTGCGCGCCGGAGCGGCCTATCTGCCGCTGGACCCCGACCACCCGCCGGAACGCCTCGCCCGCATCCTGTCGCGCGCGCAGCCGGTCGCCGTGCTGACCTCGCCCGATCTGGCGGGGCTGTTCGCGCCCGGCACGCCGCTGCTGGTCACGCCCGACTGGCCCACCTCGGGCACGGCCCCCGCCACGCCGCCCGCGCCGGACGATCTGGCCTATGTCATCTTCACCTCCGGCTCCACGGGCGAGCCGAAGGGCGTGATGATCGAGCACCGCGCCATCGTGAACCGCCTGCTGTGGATGGGCGCGCATTACGGCATCGACGCCTCGGACCGCATCCTGCAAAAGACCCCGGCCACCTTCGACGTGTCGGTCTGGGAATTCTTCCTGCCGATAATCGTGGGGGCCGAGCTGGTCATGGCCGCGCCCGGCGCCCATCGCGACCCCGCCGCCATCGCTGCCGCCATCCGCCGCCACGCCATCACGACGCTGCATTTCGTGCCCTCGATGCTGTCGGCCTTCCTGGCCGCGCCGTCCTCGGAGGGGTTGGCGGTCAGGCGCGTCTTCTGCTCGGGCGAGGAACTGACCGCCGATCACCGGGCGCGCTTCCATGCCCGCATGCGCGGGGAACTCCACAACCTCTACGGCCCGACCGAGGCCGCCGTGGATGTCAGCTTCTGGCCCGCCGCGCCCGATGATACCGCCAATCCGGTGCCGATCGGCTGGCCGGTCTGGAACACGGTGCTGGAGGTGCTGGACGACCGCATGCGCCCGGTGCCGCCGGGGCTGGCCGGCAACCTCTATCTGGGCGGGGTGCAGCTTGCGCGCGGCTATCTGGGCCGCGACGACCTGACGGAGGAACGGTTCATCGCCGGGCCGGGCGGCGCGCGCCTCTACGCCACCGGCGACCTGGCGCGGCGGCGGGCGGACGGGGCGGCGGTCTATCTGGGCCGCTCGGACCATCAGGTGAAAATCCGGGGGTTGCGCATCGAGCTGGGCGAGATCGAGGCCGCGATCATGGCCACCGGGCTGGCCCGCGAAACCGTGGTGCTGGCGCGCGAGGATCATGCCGGCGAAAAGCGGCTGGTGGCCTATCTGGTCCCCGCCGAGGGCTATGCGCCGGGCGCGCTGGCCACGCGGCTGGCGGCGGCCCTGCCCGCCTATATGGTGCCCACGGCCGAGATCGCGCTGGATGCGCTGCCGGTCACAGCGAACGGCAAGCTGGACCGCAAGGCCCTGCCCGCGCCCGAATTCCGCGCCGGCGGCCGGGCGGCCGAAAGCGCGACCGAGCGGATGCTGGCCCGCCTGTTCACTGAGATCCTGCACCTGCCCGCCCCTGCGCCGGTCGAGGCGGATTTCTTCGCCCTCGGCGGCGATTCGCTGTCGGCGGTGCGGCTCGCGCTGCGCATCGAGGAGGAAACGGGCCGCGACCCCGGCCTCGGCACCATCTTCGAGCATCCCGTCCTGTCCGCGCTGGCCAAGGCCGTCGAGGCCGAGGCGCGCGACGACGGGCTTGGCCCGCTGATCCTGCTGGCCGAGGGCGAGGCCGGCGCGCCGCCCTTGTTCCTGATCCATCCGGCGGGCGGCATCTGCTGGGGCTATCGCCACCTCGCGCGGCGGATCGCGCCGGCGCGGCGGGTCTGGGGGGTGCAGCATCCGGGGCTGGACCCGGACAGGCCGCTGCCCGAAAATCTGGACGCGCTGGCCCGCGACTATGTGCGGCATGTGGTCGCACGGGTGCCGCAGGGGCCGGTGCATCTGGCCGGCTGGTCGGTCGGCGGCATCATCGCCCAGGCGATGGCGGTGGAACTGGCCGCCATCGGGCGCGAGGCCGGGCTGGTCGCGCTGCTGGACAGCTATCCCGCCGATGCCTGGCGCGACGAGCCGGAACCCGACCCGGTGGCCGCCCTGCGCGCGCTGCTGGCCATCGCCGGGCACGACCCGGATGCCCATCTGGACCTGGACACGCGCGAGAAGGTCGTGGATTTCCTGCGCGCGACCGAGACCACGCTGGGCGCCCTGCCGGGGCCGGTGCTGGACGGCATCGTGCGTCTGGTCACCGACACCAACCGGCTGGTGCGCACCCATCGCCATCGTCCGATGGCGGGGCGGCTGACCCATATCCGCGCCGCGCTGGACCATGCCGGAACCCCCCTCGGCCCCGAGATGTGGCGGCCCCATGCCGGCGGCGTCGACATGCTGGAGGTGCCCTTCACGCATCCGCACATGACATCGCCCGAGGCCTCCGCCCTGATCGCGCCGGACCTGGCCCGGCGCATGGACGGAACCTAGGGCGGCGTCTCGGCGGGGGCGAAGGTCAGGGCCAGGGCGCCGCTGGCCAGCGCGCCCAGCAGCCAGGCGATACCCAGCAGGATCTCGCCCGGATCGCTGCGCATCCCCGCGATTCCCTGCGCATAGTGAAAGCGGGGAATGCCCGCCTGCATCTGCTCCACCCCGATCAGGCACAGGACCACGCCCAGCCCGGCAAGCGCATATCTGACGAATGCCATCCGGTTCCTCCTTGTCATGCCAGCGATTCCTGGCATGGCGGAGGTAAAGATCCGGTTAAGCCGCGGCGAAAGGCAGGACCAGCGGCAGCGAGCCGGCGATGGTCTGGATATGGATCAGCCCCGGCAGCACATGCACCTGCGGCGCCAGCCCCTGCCGGTCGCGCAGGTCGGCCACGAACTGCATCGTCGCCGGCGCCGGCCCGTCCGGGGGCGGCCCGTCGCTGCCCGAACGCTTCTCGCGGTCGCCCAGCGCCACCAGCAGGGGCGGCGGCGCCTGCATGCGCCCGGCCCGCGCGGCGATGCGGCGAATCAGGCCCTCGTCCCACCAGATCGAAGGGCTGATCGCGGCGAATCGCGCGAAGGCTTCCGGCCGGGTCAGCAGCGCGTAAAGCGTGAACAGCCCGCCGAAACTGTGCCCCCACAGGCTGCGGCGGGCGGGGTCGACGGGCAGCCCCTCCTCGGCCGCCGCACGCAAGGGGCCGGTCAGCCGGTCCAGAAACTGCGCGGCGCCCCCGGCCAGGCGGCCCGGATGCACCGGATCGGGACGGATGCCGTCGCCCGGCCCGTCGGGCGCGGTGAAATCCATCGTCCGCCGCTCGCGCGCGAATTGCCGATCGGTGTCATAGCCCACGCCGACCAGCACCAGCCCCGGCACCAGCGCCAGATGCTCGGGCGTCAGGAAATCGAAGGCGGCGTTGCCGTCCAGCAGATACAGCACCGGCCAGCCGCCCGCCGGGGCATCGCCCTTCGGCACGGCCAGGAACAGCCGATGCCCCGGCCCGCAGGCCACCACCTTCCGCGATAACCGATGGCTGGGCGCCCCGGTCTCGAATATGCGCAACTCCGCCCGGTTCTGCGCGTGGTCCGGGCCGACGCGACCTGTCTGTGGCATCCGCCGTTTTCCTTTCCGCTGGCCGCGATTGCGACAATCCACGACATGGTTATGGTTGACAACTCCGGTCGGGAATATACTGCTGCGCGGGACCAAGCCAGACCGGATCGCCGGCCAAGCCTGCACCGTCCTGATCGACAAGGAGATCCGCATGATCACGACATCCCGCCACCTCGCCCGCCGCCTGCTGGGCGCCTCGGCGCTGGCCCTTGCCCTCGCCGCCGGTCCGGCGCTGGCCGACAGCATCTTCACCCCCACCTCGGACGCCTTCACCGGCTCGGTCAATGCCGGCGCGGCCGAACGCGGCGCCGCCGTCTATCCCGGCACCGACATCACCGTCAGCGGCGAGAACCTGACCCCCGGCCAGCAGATCACGCTGATGCGCGGCACCACGGTGCTGAACGCCGACGGCCCGCTGACCGTGGATGCCGAGGGCAAGCTCAGCTTCAGCCTGACCGTGGACGAGGAAGCCGCGACCGGCGTGCAGCCGATCGTCGTCATCGCCGAGAATCCCGCCGCCGCGACCGTGGTGGACCTGAAGGTCTCGCCCCGCATCCCGCTGTCGGGCGAGGAGAAATTCACCGCCGAAAGCGCGCCGGTGACGCGCGGGCTTTATCAGGTCGTCTATGGCCCGGCCGCGGATGCGCTGTTCGTCACCGCCGCCGTGGGCCGGCCGCCGGTCTCCGAATCGGCGCTGCTGAAGCTGAACCCGGAGACGCTGGAAACGCTGGCCTCGGTCACGCCCGGCGCGGCGCCGGCCCGTCCCGATGGCAGCGACGGCGGGGTCTTCGCCGTCTATGGCGTCGATGTGGACGATACGAACGGCAATGTCTGGGTCAGCAACACCCGCCAGAACACCGCCGCCGTCTACAGCCAGGCCGACCTGTCGCTGGTCAAGCAGTTCGAGCCGGGCGCCGTGCCGCATCCGCGCGACGTGGTGGTGGACGAGGGCCGCGGCCGCGCCTATTTCAGCACCAGCTTCGAGCCGCAGATCGAGGCCTTCGACACCGCGACGCTGGAGCAGCTGGAGCCGATCGCGATCACCTCGACCATCCGCCGCGCCACCTTCGGCGCCCGCAGCGCCGACCTGGACGAGGAATCGGGCAAGCTGTTTTCCGTCAGCATCAGCACCCCGGAAGTGGCGGTGATCGACCTGGACAGCGGCGAAGTCCGCGTCCTGCCGGTGGGCCGCCTGCTGGCCGGGTCGGATTCGGCCTATGACCCGCAGGAGGGGCTGATCTTCGTCGTCGGGCAGGGCAGCGACAACTTGCTGATCGTCAAGGAAGAATCCGGCGAGGTCCTGCATGATGTCGCCGTGGGCGCGAACCCGCTGAGCGTCACCTTCGATCCGGTCGGCCGGCTGGCCTATGTGGCGGTGCGCGGCTCGGACACGCTGACGGTGGTGGATACCGGGGGCCAGATCGTGGCCAACCTGGACGGCGGCAGCTATCCCAACCAGACCCGCACCGATGGCGAGGGCAACATCTATGCCGTGAACAAGGCGCGCGGCGAGGACGATGCCCGCGGCGATCATGTTTGGCGCCTGCGGCCGGCCGAATAAGGCCGGGCACGACAGAAGGGGGCGGGGCGGCGACACCAGCCGCCCCGCCCCGTGCAAGGCCGCCCGAAGGAGAGATGCCCGATGCCGCAGCTTCGCCCCCTCGCCACGCTGGCCCTGGCGCTGGCCGCGCTGGTCGCGCCACTTCGGGCCGAGATCACCGTGACCGACCTGCTGGACCGGACGGTGACGCTGCCGGAACCCGCCGACCGCATCGTGCTGGGCGAGGGGCGGCATCTGACCGTGCTGGCCCTGCTGCATGACGATCCGGTGGCGCTGGTCGCGGGCTGGCGGCTGGACAAGGCGCTGGACGCGCCGACGCTGGCGGCCTATCGCGCCCGCTTTCCCGCCATCGACGCCATCGCGCCGGTCGGCTCCGGCAATCGCGACATCTCGGTGGAAAGCGTCATCGCGCTGGAGCCGGACCTGCTGGTGCTGTCGCTGATGGATCAGGGCGATCCCGGCATGGACCGCGCCCGCGAGCAGGTCGAGGCCGCCGGCATCCCCGTGATCTATGTGGATTTCTTTGCCCATCCGCAGGAAAATTCCATCCCCAGCCTGAGGATCCTCGGTGCGCTGACCGGCGCGACGGAGCGGGCGGATGCCTTCGCGGATTTCTACGACACGCATCTGGCGCGCATCACCGAACGCCTTGCCGATCCGGCGATCATCCGCCCGCGCGTGTTCATCCATACCCATGCCTCGGCGCAAGGCTGCTGCGCGACCGTCGGCTCGGGGGTGTTCCACGGCTTCGTGACCACGGCGGGCGGCCAGAACGTCGCCGAGGGCGTGGTGCCGGGCGTGCTGGGCAATGTCAGCCTGGAATACCTGATCGGCGCCGATCCCGACCTCTACCTGGCCACCGGCGGCACCCATCTGGCCGGACGCGGCGGGCTGGTGCTGGGTCCGGGCGTCGATGCGCAGACGGCCGGGGCCAGTTTCGAGGCGCTGCTGGCCACGCCGGGCCTGTCCGCGCTGCCCGCCATCGAGGAAGGCCGCGCCGCCGGCATCTGGCATCTGTTCAACGACACCCCGGCTCATATCGCGCTGATCGAATATCTGGCCAAGACCTTCCATCCCGACCTGTTCGCCGATCTGGACCCGGAGGGCACGCTGGCGCAGATCGAGGCGCGGTTCCTGCCGGTCTCGGTCCCCGGCACCTGGTGGGTGCGGGCCGGGCGATGAGCGCGACGCTGCTGGAACGCTATCACCGCCAGAACCGGCGCCGCGCGGTTCTGGTCGGGGTGATGGCGGTGATCGCGGGCCTCGGCGTGCTGCTGGACCTGGTGACGGGACCGGCGGGCCTGCCGCTGGCCGACACGCTGCGCGCGCTGACCGGCAGCGGCGAGGTGTCGCGCGCCACCGAGGTCATCGTCTGGACCGTGCGCCTGCCGGTGGCCGTCGTGGCGCTGCTGGTCGGCGCCGCGCTGGCGCTGGCCGGGGCCGAGATGCAGACCGTGCTGGACAACCCGCTGGCCGAGCCGTTCACGCTGGGCGTATCGGCCGCCGCGGCGCTGGGCGCGGCGACGGCGATCATCCTTGGCCTGACCCTGCCCTTCCTGCCGCCGCGCTGGGCGATTTCCGGCAACGCCTTCCTGTTCGCGCTGGGCGCGCTGCTGCTGCTCCAGACGCTGGGCCGGCTGCGCGGCGGCGACCCGGAGGTGCTGATCCTGTTCGGCATCGCGCTGAACTTCGCCGCCGGGGCCTTCCTGTCGCTGCTGCAATTCATCGCCTCGGCGGATGCGCTGCAACAGCTGGTGTTCTGGACGATGGGCAGCCTCGCCGCCGCCGACTGGCCGGGCGCGCTGGCGCTGGCGCTGGTGCTGGCGGTCTGCGCGCCGTTCTCGATCCGGGCCGCGTGGCGGCTGACGGCGCTGCGCATGGGCGAGGACCAGGCCCGCAGCTTCGGCGTCGACGTGCGCGCCCTGCGCCGCTGGAGCCTGCTGCGCGTCAGCCTGCTGTCGGCCACCGCCGTGTCGATGGTCGGCGTGATCGGCTTCGTCGGGCTGGCCGGGCCGCATATCGCGCGGCTGCTGGTGGGCGAGGATCATCGCTTCTTCCTGCCCGCCAGCCTGCTGACCGGGGCCTTGGTGATGTCGCTGGCCTCCACCCTGTCCAAGACGCTGGTGGCGGGGGTGCTGCTGCCGGTCGGGCTGGTCACCTCGCTGATCGGGCTGCCGATCTTTTTCGCGCTGATCCTGCGCGGAAGGCAGGGGCGATGACCGGGCTGTCGGTGCGGGACGTGACCATCCGCTACGGGCGGCGGGTGATTCTGGACGGGCTGACCCTGCCCGACCTGCCGGCGGGCGAGCTGACCGTGCTGGCCGGGCCGAACGCGGCCGGCAAGTCCACGCTGCTGCGCGCGGTGGCGCAACTGGGCGCCTATCACGGCGCCATCGCGCTGGACGGGCAGGACCTGGCGCATCTGCATGGCGGCAGGCGGGCGCGGCTGGTGGGCTTCATGCCGCAGACCCTGCCCTCCGGCTCGTCGCTAATCGTGCTGCAAAGCATCCTCGCGGCGCTGCATGCCAGCGGCCCGATACCCACGGCCGAGGCCGATGCGGCGGCGATGGCGGTGCTGGAGCGGCTGGGCATCGGCGATCTGGCGCTGCGGCCGCTGAACCAGCTTTCGGGCGGGCAGCGGCAGATGGTCAGCCTGGCGCAGGCCATCGTCCGCAACCCGCGCCTGCTGCTGCTGGACGAGCCGACCAGCGCGCTGGACCTAGCCCGGCAGGTGCGCCTGCTGGCCGAGCTGCGGCGGCTGGCGGGCGAGGGGCGCGTGGTGGTGGCGGTGCTGCACGACCTGGCGCTGGCCGCGCAATGGGCCGACCGCATCGTGGTGCTGCATGGCGGCGGGCTGCACAGCGACGGGCCGCCCGCCGCGGTGCTGACCCCCGCCATGCTGGCCGAGGTCTATGGCGTCGCGGCGCGGGTCGAGTGCTGCTCGCAAGGCAAGTTGACGGTGCTGATCGACGGGGAGTTGCCGCCGTCCGGGGAAGCCCGATAGGGGAGGCCCGTTCGGGGCTGTCATGCGTCACGCCGCCGGAGGCGGGAGGGCCGGATGGCGCGATACGACCCGCGCGGCGGGGCATGGCGGCCGGCCGACCCGTTGCCGCCAGAGCCTGACAGGACGTGCCCCGGATTGATGACCAGCGGGTGGTCGGCGGGCTGTCCCCTGTGCGCGGGACGGGCGCGACCTGCCGGATCGGCATGGTCCCCTCTCCCTCGGTTCAACAGCCGGGCGGAACACGGCATCTTGTTGAAACGGTTCGAAAAACCGGCACAAGGCTTCGCCACGGTCGCCGCAATCGCCCTCGCGTCCATTCGCCGCACCCATCGCGGTCGCGCCTTGGACAGCCATGCGCATCAGCGCGCGGCAGACGGTCTACGGGGTGGGCTGGGGGCCTTGGGATCAACCCGCCTCGACGGCCCTGCGCAGGGTGCCCTTGTCCGGCCAACGCCCATGCCTATCCGCATCCGCGGGGCGGCCGCATCGGGATGGAACCGCCTCGCGCCGGCCTTCGCGCGGCAGGCGGGCCGTGTGGCGCAGCCCTCCGGGCGGGATCAATCCCGGCGGACAGCGCATGGGGCGATGCCGGCGCCGATGCCGATCCGCCTGCCGCCCCGTGCGACGGAGGCGTCACGACGCGACCGCATGGCGCGGCTCAATCCCCGGCGGTCAAGGCGCGGGGGGCGTCGTCCTCGTCGCCATCGTCCCCGTCCGCTTCGATGCCGATGCGCTTTTGCGCCCTTGCACCCAGTTCGCGCAGCATCTCCACCTGCCGGATGACGTTGCCGCGCCCGCGCGACAGGCGGTTCATCGCATCCTGATGCGCATCCGTCGCCCGGCCCAGCGCCTTGCCGACCTCGGCCATCGCATCGACGAAACCGGCCACCTTGTCGTAAAGCGCGCCGGCGCGGCGGGCGATCTCGGCGGCGTTGCGCTCGCGCCGCTCGACCGTCCAGATATGGTCCACGGTGCGCAGGGTCAGCATCAGGGTGGTAGGCGTGGCCAGCCCCACCCGCGCCTCGATCGCCTCGCGCGCCAGCGCCGGATCGGCGCGCAGCGCGTCCGAGAACGCGCCCTCGATGGGAATGAACATCAGCACGTAATCCACGGTGCCGTCGTCCAGACGCTCATACCCCTTGCCCGACAGCCCGCGCACATGCGCGCGCAGCGAGGCCACATGCCGCGCCAGCGCCGCCTGACGGGCGGGTTCGTCATCGGCGTTCACCGCCTCCTCATAGGCCAGCAGCGAGACCTTGGAATCGATCACCAGCACCCGCTGCTGCGGCATCCTGACCACGCAATCGGGGCGCCAGCGGCGGCCGTCCTCGTCGGTCATGCTGGCCTGCAAATCGTAATGCAGCCCGGCCTCCAGCCCCGATTCCTCGAGGATGCGGGCCAGGATCATCTCGCCCCAGGCGCCTTGCCGGCGCGAATCGCCCTTCAGCGCGCGGGTCAGCGCCACCGCCTCGCGCGAGATGTCCTCGGACCGGCGATGCAGGTATTCGATCTGCTCGCGCAGGCGGGCGCGCTCCTCGTCGGTCTGCTTGTTGCGGGTCTGCAATTCGGTCTGGAACCGCTGGACCTGATCGCGAAACGGGGTCAGCAGGGCGGCCAGCTGCTCGCCCTGCCGCCGTTCCATGTCCCGGCCCTGGATGCGCAGGGTCTCGGCCGACATCAGGCGGAACTGGTCCGCCATCTCCCTGCGCAGGTCCTGCAAGGCCGCCAGCTCCCGCGCCGCCGATTCGCGGTCCTTTTCGGCGCCCAGACGGACCTCGGCCAGTTCGCGCTGCATGCGCGCGGCCTCGGCGCGGGCACCGTCCAGCGAGGCCGCCAAGGCCCCGCGCTCCGCCGCCAGTTCGTCCAGCCGCAGGCGCAGGGCCTCGGCCCCGGCCTCGGCGCGGCCGGCGCGCAGGGCCTCGGCCTGCGCCTGCGCGCCGGCATCCGCCGCCAGCCCCTCGGCCTCCGCGCGGGCCTCGGCCTCGCGGGCGAGGTCCTGCGCGGCACGCGAAAGCCGCTCGTCGCGCAGCCGGGCCTCGGCCGTCGCCGCGTCCAGCGCCCGCGCCAGCCCGCCGGCCCGCCCCGCAGCCCGGCGCCAGAACAGCGCCAGCAGCAGGGCCAGCACCAGCAGGCCCCCTGCCAGAGGCCGCAGGAAACCGGGATCGGACAGGGCCGGGTGGTTCAGCAAGACGGCTTCCCCTTGACGGTTGTTCGCGTTTTGTGCGCGCCAACCCGTCCTAGCCGTGCGCGGCGCGGCAGGCAACCACGATCTGCGATCACGGTAAACAGCGCGTCAGCGATATTCGTCCTCCCAGCCGTCACGCAGCAGCACATGGCTGCGGTCGATGGCATGGATGTCGCGCTCGCCCATCAGGGCCATCGTGATGTCCATCTCCTTGCGGATCACCTCCAGCGCGGCGGTCACGCCCTTTTCGCCCATCGCGCCGAGGCCGTAGATATAGGAGCGCCCGATGAAGGCCCCGTTCGCGCCCAGCGCCAGCGCCTTGATCACGTCCTGTCCGCTGCGGATGCCGCTGTCGATATGCAGCTCCGGCCCGTCGCCCACCGCCTTGCGGATGCGCGGCAGCATGCGGATCGAGGACAGCGCCCCGTCCAGTTGCCGCCCGCCGTGGTTCGAGACGATGATCGCATCCGCCCCGGCATCCACGGCCATGCGGGCGTCGTCCTCGTCCAGCACGCCCTTGAGGATGAACTTGCCGCCCCATTGCTCGCGGATGCGGGCGATCTTGGACCAGTCGAGGCAGGGATCGAACTGCTCGGAGGTCCAGTTCATCAGGCTGGACGGGTCGGTGACGCCCTTGGCATGGCCGACGATATTGCCGAAGAAGCGCCGCTTCGTCCGCAGCATCTCCAGCCCCCAGCGCCATTTCGTGGCCATGTTCACCATGTTGGGCAGGGTCAGCTTGGGCGGCGCCGACAGGCCGTTCTTGAGGTCCTTGTGCCGCTGGCCGAGGATTTGCAGGTCCAGCGTCAGCACCAGCGCCGAGCAGCCGGCCGCCCGCGCGCGCTCGATGATGTTTTCCGAAAACTCCTGGTCCTGCATGACGTAAAGCTGGAACCAGAAGGGCTTGTCGGTATTGGCCGCCACGTCCTCGATGGAGCAGATCGACATGGTGGACAGCGTATAGGGCACGCCGAAGGCATGGGCGGCGCGGGCGGCCTTGATCTCGCCATCGGCATGCTGCATGCCGGTCAGCCCGACCGGCGACAGCGCCACCGGCATCGTCACCGGATCGCCCAGCATGGTCGAGGCCAGCGTGCGGTTCGACATGTCCACCGCGACCCTCTGGCGCAGCTTCACATCGGCGAAATCGCTGCAATTGTCGCGGAAGGTGCCCTCGGTATAGGCGCCCGATTCGGTATAGTCGTAGAACATCTTCGGCACCCGGCGGCGGTAAAGGTGCTTGAGGTCGTCGATGCAGGTGATGACGGGCATGGGCATTCCTTTCGTCGCGGGGCGTTCCTGCTTGTTGCGCGCGCGGCGGGCGGGATGCAAGGGCCGCGTCAGGCGCCGGCGCCCTGCATCCGGGCCAGCGTGGCCGGGTCGATCACCGGGCGCTTGCGCATATGGTCGGCCTTGGTCCGCAGCGCATTGGCGCGGGCGACCAGCGGATCGGCGGCGGCGGCGGGGGATTGCGCCTCGGGCCGGGCGGCCAGCGCGGCGGGTTCCGCCAGCAGCGCCCCGGTCGGCATCAGGGCGGGCCAGTCCGCTTCGCCGCCACCGCAGGCCGCCAGCGCCAGAAGCGCGGCAAGGCAGGACAGGCGGGACGGCGGGGCGGGCATGGGCAAGGCTCGGGTCGCGGACATCCGCGCCAGCTTGCCGCCCCGGCGCGGCCGCCGCAAGGCCATGCGCGACAGGCCCGTCCGGGCAGGCGATTCACCTGTTTGTGAGATTCTGGTTGGCAGAAGGAAATTCATCTGCCATCCCAAGACCATGACGGTTCACCCCACCCCGACCCCGATGGAGCAGACACGATGAAAGCGAAACTTGCCCTTGCCCTGCTGGGCAGCGTGGTTCTGGCCGGCTGCGCCCTCACGCCCGAGCAATACGAAACCACGCCGGTGGTGGTCCAGACCGCACAGGGACCGGTGACCTGTCAGCTCTACCGGCTGGATCAAGTCACCTGGGACCGCGCCATCCACCGCCCGGACGCGATGGCGGTGGCAACCGCCGACACGCTGTGCCGCAACGAAGGCGCGCGCATCCTGCGCGAGGGCACCGGCGGGCTGGTCCAGGAGGGCAGCGTCCTGCGCGCGACGCAGCCGCTGTAAGCGGCGCTGCCGCGAGGGGCCGCACCGGGGCGGCCCCTTTGCTTTCGCGGGGGGGGCGTGACCCCTGTTTCCGGGCGCACTCGGACAGAAGGCCCAACCGGTTTTCAGACGGCACGGGGCGGGCGCGCAGCCTTGCGTTGGCAGATCTCGTTCGCGGCTCAACGCTGAAGGGAACCCGTCCTCGCATCCTGCGCGCCGCCCCCTTGCTGGCCTTTCGCAGGACCACTCGTCCTTTCCGGCTTTCCTTTGCTGCGTGCCCCGCACAAATTGCCGCCGCAGGCCGTGGCCTCGCATGCAACCCGCGAGAGGAAGACCGCAATGATCGCTTACACGATGCTTGGCACCAACGACCTGGAGAGGGCGGGGGCATTCTATGATGCGCTGCTGATGCCCCTGGGGGCCAAGCGGCTGTTCGATGGCGGCGACAAGATCGGCTGGGGCCGTGATCGCTCAGACCCGCTGTTCATCGTCACCACGCCCTTGGACGGCCAGCCCGCCACAGCTGGCAACGGCACCATGATTGCGTTCGGCCTGAAAGACTCCGCCCAGATCGAAGAGACCCATGCCCGCGCCCTCGCCTTGGGCGCGCGTGATGAAGGCACGCCATGAAACTGTCGAAGGCGGCCGCCAGCGTATCCCCTCGCCTTGGGCGCGCGTGATAAAGGCACCCCCGGCCCGCGCGTGGACGGGCGCTTCTATTGCGGCTATTTCCGCGACCTAGACGGCAACAAGCTGAACCTGTGGTGCCCGCTTTGACCGCAGCCTGAGACGGGGCCGCCGCACCGGCAGCCCCGGACCTCGGGACCGGCCCGCGCACCATTCCACCAAAAAAGGGGGCCGCGACCGACGCGATCCCCTTTTGCTTACTCGACCACGGTGATGCGGCCTTCGGCCTCGGGGGCGGTAAAGCCCGGACCCTGCGCCTGCATATAATCAACCAGCACCTCGGCCAGGTCGGGACCGAAGTCATAGGCGTCCTGCGCGTCGGTATCGAAAACCGCGTAACCGTCGCCGCCCCGGCGGGTATAGTCGTTCGTCACCACGCCATAGACCCGATCCGGGTCCAGCGGCACCCAGGCGCCGTCCAGCATCACCTCGACGGCGGAAATCCGGCTGCCGGCCGGCTGCGAGGGATCGACGGTATAGCGCAGGCCCGCCACCTGCGCGAAGCGGCCGGCGATGTCCTCATACTGGCTGGCGCCGTTCTCCAGCGCCGCCAGCAGGCCCGCGCCGGAAATGCGGAAGGTGGCCAGCATGTTCTGGAACGGCAGCACGTCATAGACCGCCCCCATGCTGACCGGCCCCGCCGGGATCGAGGCGCGCAGACCGCCGCCGTTCATCACCGCCACCTCGATGCCCTGCGCGCGCACGCGCTCCAGCATGGCGTCGGCCACCAGGTTGCCCATCGCGCATTCGCGCTGCCGGCAGGTGCTGCGATCGGCATCCACCGGCGCGGCCACCTCGGCCACGATGCGGTCGCGCAGCTCGGCGATGGGCGCAGCCAGTTCGGCCACGCGGGCGGCGATGGCGGCGTCCGGCTCGACCGAGGCATCCAGCAGGATCGGGGCGCCGGAGGCCTCGACCAGCCTGCCGTCATCGTCGAAGGTCAGCACGGCATGGCCCAGATACTTGCCATAGGCATAGGCGGTATAGACCGGCACCTCGCCCTCCGGCCCGGCCACGAGGGTCGGATAGGGACCGGCGGCGCCCTCCATGTCGCCCAGCAGCGTATGCGAATGGCCGCCGATGACGACATCCAGGCCGGGCACCGCCTCGGCAAGCTGCTGGTCGCGGCGATAACCGACATGGGTCAGCGCGATGATCTTGTTCACGCCCTGCGCGGCCAGTTCGGCGGCATCGGCGGTCAGGCTGTCGGCCTCGTCGGCAAAGACCACCGTGGGACCGGGCGAGGAGGTCTCGGGCGTGTCCACCGCCAGCGCCGAGACGATGCCGATCCGCTCGCCGCCGACCTCGATGATCGCGGTGGCTTGCAGCCGGTCGGCCAGCTGGTTGTCCACCGACACGTCGAGGTTGCCCGACACCACCGGGAAGTCCACCGCCTCGATCAGCCCGGCCAGCCCCTCCGGCCCGTCGTCGAATTCGTGGTTGCCCACCGCCATCACGTCGAAGCCCAGCGCATTCATGAACTCGGCCGAGTCGGCGCCCTTGTAGGTGGTATAGAACAGGCTGCCCTGGAACTGGTCGCCGGCATCCAGCAGGATGACGTTGCCGCCCTCGGCCCGGAGCCGGTCGCGCAGCTCGGTGATGGCGGTGGCCAGCCGGGCGATGCCGCCGAAGCACTCGCCGGCGGCCTCGCCCTCCGCGTTACAGGTGCTGTCGAAGGCGTTGATCGATTCGACGCGGCTGTGGAAGTCGTTGATATGCAGGACGTGCAGGGTGAAATCGGCGCGGGCCGGCGTGGCGCCCATCAGCGGCGCCAGCGCCAGCGCGCCCAGCGCGGTCAGGGTTGCGGGACGGGATCGGGTCATGCGGGCCTCCTGTCGGATCGCGGGGGCGCGGCGGCTTCGCGCCGCGGGACGGGTCCATGACAGCCGCGCCGGCGGCCCGATGCAAGGCAAAATCGCCCAGCACCACCCTTGACGGCGCCCCGCCGCCGCCGCACAAGCGCGCGGGTTCCAGACAGCCGGGGCGGCCATGCTCATCTACAAGATCCTGCGCGCCGGCGAATGGGCGGCGCTGTGCGCGGCTGGGCGTACGGCCGGCTCGGCCGCCGACCTTGCCGACGGCTTCGTGCATTTCTCGACCGGGGCGCAATTGGCGGGCACGCTGGCGCGGCATTTCGCGGGCGAGACCGGGCTGGTGCTGCTGGCCTGCGAGGCGGAGGGCTTCGGGCCGGCGCTGCGGTGGGAGCCTTCGCGCGGCGGTGCGCTGTTTCCGCATCTTCATGCCGAACTGCGGCTGGCGGATGTGCTGTGGCGCCGCGGGATCGACACGGGCGAAGACCTTGACGGGCTGGAGGATTAGGGCATGGGCCTGATTGAATGGGCGGGCATGGCGGCAATGCGGCGCATGGACCCGGAGGCCGCGCACCGGCTGGCGCTGAAGGCGCTGGCGGCCGGTGTGGTGCCGCTGGCGGGGGCGCCCGTGACCTCGGACCGGCTGCGGGTCCGGCTGGCGGGGCTGGACCTGCCCAATCCCATCGGGCTGGCCGCCGGCTTCGACAAGAATGCCGTGGCCATCGCGCCGCTGTCGCGCGCCGGCTTCGGCTGGCTGGAGGTCGGCGGCGCCACCCCGCGCCCGCAAGCCGGCAACCCGCAGCCGCGCCTGTTCCGCCAGCCGGGCGAGGGCGCGGTCATCAACCGCTTCGGCTTCAACAACGAGGGGGCGGCGGCGATCGGCGGGCGGCTGGCGGCGCGCGTCCGTGGCCCGGTGCCGGTCGGGCTGAACATCGGCGCCAACAAGGACAGCGCCGACATGGCGCAGGATTTCGCCCGCGTGGTCGCGGCCGCGGGCGCGGGCTGCGACTTCCTGACGGTGAACGTCTCCTCGCCCAACACGCAGGGGTTGCGGAAATTGCAGGCGGGCGAATTGCTGGCCGGCATCCTCGCGGACGTGAAGGCGGCGCGCGCCGCCCTGCCCCACCGCCCGCCGATCTTCGTCAAGCTGTCGCCCGACATGGACGAGGCCGCGCTGACCGATCTGGCGCAGGCGGCGCTGGAGGCCGGGATCGACGGGCTGATCGCCACCAACACCACGCAGGCCCGCCCCAACCCGGCCGCGCCGCACGCGGCCGAGGCCGGCGGCCTGTCGGGGCGGCCGCTGATGGTGCCCTCGACGCGGGTTCTGGCGCGGCTGGCACGGATCACCGGCGGCGCGGTGCCTTTGGTCGGCGTGGGCGGCATCGGCAGCGTGGACGATGTGTGGCAAAAGCTGCGCGCCGGCGCCTCGGCGGTGCAGCTTTACACCGCGCTGGCCTATCAGGGCCTGTCGCTGGCCGCGCAACTGGCGCGCGGGCTGGACGCGCGGCTGGCGGCCGAAGGCATTGCCCATGTCTCGGACCTGACCGGCACCGGCATCGACGACTGGCTTTGACGGCGGACCTTCCGGGGCTTTCCAGCGCCCGCCCGCCGGTCTAGCCTGCCCCCGGACAGGGGGAGGAGACCGTCATGCTGACCATCTACGGAGTTGCCCGCTCGCGCGCGTCGCGGGTGATCTGGCTGTGCCACGAGATCGGGCTGCCCTTCCGGCATGTGCCGGTGATCCAGGCCTATCGGCTGGCCGATCCGCTGGCCGCCGACGCACCGCTGAACACCCGCAGCCCGGAGTTTCTGGCCATCTCGCCGCAGGGTGCGATTCCGGTGGTGGATGATGACGGGCTGATCCTTTCGGAAAGCTTCGCCTGCACGCTGCATCTGGCGCATCGCTATGGCGGCGATCTGGGCGGGCGGGACACGCTGGAACAGGCGCTGATCCAGCAATGGACCCTTTACGCCGCCACCGGCATCGAAAGCGACGCGCTGACCATCCAGATGCTGGGCCGCCCCGATGCCGCCGAGGCCGACCGCCTCCTGGTGGCCGAGGCCGTCGCCCGGCTGGAACGCCCGCTGCGGGTGCTGGACGCGCATCTGGCACAGCACGGCCATCTGGTCGGCGGGCGCTTTACCGTCGCCGACCTGAACATGGCCGAGGTGGTGCGCTATGCCCAGGCGAAGCCCGAGGTGATCGGGGCCTATCCGGCCATCCGCGACTGGCTGGCGGCCTGTCAGGCCCGCCCCGCCTTCAAGACCATGTGGGAGGCGCGGCTGGCCGAGCCTGCCTAGCCATCGCCCTTGAAACAGGCATTGAAATGCACGATATTTGGTGCATTGCAAAGGAATGCGCCATGACCCGCCTGCTGACCAACCATATCTGCACCATGACCGAACTGCGCGAGCCGCATAAGGTGCTGGAACGCTCGGGCGGCAAGCCGGTGGCGATCCTGAAGAATTCGCAGCTGGTCGGCTATCTGGTTCCCGAGGAGGCCACCGCCAAGGCGAACCACCGCTATGCCACCCGCGAGGAGGTGATGGAATCGCTGCGGCGCCGCCGGGCGATCAACCAGCCGGTTCTGGACTATCTGAAAGACAAGTGAATGGATCTGACCCTTCTGACCGCCGATCTGGTCGAGGCGATCCATGACGAAGTGCTCAACCCCGGCGAGCTGCCGGGGCTGGCGCTGAACAAGTCGCTGGATTCCACGCTGGCCCGCGTCGACAACCGCATTGCCTACGGCATGACCGGGGATATCTATGCCATCGCCGCGCTTTACGCGATGGCGATTGCGCAGGGGCATTGCTTCAACGATGCCAACAAGCGGACCGCGCACCAGTCGATGGATGCCTTTCTGGACCTGAACGGAGTGCGCATCACCTGGTCCGCCGAAGAGGTCGGCCCCAGGATCATCGCCCTCGCGCAGGGCCTGATCGACGACGGCGATCTGGCCGAGTGGCTGCGCGACCTCGCCTGACGCGCAAGCGGCAGGGGCATCGGCGGCCCGCGCCCCCTGCCCCTTGCCCCGGCCGGCCCCGGCGTGAGATAACCCGGCCCATAACAACACGAGCAGACCGATGGCCGACGACCTCCTTTCCGCCGCAGCCGCAGCCAGCGACGCCTATTCCGCCGCCTCGATCGAGGTGCTGGAGGGGCTGGAGCCGGTGCGCAAGCGTCCCGGCATGTATATCGGCGGCACCGACGAGCGCGCGCTGCATCACCTCGCGGCGGAAATCCTCGACAACTCGATGGACGAGGCCGTGGCCGGCCATGCCAGCCGCATCGAGGTCGAGCTGAATGCCGACTATTCGCTGACCATCCGCGACAATGGCCGCGGCATTCCCATCGACCCGCACCCGAAATTCCCCGGCAAATCGGCGCTGGAGGTGATCCTGTGCACCCTCCACGCCGGCGGCAAGTTCAGCGAGGGCGCCTATCAGACCTCGGGCGGGCTGCACGGCGTCGGCGCCTCGGTGGTCAATGCGCTGTCGGACAGCATGGTCGTCCAGGTCGCCCGCAACCGCGAGCTTTACGAGCAACGCTTCTCGCGCGGCATCCCGCTGGGTCCGGTGGAAAAGGTCGGCGCGGCGCCGAACCGGCGCGGCACCACGACCACCTTCCACGCCGACGAGGAGATCTTCGGCCATCACCGCTTCAAGCCCGCGCGGCTGCTGAAGATGGTGAAATCCAAGGCCTATCTGTTCTCGGGCGTGGAAATCCGCTGGAAATCCGCCATCGAGGACGGCGAGACCCCGACCGAGGCCGTCTTCCACTTCCCCGGCGGGCTGGCCGACTATCTGGCCGAGCAACTGACCGGCGCCAGCACCTATGCCGACCGCCCCTTCGCCGGCAGCGTCGAGTTCGGCGAGAAGTTCGGCGTTCCCGGCAAGGTGGACTGGGCGATCAACTGGACGCCCTCGCGCGACGGCTTCATTCTGTCCTATTGCAACACCGTGCCCACCCCCGAGGGCGGCACCCACGAGGCTGGCTTCTGGTCGGCGGTGCTGCGGGGCCTGCGCGCCTATGGCGAGCGGGTGAACAACAAGAAGGCCGCCAATATCACCCGCGAGGACCTGCTGACCGGCGGCTGCGCGCTGGTGTCGTGCTTTATCCGCGAGCCGGAATTCGTCGGCCAGACCAAGGACCGGCTGGCCACCACCGAGGCCGCGCGGCTGGTCGAGGGCGCGGTGCGCGACCATTTCGACAACTGGCTGGCGGGCGACCCGAAATCCGCCGGGGCGATCCTTGATTTCCTTGTCCTGCGCGCCGAGGAACGCCTGCGCCGCCGTCAGGAAAAGGAAACCGCCCGCAAGACGGCGACGAAAAAGCTGCGCCTGCCGGGCAAGCTGGTGGACTGTTCCGCCAATGCGCGCGAGGGGACCGAACTGTTCATCGTCGAGGGCGACAGCGCGGGCGGCAGCGCCAAGCAGGCCCGCGACCGCCGCACGCAGGCCCTGCTGCCCCTGCGCGGCAAGGTGCTGAACGTGCTGGGCGCGGCGGCCTCCAAGCTCAGCCAGAATGCCGAGCTGTCGGACCTGTGCCAGGCCATCGGCACCGGCATGGGCACGCGCTTCAGCATCGACGACCTGCGCTATGACAAGATCATCATCATGACCGATGCGGACGTGGACGGCGCCCATATCGCCAGCCTGCTGATGACCTTCTTCTTTACCCAGATGCGGCCGCTGATCGACAAGGGGCACCTGTATCTGGCCTGCCCGCCGCTCTACCGGCTGACGCAGGGGGCGAACCGGGTCTATGTCGCCGACGATGCCGAGAAGGAGAAATGGCTGGCCAAGGGCCTGGGCGGGCGTGGCAAGATCGACGTGCAGCGGTTCAAGGGCCTGGGCGAGATGGACGCCAAGGACCTCAAGGACACCACCATGAACCCGGCCACGCGCAAGCTGATCCGGGTCAGCATCGACGATGACGAGGGCGGCGAGACCGGCGATCTGGTCGAGCGGCTGATGGGCAAGAAGCCCGAGCTGCGGTTCCAGTATATCACCGAGAACGCCCGCTTCGTCGAGGAACTGGACGTATGACCCTGGCCGCGCCGCTGGCGGTCTATGTCGCGGCGGCGCTGGCCGAAATCGCCGGCTGCTTCGCCTTCTGGGCCTGGGCGCGACAGGGGCAGTCGGGCCTGTGGCTGGTTCCGGGGCTGGCCGCGCTGGCGCTGTTCGCCTGGCTGCTGAGCCGCATCGACGCGGGCTTCGCCGGCCGCGCCTATGCGGCCTATGGCGGCATCTATATCCTCTGCGCGCTGGGCTGGATGGCGCTAGTCGAGGGCGGGATGCCGACGCGCTGGGACATCATGGGCGCCGGGCTGTGCCTGCTGGGTGCCGTGGTGATCCTCGTGGGGCCGCGCTGACGGCAAGACCTTGAAACGGCGTCGTATCCGGGCTTTCATCCGGCGCGGCTTGCAGAAGGAAAAGCGGGTGAGCGAGACGGAAACCCCTGTCCCGGCATCGGTGGACGACCTGCCGGTCCTGATCGTGACCCGGTTTTCCTTCCTCGGGCAATCGGGATGGAAAAGCGAGGCCTCGCGCGACGGCGCCCTGCTGTTCGAGCCGGCGCGGCTGGAGCAGCGCCTGGCGCTGTTCGAAAGCATCAACCTCGCATCGCTGACGGCGCAGACCGAACAGGGCTTTCACCATTACATCCTGACCAGCGATCAGCTGCCCTCCTGGGCGCTGTCGCGGCTGGAGGCGATCTGCCTGGAGGCCTACGGCACCCAAGACCGCTTCACTATCGACAGGCGCGCGCCGGGCCGGGCACGCAAATACCTGCGCCAGTTCATGGCCCGCTTTGCCGGCGGCCCGTCGCTGGTGCAGGTGGTGCTGGACGATGATGACGGGCTGGCGGCCTGCTATATGCAGACCCTGCGCGCCACCCTGCGCGACATGCAGGCCGAGGACCCGGCCCTGCTGGACAAGCTGCCGAAATATGTCTCGTTTCCCACGGGTTACGCGCTGTCGCTGCGCGACGGGGCGCAGGCGCGCCTGTATCTGCACAGCTATCCCTATATCAATCTGGGGCTGGCGCTGATCGACGGCACGGGCGGCAAGAACATTCTGGCGATCAATCATCAGGATGCGCCGAAACGCTTCGGCTGCCGCATGGTGCGCGGCCAGCCGATGTTCCTGCGCGCGGTGCACGACTTCAACGACTCGCGCGTGGCGCCGCATCGGAAATGGCAGGAGATCGCGGACTGGCCGCAGGATGCCGCGTTGCAAAGCCGCTTTCCGGGGCTGTTCCGGGCGGGCGCCCCCTGGGCCGCGGACGCCGGTTGACCCGCCCCTGCCGGCCGCCGGCGGCGGCGTGATGCCGGCCTATCCCTGCCAGCGATAGAGGATCGCGGGTTCGCGCTCCTCGTTCTCCTGCCCGTCGGTTTCCTCGATGGCGACGAAGCCGCGCCTTTCGTAGAAGCGGCGCGCGATGGCGTTCCTGCGGAAGGTCCACAGGTGCAGGCAGGCATGCGCGGCCTTGGCGATCCGCAGCAGCCCGTCGCCGGTCCCCATGCCCTGCCGCCCCGGCAGGACATAAAGCTGATCGACCCAGCCCCCGCGAAAGGCGATGAAGCCGATCATCCCGCCATCGAAGGCACCCCATGTCTCGCAATGCGCAAAGACGTGGCCGCGGAAAAACGCGCGGTCCTGTTCGGGCGTATGCAGCCCG
Organism: uncultured Paracoccus sp.; assembly: GCA_934533075.1. Classification (GTDB taxonomy): domain Bacteria; phylum Pseudomonadota; class Alphaproteobacteria; order Rhodobacterales; family Rhodobacteraceae; genus Paracoccus. The sequence continues at coordinate 30,934 of CAKTBJ010000030.1, forward strand.
GCCAGCCAGGGCAAACGCTCGTCGAAGGCGGTGCGCAGGACGACCGCCGCGCGGTCCATGTCGTCAAGGGAAAGGCGGCGGAAGGACGGCAATTCCGTGATCCCCGGCATCGGCAGCGTGGGCTGCCGGCGCCCCGTGCCTTGAGGGAAGCCCCGCCGGGACAGCATGGCTATCGGGGGGTTCGGTGGTAGCGGAGGAGGGATTTGAACCCCCGACACAAGGATTATGATTCCTCTGCTCTAACCAGCTGAGCTACTCCGCCACGGGTGAGGCGGGATTTAGGGGCATGCGCGGGAAGGGTCAAGGGCCTTTTCGCGACCTCGGGAATTTTTCCCGCCCGCCCCGCCGCCGCCACGCAAAAGGGGCGGAAAACCGCCCCTTTTTCCGTGACTTGCGCCTCAGCCCGCCTTCGGCACCACCGTCAACAGCGGCATCAGATGCGCCATGTCCGGCCCGTCCGCGCGCCCGGTCAGCGCCTTGCGCAGCGGCATGAACAGCCCCTTGCCCTTGCGCCCGGTGGCGGCCTTGACCGTCCCGGTCCACTCGGCCCAGGCATCCGGCCCGAAGGGCTGCGCGGGCAGCAGCGCCAACGCCTGCGCCACGAAATCGGCATCCTCCGGGTCCACCAGCGGGGTGGCGCCGTTCAGCACCAGATCGGCCCATTCCGCCAGATCGTCCAGCCTGGTGATGTTCTGCGAGGCCACAGCCCAGAAATCCCGCGCCTTTTCGGGGGCGATGCCCAAGGCGGCGATCCGCTCGGCCACGGCCTCGAACGGCAGGGCCTGATTGCGCTCGCGCGTCAGGGGCCACAGGTCTTCGGCATCGAAGCGCGTCGGCGAGGCGCCGAACTGGGACAGCTCGAACCCCTCGGCCAGCTCGTCCAGCGACAGCCGCAGCGCCACGGGCTGCGAGCTGCCCAGCCGCGCCATCAGCGACAGCAGCGCCTCGGGCGCGACGCCGGCGGCGCGCAGGTCGCGGATCGACAGCGTGCCCAGACGCTTGGAAAGCTCCTCGCCCTGCGCGCCGACCAGCAGGCTGTGATGGGCAAAGCGCGGCGGCTCGGCCCCCAGCGCGCGGATGATCTGGATCTGCGTGGCGGTGTTGGTGACGTGATCGGCGCCGCGCACGATATCGGTGACGCCCATATCCGCATCATCGACCGAACTGGCGAAGGTATACAGCACCTGCCCGTCGGCGCGGATCAGCACCGGGTCGCTGACCGAGGCGGCATCAATCGAGATCGGCCCGAGGATGCCGTCCACCCATTCGATCCGCTCCTGATCCAGCAGGAACCGCCAATAGCCGTCCCGCCCCTCGGCGCGCAGCCGGGCCTTCTCATCCTCCGACAGGCCCAGCCCGGCGCGGTCATAGACCGGCGGGCGGCCCATGTTCAGTTGCTTCTTGCGCTTGAGGTCCAGCTCGGTCGGCGTCTCGAACACCTCGTAAAGCCGCCCGGTCGCGCGCAACCCCTCGGCGGCCTCACTGTAGCGGTCGAGGCGCAGCGACTGGCGTTCCTCGCGGTCCCAGGTCAGGCCCAGCCATTCCAGGTCCCGACGGATGCCGTCGGCATATTCCTCCTTGGACCGTTCCCGGTCGGTATCGTCGAGGCGCAGGATGAACGTGCCCCCGGCCTTGCGCGCGATCAGATAGTTCATCAGCGCGGCGCGCAGGTTGCCGACATGGATGTGCCCGGTGGGCGAGGGCGCAAAGCGGGTGATGGTCATGGCGCGGTCTCCTTCGCCCTTGCTCTTTCACAGGGGCCGGTTCTTGTCCATATCAGCATGAGGACGACAGCGAAGGGGAACGATCATGGCGGACTGGGCAGACAGGACAGCACCCGATGGCGAGGCGATCGAGGCGATGGCGCGCGAGGTTGTGGCGCATCTGCCGGCGGCCTTCGCGGATGCGGCGCGCGCGGTGCATCTGCGGGTCGAGGAGCTGGCCGACGAGGCCATGCTGGACGAGCTGGAGGCCGACGATCCCTTCGACATCACCGGCGTCTATGACGGGGTGCCGATGACCGACAAGTCCCCCTCCGATCCGCAGCATTTCCCCGATACGGTCTGGCTGTTCCGGCAGGCCATCCTGGCCGAATGGGCCGAGCGCGGCAACGTCACCCTGGGCGAGCTGGTGCGCAACGTGACCATCCACGAATTCGCCCATCATTTCGGCTGGTCGGACGACGACATCGCCTCCATCGACCGGTGGTGGGAGTGAGCCTGCTTTCCGGCCCGCATGCGCCGATCGTCACGGTGACGCTGAACCCGGCGCTGGATTTCGCCGGCTCGGTGGCGCAGGTGCTGCCGAATCGCAAGCTGCGCATGGGCGCGGTGCTGGTCGATCCCGGCGGCGGCGGCATCAACATCGCCCGCGTGGTGGCGCGGCTGGGCGGGCAGGCGCGGGCCGCCGTGTCGCTGGGCGGCGTGCTGGGCGACGAGATCGCCCGGCTGCTGGACGCCGAGGGCATCGCCCGCCTCGCCCTGCCCTGCCCCGGTTCCAGCCGGCAATCGCTGTCGGTCACGGACGAGGGCGACGGCAAGCAGTATCGCTTCGTCATGCCCGGCCCGGAATGGTCCCCCGACCTGGCCGACGAGGCGCTGGAGATCCTCGCCGCCGCCGTGCCGAGGGGTGGCTGGGTGGCGCTCTCCGGCTCGAACCCGCCGGGGCTGGCGGACGGCTTCGCGCTGGACCTGGCGCGGCGGGTCGAGGCGGCGGGCGGGGCGCTGCTGGTCGACACGTCCGGCGCGGCGCTGAAGGCGCTGGCGGCGGCGCGCGCGGGCATCGCCGTCCTGCGCATCGACGGGCCGGAGGCCGAATTCCTCGCCGGCCGCCCCTTGCCGGAGCGCGCCGATACCGCCGCCTTCGCCCGCGATCTGGTGGCGCGGGGCGTGGCGCAGGTGGCGGTGCTGGCACGGGGCAGCGACGGCAACATCCTCGCCACGGCGGACGGCGCCTGGCATGCCCGCGCCGTGCCGGTGCAGGTGGTCAGCGCGGTGGGCGCCGGCGACAGCTTCGCCGCCGGCCTGCTGCTGGGCCGCGCGCGCGGCGGCGACTGGCCCGAGGCGCTGGCTCTGGCCGCCGCCTGCGCCAGCGCCACCTGCCTGATGCCCGCCACGCGGCTGGGCGAGGCCGCGGACATCGCCCGCCTGCTGGCCGAGGGCGCCATCACCCGCATGGCGTGAAGGCCGGCACGCGGGGCGCCCATGCCGCCGCACCGGGCCGATGGCCGGCGATGGACCTGAAGGTGGGCGCAACCGGGCAGTCGGCGGCCTTGCCGCCGGACAGGTGGCAGGGGCGCTTGCCGGCATGGTTCAAAACCCGGCGCATGGCGCATCCGGCAGCCCGCCGCCTCGCCCGCAGAGCGCAATGAAAAACCCCGGCCGCGAGGACCGGGGGTTTCGCAGGCGAAAGGGGGGCAGGCTTACGCGGCTTCGGCCTCCGCCTCCTCGGCGGCGAGGCGACGCTCGCTTTCCTCGCGCGACAGCGCGACCGAAGTGCGCACGCCCTTGGAGACGAATTCCATCAGCCCCTTCACCACGCGCTCGTTGGGGTCGATGCCGGCGCAGGACAGCACTTCGCGCCCGTCGCGCGAACGCGCCCAGCGGGCGATCTGCTCCGGCCCGTTGCCGAATTTCTTGTCGTCGGCGATGGCGTCGTCCAGAGCGGCCAGCACCACCGCGGCAAACAGCTTGCGCGCGCGCTGGCCCTGTTCGAAATTGAACGCCGAGTGATCCACCATGTCACGCATTGCTTCCGTCCTGCTTCCTCACCGGCCGGTCGGCCGGTTGCCTTGTGCCGGCATTGGCCGGTCATGTCTTGCGAAATGCCCCTCTTGACCGTCGCCGTGTCCTGTGGGGTGAAAGTCCAGATAGAAAGAATGGTTCCGATTCGATATGCCCTTGCGCGCATGGCAGCCATGCAAGGCGCACAATCCCCAGCAAATACGCTGCATTGCGGCGGCAAATTGTTGCGCAGTCGCAAGAAAGTCATCGCCCCGGCGCGCGCAAGGCGGCCGGGGCGCAGCGGTTCCGCTACGTCACGAAGGGGTCAGTCCGGGTTGTCCATGCGCAGCCGCACGGTGACATTGCCCTTGACGGGGCGCGGCCAGTTGACGCGCAACGACTTTTCGTCGGCGCCCTGCCGCGCCTGCACCCAGGGCATTTCGCCGCGATGGCTGTTGCCCGCGTCCAGGATCGAGCTGGTCGCCACCACCGAATCGACATTCTTCGCCCAGCCGCCCAGCGGCAGCTGATCCCCCGTCGGGATGGTCCATTGCTGGGCCAGCGACGCCTGGTTATGCGTCAACTGCAACGGGTTGGCACAGAACGTATCGACGCCGGTGAAGGTGTTGCCCTCGAAGCGGATGTTGCGCATCCGGGTCAGGTCCAGCGGCGCATGGGTGTCGTCCACGCGCTCGATGCGGGTGATGCGATTGATGTCGGCCTTGAACACGTTGCCGCTGACCGTCAGCCCGTGGACGAAATGCCCGGTCCCGTAGGGCTTGACCACGATGAAGCTGAACCAGGCCACGGTGTTCGAGCACAGGAAGGTGTTGCCGGTGATGGTCAGCGCGCCAAAGCTCAGCGCATTGCCGGCAAAGTTCGGGTTGGCGTGGTATTCGTTGGTCCATTCGATGGCGTTGTTGTCGATATAGTTGCCGGTCACGGTGGTCTGGACATTGGTGCCGACCAGCACCAGCCCGGCGGTGCGCAGGCCGGGATTGGCGCCGTCGCCCTGGAACCAGTGGTTGCCGCTGATGATATGGCCCGCGCCCGCCGCCACCAGGAAGGTGCCGAAGCGCACGAAGCGGTTGTCGCGGATCTTGGTGTCGTTGGCGTTGACGTTGATCGCCACCGAGGTCCGGGTCTGCGCCAGCGCGCCCATCTCGTTGGACAGGAACTGGCACCGGTCGATCAGCATGTCCTGGCAGCCGCGCCCGATCGAGGTGATCGCCCGGTCCTTGGGCCGCGCGACATAGCAGTCGCGGATATGGAACATCTCGCCATCCGGGGGCAGCATCAGGAAGCTGGCCACGCCGTCCAGAGTGAAGTCCACATCGTTGATGTTGAAGCGATCGTAATTGCCCACCCCCGAGAAATCCAGCACATAGCGATACCGCTCGAACGTATAGCTGCGCGTGCCCGAGCCGCCATGCAGCGGCTGGCTCAGTGTCAGGGTCTTGGCGGCGACGTTCCTGGCGCGCACATAGACCTCGCGCCCGACGCCCTGCCCGACCACGCGCGAGCCGACCTCGATATTGGCGACATTGGCCACGGCGCTCAGCGTCCGCGACTGGCCGGTGGCATAGGTGGCGGTGCTGGTCGTGGTGGTGGTGTCCCAGGCCGGGCCGGGCACCGGGCGCACCTGGCCGTTGGCCAGCACGCGGCGGTTGGAATACGAGCTGACGCCCGGCGCGATCTCGTGGATCAGGATCGGCTCGACCAGATCGACGCGGCGGCCGCGCAGGTCGAAGGTGCCGTGGTCGGTCCAGCCGAACAGCGCCTGAAGGCCGCGCTTGAAGCCCTCGGTCTCGTCCTGGAAGGCGTCGGCATAGGTCGGGAAATCGAAATTCTCCATCAGCGCCAGCCGGGCGGCGCGCGGCATCACCAGCTTGCCGACGAAACGCACCCGCGCGCTCATCGACAGGTTCGAGCCGATGAAATAGGTGCCCTCCGGCACCACCACCTCGCGGCTGCCCGCGGCGGCGTCGGCCGCGGCGAAGGCGTCGCGGTCGTCGGTCACGCCGTCGCCCTTGGCGCCATAGTCGCGCACATCCACCCAGTCCAGCATCGTGCGCAGGAAGTCGGCGGTGCAATCCTCGATACGGATCGATTCGATGCGCACGGTGCCGCCATTGGCGCCGGTCAGGTCGATGCCGAAATGACCATAGATCGCCGTGCGGCCCCAGGACATGCCGACGCCGGGCCGGCTGCCGGTGCCGACGATGGCGCTGACCGTAACCACGCGGTTATAGCCGCCGGGCGTGACGCTGGCGCCGGTATCGGTGACCGAGGTGATGCGGTTGCGGGCGGCATTGCCGGCGAACGCCCCGATCCGCACCGCCGGCATCGCCCCCGCGATCACCTTCACCCGCGCCGAGATGCGCAGATAGGTGCCCGGCAGGATCGGCGTCTCGCCCATGAAGCGCAGGCGGGTCGTGGTCTCCTGCTTGGTGATCTCCAGGCAGGCGCCGAAATCGGCATCCGCCGCCACGATCCCGGCATTCGAGGCCCCGGCCCATGTCGCGCTGCCGGGCGTCCCATGCTCGCGCGACCAGACGCCCAGGCCGGCGGCGAAGCCCGGCGGATCAAGGACCAGCCCGTCGGTGATGGCAATGTTCATAGCAGTCTCCCCCTCGCATATGCCGGGCCGGCTGACCCGCAGGAACGAGGGCGGAAACTGTCGCGGATTGGTTTACGGATCGCTAACCGGGCGGACGCCGCAACGCCGCGCCGGGCAACGGTACGTCAGGAAAGTTTCGAGGAAAATTCTCCAAGCACCTGCGGATAAAGCCGATGTTCGGCCACCAGCACCCGCGCCGCCAGATCGTCGGGCGTATCGCCCGGCAGCACCGGCACCCGCACCTGCCCGAGGATCGGCCCGGCATCCAGCTCCGGCGTGACCAGGTGCACGCTGGCGCCGCCCTCGGCATCGCCGGCCTCGATGGCGCGGGCATGGGTGTGCAGGCCGGGATACTTGGGCAGCAGGGAAGGATGGATGTTCAGCATCCGCCCCTGCCAGCGCCGCACGAAATCCGGGGTCAGGATGCGCATGAAGCCGGCCAGACAGATGATGTCGGGCGCCGCGTCCTCCAGCGGCCGGGACAGCGCCGCCTCGAACGCGGCACGGTCCTTGCCGAAGGGGCGGTGATCGACGACCGCCGTGGGCACGCCCATCGCCCGCGCCCGCGCCAGCCCGCCGGCCTCGGGATTGTTCGACAGCACCAGCACCGGACGCGCGGGATGGTCGCCGGTCATGCTCTCGACCAGCCGCACCATGTTCGAGCCGCCGCCCGAAATCAGGATCGCGACACGCTTCACGCAAGCGCCCCGGTATAGGAAACGCCTTCGCCGGCAACGATCTCGCCGATGCGATGCACCCGCTCGCCCGACTCGCGCAGCAGCGCGGCCAGCGCCTCCGCCCGGTCCGGGGCCACGACGAGGATCATGCCGATGCCGCTGTTGAAGGTCTTCAGCATCTCGGCCTCGGCAATGCCGCCGGCCGCGCGCAGCCAGCCGAACACGCCCGGCAGTTGCCACGCGCCCAGATCGACCTGCGCCCCAAGCCCCTCGGGCAGCACGCGCGGCAGGTTCTCGGTGATGCCGCCGCCGGTGATATGCGCGGCCGCGTGCACCCCGCCGGCGCGGATCGCCGCCAGCACGGGGCGCACGTAAAGCCGCGTCGGCGCCAGCAGCGCGGCGCCCAGGCTGCCATGCCCCCAGGGACAGGCCGCATCCCAGCCGAGGCCAGCCACCTCGGCCACCCGCCGCACCAGCGAATAGCCGTTGGAATGCACCCCGTCGGATTCCAAGCCCAGCAGAACGTCGCCCATCGCCACGTCGCGCGGCAGTTCCGTGCCCCGCTCCATCGCACCGACGGCAAAGCCCGCCAGATCGAAATCCCCGGCCTGATACAGGCCCGGCATCTCGGCGGTCTCGCCGCCGATCAGCGCGCAGCCGGACCCCCGGCAGCCGGCGGCGATGCCCTCGATCACGCGGGCAGCCTCGTCCACCGACAGCTTGCCGGTGGCAAAATAGTCCAGGAAGAACAGCGGTTCGGCGCCCTGACAGACCAGATCGTTCACGCACATCGCCACCAGGTCGATGCCGATCCCGTCCAGCTCGCCGCTGTCGATGGCGATGCGCAGCTTGG
>CAKTBJ010000031.1 GCA_934533075.1 uncultured Paracoccus sp.
TTCCAGGGCAGAAATTCCGGGTAACGCTCGACATCGGCGACCAGATCATACATCTGGCGGGCCGTATAGGGCAGATGGCGGGTTTCGGCGTGCTGGGGCACCACAATCTCCTTTGGTGGGACGTGGTGTGGTGAAATCCGCGCCAAATGGCAAGGCGGCTTTTGCCGGAACGGAGGCAGGATGAACCCGATGCTGTGGCTGATGCGCGCCTCGCGGTGGTCGCGCAACCCGCCAAGCGCCCGGCGCGTCAAGCTGGTTCTGGCCGTGATCGCCATCGCGGTGGCGGTCGTCGTCCTCGACAGGACCGGATACTGGCCCGACTGGGCGCGCATGGACCGGATGCGCCGCCCCCTGCCCTGAACGCCGCCCTGCCCCCGCCCCCAACCGCCGCTGACCCGTGAAGGACGCATGAGCATCACCACCATCACCACCACCGACGCGCTGGCCGCGATCTGCGCCGAGGCCCGCCGGCATCCCTATGTCACGCTGGACACCGAGTTCCTGCGCGAGCGCACCTATTACTCGCGCCTGTGCCTGATCCAGATGGCGCTGCCCCCGGCAGGCACCGCCAAGGCAGCGGGGGGCGAGGCCGTGCTGATCGACCCGCTGGCCGAAGGCCTGTCGCTGGAGCCGCTCTACGACCTGTTCCGCGACGAGGCGGTGGTGAAGGTGTTCCACGCCGCGCGGCAGGATCTGGAGATCTTCTTCCACGATGCCGGCCTGTTCCCCCGGCCCCTGTTCGACACGCAGGTGGCGGCGATGGTCTGCGGTTTCGGCGAGCAGGCGGGCTATGAGACGCTGGTCAAGCGCATCGCCCGCCAGCAGATCGACAAGTCGTCGCGCTTCACCGACTGGTCGCACCGGCCGCTGTCCGCGGCGCAGCAGACCTATGCGCTGGCCGATGTGACGCATCTGCGCGCGGTCTACGAGCATCTGAAGGCGCAACTCGACGCCTCCGGCCGGGCGCCGTGGCTGGCGGAGGAAATGGCGGTGCTGACCGACCCGGAGACCTATATCACCCGGCCGGAAGACGCCTGGCAGCGCGTCAAGACCCGCACCTCCAGCCCGCGCTTCCTCGCCGCGCTGAAGGAGCTGGCGGAGTTCCGGGAACGCTTCGCGCAAGGCCGCAACATCCCGCGCTCGCGGGTGTTCAAGGACGATGCGCTGATCGAGCTGGCCTCGACGCGGCCGATGACCGAGGCCGACCTGGGCAAGTCGCGCCTGCTGCTGCGCGAGGCCCGCAAGGGCGAGATCGCGCAGGCGATCATGGCGGCGATCCGGAAGGCGGCGGATGCGAAACCCCCGGCGGCCGAGGCGCCGGGCCAGCCGGGCCTGCCGGGCAATCCGGCGCTGTCGGACCTGCTGCGAGTGCTGCTGAAGGCCAAGTCGGACGCGACCGGGGTGGCGCCGCGGCTGATCGCCTCGGCCGGCGATCTGGACCAGATCGCGGCGGGCATGCGCGACCTGCCGGCCTTGCAGGGCTGGCGGGCAGAGGTGTTCGGGCAGGACGCGCTGCGCCTGTGCGCCGGCGAGGTGGCGCTGTCGGCCAAGGGCGGCCAGGTCCGCGTGGTGCCGGTGGCACCGGTAAAATAAGCCTTGCCGGCGGTGCCGCAGAAATAAAGGCGGCCAGCGGCGCGCGGGTGATGGGTCTTGCCGGCAGCGTCCCGGAAATAACGGCGGCCGGCGGCGAGACCCCGACGCGGCAATCTGCCGGGCGCACCGGGATATGCGGCGGGCCTGCCGGAGGGTATCGCAACCCGCCCCCTCCCGTGCCGCTGGACCGGGATGTCCGGCAGGGACGCATCGCGCCCTTGCGCCGGCAAGGCCGGTCAGGTGCATGCCGTAACGGTCAAGGCGACAGAGCCGGGACACCGGGAGGTTTCGGCGGGCCTCGATGGCCCGGCGGAACCTTTTCCCTTACCCATGCGCCACGCGGCGCCCATCGCGGCCCGCCGCCCCCCCTGCCGCCGCGCCGGGACGTTCGGCAGGGATGCACCGGCCTTTTGCGCCGGCAAGGCCGGTCGGACGCGGGCCGTAATGGTCGCGGCGGCATGGCGGGGCGCCGAAAGGTTCCGGCGGGCCTCGACGGCCCGGCGGAACCTTCCCCCTCACCGGCGCACCTGCCGGAACGTGTCGCAATCGGCCATCCGGCCGGAGCGGAAGCCGCGCAGCAGCCATTCCTGCCTTTGCGCGGAACTGCCATGCGTGAAGGAATCCGGCATCGGCGCCCGGCCCGCCTGCTTCATCAGCGCGTCGTCGCCCACGGCGGCGGCGGCACGATGCGCCTCGCGGATGTCGGCCTCGGTGATGGTGCCGAACTGGTCCGAGGCCTGCCGCGCCCAGATGCCGGCATAGCAATCGGCCTGCAATTCGGTCAGCACGGACAGCCGGTTCGATTCGGTCTCGCCCGCCCGCTGGCGGGCCTGGTTGACCTGCCCCAGCGTGCCGGTCAGGTTCTGGACATGGTGGCCGATCTCGTGCGCGATGACATAGGCGGCCGCGAACTCGCCGCCTGCCCCCATCTGCCGCGCCATCACCTTGAAGAAATCCGTGTCCAGATAGACCTTGCGGTCGCCGGGGCAATAGAACGGCCCCATCGCCGCCGAGGCCCCGCCGCAGGCCGATTGCACCGTGCCCGAAAACAGCACCAGGTTCGGGTCCGCATAGCGGATGCCGGCCTGCTCGGGCAGCACCCGGCCCCACACGTCTTCGGTGCCGCCCAGCACGGAGGCGACGAAATCGCCCATCTCCCGCTGCTCGGGCGTCAACTCGACCGGCCCGCCCTGCTGCTGGCTGCCGCCATCGAATTCCGACACCAGCGGCGAGATGTCGATGCCGAAGAAATAGCCCACCGCCAGCACCGCCAGCACGCCGAACAGCCCCATGCCGCCGGTGGCGACGCCGCCGCGCCCGCGCCGGTCCTCGATATTGCGGCTGCGCCGCATGCCCCGCCAACCCATGTCCACGCCCTCCCGAGCCGCAACCCGGCCCTCGCGGCGAGGTTAGCGCACCCGCCGCGAGGCGCAACACCGCCGCGGGGTTGACAGTTCCGGCCCCGGCCCGCAGCAGGGGGGCGAAAGCGACGGGATGAGGCGGATGTTCGACTGGGTGGTGACGACGATCGAGGGCTGGGGCTATCTGGGGGTGTTCCTGCTGATGGTGGCCGAGAACGTCTTCCCGCCGATCCCGTCCGAGGTCATCATGCCGCTGGCCGGTTTCCTGGCCGGGCGGGGCGACCTGTCGCTGACGCTGACCATGCTGGCCGGCACCGCCGGCTCGGTCACCGGCACGCTGATGTGGTATTATATCGGCAAGGCCTTCGGCGAGGCGCGGCTCAAGCGCATCGCGGCCCGGCACGGCAGGCTGCTCACCCTGTCGCCCTCGGATATCGACAACGCGCATCGCTGGTTCCAGCGCCACGGCGCGGCGGCGGTGTTCTTCGGCCGCATGATCCCGGCCATCCGCACGCTGATCTCGGTCCCGGCCGGGCTGTCGGCGATGCCGTTCTGGCGGTTTCTGGTCTATACCGTCCTCGGCTCGGCGCTGTGGACCGGGGTGCTGACCTTCGCCGGGCTGATGCTGCACGAAAATTATGCGTTGGTGGCGGATTACGTCGATCCGCTGTCCAAGCTGGTGGTGGCCGCGGTCGTGGCGATCTATCTGTGGCGGGTGATCCGCTGGAAGCCGCACTAGGATCACGCAAACGGCATTTGCGGCGCCCGGACCGACACCCTAACCCCGAGGCCATGAACAGCTTTTCACCCCGCGACCCCGGCGCATCGGCCGGTGCCGGCCCGGCCCTCCCGCCGGCCGCCCGGACGGCCGTCCTGCCCTGGTGAGGTATATCTGATGCACCGCCTGCCCGCCCAGAATCTCGCGCTGCTCGCCGCCGCCGGTTCCGCCCTGCTGCTGGCCGCGGCCTTCGCCTTCCAGGCCGCCGGCTATGCCCCTTGCGAGCTGTGCATCCTGCAACGCTGGCCGCATGGGGTGGCCGTGCTGCTGGGGCTGCTGGCCTGGCTGTGGGGCGCGCCCCGGCCCCTGCTGTGGCTGGGCGCGGCGACCGCGCTGACCGCGATGGGCCTGGGCGGGTGGCATGCCGGCATAGAATGGGGCTGGTGGCCCGGCCCGGCCGCCTGCACCGGCGGGCTGAACCTCGGCGCGATCTCGACCGCCGACCTGCTGGCGCAGATCGAGGCCAGCACCGAAGTGGTGCGCTGCGACCAGCCGGCGCTGACCGTCATGGGCCTGTCGATGGCCGGGATGAACGCCATCGCCTCGGCCATCCTCGCCGCGATCTGGATCGCCGCCGCCCGCCGATAAACCGCCACGGGGCGGGGGTGCGCGTTGCACCTTGCCCCCCCGCCTGATAGACCACGCGCAAGAATAGATCCGAGGTTCCGCGCGTGAGTGACATCCCCGAAAATCCCGACATCCCCGAGGACGATGACACCGAAGTCCGGCGCCCGGTCATGGCCCATGACGGCCCGGTGATCGACATCGCGCACGAGATGCGCACGGCCTATCTCGACTATGCGATGTCGGTGATCGTCAGCCGCGCCATCCCCGACCTGCGCGACGGGCTGAAGCCCGTGCACCGCCGCGTGCTGTTCGCCATGCACGAGACCAGCAACACCCATGACAAGCCCTATCGCAAGTCCGCCCGCCCGGTGGGGGACACGATGGGGAAATACCACCCGCATGGCGACGTCTCGATCTATGACGCGCTGGTGCGGATGGCGCAGGACTTTTCCATGTCGCTGCCGCTGCTGGATGGGCAGGGCAACTTCGGCAGCATGGACGGCGACAGCCCGGCGGCCATGCGCTACACCGAGGTCCGCATGGCCAAGGCGGCGAACTTCCTGCTGGCCGACATCGAGAAGGACACTGTCGGCTTCCAGGACAACTATGACGGCAAGGACCGCGAGCCGGTGGTGCTGCCGGCGCGCTTCCCGAACATGCTGGTCAACGGCGCCGGCGGCATCGCCGTGGGCATGGCCACCAACATCCCGCCCCACAACCTCGGCGAGGTGATCGAGGGCACGCTGGCGCTGATCGACGATCCCGACCTGTCGACCGAGCGCCTGATGGAGATCGTGCCCGGCCCGGATTTCCCGACCGGCGGGGTGATCCTCGGCCGCTCGGGCATCCGCAAGGCCTATCTGGAGGGGCGCGGCTCGATCATCCTGCGCGCCAAGACCCGCATCGAGGAGGTGCGCGGCGGCCGGCAGGCGATCATCGTCGACGAGATCCCCTTCCAGGTCAACAAGGCCACCATGATCGAGCGCATCGCCGAACTGGCCAAGGACAAGCGCATCGAGGGCATCAGCCACGTCCAGGACGAATCCGACCGCCACGGCGTGCGGGTGGTGGTCGAACTGAAGCGCGACGCCACGCCCGAGGTGGTGCTGAACCAGCTTTACCGCTTTACCCCCATGCAGACCAGTTTCGGCGCCAACATGCTGGCGCTGAACGGCGGCCGGCCCGAGCAACTGACCCTGCGCGACTTCCTGACCCATTTCATCGCCTTCCGCGAGGAGGTCGTCGCCCGCCGCACCGCGTTCGAGCTGAACAAGGCGCGCGAGCGGGCGCATGTGCTTTGCGGCCTCGCCGTGGCGGTGTCGAACGTGGACGAGGTGGTGGCCACGATCCGCGCCAGCCGCGATGCCGCCGAGGCCCGCGAGAGGCTGATGACCCGCCGCTGGCCCGCGCATGAGATCGTCGAATACCTGCGCCTGATCGACGACCCGGAGCATCCGGTCAACGAGGACGGCACCTATAACCTCTCGGAAACGCAGGCCCGCGCCATCCTGGAACTGCGTCTGCAACGCCTGACCCAGATCGGCGTTCAGGAAGTCACCGACGAGCTGGCGCAACTGGCCGAGGCGATCCGCGACTATCTGGCCATCCTCGCCTCGCGCGAGCGGATCATGGCGATCATCAGCGACGAGCTGCGCGAGGTCCGCGACCAGTTCGCGGTGCCGCGCCGCACCGAGATCACCGACTGGGCGGGCGATCTGGACGACGAGGACCTGATCGAGCGCGAGGAGATGGTCGTCACCATCACCGAGGGCGGCTATATCAAGCGCACGCCTCTGGCCGAATTCCGCGCCCAGCGGCGCGGCGGCAAGGGGCTGGCGGGCATGGCCACCAAGGACGACGACGTGGTGACGACGCTGTTCGTCGCCAATACCCATACCGAGCTGCTGTTCTTTACCGATGACGGCATGGTCTACCGGCTGAAATGCTGGCGGCTGCCGATGGGCGGGCGCACCTCCAAGGGCAAGGCCCTGGTCAACATCCTGCCGATCGAGGGGGGCACCTCCATCGCCGCCCTGCTGCCGATGGACGCGCCCGAAGCGGAATGGGACGACTATCAGGTCGTCTTCGCCACCTCCGAGGGCGACGTGCGCCGCAATGCGCTGTCGGATTTCACCAATATCATGCGCAACGGCAAGATCGCCATGAAGCTGCCCGAGGGCGTGGCCCTGATCGGCGTGCGCATGGCGACCGAGGACGACGACGTGATGCTGATCACGGCGGGCGGCCGCGCCATCCGCTTCCGCACCACCGACGTGCGCATCTTCAAGGGCCGCGATTCGACCGGGGTGCGGGGTATCCGGCTGGGCGCGGATGACCGGCTGGTGTCGATGTCGGTGATCCGCCATTTCGAGGCCGACCCGTCCGAGCGCGCCGCCTACCTCAAGATGCGCCGGGCCGTGGCCGGGGCACTGGATGACGGCGCCGAGGCCGATGAGGACGAGGAAGCCGTGGCCGAGGCCGCGATCAGTCCCGAACGCTATGCCGAGATGTCGGCGGCCGAGGACCTGATCCTGACCATCACCGCCAAGGGCGCCGGCAAGATCAGCTCCAGCCACGACTATCCGGTGCGCGGGCGCGGCGGCCTTGGCGTGACCGCGATGGACAAGGCCATGCGCGGCGGGCCGCTGGTCGCCAGCTTCCCGGTCGAGGCCGGGGACCAGGTGATGCTGGCCACCTCGACGGGCCAGTCGATCCGGGTTCCGGTGGACGGGATCAGCTTCCGCTCGCGCAGCGCCGGGGGCGTGCGGGTCTTCAACACCGCCGCGGACGAGGAGGTCGTCTCGGTCGCCCGCATCGCCGACCAGGGCGACGAGGACGAGGCATGATCGAGGCATTGCACCGGGGCATGGCCTCGGTGCATCCTTGCCCATCCCTGACCCGAGGCTGCCATGAGTGACGCCCCCGCCTATCAGGTTCTGGCCCGCAAATACCGGCCGGAGACCTTCGCCGACCTGATCGGGCAGGAGGCGATGGTGCGCACGCTGAAGAACGCCTTCGCCGCCGACCGCATCGCGCAGGCCTTCATCATGACCGGCATCCGCGGCGTGGGTAAGACCACCACCGCCCGCATCATCGCCAAGGGCCTGAACTGCATCGGCGCGGACGGCAAGGGCGGTCCCACGACCGAGCCTTGCGGCCTGTGCGAGCATTGCGTGGCCATCAGCGAGGGCCGCCATGTCGACGTGATGGAGATGGACGCGGCATCCCGCACCGGCGTCGGCGACATCCGCGAGATCATCGACAGCGTGCATTACCGGGCGGCCTCGGCGCGGTATAAAATCTATATCATCGACGAAGTGCACATGCTGTCCATCAACGCCTTCAACGCGCTGCTGAAGACGCTGGAGGAACCGCCGCCGCATGTGAAGTTCATCTTCGCCACCACGGAAATCCGCAAGGTGCCGGTCACCGTGCTGTCGCGCTGCCAGCGGTTCGACCTGCGCCGGATCGAGCCGGAGCAGATGCTGGACCTGCTGAAGCGCATCGCCACGCGCGAGGGGGCGCAGATCGACGACGATGCGCTGGCGCTGATCACCCGCGCGGCGGAAGGCTCGGCCCGCGATGCCACCAGCCTGCTGGATCAGGCCATCAGCCACGGCACCGGCGCCACCTCGGCCGAGCAGGTGCGCGCCATGCTGGGCCTTGCCGATCGCGGCCGGGTGCTGGACCTGTTCGAGCTGATCCTGCGCGGCGATGCGGCCGGCGCTCTGGCCGAGTTGCAGACCCAATATGCCGATGGCGCCGACCCGGTGGCGGTGCTGCGCGACCTGGCCGAGGCCGCGCATTGGCTGTCCGTGCTGAAGATCACGCCCGAGGCCATCGACGACCCCACCCTGACCCCCGACGCCCGCGCGCGCGGCATGCGGCTGGCGGGCGAGGTCGCCATGCGGGTTCTGACCCGCATGTGGCAGATGTTGCTGAAATCGCTGGAGGAAGTCGCCATAGCCCCTAATGCGATGATGGCGGCCGAGATGGCGGTGATCCGGCTGACCCATGTCGCCGACCTGCCCGACCCGGAGGCGCTGATCCGCCGCATCCAGTCGGCACAAACCGCCGGCCAGATGAGCGCGCCCGCCCGCGCGCCCACGCCCTCCGGCGCCGGTCCCTCGGCCCATGCCGCCCCGCCGGTGCGCGCCGTGGCCTCGGGCGGCACCGTGGCACAGGCCCAGCCGCAGGCCGAGGCCACCGCCATATTTGCGCAATGGCCGCTATGGGAGGACGTGCTGGACCTGATCCGGCGCATGGGCGACGTGCCGCTGCTGGTGCTGGTGGAAAACCACATTCGACTGGTCCGCTATGCCCCCGGCCGGATCGAGTTCTCGCTGGCCGGCGACCCGCCCGGCGATCTGGTCCAGCGCCTGTCCGAGCGCCTGCGCGGCTGGGCGCAGGGCCATCGCTGGTCCGTCACCATCGCCCGCGAGGGCGGCGCCCCCACCGTGGCCGAAACCCGCGCCGCCACCCGCGAGGCCGCCTTTGCCGAGGCCCGCACCCTGCCGCTGGTGCAGGCGGTTCTGGCGGCTTTTCCGCAGGCCCGCCTTGTCGATGTCCGTCCCGCCCCCCAGATGGCGGTGGAGGAGATCGCACCCGGCGAAGACAGCGCAATTCACGGCGATACGGCCGGTCCCATCGCGGCAGTCGATGAATGGGACCCTTTCGACGACGAGGAGTAAGAGATGCTGAAGGGACTGAAGGGCCTCGGCGGCCTGGGCGACATGGGCAAGATGATGCAGGCCGCCCGCGACATGCAGGGCCGCATGGAAGAGATGCAGACCCGGCTGGACACGCTGACCGTGACCGGCGAATCCGGCGCCGGGCTGGTCAAGGCCACCGCCACCGCCAAGGGCGAGTTGACGGCGCTGGACATCGACCCCTCGATCTTCCGGGCCGAGGACAAGGAGGTGGTCGAGGACCTGATCCTCGCCGCCATCAAGGACGCGCAGCGCCGCGCGAACGAGGCCGCGCAGAAGGAAATGGCCCGCATCACCGAGGAACTCGGCCTGCCGCCGGGGATGATGGGGGGCCTCTAGGCCCGCATGCAGGACGGCGACGAGATCCAGACCCTGATCGGACTGATGGCGCGGCTGCCGGGCCTCGGCCCGCGCAGCGCGCGCCGCATCGTGCTGCACCTGATCGCGGCGCGCGACGACCGGCTGGCGCGGCTGTCACATGCCATCGACGCGGTGGCGCATAACGCGCGCGAATGCATCCGCTGCGGCAATATCTCGGGCGCCGACCTGTGCCCGATCTGTGCCGACCCCCGCCGCCTGAACGGCGAAATCTGCGTGGTCGAGGACGTGGCCGACCTCTGGGCGATCGAGCGCGGCGGCGGCTTTCGCGGCACCTATCACGTCCTTGGCGGCACCCTGTCGGCGCTGGACGAGATCACCCCCGAGGACCTTCGCATCTCTGCCCTGCTGGCCCGCATCCCCGAGGACGCGGCTCGCGAGGTGATCCTTGCCCTGCCCGCCACCGTCGAGGGGCAGGCGACCGCGCATTACATCGCCGATGCGCTGGCGGGGGTGGAGGGCGTCACCGTGACCAGCCTCGCGCAGGGCGTCCCGGTGGGCGGCGATCTGGACTATCTCGACGACGGCACCATCCAGACCGCGCTGCGGGCGCGCCGCCGCTTCTGACCCCTGCAAATGCTGGACAGCCCCCGCGCGCGCGTCTAAAGCTGCCCCTCGCATCCCTGCCCAGATAGGCCCCCCATGCCCAGCCTGAACGATATCCGCTCGACCTTCCTCGACTTCTTCGCGCGCAACGGCCACCGGGTCGTGCCCTCCAGCCCGCTGGTGCCGAGGAACGACCCCACGCTGATGTTCACCAATTCCGGCATGGTGCAGTTCAAGAACCTGTTCACCGGCGTCGAGACCCGCGACTACAACCGCGCCACCACCGCGCAGAAATGCGTGCGCGCGGGCGGCAAGCATAACGACCTGGATAATGTCGGCTATACCGCCCGGCACCATACCTTCTTCGAAATGCTGGGCAATTTCAGCTTCGGCGATTATTTCAAATCCGACGCCATTCCCTTCGCCTGGGAATTGCTGACCAGGGATTTCGGCATTCCCAAGGACAAGCTGCTGGTTACCGTCTATCACACCGATGACGAGGCCGCGACTATCTGGAAGAAGGTGGCGGGCCTTTCCGACGACCGCATCATCCGCATTCCCACCGACGATAATTTCTGGCGCATGGGTCCGACCGGGCCTTGCGGTCCCTGCACCGAAATCTTCTTCGACCACGGGCCGGGCATCTGGGGCGGACCGCCCGGCAGCCCCGAGGAGGACGGCGACCGCTTCATCGAAATCTGGAACCTCGTCTTCATGCAGAACGAGCAGTTCGAGGACGGCTCGATGCGCGCGCTGGACATGCAGTCCATCGACACCGGCATGGGGCTGGAACGCATCGGCGCCCTGCTGCAAGGCAAGCACGACAATTACGACACCGACCTGATGCGGGCGCTGATCGAGGCCTCGGCCCATGCCACCAGTTCCGACCCCGACGGGCCGGGCAAGGTGCATCACCGCGTCATCGCCGACCACCTGCGCGCGACCAGCTTCCTGATCGCGGACGGGGTGACGCCCTCGGCGGATGGGCGCGGCTATGTGCTGCGCCGCATCATGCGCCGCGCCATGCGCCACGCGCATATGCTGGGGACCGACGAGCCGGTGATGCACCGGCTGGTGCCGGCCCTGGTGCGCCAGATGGGCGGCGCCTATCCCGAGCTGGGCCAGGCGCAGGCGCTGATCGAGGAAACGCTGAAGCTGGAGGAAACCCGCTTCCGCCAGACCCTCGCGCGCGGGCTGCGGCTGCTGGACGACGAGCTGGAGCGCATTCCCGACGGCGCCGACCTGCCGGGCGCGACCGCCTTCCGCCTTTACGACACCTATGGCTTCCCGCTGGACCTGACGCAGGACGTGCTGCGCGAGCGCGGCCGCAAGGTCGATACCGCCGGTTTCGACGCCGCGATGGCCGAGCAGAAGGCGCAGGCGCGGGCGCATTGGGCCGGCTCGGGCGAGACCCGCGATGCCTCGATCTGGTTCGATCTGGCCGAAAAGCACGGCGCCAGCGAGTTCCTGGGCTATGAGACCGAGACCGCCGAGGGCGCGGTGCTGGCCCTGGTCCGCGACGGCGCGGCGGTCGACGTGGCCCGCATGGGCGAGACCGTGCAGATCGTCGTCAACCAGACCCCCTTCTACGCCGAATCCGGCGGCCAGGTCGGCGATACCGGGTTGATCAAGACCGAAACCGGCGCGGCCCGCGTCACCGGCACCCGCCCGGCGCAGGGGTTGATCGTGCACAGCGCCGAGGTGACTCTGGGCGAGATCGCCCCCGGCCAGGGCGCAACTCTGTCGGTGGATCACGACCGTCGCACCGCGATCCGCGCCAACCACTCGGCCACCCACCTGCTGAACGAGGCCCTGCGCGCGCATCTGGGCGATCACGTCGCCCAGCGGGGCAGCCTGAATGACGCCGACCGGCTGCGCTTCGATTTTTCCCATGCCAAGGCGCTGACGGCGGAGGAACTGGCCGCCATCGAGGCCGAGGTGAACGCCTATATCCGCCAGAACAGCCCGGTGACGACGCGCCTGATGACCCCGGACGACGCCCGCGCCCTGGGCGCGCAGGCCCTGTTCGGCGAGAAATACGGCGACGAGGTGCGGGTGGTGTCGATGGGCCGGCGCGACGGCTCCGGCAAGGGCACCGATCAGGCGACCTATTCGATCGAGCTGTGCGGCGGCACCCATGTCCGCCAGACCGGCGAGATCGGCGCCTTCGTGCTGGTGGGCGATTCGGCCTCCTCGGCCGGGGTGCGCCGGGTCGAGGCCCTGACCGGCGAGGCCGCGCTGGCACATCTGCGCGCCGCGGATGCGCGGCTGGCCGAGGTCGCCGGCCTGCTGAAGGCCCCGGCGGGTGAGGTCGTGGACCGCGTGCGCGCCCTGGCCGAGGAGCGCCGGGTGCTGGCCAACGAGGTCGCGCAGCTGCGTCGCGAACTGGCGATGGGCGGTGCTGCTGCGGCGGATGCGGCGAAGGACATCGGCGGCGTCGCCTTCCTTGCCCGCAAGGTGGCGGGCGTGTCGGGCCGCGACCTGCCGGCGCTGATCGACGGCATGAAGGCGCAGGTCGGTTCCGGCGCGGTGCTGCTGCTGGCCGATACCGGCGACAAGGCGGCTGTCGGTGCCGGCGTGACCGCCGATCTGACCGGGCGGATTTCCGCGGTGGACATGGTGCGCGCGGCCTCCGGCGCCCTGGGCGGCAAGGGCGGCGGCGGCCGTCCCGACATGGCCCAGGGCGGCGCGCCCTCGCTGGAGGCCGCCGGTGCGGCGATTGCGGCGGTCGAGGCACTGCTGCGCGGCTAGTCACCGGGCGACCGGGAGAAACGGGGGCGGCCTGCCACGGCCGCCCTTTTTCGTGGCCGGGTGACGGCCGGTCGGACGCAAGGTTGCGCCGTGCATGAACTGCAAAATGCGGCCGGGTCGGTTGAAGCCGGATCGGGCGAGGTTACGCATGCATGGGAAGATGCGCGGTCCGGCAATGGGCGAAATGTCGGGCGTGTCGGGCACCAGGTTCAAACGCGCCCGACCCGCAAAACACGGGAGCATGGGCCGGGGCCGGATCGAGCCGGACCACGCCCGCGCAAGGAAATACCCAATCAGGGCGGAGCGGCTTGCGGTATCGCGCCACGCCTGCCAGGCATGTGGCCTTTCCAAGGCCCCTACCCCTTTTCGGCCAGGCGGGGCCGCATCTGCGCAAGCGCGGCATGGCCAAGGCCAGTGCCCGCGCCTCGGATCACCCGGCGCAAAGCAAAAGGGGCGGCCCCCGGACCGCCCCTTTTCAAATCCCTGCCGAAGCCCTCAGCCCTCGTCGGTCAGCGCCTCATCCTCGGGGCCGGTGGCGAAGTCGAGGCCGTGGCTGGCGCGGATCTTGTCCTCGATCTCCAGCGAGACGGCCGGATTGTCACGCAGGAACTGCTTGGCATTCTCGCGCCCCTGCCCGATCCGCTGGTCGCCATAGGAATACCAGGCGCCCGATTTCTCGACCACGCCGGCCTTCACGCCCAGGTCGATCAGTTCGCCGACCTTGCTGATGCCCTCGCCATACATGATGTCGAACTCGACCTGCCGGAAAGGCGGCGCGACCTTGTTCTTGACCACCTTGACGCGGGTGGTGTTCCCGATCACCTCGTCGCGATCCTTGACCGAGCCGGTGCGGCGGATGTCCAGGCGCACCGAAGCGTAGAACTTCAGGGCATTGCCGCCGGTGGTGGTTTCCGGGCTGCCGAACATCACCCCGATCTTCATGCGGATCTGGTTGATGAAGATCACCATGCAGTTGCTGCGCCCGATGGATGCGGTCAGCTTGCGCATCGCCTGGCTCATCAGACGGGCCTGGCTGCCCATCTGCATGTCGCCCATGTCGCCCTCGATCTCGGACTTGGGGGTCAGCGCGGCGACCGAATCGACCACGACCAGGCTGACCGCGCCGGATCGCACCAGCGTATCGACGATTTCCAGCGCCTGCTCGCCCGTGTCGGGCTGGCTGATCAGCAACTCGTCCAGGTCCACGCCCAGCTTGCGGGCATATTGCGGGTCCAGCGCATGCTCGGCATCCACGAAGGCGCAGACGCCGCCCTTCTTCTGCTCCTCCGCGACCACATGCAGGGTCAGCGTGGTCTTGCCCGAGCTTTCCGGCCCGTAGATCTCGATGATGCGGCCCTTGGGCAACCCGCCGATGCCCAGCGCGATGTCCAGCCCCAGCGAGCCGGTCGAGGTCGCCTCGATCTCCGCCACGGGGCTGTCCTTGCCCAGTTTCATGATCGAGCCCTTGCCGAATTGCCGCTCGATCTGGGCCAGCGCGCTGTCCAGCGCCTTCTGGCGATCTGCCGTCCGCTTGTCTTGCATGTCGAAAAGGCCCGAGGTTGCCATGTTTTGCCTGCCCATCTTGTTTCACAGCCCGCCCGCAACGACAATGCCGCAGGCGCGTGTTCGCATATTGTTCACAATATGCTTGCCCTGACCCGCCACCGCAAGAGGGAAAGCATGCTTCCTTCCCCCAGCTTATGACCAAATCGTTAACAGAGCGTTTACAGCCGCCCCGCCGCCCCCTATCCGATGAAAAACCATGCGAGGGGGCAGGATGCTGATTTTCTTCGACCGGCGGCTGGTGTTCCTGGCCACACCCAAGGCCGGCTCGACCGCGATCGAGGCCGCGCTCGATTCGCTGGCCAACCTGGCCATTACCCGGCCCGAGCCGCTGAAGCACACCACCCTGGCCGAGTTCGAGCGCCATATCCGCCCCTGGCTGGAGGCCAAGGCCGGCGGTGACCGCTTTACCACCGTGGCCTTGATGCGCGAGCCTCTGGACTGGGTGCGAAGCTGGTATCGCTTTCGCCGCCGCGACGACGATGACGACCCGGCGCATCCGATGGCCGGGCTGGATTTCGAGGGCTTCGCGACGGCCTGCCTGCAACCCGACCCGCCCGGTTTCGCCCGCATCGGCCGGCAGGCGGATCATCTCACCGCGCCGGACAGCCGCGTGGACCGCATCTTCCGCTATGAGGAGATGGACCGCTTTACCGATTTTCTGGAAGGCCGGCTGGATTGCATCGTCAACCTGCCGCGGCTGAACGTCCCGCCCACGGCCGAGACCGGGATCGGCGCGGAGGCCGCCGCCGCCCTGGCCGCCGGTTTCGACGCCGATCACCGGCTTTACGACAGCCTGCCGCGCGGCTAGGGGCCGCGCAGGATGTCCACCTGCTCGCGCACCATGTCGGTCAGTTGCGTCAGGCTGAAGGGCTTTTGCAGGAAGCGGGCATGGGCCACGGGCGGGTTGCCGTCGCTGAACATGTCCTCGGAATAGCCGGACATGAAGATCACCCGCGTGCGCGGCCGGTCGCGCAGCGCGCTGCGCACCCAGGCGGGACCATCCATGCCGGGCATCACCACATCGGTCACGAAGACATCGAAATCCCGCGCGGAATCGGCCAGCAGGTCCAGCGCGGCCTCGGCGCAATCGGCCTCGGCCACCTCAAAGCCGCGCAGGCGCAGGGCGCGGGCGGCGAAGGCGCGCACGGCGGCCTCGTCCTCGACCAGCAGCACCGAGGCCGGACGCGCCGGGCCGGGCGCCGCCACCGGCGCGGCCTCGGCGCTGGCACGGGCGGCGGCCAGCTCCTTCGGATCATGGGCCGGGAAATAGATGGAGAAATTGGTGCCGCGCCCCACCTCGCTGTCGCAGAACACATAGCCGCCGGATTGCTTGACGATGCCGTAGACCGTGGCGAGGCCGAGGCCCGTCCCCTCGCCCACCCGCTTGGTGGTGAAGAACGGCTCGAAGATCTTGCCCAGCTTGTCGGCCGGGATGCCGCATCCCTCGTCGGCGACGCTGATCAGCACGTAATCGCCGCTGGGGACCGAGACCCGCTCGCGCGACAGCGCATCCTTCAGCGTGACGTTGGCGGTGCGGATGGCGATGCGCCCGCCCTCCGGCATGGCGTCGCGGGCATTCACCACCAGGTTCATCACCACCTGGTCGAGCTGACGCGGATCGGTGCGGATCGGGCGCAGGGCCGGGTCATGCTCGAAGCTGAGGGTGATGCGCTCCGTCACCAGCCGGCGCAGCAGATGGGTCAACTCCGACAGGGTATCGCGCAGGTCGATGATCTGCGGCTTCATCGCCTGCTTGCGCGAGAAGGCCAGCAATTGCCCGACCAGGGCGGCGGCGCGGTTGGCGTTCTGGCTGATCTGCTGGATGTCGGCATAATCCGGGTCGGTGGCATCGCGGCGCAGCATCAGCAGGTCGCAATGGCCCGAGATCGCGGTCAGCACGTTGTTGAAGTCATGGGCGACGCCGCCGGCAAGCTGGCCGATGGCCTGCATCTTCTGGCTCTGGACGAATTGCGCCTCCAGCGTCTTCAGGGCGCTGGCATCCGACAGCACCGCGATCAGCCCGTCGCCGCCATCGCGCGCCAGCGAGACCTGGACGAACCGCTCCGGCCCCTCGCCCCGGCTGCGCAGCATTTCCGGGCGCGGGCTGATGCGGCCGTGCAGCACGTCGTCCAGCCAGTCCTCGACCGGGCGGCCCAGACCGTCCAGCAGCGCATGCAGCGACACGCCGGGCACCACGCCGGGCAGCAGCACCCGCGCGGCGGCATTCGCGCGGGTGACGCGCGCGTCGCGGTCCAGACCGATCAGTGCCACCGGCAGGGCGTCGAACCCCTCGATCACCCGCGGCGCGGGAACCGCCGCCTCCGCCCGGCCGGCATCCAGCGACCAGATCAGCAGCGTGCCGTCGCCGGCGCTGCGCAGCGTCAGCCGCCCCTCCGACAGCGGCAGCCCGGCCTCGCCGGCATGGCCGGCGCGGGCGGTCAGCCGGCGGATCGCGTCCTCCGGGTCGGCGACCAGCCGGGCCAGCGCCGGGTTCAGCGTGCCGCGGATACGGTCGCCGAAGCGCGCCTCGGCCGCCGGGCTTTGCCACAGCACCATGCCCTGCGGCGCGGTGGCCCAGATCACCCGCCCGTCCCTGCCGCCGGCCTCCCCGGCCAGCGCGTCGCGCTGGCGCCGCAAGGCGCGGCGGGTGGCATGACGCAGCCGCATCTGCTGGCCGGCCAGCACCAGCCCGAGGCCATACAGCGCCAGCAGCACCATGCCCAGCAGCAGCAGCCCCTGCGGCACCGGCCGCGACCCGGCATCGGCCAGCCATGTCCACAGCGCACCCACCGCCAGCGGCAGGGTCAGCAGCGGGATCGCCAGCGGTGCAATCGGGGCGGTGCGGGCATGGGACATGAGGCGGCGCAACCCTGTGATGCGATTCGCTGCCCTGTCTAGCGCCCCGGTGCTTAACATTCGGTTAATCCGCAGCCGATTCCAGCACCGCCAGAAAGAAGCCGTCGCCATTGCCGGGCGGGCCAAAGCGCCGCATCAGCGCCGGACGCAAGCCCGAGCGGGCCGCGAAAACGGCGATCCGGTCCTCGTTCTCGGCGCGCAGGACCGAGCATGTCATATAGGCCAGGCGGCCGCCCGGCCCCACATGGCCCGCCGCGTCGTCGAGGATTTCCGATTGTATATCAGACAATTGCGCAAAACCCTCGGGCGAGAGCCGCCACCGCGCATCGGGATCGCGCGCCCAGGTGCCGGAGCCGGAACAGGGCACATCCGCCACCACCAGATCGAAACGCCCCTGCGGCGGAGCCATTTCGATCCTCGCCCCGGCCCGCGCGGCGCGGGCGGGCAGGTCGGCCATACGCCCCGGTTTCGCATCATGCGCGACCACGCGCGCGGCCCCCTGCGCGGCCAGCGCCAGCGCCTTGCCGCCGCCGCCGGCGCAGTAGTCCAGCACCGAAAGCCCGGCCAGGCCGCCCAGCTCCGCCACCGCACGCTGCGGGGAAAGGTCCTGCAACTCCACCAGCCCGTCCAGATAGGCGCGGCTGCGGCTGATGCGACGCTCGCCGCCGGTGACGCGCAGGGCGGTGGCGCAGGCGGGATGCGGGGCGGTGGCGATGTCCTCGGCGGCCAGCGCGGCCTGCGCCGTGGCCAGGTCGGCGCGCAGGGCATTGACGCGCAGCCAGACCGGGGCGCGGTGGCTCATCGCCTCGGCATAGGCGGGGAAATCCTCGCCCAAAGCCTCGGCCAGGGGGGCGTGCAGCCAAGCGGGCAGGTCGTCGGCGGCGCTGCCCACGGGGCCGCCCGCGCGCGCGGCGCGCTCGGCCTCGGTCAGGGGCGCGGGCGCATGGCCCTCGCCGGTGAAGAAGGCGTCGGGATCGGCCAGCGCGCCGATCATCAGCGCACGGCCGGTCAGGCGCGGGTCCTCGGCCCCCGACAGGCCGGCATGCAGCGCGTGGCGCCCGCGCCGGCGCAGCCCGTCATAGACAAGATCGCGCACCGCGGCCCGGTCGCCCGATCCCGCGTAACGTGCGCCGCGCGCCCAGCCGATCAGCGCGGCCTCGGCCGCCGCACCCGCCAGCACGCGGTCCAGAACCGCCGCCGCCGCCGCGATCCGCGCCGCCGGAGTCATGGCCTAAAGCCCATAGATGCGACCGAATTTCTCGGTCAGGTAATCCAGCAGCGGCTCCGGCGAGGGCAGCTTGCCGGTGGCGGATTCGATCAGCGCCATCGGCGGATACAGCGCCCCGTGCCGCTGGACGTTCTCGCGCAGCCATTCGGTGCCGGGATCGGCATCGCCCCGCGCCAGCGCCGCATCCAGATCGGGCACGGCGGCGCGCATCGCCTCGTTCAGGCAGCCGGCATAGACATTGCCCAGCGCATAGGTGGGGAAATAGCCGAACAGCCCCACCGCCCAATGCACGTCCTGCAACATGCCGTTCGAAGGCCGGTCCACCGCCACCCCGAAATCGCGCTGGAAGCGGGCGTTCCACGCCTCCGGCAGGTCGTGGACATCCAGCCGGCCGGAAATCAGGTCGCGCTCCAGATCGAAGCGCATCATGATGTGCAGGTTGTATTGCACCTCGTCGGCCTCGGTGCGGATGAAGCCGGGGCGGACCTTGTTCACGGTGCCGAAGAAGGCGTCCGCGTCCGCGATGTTCAGCCCGTCGAAGGCGTCGCTCATCCGGTCGAACAGCCAGCCGGTGAAGGCGCGCGAGCGGCCCATCTGGTTTTCATAGATGCGGCTCTGGCTTTCGTGGACACCCATCGAGACGCCGCGCCCCAGCACCGTGAAGGCGTGGTCGCTGTCGACGCCCAGCTCGTAAGTGGCGTGGCCGACCTCGTGGATGGTGGAGTAGATGCAGTTGAAGGGATCGGTCTCGACCACCCGCGTCGTGATGCGCGCATCCTGCCATCCGCCGGAGCTGAACGGATGCACGGCCAGGTCCAGCCGGCCCCGCGACCAGTCATAGCCGAAGGCCATCGCGCAGAGGCGGGCGAGGCGAAGCTGGGCCTCCTGCGGGTAATGGCCGGTCAGGTCGGCGGGCTGGTGGGCGGCGCCCAGGATGTCGTCGCGCAGGCCCACGAGGCGCGGGCGCATGGCGTCGAAGATGGCGCCGATGGCGGCGGCCGAGGTGTCCGGCTCGTAATCCTCCAGCAGCGCGTCGTAGGCGTCGCCGCCATCGGCCAGCGCCTGCCCCTTCTCGCGCACCAGCGACACCACGTCCGACAGTGTGGGCAGGAAATCCTCCGGCGCCTCCTTGGCGCGGGCCTCGGCCCAGATGCCCTGCGACAGCGAGGTGATCCGCGCCAGTTCCGTGGCCAGCCGCGCCGGCACGCGGGTCGCGCGCGCATAATCGCGGGCGATGAGGTCGAGCATGCGCGCGTCCTCCTCGTCCCCGGCCTCGGCCGCATCCAGCCATTCGCCGATGCGCGGATCGGTGCGGCGCTCGTGCAGGACCGATTCCATCGCGGCCATTTCCTCGGCACGCTGTTCGGTGGCGCCGCGCGGCATCACGGTCTCCTGGTCCCAGCCCAGGCGCCCGGCGACCGAGGACAGCGCCTCGGTCACATGCTGGAACGCCATCAATTCGTCGAATGCACTCATCGCAGGGTCCCCCGGACCGAGGTTTCATAAGGATAACGGGCATGCAGCCGCGCCCGCAGGATCAGCACGAACAGCGCCACGGCGCCAAGCTGGTGGGTCAAAGCCAGCGGCAGGGGCGAAGCCTCGATCACGTTCATGATGCCCAAGCCGACCTGAACCGCAACCATCACCAGCATGGCGGTGAACGCGCCGCGCGTCACCGGGTGCGGGCTGCGGCGCGCCCGCGCCCAGACCACCACCGCGAAAGCCGCCAGCAGATAGCCGGTCATGCGGTGGACGAACTGCACCATCGCGGCGTTTTCAAAGAAATTGCGCCAGCCCAGTTCGGCCTCCCACAGGGCCGAGGGGACCCACTCGCCGCCCATCGTCGGCCAGCCGGTATACTGGCGCCCGGCGTCGATGCCGGCGACCAGCGCACCCAGCAGGATTTGCAGGAAGGCCAGATGCATCAGGCCCGTGGCCATCGAGAACAGCTTGCGCTCGCCCGCGCGGCGGGCGCGCAGCAGCGCCGCCTCCGGCCGCGACAGCAGCAGCGCGTCCCAGGCGATCAGGCCGAGGATGGCGAAGGCCAGCCCCAGATGCACCGCCAGCCGGTAGGAGGCCACGCGGGTCAGCGTCTCGGTGGCGACGCCGGAATGCACCATCCACCAGCCGACCGCGCCTTGCAGCCCGCCCAGCGCGCCCAGCGCCAGCAGCCGCCCGGTCCAGCCCGCGGGAATGCGGCCGGTCAGCCAGAAGAACAGGAAGCCGAGGCCCCAGACCAGCCCGACCGCCCGGCCCAGCAGCCGGTGCGACCATTCCCACCAGTAGATGCGCTGGAAACCGGCCATGTCCATGTCGGGATTGACCTGCACGAATTGCGGAATCTGCTGATATTTCTCGAACTCCGCCTGCCAGGCGGCGGCGTCCATCGGCGGCAGGGTGCCGGTGATCGGGCGCCATTCGGTGATCGACAGGCCCGAGCCGGTCAGCCGCGTCGCGCCCCCCAGCACGATCATCGCCACGACCATCACGAACAGCACCACCAGCCAGGCCCGGATGGCACCCCGCGCCCCCTTGGGGGCCGAATCGATCAGCGAGCCGGTGGGGGGCTGGTTGCGGGCGGCGGTCTCGCCGACCTCCTGAAAGACGGGTCGCTTGGCCATGTGAGCCTCATGCTGGGCGATGCGCGCGGACCTTGGCAGGAAGCGCGCGGGCGGTCAACGGGACCGGGGGCGGCGCGGCCTCAGGGACGGCGCACCAGTTGGCGCAGGATGCCGTGCAAAAGCTGGACATCCGCCCGCGTCACCTCCAGCCGGGACCACAGGTTGCGCAGCGCCATCTTCATCCCCGGCGCCTTCTGCGGCGGGAAGAAGAAACCGGCCTCCTCCAGCCGGGCCTCGTAGTGATCGGCCAGCGCCTCGATCTCGACCCGGCTGGCGGGCACCTCGGCATGGGGGCGGCGGCCGGTGGGATGCGGCTGGACCGGCAGCGCCTCGCGCCCCCATTCGTAGCCCATCAGCAGCACCGCCTGCGCCAGGTTCAGCGAGGGGAAATCCGGGTTGACCGGCACGGTGACGATGGCCGAGGCCCGTGCGATATCGTCGTTTTCCAGCCCGGTGCGCTCCGGCCCGAAGATCAGGGCGATGCGGCGGCCCTCCACCGTGGCGGTGCGGGCCTCCTGCATCGCCGCGGCCGGGGTCAGCACGCGCTTGGTCATCTCGCGGCCGCGGGCGGTGGTGGCATAGGCCAGATCGACCCCCTCCATCGCCTCGGCCAGCGTGTCGAAGACCCGCGCACGGTCCAGCACCGTGCCCGCCGCGCCCGAGGCCATCGCCACGGCGGCCGGGTTCGGCCAGCCGTCGCGCGGCGCCACCAGCCGCATCTCGGTCAGGCCGAAATTCAGCATGGCGCGGGCGGCCGCGCCGATATTCTCGCCCATCTGCGGGCGCACGAGGATGACGACGGGATTCATGCCCCGCGCGTTAGCCAAAGCGCGCGGCGGGCGCAAGCACCTGCCTCTGGCACCGGGGCGCGGCAAGGGCTATGGCGGGGGCCAGACATGCGAGGACCGACCATGACCGAAGCCCAGGCCCCCCAGCTTTACCTGATCGCGCCCGCCGGGATGACCGCCGCCCAGCTTGGCCCGCTGCTGGAGGCGGCGCTGGCGCGCCTGCCCGTGGCCTGCATCCGCCTGAGCGGCGCCGGGGACGAGGCCGAGCTGGGCCGCATCGCCGATACCGCGCGCGAGATCGCCCATGCCGCCGACATCGCCGTGGTGATCGAGGATCATGTCGCGCTGGCGCAGGCGCATGGGCTGGATGGCGTCCACCTGACCGACGGCGCGCGCGGCGTGCGGGCGGCGCGCAAGGCGCTGGGCGCGGATGCCATCGTCGGCGCCTATTGCGGCGCCTCGCGCCATGACGGCATGAACGCGGCGGAGGCCGGGGCGGATTACGTCAGCTTCGGCCCGGTGGGAAAAACGGCCCTGGGCCACGGCGAGCGCGCGGCCCTCGACCTGTTCGAATGGTGGTCCGAGGTGATCGAGGTGCCGATCGTGGCCGAAGGCGCGCTGGATGCGGCGCTGATCGAGACCCTGACGCCGATCAGCGACTTCATCGCGCTGGGACCGGAGGCCTGGGGCGCCTCCGATCCGGTAGCAGTGCTGGCCGCGCTGTGGGGATGACGGCCTAAGCCGCCAGTTCGCCCCGCAGCGCCTTCCCGATCAGCGCGCGGGTCTCGTCGATGCCGTAAAGCGCGATGAAGCCGCCGAAGCGCGGCCCCTGATCGGCCCCCAGCAGCACCTGATACAGCGCCGCGAACCAGTCGCGCAGCGGCTCGAACCCGTGCTCCTTGCCGACGGCGAAGACCATGCTTTGCAGGGTTTCCGGGTCCGCCGGCTGGTCCCAGGCGGCCAGACGCGCCGCCAGGTCCTCCATCGCCGCCCGTTCCGTATCGGTGGGCGCGCGGAACTGCCGGGTCGGCGCCACGAAATCGTTGAAATATCGCACCGCGAAGCCCGCCGCCTGATCGAGGCCGGGATGGGTTTCGGGGCTGGCCTCCGGCGCATAGCGGCGGATGAAGCCCCACAGCCCGTCCTTGTCCTTGGCCCCCGCCACCGAGGCCAGGTTCAGCAGCATCTGGAACGGCACCACCATGTCGCTGGCGGGCACGTCGCCGCCGTGGATGTGCCAGACCGGGTTGGCAAGCTGCTGTTCGGGCGTCTGGCCGGGGAAGGCGCGCAACTGCTGGTGATACTCGTCCACCGCCTTGGGGATCACGTCGAAATACATCCGCTTGGCGGTCTTGGGCTTCTGATACATGAAATAGGACAGGCTTTCGGTGGCCGCATAGGTCAGCCACTCGTCGATGCTCAGCCCGTTGCCCTTGGACTTGGAAATCTTCTGCCCGTGCTGGTCGAGGAACAGTTCATAAGTGAAATGCTCGGGCGCGCGGCCGCCCAGAACCTCGCAAATCCCGTCATAGATGGGGGTGTTGGTGGAGTGATCCTTGCCATACATCTCGAAATCGACGCCCAAAGCCGCCCAGCGGGCGCCGAAATCCGGCTTCCATTGCAGCTTCACATGCCCGCCCGTCACCGGCAGCGTCCATTCGCGCCCGTCCTCGTCGTCGAAGGTGATCTCGCCCCGCGCGGCATCGACGTTCTTGATCGGCACATACAGCACCCGCCCGGTTTCGGGATGGATGGGCAGGAAGCAGGAATAGGTCTGCTGGCGCTCCTCGCGCAGCGAGGCCAGCATGATTTCCATGATGGCGTCATATTGCTCGGCCGCCTTGCGCAGGGTGGCATCGAACCGGCCCGAGCGATAGAATTCCGTCGCGCTGATGAACTCGTATTCGAAGCCGAAGGTGTCGAGGAAGCGGCGCAGCATGGCGTTGTTATGGGCACCGAAGCTGTCGAACTCGCCGAACGGGTCGGGCACGCCGGTCAGCGGCATTTGCAGATATTGCCGCAGCATGTCGGCATTGGGGACGTTCTCGGGCACCTTGCGCATGCCGTCGAGATCGTCCGAAAAGCAGATCAGCCGGGTGGGGATGTCCGAGATCATCTCGAAGGCGCGGCGGATCATCGTGGTGCGCGCCACCTCGCCGAAGGTGCCGATATGCGGCAGGCCCGAGGGGCCATAGCCGGTCTCGAACAGCACATGGCCCTTCTCCGGGTCCTTGCGCGCATAGCGTTTCAGCACCCGGCGGGCCTCCTCGAAGGGCCAGGCCTTGGAAGTCATCGCGGCGTCGCGCAGGGTGGTCATGTCCGTCTCCGGGTCAGGGTTTCAGGGCCGGGGTCTATTGCCCACCCCGGCTTGCGTCAATAATCTGCGGTCGTCCCCCCTGCATCCGAGGCCGCCATGACCATCGCCCTTCCCTCGCTCTCGCCCTGCGACGCCCTGGTGGCGGTGATGGTGGCGGTGTCGGCCTCCGACGTGGCGATGCCCACGGCCGAACTGGTGGCGATCAACCGGATCGTGGACCATACGCCGATCTTTGCCGATTACGACGCCGACCGCATCCGCGGCGTGGCCCAGACCGTGCTGACCCTGTTCGAGGACGAGGAGGGGCTGGACGCCCTGTTCGGCCTGATTCGCGATTCGCTGCCGGAGGCGCTGTTCGATACCGCCTATGCGCTGGCCTGCGACGTGGCGGCGGCCGATGGAAGGCTGCGCGAGGCCGAGGCGGCCTTCCTGGCCGAATTCCGCGCGGCGATGGAGATCGACCGCCTGCATGCCGCCGCCATCGAGCTGTCGGCGCGGGTGCGCCACCGGGTGCTGTAAGCTGGCGGCAGCGTGGCCGGCTTTCCGCGCCCCGGCTTTCCATGCCGGCGGCGGCGGCCGCGCGGCGCCTCGGGGCGCCCGGCCCGCGCGGATGCGATGGCCCCGCCCCCATGCCGCTTTGGTCCATCGCCACACGCGCCCGCACCGCCCGCGCGGGTGCGATGACCCTGCCCCTACCCCAGCCGCGCCGCCCAATGGGTCAGCAGGCCGGTTTGCAGGTGCTTGGCCCGCGTGGTCCAGGTCGAGACGCCGGCCGGCAATTCCTGCCCGACGCTGGCCGCCCGCCGCCCGGCATCGGCGCAGAAGATGGCGAAGGCCATGCGCCGCCCCGTGGGTCCGTCGATGTAACCCACCAGATTCGAGACGAAATTCAGCGTCCCGGTCTTGACCCGCACGCCCAGGGGATCGGGAAAGGCCGTGCGCTTGCCATCGGCGCCGACCGCCTCGCCCACGGCCATGCGCCCGGCCAGATCGTGCCGCCGCCCGGCCCCGGCCAGCAGCGCCACCATCGTCGCCGCACTGACCCGGCTGCCCGGCGACAGGCCGGAATGGTCCGAGAATCCGAAATCGCCGCCAACGCCCTGCCCGCGCACCCAGTCCGCCATCGCCGCGGCCGAAGCCGCCAGGTCCGGCACCCCGCTGGCGCGCAGGCCCAGAACCTCGGCGGTCAGGTTGGTGGAATAGTCCAGCATGCCCGCGATGATGCCGTCCAGCGGCGGGCTGTCATGGCGCGCCACCTCGCGCGCGCCGGGACCGGCGCGGCCGGGCCGGGGGTTGGGCAGCGGCAGCCCCTCGGCCCGCGCCAGCGTCTGGAACACGTCGCCGGCATAAAGCGCCGGGCGGCGCACCGGCAGCCAGCGGCTGCCCGGCTGGCGCAGGGCGCCGGCGGCGACGGTCCATTCCTCGCGCGCGCCGCTGTCGTCATAGTCGAACAGCGGCGCCGCGCGCGACACCGCGCGGATGCCGATGGTATAGGCGCGCGGGCTGAGGCGGGCGCCGCGCGCCTCCAGCGCGAAGACCGGCGCCGCGGCCCCGCCGCGCCAGTCCAGATGCACGCGGTTGAAATTCAGGTTCAGCCCGGAAATCGCCGGATTATAGGGCAGCCAGACCGCTTGCGCGGGGTCGATGCGGGCGATCTCGGCCGGGCCGTCGGGCCAGACCAGAAACGACTTCGGCACCGCCAGCCCGGCCTGCGCCGCCCGCCGCGCCAGCCCGGCCAGCGCGTCGGTATCCAGCACCGGGTCGCCCTGCCCGGCGAGGATCAGGCTGTCGCCCTCGGCCAGGACGCGGGTGGAAAAGCGAAAATCCCCGCCCAGCCGCGCTAGCGCATAAAGCGCCGTCACCGCCTTCAGCGTGCTGGCCGGAGGCGCCGGCCGGTCGGGCGCGCGGGCGTCCAGAACCTCGCCGCTGTCCATATCCGCGACCAGCCAGCTGACTTCGCCGCCCAGCCCCGCATCGCGCAGCAGCGCCTCCGGTCCCGGCCCGGCGCGCAAGAGGCGCGGCGCGGGGCGCAGGAAAAAGCCGGGATCGGCCCGCAGGCCGCCGGCGAAGGCGGTGGCGCCAAGCGCCAGCGCCCCGGTCAGCAAGCGGCGGCGGGCGGGGGAAAAGCGACTCATGGCGCGCGGTCCCTTGCGTGGCAGGGGGCGATGGCGGACACCTCGGCCGGGCGGTCCGGCCGCCACCGCGACGGCAGGGAATGGCCTGCCGGCTGGCGACCCGATGCGGCGGCCGGCCACCGGCGGCGGGCACGGAACGGGCCAGGGGAACGCTGGCCCACGGCGCGGGCTTCCCCTGCGGTGCGGGCAGGGGCGGCCGCCGGGGCGGCGGCATCCGCGACCGGGAGGCCCGCAGGCCGCCGTGCCGGCGGGGGATGGCCGGGCATCCGCGCCCCACCCTGCCGGATGCGGGTCAGCGACAGGCGGCTCATGATGCCGGCTCCGCCGCCAGCCGGGCGCGGATCGCGGTCGAGGAGGCATCGCTCATCGGGATGTTCACCATCACCCAAGCCGGCGGCGGATGGTCGGCCAGTTCGGCCGCCCGCGCCTCGGGCAGGCGGGCGGCGCGCAGGATGGCGGCGGCGCGGGCATGGCGGGCGGGGCCGCGCGCGCCGGGGCGGGCCAGCACGCCGATGGGCACCCGCGCCGCGATCTCGCGCCAGCGGGTCCAGCGGTCGAACTGGATCAGATTGTCGGCCCCCATCAGCCAGACGAAGCGCACGCCGGGCCAGCGCGCTTGCAGCGCCGCTATGGCATCGGCGGTCAAGCGGGTGCCCAGCCGCGCCTCCAGATCGGTCACGACCACGCGCGGATCGTCCAGCAGCGCCCGCGCCCGCGCCATCCGCGCCGCCAGCGCCGAAGGGCCGTGCGCCTTCAGCGGGTTGCCGGGACTGACCAGCCACCACACCCGGTCGAGGCGAAAACGCCGCAGCGCCTCGCGCGTGATCAGCACATGGCCGTCATGGGCGGGGTCGAACGACCCGCCGAGCAGCCCGATCCGCATGCCGGGAAAGGCCAAGGGGAAACCCTGCGTCATGCCCTCTTCATGGGCCGGCGGCCCGGCTGCCGCAAGCCCCGTCCGGTCAGGTCCCTTCAGGCATGCGCGCCCTCGAACAGCCGCCAGCAGCCGCGGCCGGCATGCTTGGCCGCGTAAAGCGCCCGGTCCGCGTCGCGATGCATCAGCGCCGACGGCTGGTCGCGATAGGCCGGCGACAGCGCCACGCCGATGCTGGCCGAGACCCGCGCCATGCCCACGGGCGTGGCGATCGGCTGCTCGATCTGCGCGATCAGCCGCGTCAGCAGCGCATCCAGCGCCGAGCGCCGCACCACCCCCGGCAGGATCAGCACGAATTCGTCGCCGCCCAGCCGCGCCACCGTATCCTGCGCCCGCGTCGCCGCCCGCATCAGATCGGCGACATGGCACAGCACCATGTCCCCCGCCTCATGCCCGAGGCTGTCGTTCACCGCCTTGAAATGATCCAGGTCCAGATGCGCCAGCGCGAAATCCGGCGCCCCCTCGCCCGTCGCCGCCAGCCCCATCGCCAGGTCGAAGGCGCGGCGATTGGCCAGCCCGGTCAGCGGATCGGTGAAGGCCTGGGCCTCGGCACGCTGGCGGGCCTCGTCGAGCTGCGCGTTATAGCCCGACAGCTCCGCCAGAACGGCGCGGTTGGCCTCGTGCAGGAACAGCAGCTCCATCGCCAGGTCGTCGGGCGCGAAATCCGCATCCGTCAGGTTGAAGGCCCGCACGGCCTCCACCAGCCCGATGCCGAAGCCGAGATTGACCAGCAGCCGCCCCTCGGTCAGCGGCACGGCATGGCCGCGCAGGACCAGCGGAAACGGCTGGCGGATGCGCAGGAAGATCCGCTCGCCCGAACGCGCGGCGCCGGCCAGCGCCCGGATCATCGCTGGCGCGCCCGGCGCCTGCGGATGCGGGCGTTGCAGGCTGGCCACCTCGTCGATGCAGCCGGCCCCGCCGACCAGCTTGCGCAGGGTCGGCCCGCAGCACAGCACCGCGCCGTCATCGCCCAGCACCATATGCATCGGCAGCAGCCGGGCGACGGCGGCCGCATCGAAACCCGCCTTCATCGCCAACCCCCGGCCACCCCCGCCCAGGCGGCGAGGTCGAAGCCGCGCCCGTCGCCGAAACTGGCATCCGACACGTCGACCAGGATCGAGTCCCCCTCGTCCACGATCAGCGCCAGCGCCCCGTAATCGTCCGACATCGCCCGCAGCAGCCCGGCGATCAGCGCCCGCCACAGCCAGTCATCGCCCGTCAGGGTGATGCGATAGGCCTGCGGGCCGTGGACGGCGACCGCGACCTCTGGCGCGGCCATGTCGGGCAGGATCATGCGCAGCCGGCCCGGAAACTCCTCCAGCGACAGCACGAAATCGGAAAAATCGCTGCCCGAGAAGCGCAGCAGCCGCCGCACCCCCTCCACCCGCGCCAGCCAGGCGCCCACATCCTCGACCAGTTCCGCCTCCGGCTTGTCGAGGCTGGCGGCCACGGCCTCGGTCAATTGCCGGGTCAGCGCCATCGGATAGCGGCGGAAGGGCTGGAAGCCGCCCTCCGCCAGCCCGATCCGCCCGGCCACCGCGCGCCAGCAGGCCAGCCCATAGCCCTGGCGCACGAACCCCTCGATCGCGCGATTCATCAAGCCGTGCATCCGATCCTCGCCTACCCTACGACGAATCGGATAGCAGGCAGTTCCTAAGATTTTACCAACGCCGGACTAATCCCTCGGCCCGGCCAGCAGGGCATGGGCATGGGCCACGTCCTGCGGGCGCAGGCCGGCACCGGCGGCAAAGGCCAGCACGCGCGCATCGTCCTCCATCACGATGTCGAGGCAGGCCAGCGCCAGCGAATCGCTGCCCAGCATCGCCCGCAGGTCCTGCGGCCGCGCGCCGGTCGCGCCCAGCAGGCTGGCCACCAGCTCGGGATCGGCCAGGACATGGGCCAGCGCCTGATCGGCGACGGCGCGGGCGGATTCGGGGCTGAGGCTCATGCGATCTCGCGGCTGGAAAGGATTTGTTAACGCTTTGTGCGCAGAATGGTCCGCGACGGCACGGGCTGTAAAGGGATCGTCATGGCGGGTCGGATTCTGATCGCGGGGGGCGAACCGGCGTTTCGCATCGGGTTGCGGGCGCGGCTGGCGGCGGCCTGCCACGATGTCGAGCAGGCGCAGGGCGCCGAGGAGGCCGCGGCACTGCTGCGCCGGGTGCGGCCGGATGTGGTGATCGCGGTGGGCGGGCCGCAGGATCCGGGCGCGGCGCGGCTATGCGCGGGCCTGCGACGACAGGCGGGCGCGCGGATCGTGGCGCTGGTGGCCGATGGCGGCGCGGCGCGGATCGCGGCCTTGCGGGCGGGCGCCGACGATGCGCAGTCGCAGCCGCTGGACGAATTGATGCTGCTGGCCCGTATCCGCCGGCTGATCGGCCAGCCCCGGCCGGTCCCGGCAAGCGGCATGGCCGAGGAGGCCGCGCCCTTCGGCCCGCCGCCGCGCATCGCGCTGATCGCGGCGGATGTGGCGGCGGCGATCGGCTGGCGGCACGCGCTGGCGCCGCTGCTGCGGGCGCGATTCGACGCCGTGACCCCGGCCCGCGCCTTGCAGGATGCCGCGCAGGGCGCCGCGGCCGACCTCTACCTGATCGCGGGCGATCTGGCGCAGGCGGACGAGGGGCTGCGCCTGCTGTCGGAACTGCGCGCCCGGCCGGCCAGCCGCGATGCCGGCTTCGTGGTGGCGCTGGCGCCGGAGCGGGCGGCGATGGCGCCGATCGCGCTGGACCTCGGCGCCGGCGACGTGCTGCCGCATTCGCTGCGCGAGCCGGCGGCGGCCGAGGAGGCCGCGCTGCGCCTGACCGCCCAGCTGGCCCATTGCCGGCAGGCCGTGGCGGCGCGGCGGGAGGAGGAGCGCAATCGCCTCTGGGCGATGACCGATCCGCTGACCGGGCTGTTCAACCGCCGCCACGCCCTGCCCCGCCTGGACGAGATGACGGCGGAGGCCGCGCGGGCCGGTCAGCCGCTGGCGGTGATGGTGCTGGACCTCGACCGCTTCAAGACGGTGAACGACCGTTTCGGACACGCCGCCGGGGATGCGGTGCTGGTGCAGGTGGCGCGTCGGCTGGCGCAGCGGGTGGCGGCGCCCGGCCTGCTGGCCCGCCTCGGCGGCGAGGAATTCCTGGTCGCCCGCCCGACGGCCTCGGCCGAGGCCGCGCGGGCCGAGGCCGAGGCCCTGCGACAACTGGTCGCTGCCACGCCGGTCGCGCTGCCGGCCGGCGCGGGGGGCGGCACGCTGGCGGTGACGGCCAGCATCGGCCTTGCCGTGGCCGATCCGCATGCCCTCGCGCAGGCCATGCCAACGGGTATCGGCTTGATGGCACGGGCGGATCGGGCGCTGCTGGCGGCCAAGTCGCTGGGCCGCGACCGGGTGTTGCTGGCCCCGTGGGAGGCCGCCGCGTGATTTCGCCGCAACCCCGACACATTCCGTTCCCGCTATGGAAAAATCGCGCATGAAGGACTAGATTGCGCCGGTCAGCACAGACCAGGACGCCCCCCAATGACCGCCATCGACCTTCCCCGCACTGCGCCGCAACCCGATGCCGCGCCGCGCAACACCACGCAGGCGATCCTGCGCGGCATGCGCCGCCGCTGCCCGGCCTGCGGGCAGGGACATCTGTTCCGGGGCTATCTGACCACGGTCGATCATTGCGCGCAGTGCGGCGAGGCCATCCATCACCACCGCGCCGACGACGGGCCGGCCTATATCACCATCATGATCATCGCCCACCTGTTCGTGCCGGCGCTGATGGTGGTCTATCTGGCCTGGCGGCCCTCGCCGGTGGCGATGGCGGTGTGGTTCTGCATCGCCGCCGCCGTGGCCACGCTGGCGCTGCTGCCCGTGGCCAAGGGCGGCATGGTCGGCCTGCAATGGGCGCGGCGCATGCACGGCTTCGACGAGACCGCGCCCGAACGCCACCCGGAAATCGAGGCGTGAATCCCGAGACCGGCGCCCCGGCCATCCGCGACGCCGCCACGGTGATCCTGCTGCGCCGGCAGCCCGGCGCCACCCGCATCCTGATGGGCATGCGCGGCGCGCAGGCGGTGTTCATGCCCTCGAAATTCGTGTTCCCCGGCGGCGCCGTCGATCCCGAGGACATGGCCGCCCCCGCCCTGCCGCAGCCCGATCCGCGCCTGCTGGCCGAGCCGCGCCCCGGCGCCTCCGTCCTGCCCCATGCGCTGCTGGCCTGCGCCCGGCGCGAGCTGGCCGAGGAAACCGGCCTCCTGCTGCATCCCGCCGCGCAACCGCTGTTCGTGTTCCGCGCCATCACCCCGCCCGGCTTGGCCCGGCGGTTCGACGCCCGCTTCTTCCTGTGCGATTCCAGTGATATAATCGGCGATCCCGACGATTTTTCCGC
This sequence comes from uncultured Paracoccus sp., assembly GCA_934533075.1. Taxonomy (GTDB): domain Bacteria; phylum Pseudomonadota; class Alphaproteobacteria; order Rhodobacterales; family Rhodobacteraceae; genus Paracoccus. The sequence continues at coordinate 31,487 of CAKTBJ010000031.1, forward strand.
CGCCTGCGACGAGCTTTCGCACCTGCATTGGGTGCCGCTGGCCGAGGCCCGCGCGCTGGCGCTGCCCTTCATCACCGAGGTCGTGCTGGCCGAGATCGGCGCCATGCTGGAGCAGGCCGGCGACAGCCCCCTGCCACGCCCGCAGACCGTGCCCTTCTTCGACAATCGCGGGCCGGAGCCACGCTTCTCGCAACTGGCCTGAACCGCCTCGGGCCAGCCGACAGCGCGATCGCACTGGCCCGGAGGGGAAGGCCCGCATCCCCTCGCATGCCAGCGGCCCGAGCCGCCGCCCCTGCCCAGCAGCACCGGAATCCACGTCGCCACCATGTCGGCGATCAGCCTCTCGCGCAGGAGGGACTGCACGACGCGCCCGCATGACGGCGCGCGCCTCGGCATCCATGATGCGCACCCGCCCGGCCAGATGCGCCGGCACCTGTTTCAGGCCGGCCGACGGCACCGGCACGGGCCGGTCATTGCGAGACCGGCCACCGCCTCGAAGCTGCCCCGCCCCATGACGACGCCATCCTTGTCGCGGATGAAATCGGCATGGAAGCGATCCCCGGCGGGGTCGTCGCACGCCGGCAGCCCGCCGATGCCGCCGGGCGATGAAGACATGGCCCGAGGCTACCTCAGCCCTCGTCGGGCTTGCGCAGCAGGTCGGCCAGCCGCGCCTCCTCCTCCGCGCTCAGCGGGGCTTCCGGCGCATCGGCGCGGTGGCTGCGGATATAGACGCCCGCAAGGCCGGCGCCGGCCAGCAGCAGCAGCGGCCCGGCCAGATAGAGCAGCCAGTTCGCGCCGCGCAGCGGCGGCTCGAACAGCACGAACTCGCCAAAGCGATCGCTGACGGCGCCGATCACCTCGGCATTGCTGTCGCCCGCCACCAGCCGCTCGCGCACGAACAGGCGCAGGTCGCGGCTGATGCCGGCATTGGAATCGTCGATGGATTCGCCCTGGCAGACCGGGCAGCGCAGGGTGCGGCTGATCTCGCGCGCGCGGGCCTCCAGCGCGGGGTCGGGCAGGATCTCGTCGGGCTGCACGGCCAGGGCCGGCAGCGCCAGCAGCCAGACGGCCAGGGCAAGGGCTATGCGCATGGCCCTCACTCCGCCGCGACGGCTGCGGGCACCGGGCGGTCGCGGCGCACGGGGGCGGCCACGCGCCAGCGGCGGTCGGTCAGGCTGACCACCCCGCCCAGCGCCATCAGCAGGCAGCCGAACCAGATCCAGTTGGCGAAGGGCTTGACATAGGTGCGCACCGCCCAGCCGCCGCCGGCCTGCGCATCGCCGATCACCACATAAAGGTCGCGCCAGACGCCGTTGGCGATGGCGGCCTCGGTCGTCGGCATGCCCTGCACCGGATAGAGGCGCTTTTCGGGATGCAGCACCGCCGCCACCTGCCCGCCCTGCCGCACCGTCACCTGCGCGCGGGTGGCGACATAGTTCGGGCCGGGCACGTCCTCGACGCTATCCAGCGTGAAGTGATAGCTGCCCAGGCTGCCCGGCCCGCCGGTGCCGGCGACAAAGCTGTCGCCCACGCGGGCGACGCGGATATCCTCGACCTCCCAGGCCATCATCAGGGCGATGCCGATGAAGGTGACGCCCAGGCCCGCATGGGCCAGTGCCCGCCCCCAATCGGCACGCGGCAGCCGCAGCAGGCGCGCCATGCCGGCATTGCCCTTGCGCAGCCACAGATCCGCCACCGCCCCAGCGACCAGCCAGCTTCCCAGCCCGGCGCCGATCACCGCCAGCATGCTGCGCCCGGTCGAGATCGTCCAGACCAGCGCCATGACCAGAAGCGCCGCGCCCAGCGCCGGCACCAGCCGCGCCAGCACCCGGCCCAGCTGGCCGCGCTTCCACGGCAGCATGGCGCCGATGGGCAGCACCACGGCCAGCCCGACCATGAACGGCGTGAAGGCCTTTTCGAAGAAGGGCGGGCCGACCGACAGCACGCGCCCCCAGGCCAGTTCCGCGATCAGCGGCCAGACCGTGCCGATGAACACCACCAGCGCCGCCACCGCCAGCAGCAGGTTGTTCAGCACCAGCGCCCCCTCGCGCGAGACGGTCGAGAAGACCCCCTTGCCCGCCATCTGCCCGGCCCGCGCCGCGTAAAGCGTCAGCCCGCCGCCGACGAACACCGCCAGAATCCACAGGATGAACACCCCGCGCTCCGGGTCTGAGGCAAAGCTGTGCACCGAGGTTATGATGCCGGACCGCACGATGAAGGTGCCGATCAGCGAAAAGCCGAAAGCCATGATCGCCAGCAGCACGGTCCAGCTTTTCAGCACCTCGCGCTTTTCGACGACGATGGCGGAATGCAGCAGCGCCACGGCCAGCAGCCAGGGCATGAAGCTGGCGTTCTCCACCGGATCCCAGAACCAGAACCCGCCCCAGCCCAGTTCGTAATAGGCCCACCACGACCCCAGCGCGATGCCCAGCGTCAGGAACATCCAGGCGGCCAGCGTCCAGGGCCGGACCCAGCGCGCCCAGGCGGCATCCACCCGCCCCTCGATCAGCGCGGCGATGGCAAAGCTGTAGGACATGCTCAGGCCCACATAGCCGAGATAGAGCAGCGGCGGATGGAAGGCGAGGCCGGGGTCCTGAAGCAGCGGGTTCAGGTCGCGCCCGTCGAAGGGCGCCTCGGCCAGCCGCCAGAAGGGGTTGGAGGTGAACAGGATGAAGGCCAGGAAGGCGACCCCGATCAGCCCCTGAACGCCCAGGACGCGCGCCCGCAGGCTGGGCGGCAGGTAGCTGCCGAACACCGCCGCCGCCGCCCCGAACAGCGCCAGGATCAGCACCCAGAGCAGCATCGACCCCTCGTGATTGCCCCAGACGCCGGTCACCTTATACAGCATCGGCTTGGCCGAATGGCTGTTGGCGAAGACCAGTTGCAGCGAGAAGTCCGAGGTCACGAAGGCATGGGTCAGCGCCCCGAAGGAAAACGCCAGCAGCAGGAACTGCGCCACCGCGGCCGAGCGCCCGGCCTCCATCCAGCCGATCCAGCCGCGCGCGGCGCCGATCATGGGCACCACGGCCTGGAACAGGGCCACGGCAAGGGCTACGGCAAGGGCCAGATGGCCAAGTTCGGCGATCATCGCTGTCTCCGCAAAGGCGCGGAAAGACTAGCGCGAATGCTGGGCGGGGACCAGAGGAACCGGTCCCCGCACCGGATCACGAGGGCTTCAGCCCTTCAGCACCGCCCAGTCGCGCAGGGCGGCATTATCGGCGAAATCACCGCCTGCGGACGGCGCCGGCTCGCCCTCGGTCACGCTGACCGGGGTGACGCTGGCGGCCAGCGCCTCGGCCACGGCGCGGCCACGGACAAAGCGCATCTCGCGCGCGCCGAAATAGAAGCTGACCAGGCCGCCCATCACCCACCACAGCGGTTCGGGCACCTGGTTCAACCCGTTCATCCGCGCGGCAAACCCCGCCGGGTCCAGCACCGCAAAGCCCAGCATCGCCGTGGTCGAGACCACCACCACCGGCCCCGGCAGGTTGTTGAGGCTGTCCAGAAAGCTGCGGAATCCCGGCGTCGGGCGGTCCACGTATTTCTCGGCCAGCGCGCCCAGCGATTGCTCATGCGCGTCCTGCGCCGCCGCCACGGCCCGCCCCCTGGCCAGCGCCTTAACCAGCCCCCCGGCAACCCGGCCTGCGTCACCAAGCCGCGGCAGGCGCGCGGCAACCCTGTCGATCAAGCCCATGTCGCGGTCCTTTCCCGGTGCTCGGCTTCGGTGAGGTGATAACGGGCGGAAATGAAGGTCTCGGCCCGCGTGATCCAGCCGCCCTTGCCGCCATCGCTGCGGCGGGCGAACTTGCGGCTGGCCGAGCGCGCATCGGCCAGCGCGTAATAGTAATTGCGCCGCGCGATGCCGTAGGCATCGGCGATATGCGCCGGCGCCGCCTTGCAGGCCGCCGCCACGGCCGCCAGCGTCTTCGGCCCCACCACCCCGTCATCGGCACAGGCAAAGCCCATGCGCGAGACCAGCCTTTGCAGGATGCGCACGGCATTGGCGCCGGCATTGACCTGCATGTCGAAGGTGCTGGCATGCAGCACCGCAGGCAGCCGGTCCAGCCGCGGCTTGACAAAGTAATGCTCGATGAAGATGCGGCGCGCATCCTCGCGGGTCAGCGCCTTCACGTCGGCCACGTCCACGCGCCCGTCGCGGTTCACGTCCCGCTTCAGCCCGCGCAGCGTGGCCAGCGTGACCCCGTATTTCGTCGCCCCGCCCGGATCGTCCGGGTCGTTGACGAAGCCCCCCTCGCGCGCCACGATCGCGGCCGCGATGTCGTCGATTGTCTGCATGTTGCCCCCTCGCATGAGGGGCGCAAACTCGCGCGCGAGGGTAAACCAGCCGTTAACCGCCCGTGCGTTGCTTACGAATCCGGCGTCTCGTAGACGCCCTGCGCCTTGAGGCTGTCGATGACCTCGCGCGGCAGATAATTCTCGTCATGCTTGGCGAGTATCTCGCTGGCGACGAAGGTGTCGCCCTCCATGCGGCCCATGCCGATCATGCCCTCGCCCTCGCCGAACAGGTCGGGCAGCACGCCGGTATAGCTGACCGGCACGCTGGCGCCGCCATCGGTGACGCTGAAGCGGATGGTCTCGCCCTGCCCGCGCTCCAGCGTGCCCGGCTCGACCAGACCACCCAGCCGGAACACCTCGCCCGCGGCCGGCGGATTTTCCGCGAATTCCGACGGCGAACGATAGAGGTTTATGCCGTCGCGCATGCCGTAGCCGATCAGCACGGTGGCGGAGATCAGGGCGAGGAAGGCGGCGAAGATGATCTGGATACGGCGTCGCTTCTTCAGCGATTTCATGTCTCTGGACCTATTCTTTCATGCTGGCTCGAACCGGATCGGCTGGCGGAGGAACTGCGTGGCCTTGCCGGAGACGCGGGCGGCGTCGCCGGTGGTCAGGTAACGGCTTTCGGTGCCCGGTCCCAGCAGGTCGGGATGGCGTTCAAGATAGTCCGCAAGGCTTTCCGCCACCAGGGCCGCCTGCGAATAGACCCGCACCTGCGGCCCCAGCGATTCCTGGAAAGCCTTCTGCATCAACGGGTAATGCGTGCATCCCAGAATCGCGGCCTCCGGCGCGGGCATGCGGCGCATCAGGGCCTCGACATGGGAATGCACCAGCGCCTCGGCCAGCAACTCGTCGCCGGTCTCGATGGCATCAACGACGCCGGCGCAGGGCTGGGCCTCGACATCGACACCGACGGCGCGGAACGCCAACTCGCGCTGAAAGGCGCGGCTGGCCACGGTGGCCGGGGTGGCGAACAGCGCCACATGCTTGACCGCGACCTCGCGCGGCGGGCTGTTGTCGCCCCATTGCCGTTCGGTCAGGGCCTCGATCAGCGGCACGAACACGCCCAGCACGCGCTTGTGCGGCGGCAGCCAGGTCTCCTGCATCCGGCGAAGCGCGGCCGCCGACGCGGTATTGCAGGCCAGGATGACCAGATCGCAGCCCTCGCCCCACAGCCGTTCCACGCCGGCGCAGGTCAGGGCGAAAATATCCTCGGCGGTGCGCACGCCGTAAGGCGCATGGGCATTGTCGCCCAGATAGACCAGCGGCAGGTCGGGCAGCCGCGCCCGGATCGCCGCATGCACCGTCAGCCCGCCCAGACCCGAATCGAAAACGCCGACTGCCATGTCACCCCCGTGGTTTGCGCCGTTCTAGGGCGAATCCGGCCGATTGCCAAATCACAGAGGCACGTCACAGCGGACCGGGCAGCCGCTCCTCCGACAGCATCACATTGGCCTCGACCTGGCCCACGCCAGGCAGGGTCATGATGCGGCGGCGCAGGATGCGCTCGAAATCCGCGATGTCGCGGGCGCAGATGCGCAGGCGATAATCGAACCGGCCCAGCACATGCTGGACGGTCAGCACCTCGGGGATGGCGATGGCGGCACGCTCGAACACGTCCAGATCGACGCGGCCGCGGGCCGCCAGCCGCACCCCGAGGAACACGGTGACGCCGAAGCCCAGCGCCGCGCGGTCCAGCCGCACCCGCCGCCCGGCGATCACGCCGGCCTCCCGCAGCCGGCGAATGCGACGCCATGTCGCGGGCTGGGTCAGGCCCACGGCCCGCCCGACCTCCGCCGCCGGCAGGTTGGCGTCCTGAACCAGCAGCCGCAGGATGGCGCGGTCGGTCTCGTCCAGTTCCGGGGTCATAGCGGCAGCACCTCGGCATCCTTGATGGTCGAGACCAGCATCAG
>CAKTBJ010000032.1 GCA_934533075.1 uncultured Paracoccus sp.
ATGATCCCGAACGCATGCTCGATCCCATGCATCTGCAAGACCTTAACAAAAGCCTCTTCCGTACTCATCTTCATGGCTTTATCGCTCCTTCAATCGCGCTCGTCGCGGTAATGGTAAAGTTGATAGAGGCCCCACTGGCCCAGCCGGCGGAAAGGGGTCTTCCAGCCCTCGTGCTTCAACTCGCTGTTGAAGATCGGCAGGTTGGGCACCGGCTTGCCGGCGACCAGTTGCGCCATGCGCCGCCCGGCCTGCGCCGAATACATCACGCCGTTGCCGCCATAGCCCAGCGCATAGAAGGCGCCCGGCAGGTCCGGCAGGCCGGTGATGCGCGGCATCATGTCGTGGCTGACATCGACCCAGCCCCACCACGAATAGTCCAGCTCGATCCCGCGCAGGGCGGGGAACTTGCGGGCCATGCCTTCCTTGAGGCCGTTCAGATGCGCCGGGTTGGCGGCATCCTTGCCGGTGATCGCCGCGCGCGAGCCGATCTGAAGCCGGTTGTCGGGCAGCAGCCGATAGTAGTGGCGCAGGGTCCGGGTGTCGGTCAGCGGCGACAGCTTTTGCACGCCGATGGCTTCCAGCTCCCCGGCGTCGAGGACGCGGGTGACGATGCTGTTCGACATGATCGGCATCAGCCGGTGCTTGAGGCGCGGGTGCAGGCCGGGCGGCGCATAGGCCGCCGTCGCCACCGCCACCCGCCTGGCGCGCACGGTGCCGCCGGGGGTGCGCAGGTGATGGGTGCCGTTCCTGTAGTCCCAGCCCTGCACGGGGCTGTCCACATGCACCTTTGCGCCCAGTTCGCGGGCGATGCGCTGATACTCGAAGGCCAGCTTGGCGGCGTGGATGCCGACGCCGTCGGCCTCCCACATCGCGCCCTGCGCCTCCATGTCGCGCACGACCTCGGCATGGACCTCCTCGCGGGTCAGCATGCGGGCGTCATAGCCGAAGGTGTCGCGCAGCAGCGCGGCCTCCTTGGCCATGCCGGGCACCAGCCGCGCCTTGTGGGCGAGGTAGTAATGCCCGCCATCCTGCGGATCGCACTGGATGTCGTGGTCCTTGATCAGGTTGCGGAACAGGTCGAAAGCCTCGACCATTTCCTGATGCATGCCCTTGGCGACCTCGACGCCCCAGCGTTCGATCCACTGGCTGCGCTTCAGCCGCCCGGCGCTGATCTGCGCCTGGCCGCCGTTGCGGGTCGAGCAGCCATAGGCGACGCCGTTGGCCTCCAGCACCACGGGCTTGATGCCGTGCTCCTTGGCCAGATGGATGGCGCAGGACAGGCCGGTATAGCCCGAGCCGATCACCACCACATCCGCATCCATGTCGCCGGTCACGGCGCCGTCATCCGCCGGCGGCTTGCCGGCAGTGCCGATCCAGTAGGTGGGCGCATAGTCGCTGCGCGGTCCCAGCGCATCGGCGGTCATCGGGTCATAGAACGGATCGAACGGGACCGAGTTCGGGCGCTTTTCAATCGCTTGCACGGTGATGCCTCATTTGGCCGGGATATTGGGACGTTGCTTGCGGATCGCCTGCTTCTCGACGATCTTGCCGTCCCGGATGCGGAACAGGTCGGCGCCCTGGACCTCGGTGCGGGTGCCGTCGGGATTGGTGGCGCGGAAGGTCCATTGGCTGACCCCGCGCGTGCCGTCCTCCGAGATGAAATGCTCGTGCTCGGCCCATTGCACATCGGGCATGGCGGTCCAGACGCCGGTGAAGGCCCTGGCGATAGCCTCCTTGCCCTCCACCTTGTTGCCGAATTCGTTGTCGCCGGCGACGGTATAGAACACGCAGTCATCGGCGAAATGGGTCATCACCCCGTCGATGTCGTGGCGGTTGAAGGCGTCGAAGGTGGCCTTCAGGTCGGCGGCGGTCAGTTTCTGGGTCATGGATCGGTCCTTTCAGTATCCCAGCACGCGCGGCAACCACAGCGATATCTGCGGGAAGGCCGCGATGAAGATGATGGCGAGGGTCGAGGTCACGGCGAAGGGCAGCGCCACGATCGAGATGCGCTCGATCGTCTCGCCCGAGATGCCGGAGGCGATGAACAGGTTCTCGCCCAGCGGCGGGGTCTGGAAGCCCACGGACAGGCAGCAGATCATCACGATGCCGAAATGCACCGGGTCGATGCCGACCATATAGGCCACCGGCAGCATCACCGGCACCAGGATCATGATGGCGGCCAGCGTCTCCATGAACATGCCGACGATCAGCAGCATGCCGATGATCATCGCCCAGATCACCCAGACGCTGCTGGTCAGGCTGAGCATGCCGCCGGCGATGATGCCGGGCACGTCGTTCTCGACCAGGATGCGCCCGAAGACCAGCGCGGCGAACAGCACCAGCAGCACGCGGCCCGACAGCCAGGTGGTGGTTTCCAGCGACTTGACCACCTCGTCCCAGCGCAGTTCGCGATAGATGAAGATGCCGACGAACAGCGTGTAGAAGATGGCGATGATGGCGGCCTCGGTGGGCGTGAACATGCCGGTATAGATGCCGCCCAGGATCACCACCGGCGCCAGGATCGACCAGAAGCCGCTATAGCAGGCACACATGACCCGGCGCAGCGAGAACGGCTCGGTCGAACCGTGATAGCCGCGCCGCTTGCAGCGGATATAGTTCATGACCATCAGCCAGCCGGCCATCACCGCCCCCGGCAGGAAGCCGGCGATGAACATCTTGGAGATGGACACCGACTGGAAGGTGCCGAATTTCTCGATGGCCTCGGGCGAGGGGGCGATGCCCATCGCGGAAATCCCGAAGATGATCATCGGGATCGAGGGCGGGATGACGATGCCCAGCCCCCCGGAGGCGGCCGTGACCGAGGCCGCATAGTCGCGGCCATAGCCGGCGCGCACCATGCCGGGGATCATCAGCATGCCCACGGCGGCGGTGGTCGCCGGGCCGGAGCCGGAAATGGCGCCGAAGAACAGGCAGGCCATGATCGTCGCGGCGGAAAGGCCGCCGGTGAACGGCCCGGCCAGGCTTTCGGCGACGGTGATCAGCCGGCGCGACACGCCCGCGGCCTCCATCAGCGCCCCGGCCAGGATGAAGGCGGGCAGGGCCAGCAGCGGGAACGAGAAGGCCGAATAGGCGATCTGCACCATCTTGATGGGGTTGTCGCCCAGGTAATACATCGCCGCCAGCGCCGAGACGCCCAGCGCCACCGTGATCGGCGCGCCCAGCAGCAGCAGGAAGAAGAACGCCCCGAACAGGACTTCGACAATACCGGTCGTCATTTGCGGCCCTCCTTCGCGCGGCGCTGCTCTTCCTGCGCATTGGCGATGCGCTCGTCCTCGACCAGTTCCAGCATGTCCTCGACCTCCACCTTGTCGGGGTCTCGCGGGTCTATGCCTTTGACCAGCTTCAGATAATTCACCTGAATGATGCGAATGGTCATCAGCGTGAAGGCGATGGGCAGGATCAGGTAGACATATTGCAGCTGCCAGCCCAGGGTCGGCGTCTTCATGAAGGGCTTCAGCCGGCTGATGAAGTCGATCGAGTGCCAGATGAAGATGACGTTGAAGGCGACCCAGAACAGGTCGCCCGCCGCCTCGACCAGCCGCCCGACCTTGCGCGGCAGGGCGTTGATATGGAACGAGACCCGGTTATGCGCCGAGATGCGCGCCGCATAGGACGCCCCGAAATAGGCGAACCAGACGAACAGCATCGTGGAGAGTTCCTCGGTCCACAGGATGTTGTAGCCGAAGATCTGCCGCGCAACGATCTGCGCGAACAACAATGTGACGAACACCACCAGGATGATGCGACACAGATAGCTTTCCAGCTTGTCCAGATGTGACCAGACTGAAGACATCACAGCCCTCCTGCAAGGGATCATGGCGTTGTTTCGCGGTCGGGGAGGGGGGACAGTCGGGGAAGGATGGCCGGGGAAGGATGGCCGGGCCGGCCATGCGGTCAGCCCGGCGGAATGTGCCTTATTGCGCGACCGGCTCGCGGCCCAGCGTGGTCAGCACCTCGTTCAGCACCTCGACGCCGCCGATCTGGTCATAGAATTGCGGCCAGACCTTGGAGGTCGCCAGGTCGATGAACTCCTGCTCGCCATCGGCCGGCTCGGTGATCTCCATCCCGCGCGAGACCAGCTCGGCGCGGATCTTCTCCTCCTCGTCGCGCAGGAACTGGGCCGAGAACAGCGTGGCCTCCTTGCCGGCGGCCAGCACCTGCTCCTGCTGCTCGGGCGAAAGGCTCTGGAACAGCGATTCGGAGATGATCAGCGGCTCCAGCGAGAACAGATAGCGCCAGGTGGTGATGTATTTCTGAACCTCGTCGAACTTCATCGCATAGATGGTCATGAACGGGTTGTCCTGCCCGTCGATGACCTTCTGCTGAAGCGCGGCGAAGGTCTCGGTCCAGGCCATCGGCACCGGGTTGATGCCCCAGGACTGATAGGAGGCGATCATGATCTCGTTCTTGGGCACGCGGATCTTCAGGCTGGCCAGGTCGGCCACCGTGGCCACCGGCTGCTTGGAGTTGGTCAGCACGCGGAAGCCGGAATAGGACCAGCCGATGATCCGCACGCCGGCGTCCTCGATGGTCTGCTCCACCATCCTGTCGCCCACCGGCCCCTGGGTCAGGGTCTCGGCATCCTCCAGCGACAGGACGACATAGGGCAGGGTCAGCGTGCCGACGCTGGGCGAGAACGGGGTGATGTTGTTGATGGCCAGGATCGAGAAGTCCAGCGTGCCCATCGCGGCGGCGCTCACGGTGTCCTGCTCGTCGCCAAGCTGGCCGTTCAGGAACAGCTTGCCGGTCATCTCGCCGCCGGATTTTTCCTCCAGCGCGGCGATGAAGGCCTTGCCCAGCGCCTCTTGCGTGCCGCCGGCGCCGTCGCCCACGGCGATCCTGTATTCCTTGGCCGAGGCCGAAAAGGCGGCCGCGCCCAAGCTCAGCGCCAGCGCCGTGCCGGTCAGGATGCGGGAAAGAAAGGTCATCGGATTCTCCCTGTCTTGTTACTCGTGCCGCATGGTCTGCGAGTCACGCTGCGACAAAATGTTGCAAGGGACGCGGCATAACGATATGTCCAGACAGCGGAATGAATAGGTCCAGATGAACAGCCGCATCCCGATCGAGATGTTCTTTCAGGACGAGGATGCCGGCCAGACCTTGCAGGCCCGGCTGGCGGCGGCGATCGTCCATGCCGTGCTGGAGACGCGGGCGCGGCCCGGCACGCGGCTGCCCTCGACGCGGGAACTGGCGCGGTCGCTGGGCCTGTCGCGCATGACCGTCACGCTGGTTTATCAGGAGCTTGTCGGTCAAGGCTATCTGGAGACCCTGCCGCGATCCGGGGTCATGGTGGCCGCGACGGTGCCGCATCGGCGGATTGCCGCGCGCAAGGTGCCGGCGGGGCCGCGCGGCACAGCGCCGGACTGGGGCGACTGGCTGGCCGGCAGCCTGCCGCGCAAGCGGGTGATCCGCAAGCCGGCGGATTGGCGCGATTTCCGCTATAACTTCATCTTCGGGCAGAGCGACCCGGACCTGTTCGACCTGGGCGCCTGGCGCGACTGTGCCCGCCGCGCCTGGGGAACCCGCGATTTCAACGAGTTGGCGGCGGATCAATACGGCGTCGACGATCCGATGCTGGTGGATTACATCCGGTCGCACACCTTGCCGCGCCGGGGCATCCATGCCGCCGCCGACGAGGTGCTGGTCACGCTGGGCGCGCAGAATGCGCTGTATCTGGCCATCGAATTGCTGGCCCGCGCCGACCGTCTGGCCGTGACGGAGGAGCCGGGCTACCCCGATTTCGCCGAAACCCTGCGCCGCGCCTACAGCCCGACGACCTTCGTGCAGGTGGATGATTCGGGCCTCGACCCGGCGCTGCTGCCCGAGGGGACGCGGCTGGTGATCGCCACGCCCAGCCACCACATCCCCACCGGCGCCACCATGCCGCTGGTGCGGCGGCGCGAATTGCTGGCGCGCGCCTCGGCCGACGATTTCCTGATCATCGAGGACGATTACGACTTCGAGATGTCCTATCTGGCCCCGCCGGCCCCGCCGCTGAAGTCGCTCGACCGCGCGGGGCGGGTGGTCTATCTGGGCAGCTTCTCCAAGTCGCTGTTTCCGGGGCTGCGCATCGGCTACATGGTGGCGCCGGCGCCGCTGATCGCGCAGGCGCGGGCGCTGCGGGCGATCATGCTGCGCCACCCGCCGAACCACCTGCAACGGATTACCGCCTATTTTCTGGCGCTTGGCCATTACGACCGCCATATCGTGCGGCTGCGCCACGCCCTGCAAGGCCGCCGCGCCCTGGTGGAGGCCGCGCTGGCCCGCAGCAGCGCGCTGCGGCTGGCGGGGGCGTCCAGTTCCGGCGGCTCGGGGGTCTGGGTCGAGGCGCCGGCCGGCGTGGACAGCGCCGTTCTGGCCGAGCGCCTGCGCCCCGACGGCGTGCTGGTCGAGCCGGGCGACGTGTTCTTCGAGACCCCGCCGGCGCCCTGCACCTTCTTCCGGCTGGGCTTCTCCTCGATCCGCGACGGCGACATCGCGCCGGGAATCGCGCTGATCGACCACCGCGCGCGGGAACTGGCGGAGGCGGCCCGTGGCTGAACCCGCCCTGCGCCGCGCCGTGCCGGAGGATTTCCCGGTGCTGTCGGAGATCTGGCAGGCGGCCTCCGTGCAGGCCCATGCCTTTCTGGGGGCCGAGACGCTGGCGCGGCAGCGCAGGCTGGTCGAGACCGTCTATCTGCCGCAGGCCGAGACATGGATCGCCGCCGGCCCCGCGCCGCTGGGCTTCATCAGCCTGATCGGCCATTTCGTCGGCGGTCTGTTCGTCGCCCCCGAGGCGCAGGGCCGCGGCATCGGCGCCCGCCTGATCGCGCAGGCCCGCCTCCTGCGCGGCGATCTGGTGCTGGAGGCCTATACCGCCAATGCCGGCGCGATGCGCTTCTACGCCGCGCAGGGCTTCCGCGAGACCGCCCGCAAGCCCGTCGATGCCGAGGGCCTGCCCTTCGAGACCGCGCGCCTGATTCTCGATTGAGGCCTAGCCCCGGCGCACCCGGTGCGCGGTGGCGCCGTCGGGCAGGGTTTCGGCGCCCAGATAGGCATGGCCGCCCTGATGGCAGAAATGTGGCACGTCGATGATCGCGGCGGGGTCGGAGGCCAGCAGGACCACCTCGGTCCCCGCCGGCAGCGCCGACAGCCGCTTGCGCAGCCGCAGCACCGGCAGCGGGCACAGCAGCCCGCGCGCGTCGATCTGGATTTCGGATGGCTCGCCCATATGCGGCACCATGACGCCGGTTCGGCTTGGGAAATGGTGCCGGTGAAGGGACTCGAACCCCCGACCCACGCATTACGAATGCGTTGCTCTACCAGCTGAGCTACACCGGCACATGCCCGCAAGATGCCTTCCGGGCGATGGGGCGGGGTTAGCAGCTTCCCGCAGGTGAGGGAAGGGGCCATCGGGCGAATTTTCGCGCCCGGCAGGGCAATGGGCCGGGCCTTGGTCGCCCGGCCCCCGGCTCAGCGCGTCGCGTAATCCTCCGGCGGCTCGACATCCGGACGCGGCGGGGCCTGCTCGTCGCCGTCCAGCACCACGGGCGCGCGCGGCACCGGCTGCGGCCGGGGCGCCTCGCGCGGTGGCGGCGGGGCGGGCTGCGCATAGTCGCGCTCGCGCGGGACCATGCCCGGCGCCACGTTGGGCTGGGCGGCGGGCTTCACCGGCTCGGGCACGGTGATCGCGGGTTCGGGTTCCGGCGGCGGCTCGGGCGCCGGCGCGGCGGCGGGACGCCCGACGATCAGCGGCAGCATGGCCGCCGCCGCCGACTGGCCCGAATCGGCGCCCGGCTTTTCCTCGGGCACCTTCCAGCTCAGCGTGTCGAAGCCGCCGCAGCTGTCGCAGACCGGCCCCCAGTCGGTCATCACGTTATGGCAGTTGTCGCAGACCCATTGCGGCCCGCGCGAGGCGGTCAGCGCCCGCGCCAGCCAGCCGCGCACCACGCTGTCGTCGGCACCCTCGCCGCGCTCGACCGCCGCCATGATCGACAGCGAGCGCACGGTGGGGTCCTTGACCGCCAGATCGCCCAGCGCGCGACGGGCGCCGGGGAAATCCTCGGCGGCCAGCAGCAGCTCGGCCTCCAGCAGGTGCGATTCGGGATCGTCCGGCTTCTGGCGGATCAGGTCGGCGAAGCGGCGCAGGCGCTGGGCCGGGGTCTCGTCGGGCACGATCTCGGCATAGGCGGCGGCGATCGAGGGATGCGGGCGCACCGACCAGGTCTTGTCCAGCACCCGCGTCGCGTTGCGCGTGTCGCCCCGCGCCATGTAGCTGCGTGCCGCCAGCACGGCGGCCGGGATCAGGTCCGGCGAGGCGCGGTTCGCGGAAATCGCCGCCTCGCGGGCGCTGATCGAGGCCTCATGCGCCAGCACCTCGCGGGCCTCCTGCAAGGCCAGCACGGCATCGCGGCGCAGCGCCACATCGGCGGGGATCTTGCCCTGGCTGCGCTTGGCCTTCAGCACGGCACGCGCGCCCTTCCAGTCATGTGCCTGCGCCTGCAAGCCCAGCAGCGTGTCCTGCAACTGGGCGTGGCTGGGCTTCAGCGCATAGGCCTTCTGCGCCAGCGCCAGCGCGGTCTGGGTCTCGCCCTTGGCCAGCTTCTGCTGCATCAGCCCGCGAATCGCGACAAAGCGCGTGCGCTGGTCGGGCAGCATGGCGCGGTAGGCGGCCTCGGCGGCGCGGTCGTCGCCGGCGATCTCGGCCGCCTGTGCCTTCAGCACATTGGTCAGATGCGGCTGGTCGAGGTATTTCTCGGCCTTCTCGGCCTGCGCCAGCGCCAGCCGCCCCTCGCCCGAGGCGACGGCCAGCATCCCCTCGCCCAGGGCCTCATAGCCCTTGCGGCTGCGGTTGCGGTCGAAATAGCGGTTCAGCGCGGTCTCGTCGCCCAGCAGGAAGCGCAGGGTCGCCACCACGACGCCGACGAGGCGGAACAGCGCCCAGCCCAGCACCATCAGCAGCAGCAGCGAGACGGCCACCTCCATCGCGCCCAGCTGGTAGGAGCGGCCCTGAAAGACCACCTGAAGCGATTCGCCGGTCTCACCCAGCCGGATCGCCAGCAGCGAGACCGCCAGCGTCACGGCAAGGAACAGCAGGATTTTCAGCAGCGATTGCAGCATGGCGGGTTCCTTACTCGCTGGGGTTCGCGGGCTGGGTGATCTGGCCGAGCGCGTCCCGCGCCTGCACCCAGGCCTCGGCGCGGGCCAGCCAGCCGGCCATCGCCTCGCGCCCGGCCTCGGGCATGGCCTCCAGCTCGCGCAGGGCGGCGGCGATGTCGCCCGATTCGACGGCGGCGCCGGCGCGGGACTGGATGGCGTCGGGATCGTCCCCCTCGCGCGGGGTGACCGAGCGCGCATTCGTCTGCGCGGCGAAGAAGGCGCCGAGGGATGATTCGGTCCTGCGCGTCGCCGCCAGCGCATCGCGGGCGGCGCGGTCGAAGCCGGATTGCAGTTCCCCCAGCGTCGGCAGGTCCTGGGCCAGTTGCGCAAGATCGTCCTGGCCGGCGGCGGCCAGCGCCTCGGCGGCGGCGCTGACATCCGCGCCGCTGCCGCGCAGCGCCTCGCCCAGCCTCGCGGCGGCGGCGAGGCCCGCCTGTCCGGCCTCCAGCGCCTCGAAGCGGGCGGGCAGGGCGGCCAGCTGCGATTCGGTGGATTGCAGTTGCGCGGCAAGGGCCTGCACGGCCTCGGCCGTGGCGCCCTCGGGGCGGGCGGCCAGATCGGCAAGCCGGGTTTTCAGCGCCGCGACCTCGGCTTGCAGCGCGTCCAGCGCCGGGCCGGCCGCGCGGCTGTTGGAGCCGTTTTCCTGCGCCGGTTCCACGGTCGGGGCGGCGGCGAGGTCGCTGACCTGCCGGTCCAGCGCGTCGAGGCGTTGCCCCTGGGCCTGCACGGCGGCGGCCAGCGCCTCCGGCGCCTCGGCGCCGGCGGGGGCCTCGGCGAGGCGGCGGGTCAGTTCCTCGCCGGCGGCTTCGCGGGCGGCGGCCTCGATCTGCGGCTGCGCATTCTGGAGGGCGGCAGCCACGGCCTCGGCGATGGCCGCTTCGTCCAATGCCGGCACCGGGTTCACCGGCAATTCGGCGAGGATTTCATCCTTCAGCGCCTGCAAATCCGGGGGCGCGGCGGGTTCGGGAGCAGCGACGGGCAGGGGGCGCCAGGCTTCGGGCAGGTGCGGGATGGCCCAGAGCGTCGCGGCGGACCCCAAGGCCGCCGCCGCAACGCCACCGAGGAACAGCGGCCAGAAGCCGCCTCGCTTGGCCGGCGGCGGGGGGGGCGGCGTAACGCGGGGCGGCTCGGGTGCCGGTTGCGCGGTGGTCGGTGGCGGGGTGACTTCGGGCGCCTTGGTTCCGGTCGGTTTCGAGGCGACGGGCGACGTTGGGGCGGTATCCGGGGCCTTGGTTCCGAAGGGTGCCGGCTTGGCGGCCGGGTCCGGCGCCTTCACCTCGGCGGGCTTCGGAGCGGCATCAGCCTTCACCTCCGCCGGTTTTGCGGCGGGCGTGGGTATGGCGGGCTTTGCCGGGGTCTCCGCCGGCCTGGCCTCGGCCGGCTTCGCGCTCATCGGCGGCAGGGTGCCGCCCGCGCCGACGAGGGTCGAGCTTACCGGCGGCAACGGCTTGGCCTCCGGTTTCGGCCCCGCCTCGCCCAGCGGCGTAGAGGGGACCACCGGGCCGGGCGCCGCCTTCGGGGCCGCGGGCCTGGCGGGTTTTCCGGGCTTCCTGGGTTGATCCTTGTCCGTCATTCTGTCGCCCCTGTCGGTCGGTTTCGGAACCCTGCCTGCCGGAAGGATGGGGGGAGTTTATCGACGGCCCGCCCGCGCAACAAGCCGCTGCCGGATCAGCGCCAGCATGCCCTCGGCATCGGGGGTTTCGGCAACCGGAACCGGCCGCGGCCAGTCCCCGAAGGCCGCCGCCGCCGCCGCGCTGATCGCCAGCGGCTCGACCGGCGCCACGGCCCCCGCCGCCGGCGCAGCCGCCAGCCGGGCCGAGCGCGGCGAGAACAGCGGCCACAGCACCGGGTGCCCGCCCGCCAGCAGCGCGCGGCCCGATTCGGGCAGGGGCACGGCGATCTGGTCATAGACCACCATCCCCTCCACCGGCAGGCCGGCGGTGACGTGGCGGCCATGCGGATGCACAAGTCCCGCCTCGCCCGCCAGCATCGGCGCCAGCCGCACGGCATCGCCCGGCCCCTCGATCACCGCGAACCCGGCGGCACGGGCGGCCTCGGCCGTCGCCGGGCCGACGCAGAAGGCCACGCGCCCCGCCCCCGGCCCCGCCGCCGGCACCGCATGGATGGAGGTCAGCACGATCCGCCGCGCCGCCGCCAGCCGCGCCGCGTCATGCGCCACCGGCGCGATCCGCATCATCGGCGCGATCACCGCCTCGACCCCCAGCCCCGCCAGCCGCGCGGCGAAACGGCGGGCGGCCGCCTCGGGGCGGGTCAGCAGGACGAGGGGCTGGGGCATGTGGCTCTTTCCCAGGGAGGCGGCGGGTGATAGGCGATCACCATGCCGCCGATCGTCCTGGGAATCGAGAGCAGTTGCGACGACAGCGCCGCCGCCCTGGTGGATGGCGGGCGCCGCGTGCTGGCCTCGGTGGTGATGGGGCAGGGGGCGCTGCATGCGGAATTCGGCGGCGTCGTCCCCGAAATCGCTGCCCGCGCCCATGCCGAGCGTCTGGATCACTGCGTCGAGGCGGCACTTGCCGAGGCCGGCCTGCGGCTGGCCGATGTGGACGCCATCGCGGTGACGGCGGGGCCGGGGCTGATCGGCGGGGTCATGGCCGGGGTGATGCTGGCCAAGGGGCTGGCGGCGGGGTCCGGCAAGCCGCTGATCGGCGTCAACCACCTCGCCGGCCACGCGCTGACCCCGCGCCTGACCGATGGCGTCGATTTTCCCTATCTGATGCTGCTGGTCTCCGGCGGGCATTGCCAGTTCCTGCTGGTCGAGGGGCCGGAGCGTTTCCGCCGCCTCGGCGGCACCATCGACGACGCGCCGGGCGAGGCCTTCGACAAGGTGGCGAAGCTGCTGGCTTTGCCGCAGCCCGGCGGGCCGGCGGTCGAGGCCGAGGCCGCCCGCGCCGGCAACCCCGCGCGCTTTGCCCTGCCGCGCCCGCTGCTGGACCGGCCGGGCTGCGATCTCAGCTTTTCCGGCCTCAAGACCGCCGTGCTGCGCGCCCGCGACAAGGCGATCGCCGGGACCGGCGGCAGGGGATTGCGCGAGAGCGACCGCGCCGACCTCTGCGCCGCTTTCCAGGCGGCGGTGGCGGATGTGTTGGCCGAAAAGACCCGCCGCGCGCTGGCGGCGCATTCGGTGCCGGTGCTGGCCGTGGCCGGCGGCGTCGCCGCCAACCGCGCCTTGCGCGCAGCGCTGGAGGCGGTGGCCGAGGATGCCGGCGCCCGTTTCCTCGCCCCGCCCCTGCGGTTCTGCACCGACAACGCCGCGATGATCGCCTGGGCGGGCTTGGAACGCTGGCATCCGGGCGCGCAAGACGGCATGGATCTGGTGGCGCGGCCACGCTGGCCGCTGGACGAGGGCGCCGCGCCGATGCTGGGCGCCGGCAAGCGGGGGGCGAAGGCATGAGCGGGATCGGCATTCTGGGCGCGGGGGCCTTTGGCCGCGCGCTGGCGCACAGCCTCGCCGCCAAGGGGCCGGTGACGCTGTGGGGGCGCAGCCTGCCCGAGTTGGAAAGCCCGCGCCTGCCCGGCCTGACCCTGCCCGATTCGGTGCGGCGGCTGGACGATCTGGCGCAGGTCGGCGAGGGGACCGTGCTGCTGGCGCTGCCGGCGCAGCAGATCGCCGGTTTCGTGGCGGCGAATGCGGGGATGCTGGACGGGCGGCGGCTGGTCAGTTGCGCCAAGGGTATCGACCTCGACCGGCTGGAAGGCCCCGCCGACCTGATCGCGGATGCCTGCCCGAACGCTACCGTCGCGGTGCTGACCGGACCCAGCTTCGCCGCCGACATCGCGCGCGGCCTGCCCACGGCGCTGACCCTGGCCTGCGCCGGTGAGGCGCAGGGGGCGGCCATGCAGGAACTGCTTTCGACGCCCTCCTTGCGGCTTTACCGCAGCCGCGACGTGACCGGCGCCCAGCTTGGCGGCGCGCT
Organism: uncultured Paracoccus sp.; assembly: GCA_934533075.1. Taxonomy (GTDB): domain Bacteria; phylum Pseudomonadota; class Alphaproteobacteria; order Rhodobacterales; family Rhodobacteraceae; genus Paracoccus. The sequence goes on from CAKTBJ010000032.1 coordinate 13,095, forward strand.
GAAGAACGTCATGGCCATCGCCGCCGGCGCCGCCATCGGCGCGGGCCTTGGCGACAGCGCCCGCGCCGCCGTGGTCACGCGCGGCTTTGCCGAGATGGTGCGCATGGCCACCGCGATGGGCGCCGAAGCCGAGACGCTGTCCGGCCTTTCCGGCCTCGGCGACCTGATCCTGACCGCGACCTCGGACCTGTCGCGCAATTTCCGCTTTGGCCGCGCGCTGGGCGAGGGGGCGGATTTCGATCCCTCGGTGACGGTCGAGGGCGCCGCCACCGCCGCCGCCGCCACCCGCCTTGCCGCGCGGCTGGGGGTCGAGGCGCCGCTGGCCGATCTGGTCGCGCGCCTGTGCCGGCGCCAGATCGACGTGCCCGAGGCGCTGGACCAGCTTCTCGCGCGCCCGCTGAAAGCCGAAACCCGTTGAAAAGGTAGGACCATGCCCCTTTACGCCATCATCTGCCGCGACAAGCCCGACCATCTGCAAACCCGCCTCGACACGCGCGAGGCCCATCTGGCGCATATCCGCGACAGCGGCATCGTGCGCATGGCCGGCCCGCTGATCGAAGGGGGCGAGATGCGCGGCAGCCTCGTCGTGGTCGAAGCCGAGGATCTGGCCGGCGCGCAGGCCTGGGCCGATGCCGACCCCTATCGCGCCGCCGGCCTGTTCGCCGCCAGCGAGGTGATCGAGTGGAAGAAGGTGATCGGCTGAGCGGCGGCCCCGGCGCGGCATGGGGCGGTTGCCCGCTGTGCCTCGCCGCGTGGCACCGGCGGCCGGCCGAAGCGGGCAGGGGCATGGCTGCCCGGCCTTGCCGTCGCTGCGGTTTTCCTGCTTCTGGGACATTGCATCACAAGATAGGAGGCGGCGATGGCGCGCCAATACTGGCTGTTCAAGTCCGAACCGGACGTGTTTTCCTTTGACGACCTGATCGCAAGGGGCGAGGCCGGCGAGGAATGGGACGGGGTGCGCAACTATCAGGCGCGCAACCATATGCGGGCCATGCGGATCGGGGATCTGGGGTTCTTCTACCACTCGAACCAGGGCAAGCAGATGGTGGGCGTGGTCGAGGTGATCGCGCTGGCCCATCCCGACAGCAAGGCCACGGACCCGCGATGGGAATGCGTCGACATCCGCGCGGTGAAGCCGCTGCCGCGCCCGGTGACTCTGGCCGAATGCAAGGAGGAGCCGCGGCTGAAGGACATGGTGCTGGTCAACAATTCCCGCCTGTCGGTGCAGCCGGTCACGGCGGAGGAATGGGCCGTGATCATGGAGATGGCCGGGGCGTGAGCGGGTGCCGCGCATGAACGCGCATGGCGGGGCCGCGGCGGGGTAGGCCCAGCCGCGCGGCGGCCCGGAACGGCGCGGGTGACGGCTGGATGCGTGCCGCCCCCTGCCCGGCGCCGGAAGGCGGCAACGCGACGGGACCGGCCTGCCAAGCGCCGCGCCCCGCCGCATCCGGGGCCTGTCCAGGATCGCCCCTCGCCTGCCGCCGGCCCCCTGTCCGGCAGCCTTCGGCCTTTCCGTTGTCCCAGGGCGATCCCTTTCGCGCAACGTCGCTTTATCTGGACTTTTATGCAGTTTTCGCCGCATCTGGCGGCAGTTTGCGCCACCCTTGGCCCCGGCCTTGGGCGGCGATCAGCGAATCAGGAAGAAAATCCCATGTCTCAACAACGCCTTCACCTCGTCTTCGGCGGCGAGCTGGTCGATACGCAAAGCTCGGTCTTCGTGGACCCGGCCCGGATTCACATCGTCGGCATTTTCCCCAATTACGCCGCCGCCTACGACGCCTGGAAGGCCGAGGCCCAGCGCACCGTGGACAGCGCCACGGTGCGCTATTTCATCGCGCATCTGCACCGCCTGCGCGAGGAGAGCCTTGAGGCCAGCGCGACCGAGGAACTCGGCGGCTGATGACGGGGCGGCGGGTCTGGCTGCTGGCGCCCGAGGCCGCGCGCGACCCGGCGACCGAGGCCGCGCTGGCGCAGTTGCGTCAGGCGCTGGCCGGGCTGCGGCCGGCGGTGATGGTGCTGGAAGCCCCCGCCGGCGTGGCCGGAAACACCGCGCGGCTGGCCGGCTGGCTGGAGGCGCACCGCCCCGACGCGGTGCTGTGCCTGCGCCAGATGCCGCCCCGCGCGCTGGCCGATCTGGCGGCGGCGCGCGATTTGCCGCTGGCGCTGGCCGATGCCGACATCGCCGGCTGGCCGCCGCTGCCCTTCTGGCAGCGCGTGACCGGCGGGCGGGCGCTGGCGCGGCTGGCGCGGGTGATGGTGCCCGATCCGGCCTCGCGCGGGGCCGCCCTGCGGCGCGGGGCGCTGCCGGCGCGGGTGGCCGTGACCGGCGCCCTGACCGAGACCCGCCCGCCCCTGCGCGTCAGCGAGGCCGAGCTTTCCCTTCAGGCCGAGGCGCTGGGCGGGCGGCAATGCTGGTACGCGGTGGCGGTGCCGGAATCCGAGGAAAGGGCGGTGCTGGACGCCCATCACGCGGCGCTGGGCCTGTCGCATCGGGCGCTGCTGCTGTTCCAGCCGGCGCTGCCGGCGCGCGCCCCGGCGCTGGCGCAACGCTTCGAGGAGGCCGGCCTGCATGTCGCCATCCGCAGCGAGGTCGACGAGCCGCTGCCGGAACATCAGGCGCTGATCCTCGACGACCCGAACGAGCTGGGGCTGTGGTATCGCCTGGCCCCGGTCTGCTTCATGGGCGGCACGCTGAGCGGCGACGATTCCGCCGCCCGCCACCCGTTCGAGCCGGCGGGCCTGGGTTCCGCGATCCTGCACGGCCCGATCCTGACCCGCCATGCCGAGGTCTGGCGCCAGTTGGAGCGCGCCGGCGCCACCCGCATCGTGCCGCGCGCCACGGCGCTGGCGGATCACCTCGCGGCGGTGATGGAGCCGGAACGCGCGGCGGACCTGGCCAGCCGGGCGTGGAACGTCTCCACCGGCGGCGCGGCGGTGGCACGGCAGATCGCGGAGGTGGTGGCGGAGATGGTCGCGGAGGGGCGGGGGGTGTAGCAGGACAGCGGAGTGGCGGACGCATGGCTGCTTTGTTCTTGTCTGTATGATGCACACATCGTAACCTTTGGGCGAGGTCTCTTGGCGCATGTAGCTGGCAGCTATATGTCATAGGCCCGTATAATTAGTGAGGGGAAAATGAGCAGCGATAAGAATATGTCCCTGACGGAGCTTCTTGAACTTTCTCGTGGCGGGGAAATGACCGTAGCCGAGGCAACTCAACAACGGGTGAGCTTTGCTTTTGGAACCACACATATCGAGAACTCGAATGTAACGCGCGAGATGGTCGAGGGTGCCGAGCGGTTGAGGGCCACCTCCCGCGCGCGCGATGAAGCGCGCTGAGGATAGATCATAATATGGCAGACCGAAAGAGTGAGGCGGAAATTCCGCCTCTGATTTCCGATCAGACGGAACTGGCCAAACGTGAGGCGTCGAACGCGCTTGAGCAGTTCGATTGGGGAATGTCGGAAGTCGAGGCCTGCTTGGGAAATGGCACGAGGCTTCTGAAAGTATCGACACTTCTGAACCTGCATCGGCGGGCGATGAACGGCATAGATCGGTATGCCGGCAACTTCCGTCCCGCCGGTGTCGGGATCAAGGGCAGCACTCATAAACCTGTCGAGGGGCATGACGTTCCCGAAAGGGTCGAGGAGATGCTCGACTATCTGCGGGACAATTGGGACAAGCAGACCGCTTATCACCTGTCGGCCTACGCCATGTGGAGGCTGAACTGGATCCATCCCTTCGCGGATGGGAATGGGCGCACGTCACGAATTTTCTCGTATATGGTTCTCTGTGCAAAGCTTGGCCAGATATTGCGTGGTGTGAAGACGATACCCGAGCAAATCGCCAGCAATAAGGAACCTTACTACAAGGCGCTTGAGGCGGCCGATGGCGCGGATGCTGTCGGGAGGATCGACGTAAGCGAGATGGAGGGGCTGTTGACGCGGTATCTCACGACCCAGCTACTCTACTTGCACAGGCGGGCCAATGGCGAGGAGGAAAACTCGCGTATGGGGGTGGGCAATCGCAGACTGCCGGGGGTGAAGCGTGACAGTATCGTCCTTCGTGCTGGCAGAACGGCAAAGCGTAACGTAATCGAGATTCTCGAAAAGCATCCCGTAATGGTGGCAATCGTTATTGGTGTCATTACGATCATCGTGAGTATATTTTCCAGATAGAGCCTGAAAACAAGGGGTGGAGGGTTACGGATCGAGGTCACTGATTTTTGAGTGTGGCCTACAACCCCACCGGCTCGGCATTGCCGCGCATCCGCGCGATCTGGGCCACGTCGCCATCCGCTTCCAGCGCCGTCATCAGCGCGTGCAGGTGCTCGACATCGCGCAGCAGCACCTCGATATGCAGGCGGTAGAAATCCGGCTTGCGGTCCACGAACACCAGGTCCGAGATATTCGCCCCCTGCTTGCCGATCAGCGAGCAGATGCGCCCCAGCACCCCCGCATCGTGCCGGATCGTCAGGCTGAAGCGGACATTGTAGACCGCCGGATGCCGCCCCTCGCGCCATTGCAGGTCCACCCAGCGCTGGGGCTGGTGCTCGAACTCGGCCAGCTTGTCGCAGTCGATGGCATGGATCACCACGCCCTGCCCGCGATGGGTGATGCCGACGATGCGCTCGCCCGGCAAAGGCAGGCAGCAGGGGGCGCGGGTGAATTCCTGGTCGGCCTCAAGGCCCGCGACGGGATGGGCGCCGTCCACGTCCTCCTGATGGTCGGCGAGGTCGGGATACAGCACCCCCAGCACGTCATGGGCGCTGATCTCGGCGCTGCCGATGCGGGCCAGCAATTCCTCGGGGCCGGGCAGGGCCATCGTGCGCGCGGCGATGCGCAGGGCGTTTTCCGACAGGCTGTGGCCGACATGCTCGAAGGCCACGCGCGCAAGCTCGCGCCCCAGCCGCACCCAGCGCGAGCGGTCCTCGGCCCGCAGGCTGCGGCGGATGGCGGATTTGGCGCGACCGGTGGCCACGATGTCCAGCCAGGTCGCTTGCGGGCGCTGGCCCGAGGCGGTGATGATCTCGACCATCTGGCCGTTCTTCAGCCGCGTCCACAGCGGCACGCGGATGCCGTCCACCTTGGCGCCGACGCTGGAATTGCCGATGCGGGTGTGGATGGCATAGGCGAAGTCGATCGGCGTCGCCCCGCGCGGCAGTTGCACCACGTCGCCGCGCGGCGTGAAGCAGAACACCTGATCCTGATACATCTCCAGCTTGACATGTTCGAGGAAGGCTTCGTGATCCTCGTCGTCGAGACCGGCGGTCAGGCGCTCGATCCAGGCGGCGGGATCGACGGCGAAGGGGTTCCGGGCCAGCACGCCGTCGCGGTATGACCAATGCGCGGCCACGCCGGCCTCGGCGACCTCGTGCATCTGGCGGGTGCGGATCTGCACCTCGACCCGCTTGCCGTCGCGCCCCGAGACCGTGGAATGGATCGAGCGGTAGCCGTTCGATTTCGGGTGGCTGATATAGTCCTTGAACCGCCCCGGCACCGCCCGCCAGCGCCGGTGAATGATGCCCAGCGCCCGGTAGCAGTCCGATTCGCTGCCGGTGATGATGCGGAACCCGTAGATGTCCGACAGCCGCGAGAAGGCCAGTTGCTTTTCCTGCATCTTGCGCCAGACCGAATAGGGGCGCTTGGCGCGGCCATAGACCACGGCCTCGATATCCTCGCGCTCCAGTTCGGCGCGGATGTCGGCGGTGATCTGGGCGATCACGTCGCCCGATTCCTTTTGCAGCGTGACGAAGCGGCGGATGATGGAGTTGCGGGCCTCGGGGTTGATGACCTTGAAGGCGAGGTCTTCCAGCTCCTCGCGCATCCATTGCATGCCCATGCGCCCGGCGAGCGGGGCGAAGATGTCCATCGTCTCGCGCGCCTTCTGCACCTGCTTGTCGGGGCGCATGGCGCGCAGGGTGCGCATGTTGTGCAGGCGGTCGGCGAGTTTCACCAGAATCACGCGCAGGTCGCGCGACATGGCCATGAACAGCTTGCGGAAGTTCTCGGCCTGCTGGGACTGCACGCCCGAGAGTTGCAGCTTGGTCAGCTTGGTGACGCCATCCACCAGGTCGGCGATCTCGCGCCCGAACAGCTCCGCCACCTCGTTCCAGGTGGATCGCGTGTCCTCGATGGTGTCGTGCAGAAGGGCGGTGACGATGGTGGCGTCGTCGAGGCGCATCTCGGTCAGGATGGCGGCAACGGCGACGGGATGGGTGAAATACGGCTCGCCCGAATGGCGGGTCTGGCCGTCATGCATCCGGCGGCCATAGTCCCAGGCGCGGCGGATCAGGTCTTCGTTGGTGCGCGGGTTGTAATTGCGGATCAGCGCGATCAGGTCGTCGAGGTCGATCCGGTCAAGGCTGCCCGCGCCATCCAAGATGCATCCGCCTTACTGACGACCCTGCGCTTCCATCATCATGCGCAGCATGTTGGCCTCGGAATCCTCGTCCGAGCCGGAGGGCCGGTCGATCTCGGTGCTGGTGAGGATCAGCGCCACGGCGTCCTCCTCCGGCTCGTCGACCTCGATCTGGGTCTGGGTGGCCGAGATCATGCGTTCGCGCAGGTCGTCGACCTGCTGGGCCTCGTCCGCGATCTCGCGCAGGGCGACGACGGCGTTCTTGTCGTTGTCGCGGTCCACGGTCAGCGGGCTGCCCGAGGCGATCTCGCGCGCGCGATGCGAGGCGATCATCACCAGATCGAAGCGGTTGGGAACCTTGTCAACGCAGTCCTCGACGGTCACGCGGGCCATAGGCTTTACCTTTCGGAAGAATCGGGCAGAAACGGAACGGCATTGATTTGCACTTGCAGCATGGCTTGTCAAGGCGGTGCGCGTCAAGGCGGCGTGAGCGTCGGGGGCGGGGTCGCCAAAGCGGCCGTCGAGGCCGCCCCGGCGACGCTGCCGCGCATGCGCGGAGGGCCAGCAGGCCGGAGCCTCCCGATGCGGTTGCGGCGGCGGCGTTCTCGGGCGGCTCTCCAGCGGGTTGCCGGCGACAGCCCCACAGTGAGGTCAGCCCAGCAGTTTGAGGGTGACGAAGGCGGCGATGAAGATGCCGCCGGTCAAGGCGAAGGAATGCCATGCCGGGGTGGCCGCGATCCTGGCGGTCTCGTCCATCAGCGCGGTGATAGGTGGTGCGCATCCTCGCATCGGATTCGGCGATGGTCCGTGCGTCTGCTTCGGTCATGGCGATGCCTCCGATCCGGTTGCCCCTTGATAGATAAGCGCACGGCCCCGGCGACCAAGGGCCGCTTATCCACGCCCGCCCGGCAGCTTCGTCAGAGAAGCTGCTTCACGACAACCCCGGTGGCCACGATCAGGATCACAGCCGTGCCCATGCCGAGGGCGATGGTGGGCCATACCGGTTGTGCCATCATCTTGGCGGCCTGGTCGTTCACCGCGGCGATCCGGTCCAGTCGCGCCGGGATCAGCCGGCGCCGCCTGGCGTCGATTTCTGCCCAGCTTGGGGCTTCGGTTTCCGGGTTGGGTTGCGTCGGGGTGGTGGTCATGGCCCTGCCTCCGATCCTGCTGTCTTGGCACGATAACAGCGCCGCCCCGCCGGTCAAGAACCACCCATCCCCGCCCGCCCGGCAGTGTCGCCCCGGTGGCCTCGACGGCCGCCGGGGCGACAGCCCCCCGACTGGCGCCGGGGCTTGCCGCCCGCCTGCGCCGGCGCCTATCCTGCCCGCCGCAAACGAGGGCCGGCGATGACCCAATATCTCTATCCGCTGCTGGCGGCGGTGATCTGGGGCGGCAATGCCGTCGTCACCAAGGCGGCGGCCGGGGTGATCGGTCCGGCCGAGATCGGCTTCTGGCGCTGGGTCGCGGCGCTGGCCGTCATGTCGCCCTTCGTGCTGCCCGCCCTGCTGCGCGGGCGGCGGCTGCAAGCGCGCGACCTGTGGCGGCTGGCGGTGATGGGCGCGCTGGGCGGCGGGCTGTTCCCGATCCTGGCCTATTTCGCGGCCAGCCATACCTCGGCGATGAATATCGGTATCATCCAGTCGCTGATGCCGCTGATGTCGCTGATGCTGGCCATCGCCGTGCTGGGCCAGCGCATGACGGCGGGCGCGGCCCTGGGCGGCGTGGTCAGCCTGCTGGGCGTCGCCATCGTGGCCAGCGGCGGCCATCCCGCCCGGCTGCTGGCGCAGCCGCCCAATCCGGGCGATGCGCTGATGATCGCGGCGGTGCTGTGCTATGCGGTCTATTCCGTGCTGCTGAAACGCTGGCCGGTGCCGGTGACGCCCATTCAGTCGCTCTATGTCCAGAACATCGCCGCCGCGGCTGCGATGCTGCCGCTGTGGCTGGTCCTGCCCCGGCACGGGCTGGATGCGGGCAATATCGGGCTGGTGCTGTATGCGGGCATCCTCGCCTCGATCGGCGCGCCCTTGTGCTGGATGCTGGGCATCAGGGCGATCGGGCCGGCGCGGGCCTCGATGTTCTTCAACCTGATCCCGGTGGTGACGGCGGCGCTGGCGGTGGCGCTGCTGGGCGAGCACCTGACCCTGCCGCTGGCGCTGGGCGGCGCGCTGACCGTCTGCGGCGTCATCCTGGCCGAAAGATGGCGGGCGCCGCTGAAGCGCGCGCCCGCATCCGATTGACCCCGAACCTGCGCGGCGTTACCCCGCAGGCAACGCGCATAACTGGACCGGACGCCATGAGCATCAATCTGTATCAGGAGGATCTGCCCGACGGGCTGGATCTCGGCCCCGTCGTGGCCATCGACACCGAGACGATGGGCCTCGACCCGCGCCGTGACCGGCTGTGCCTGGTGCAGATGTCGGCCGGCGACGGGGTGGCGCATCTGGTGCAGATCCGGCGTGGCCAGACCGCCGCGCCGAACCTGCAACGCATGCTGGCCGATCCGCGCACCCTGAAGCTGTTCCATTTCGGCCGCTTCGACATCGCCGTGCTGGAAGCCACCTTCGGCACCGTCACCACGCCCGTCTGGTGCACCAAGATCGCCGCCAAGCTGGTGCGCACCTTCACCGACCGCCACGGGCTGAAGAACCTGCTGGGCGAGCTGGTGGGGGTCGACATCTCCAAGCACCAGCAGACCAGCGACTGGGGCGCCGCCGACCTGTCGGACGCGCAGCTGGAATATGCGGCCTCGGACGTGCTGCACCTGCATGCGCTGAAGGCGGCGCTGGAAAGGCTGCTGGAGCGCGAGGGCCGCACCGGCCTGGCGAAGGCCTGTTTCGACTTCCTGCCCGCCCGCGCGCATCTGGACCTGCTGGGCTGGGGGGATGAAAAGGACATCTTCCATCACTAGATCGGCGAGGGTCCCGGCGGTTTTCCCGCCCCGGTCCTGGCGGCAAGAAAGAAGGTGGCTGGTTTGACGGACGACTATATCGAGACCGCGCGGCGGGTCATCGCCATCGAGGCCCGCGCGCTGGACATGCTGGCCGACAGCCTCGGCCCCGCGCTGACCGAGGCCATCGAGCTGATCCTTGCCGCGAAGGGGCGCGTGATCGTGTCCGGCATGGGCAAGTCGGGCCATATCGCCCGCAAGATCGCGGCGACGCTGGCCTCGACCGGCACGCCGGCGCAATTCGTCCACCCCGCCGAGGCCAGCCACGGCGACCTGGGCATGGTGACCGAGGGCGATGTGGCGCTGGTGATCTCCAACAGCGGCGAGACCGCCGAGATCGCGGATATCGTGGCCCATACCCGCCGTTTCTCCATCCCGCTGATCGGGGTGGCGGGGCGCGCGGGTTCGACCCTGCTGCGGCAATCCGACGTGGCGCTGCTGCTGCCGCCGGCGCCGGAGGCCTGCGGCTCCGGCATCGTGCCGACGACCTCGACCACGATGACGCTGGCGCTGGGCGATGCGATCGCGATTGCGCTGATGGAGCATCGCCACTTTACCCCCGACCATTTCCGCACCTTCCATCCCGGCGGCAAGCTGGGGGCGAAGCTGTCGCGCGTGGGCGACCTGATGCATGCCGAGATGCCGCTGGTCCCCGAGGACGCCCCCATGTCCGAGGCGATCCTTGCCATCAGCCGCATGGGTTTCGGCGTCACCGGGGTGACGGATGCGCGGGGGCGGCTGTCGGGCATCATCACCGATGGCGACTTGCGGCGGCACATGCAGGGGCTGCTGGACCACGACGCGCAGGCGGTGATGACCCGCACCCCGCGCACCATCTTCCCCGACCAACTGGCCGAGGCCGCGCTGGCCGAGATGCAGGCCCGCAAGATCACCTCGCTGTTCGCCGTGGACGATGGCGGCCGCCCGGTCGGCATTCTGCATATCCACGACTGCCTGCGGGCGGGCATGGTCTAGATGGAAGCGCGGCGCGCCCTCGCTGCGGAGCGGCTGGCCGGGGCGCCGGCGGGCGATCCGTGGCCGGGCGGCGCATGCCGGCGGGCGGGCTTTCCTCCGGTCCGTCCTTGCCGGGCCGGTATGGTGCGGACGGATCGTCCGCGCTTCCTGTCCTCCAGGCCGCTGGCCGGAGCACAGCCCCGCGAGGGCGCAACCGGCGGCATGGGGCGGTGTGCGGGTATCCCGGAGGTGCATCCCCGTCCGGCGGGCGCGGCATGGACGGCCGGCCTGCGCCTCCGATCCCACCGGAGCGCGGGCGGGGCGACCGCCCACATGCCCGTGCGGGCCGGTGCGCGACCCCCGCGCCGTGGCGGCCTGCGGGGGGGCGGGGCCTAGATGGCGCCCTTCCGCCCCCGGCTGCCCGGCCTTGGCCTGCGCTCGCGCGTGGTGGCGTGGCTGCGGGTGCTGCTGCCGCTGGCGGCCCTGGCGATGCTGTCCACGCTGTTCCTGTGGTCGGGCCGCCCCGATCCCGAAGCGGCCATCCCCTATGCCGATGTGGATGGCGCCTCGCTGGAGGGGCCGCCGCGCATCACCGCGCCGACCTGGGCGGGCGTGACCCCGGACGGGGCGCGGGTGCTGTTTTCCGCCGCCTCGGCCACCCCCCGCGCCGAGAATGGCGGCCGGGCCGAGCGGATGCGCCTCGACTGGGCCGGTCCCGGTGGCACCGTCGCCCGCGCCACCGCGCCGGAGGCCGCGATGGGCGAGCAGGCGGTGACGCTGGCCGGCGGCGTGGACCTGGTGCTGTCCTCGGGCTGGTCGCTGGTGGCGCAGACGCTCAGCGCCGCGCGGGACCGCTCGGAGGTCACGGTGGACGGCGGGGTGGAGGTCATCGCCCCCTTCGGCCGGCTGACCGCCGGGCAGGCCCGCCTGCACCGCCCCGCCGACGCGGCGGAAGGCGGCGAAGTTCTGGATTTCACCGGCGGGGTGCGGCTGATATACCAGCCGTAACCTGCCCTTAGCCCGCCCCCCGAGGAAGCCCATGCCGCCCATGCCCGCCCGTCGCCCAGCCGCCGCCCTCGCCGCCGCCGCGCTGCTGATCGGGCTGGCCGCGCCGGCCCTTGCGCAGGCGCCCATCGCCTTCGGCGGCGTCCGGGCCGACACCTCGGCCCCCGTCGAGGTCGCCGCCGATGCGCTGTCGGTGGACCAGTCCACCGGCCGGGCCACCTTTTCCGGCAATGTGGAGATCAGCCAGGGCGACATGCGGCTGTCGGCCACCACGGTCACCGTGGACTATGCCGGCGACGACCGCCGCCGCATCCGCGCGCTGGAGGCCGAGGGCGGCGTCACGCTGGTCTCCGGTCCCGATGCGGCCGAGGCGGGGCATGCGCGTTACGATGTCGAGGCCGGCCGCGTTACCCTGACCGGCGATGTCCTGGTCACGCAGGGCAGCAACGTGCTGACCGGGCAGACCATGACCGTGGACCTGGCCACCGGCTCGGCGCAGGTCGAGGGGCGCGTGCGCTCGATCCTGCAACCGGCGGGGCGGTGATGGACGGGACCGGCCTGACCGTCACCGGCCTGCGAAAATCCTATCGCAACCGCCCGGTGATCCGCGACGTGTCGCTGTCGCTGGCGCGGGGCGAGGTGGTGGCGCTGCTGGGGCCGAACGGCTCGGGCAAGACGACGTGCTTTTACTGCGTCGCCGGGCTGATCGCGCCGGATGGCGGGCAGGTCAGCATCGACGGCGTGGATGCCACCGGCCTGCCGATGTTCCGCCGCGCCCGCATGGGCATCGGCTATCTGCCGCAAGAGATGTCGATCTTTCGCGGCCTGACGGTCGAGCAGAACATCATGTCCGTGCTGGAGATCACCCACCGCGCCGCCCATCAGCGCCGCGACCGGCTGGAGGAGCTGCTGGGCGACTTCTCCATCGGCCATCTGCGCGGCGCCAATGCGCTGGCCCTGTCCGGGGGCGAGCGGCGGCGAGTCGAGATCGCCCGCTGCCTGGCCGCCAATCCCAGCTTCCTGCTGCTGGACGAGCCGTTCGCCGGCGTCGATCCCATCGCGGTGGGGGAAATCCGCGGCCTCGTCCACGACCTGAAGCAGCGCGGCATCGGCGTGTTGATCACCGACCACAACGTGCGCGAGACGCTGGGCATCGTCGATCGCGCCTATATCCTGCATGACGGCCATGTGCTGAAATCCGGCACCACCGCCGAGATCGTCGCGGATGCACAAGTGCGCGAGGTCTATCTGGGCGAGAATTTCCGCCTGCATTGAGCCGCCGGCGCGGGGGCGCCCGGCTTGCCCCCGCCCGCCCGCGCGCTTAGAACCGGCCCGGACCCAGCAGCCAAGGCGCATCCGATGAATGCTTCCCGCAAACCTGTCGTTCTGTGCATCCTCGACGGCTGGGGGATGGCGCCGGAGCCTGCGGTCAGTGCCCCCGATCAGGCACGGGTGCCGAATTTCGCGCGGCTTATGGCGAACGACCCCCACGCGACGCTGACCACCTTCGGGCCGGATGTGGGCCTGCCGCGCGGGCAGATGGGGAATTCCGAGGTCGGGCATACCAATATCGGCGCCGGGCGCGTCGTGGCGATGGATCTGGGCCAGATCGACCTGGCCATCGAGGACGGCAGCTTTGCCCGCAACGAGGCCCTTGGCGCGTTTGTCGCCGCGTTGCAGGCCAGCGGCGGCACCGCGCAACTGCTGGGTGTGGTCTCGGACGGCGGGGTGCATGGCCATGTCGCGCATGTGCTGGCCGCCGCCCGCGCGATCACCGCCGCCGGCGTGCCGGTGCAGGTCCATGCGATGACCGATGGCCGCGACGTGGCGCCGGGCACCGCGCAGACCTGTCTGGCGGCCTTGTCCGCCGCGCTGCCCGAGGGCGCGCGCATCGGCACCGTCTCCGGGCGCTATTACGCGATGGACCGGGATCATCGGTGGGATCGGGTGGCGCTGGCGACCGGGGCGATGCTGCACGGGCAGGGCGAGACCGCGCCCGATGCCGTCGCCGCCGTGACGCAGGCCGCCGCGCGGGGCGAGACCGACGAATTCATCCGCCCCACCGTGCTGTCGGCCTATGTGGCGCCGAAGGATGGCGACGGACTGTTCTGCCTGAACTTCCGCGCCGACCGCGCCCGGCAGATCATGGCGGCGCTGGCCCAGCCGGATTTCGCTGACTATCCGGTGGGCACCCGCCCGCATTGGGCCGCCGCGATGGGCATGGCGGATTACTCGGCGCTGCATGACGCTTACCTGACCGCCATGTTCCCCAAGCGCCCGGTGGAGAATACGCTGGGCGCCTGGGTCGCCAGGCACGGGCTGCGCCAGTTCCGGCTGGCCGAGACCGAGAAATACCCGCATGTCACCTTCTTCCTGAACGGTGGCAAGGAGGCGCCCGAGCCGGGTGAGGATCGCAAGATGCCGCAAAGCCCCAAGGTCGCCACCTACGACCTGGCGCCGGAAATGGCCTCGGCGGAGGTGGGCGATGCCTTGGTGGGGGCCATCGAACAGGGCTATGACCTGATCGTGGTGAACTTCGCCAACCCGGACATGGTGGGCCATACCGGCAGCCTGCCCGCCGCCATCCGCGCCTGCGAGGCGGTGGACCTGCAACTGGGCCGCATGATCGCCGCGCTGGACGCCGCCGGCGGCGCCGCGCTGATCTGCGCCGATCACGGCAATTGCGAGGTGATGGCGGACCCCGTGACCGGCGCCCCCCATACCGCCCATACGCTGAACCCGGTGCCGGTGATCCTGCATGGCGGGCCGGCCGGCGCCGTGATGCGCGACGGCCGGCTGGCGGACCTTGCGCCGACGCTGCTGGCGCTGATGGGCCTGCCGCCGGCGCCGGAGATGACCGGGCAATGCCTGTTTGCCGCATGAAGCGTCCCGTGACCCGTCTGGCCGCCCTGCTGGTGCTGGCTTTGGCCGCGCCCGTCCGCGCCCAGGATGCCGGGGCCGAGGCCCGCACGGCCGCGCAGGGCCTGCGCGATGCGGCGGGGCAGTTGAACGCGGCGCTCTCCGCCGAGGATCAGATCGAGGCGCTGACCGGGATGATCCGCGCCTATGAGCAGGGGCTGGCCGCCCTGCGCGAGGGGCTGCGCCATGCCGGTGCCCGCGAGGCCGAGATCCGCGCCGGCTTCGAGGCCAGGCGCGAGTCGCTGTCGCGCATGCTGGCCACGATGGCGATGATGGAGCGCGACCCCGAGGTGACGCTGCTGCTGCACCCTTCCGGTCCCGAATCCACCGCCCGCGCCGGCATGGTGCTGGCCGACCTCGCCCCCGCCCTGCGCGAGGAGGCCGATACCATGAAGCGGGGCCTCGACGAGATCGCCGCCCTGCGCGCCACCGAGCAGGAGGCCGCCAATATCGTGGCCCAGGGCCTGGGCGAGGTGCAGGAGGCGCGGCGCCTGCTGGCCACGGCCATGTCCGACCGCAGCGACCTGCCGGTGCGCTATCTGGAAAACCCCTCCGAGCTGGAGGCGCTGGTGCAATCGGCCGAGACTCTGGACGGCTTTGCCGAGGGTATCGCCGGGCTGGAGGCCGATGTCGGCCCGCCGATCTCGGATTTCGAGGGGGCGGCCGGGGCGCTGCCGATGCCGGTGGTGGGGTCCGTGCTGCGCGGTTTCGACCAGCCGGATGCCGCCGGCGTGCGTCGTCCCGGACTTGTGATCGCCACCGGACCGGCGGCCCTGGTCACGGCGCCCTGGACCGCCTCGATCCGCTATCGCGGGCCGCTGCTGAACTATGACAATGTGATGATCCTGGAGCCGGCGCGGGGCTATCTTGTTGTGCTGGCAGGACTTTCGCGCGTGTTCGGCGAGGTGGGCGATGTGGTCATGGCCGGCGATCCGGTCGGGCTGATGCCGGGAATCGAGGCCCCCGCCGCCGAATTCGGCGCCGATTTCGTGCTGTCGGCGGCTGCCGGCGGGGATGCGGCGCGGATGCAAACGCTGTATCTGGAACTGCGGAAGGGCAAGCAGGCGCTTGACCCGGCCGACTGGTTTGCGCCCAATCCCGTCATCGGGCAGGGTGCCGATGCGGACCAGGATACCGACTGAAGCGATCGGGGCTGTCGCGCCGACAGGGAGATGGGATGAAAAAGCAAATTCTCGCAGGCATCGGTGGCACGCTGGCCGGGCTTCTGCTGACCACGCAACTGGCCGGGCCGCTGGTCGCCCAGCAGGCCGAGGACAATGCCGGCATCTATGAACAGCTCGACCTGTTCGGCAACGCCTTCGAGCGCGTCCGCCGCGATTATGTCGAGCAGGTGGACGACAAGAAGCTGATCGAGGCCGCCATCAACGGCATGCTGCAATCGCTGGACCCGCATTCCTCGTTCCTCTCGGCCGAGGACTATGCCGACATGCAGACCCAGACGCGGGGCAGTTTCGGCGGCCTCGGGATCGAGGTCGGGATGGAGGACGGGCTGGTCAAGGTGATCTCGCCCATCGACGACACCCCCGCGGCCGAAGCCGGCGTGATGGCCGGCGACTATATCACCCATGTCAACGGCGAATCGCTGATGGGGCTGACGCTGGACGATGCGGTGGGGATGATGCGCGGCCCGGTCGGGTCGGAGATCACCGTCACCATCCTGCGCGAGGGCGAGAAAGAACCCTTCGACCTGACCATGACCCGCGACACCATCAAGCTGACCGTGGTGCGCACCCGCATCGAGGGCCATGCCGTGGTGCTGCGCATCTCGACCTTCAACGACGAGACCTTCTCGACGCTGAAGGAGGACATGGCCAAGGCCGTCGAGGAAGCCGGCGGCATGGACAAGGTGACGGGCTTCGTGCTGGACCTGCGCAACAATCCCGGCGGGCTGCTGGATTCGGCCATCGACGTGTCCGACGCCTTCCTGGAGCGCGGCGAGATCGTCTCGACCCGCGGCCGCACGCCCGAGGACAGCGAGCGCTGGAACGCCGAGCCGGGCGACCTGGCGGAGGGCAAGCCGATGGTGGTGCTGATCAATGGCGGTTCGGCCTCGGCCTCGGAAATTGTCACCGGCGCGCTTCAGGATCATCGTCGGGCGATCGTGGTGGGCGAGAAGAGCTTCGGCAAGGGTTCGGTGCAGACGGTGATGCGGGTGACGGCCGATTCGGCGCTGCGCCTGACCACGGCGCGCTATTACACGCCGTCCGGGCGCTCGATCCAGGCGATGGGGATCATGCCCGACATCATCGTGGCCCAGCCCCGCCCGGTCCCCACGGCCGAGGGAGAGGAGGAGACCCCGCGCAGCGCCTCGCGTTTCTCGCGCTCGGAGGCCGATCTGCGCGGCGCGCTGGGCAATGATTCGATCAGCGACGAGCAGCGCCAGCAGATGGAGGACGAACTGGCCGAGGCCGAGGCGACCGCCCGCCTGCGCGAGGAGGACTATCAGCTGGCCTATGCGGTGGATATCCTCAAGGGCCTGGTCGCCGCCGCCGAAGCGACGGCGCCGCTGGCCGCCGCGGAGTAAGCCGGCGCGGTATCGAAAGGGCGCGAAGGAGGGCCTTCGCGCCCTTTCGCATGTCTGACTCGCGGGCGACTTATCCACGCCCGGAGACCCTCGGGAGTCGGAGGGGGTGGGTAAGTCGGGGCGCCGCCGTTGCGCGCGATGCGGCGTGGCCAAGCGGGCGTTCCCCCGGCCCACCGGCCCTTCGGGCCGCCCTGCGGGTAGCCAGTGGGCCGGGACCGGACCGAAACCCCCGAAACCCCGCAAGCGGGGACCCCTCGGGGGGCCCTCGGTCCTACGCCTTCGGGCGTGGGTGCTGGAGGCGGGTTCTTTTGCCGGGGATGAAAGAAAAGGGGCGCGGTGCGGTGGGCTGGCGTGGGCGCGTTCCTGTGGTGGAAGGACAGCGGCCGACAGGTCGTCAGGTGCGCAAGCCGGGGGATGCGGCGGTGAGGCGGCCGGTTTGCTTCTCCAGCACGTTCCAACTTTGCAGCATGCGGGGCCTTGCCCGTCGGGGCTGACCTGCGACGCGCGCGGCGCCCCGGCCAGGCAGGGGCGCGATTTTTCCCGGCGGCTCGATGCCGGCGGGAAAAATGGCCTGGCGCGGATCAACCGCGCATCAGGGTTTCGGCGGCGGCGCGGGCCTCGGGGGTGACGGTTTCGCCGGCCAGCATCCGGGCCAGTTCTTCCAACCGTGCCGCCTCGTCCAGAGAGGTTACCGTCGAGGTGGTCATGCCATCGCTGACGGATTTCGCCACAAGGAAATGCGCCGCCCCACGCGCAGCGACCTGCGGCGAATGCGTCACCACCAGCACTTGCGCGGTTTCCGCCAGCCGTGCCAGCCGCCGCCCCACCGCGTCCGCCGTGGCGCCGCCCACCCCCCGGTCGATCTCGTCGAAGATCAGCGTCAACGTCGAAGACCCGCGCGCCAGACAGACCTTCAGCGCCAGCAGGAAGCGCGACAGTTCCCCGCCCGAGGCGATGCGGTCCAGCGGACCCGCCGGGGCGCCGGGATTCGTGGCCACCGTGAACACAACCGAATCGCTGCCCTCCGGGCCGGGATCGGCGGGGCTGATCCGGGTCTCGAACAGAGCGCGCTCCATCTTCAGCGGCGCCAGTTCGCCGGCCATCGCCGCGTCCAGCCGCTTTGCCGCCTCGCGGCGGATCTTCGTGGCGCGGGTGGCCTCGGCGGCGAAGGCGGCCTCTGCCGCCTCGGCGGCGGCGCGCAGGGCGGCCAGCCCGGCCTCGCCGGCGTCGATGCCGGCCAGCCGTCGGTGCAGGTCGTCCGACAGGGTGGCGAGGTCGTCGGCCAGCACGTCATGCTTGCGGGCCAGCGCGCGGATGGCGAACAGGCGCTCCTCCACCCGCTCCAGCTCCATCGGGTCGAAGCGCATCGCCTCCAGCGCCGCGTTCACGCCGTCGCTGGCCTCGCCCAGCTCGATCAGTGCCCGCGACAGGGCGTCCAGCGGCGCGTCCAGCCGGCCCTCGGCGGCGGAGGCGGCGGTTTCCAGCCAGCGGGCGGCATCGACCAGGATGCCCTCCGCCCCGTCGCCGCCCAGCGCCTGCGCGGCGCGGGCGATGTCCTCGCCGACGCGGGCGGCGGCCTGCATCTGGCGCCGATGCGTGTCCAGCGCGGCTTCCTCGCCGGGTTCGGGAGCCAGCTTGTCCAGTTCGGTCACGGCATGGCGCAGGAAATCCTCCTCGGCGCGCGCCTCGGCCAGTCGCGCCTCGGTCTCGGCCACCGCCTGCGCGGCCTGCCGGCGCGCCGTCCATGCCGCGCGCAGGGGCGCGGGGTCCAGCCCCGCGAAGGCATCCAGCAGCGCCAGATGGCCGCGCGGGTTCAGCAAGCCCCGGTCGTCATGCTGGCCGTGCAGTTCCACCAGCACCTCCGACAGTGCCCGCAGCACCTCGCCCGAGGCGCGGCGGTCGTTCACGTAACCCGTCTTGCGCCCGTCCGCCGTCACCACCCGGCGCAGGATCAGCGCGCCGTCCTCGGCCTCGGGCAGCCCGGCCTCGGAAAGGATCGCATGGGCGGGGTGATCGGCGGGCAGGGCGAATTCCGCGACCACCTCGCCCTGCGCCGCGCCCGCGCGGGTCAGGTCGCCGCGCCCGCGCCAGCCCAGCACGAAGCCCAGGCAATCCAGCAGGATCGACTTGCCGGCCCCGGTCTCGCCGGTCAGCACGTTCAGGCCGGGCGCGAAACCCAGCTCCTGCCGGTCGATCAGCAGCATGTCGCGGATGTCGAGCGAGCGCAGCATGCCCCGCGCGCCGCCGCCTTAGAGCCAGTCGCCGCGCAGCACCTGACGATAGACCTGGCTGAGCCAGCTATCCCCGCGCGCCTGCGGCTCCAGCCCGCGGCCGCGCAGCGTGCGGTAGGCGTCGGCATAGAAGGGCGAGGACTGGAAGTTGTGGCCCAGAATCGCCCCCGCCGTCTGCGCCTCGTCGGTCAGGCCCAGCGCCAGATAGGCCTCCACCAGCCGCATCAGGGCCTCGGGCGTGTGGGTGGTGGTCTGGAAATCCTCGACCACGACGCGGAAGCGGTTGATCGAGGCCGTATAATGCCCGCGCTTGAGGTAATAGCGGCCGATCTCCATCTCCTTCGCCGCCAGATGGTCGAAGGCGAGGTCGAATTTCAGGATCGCCGAGCGCGCATATTCGCTGTCGGGATATTGCTCGATCACCTCGCGCAGGGCTTGCAGCGCCTGGAAGGTCAGGCCCTGGTCGCGCCCCACCTCGTCGATCTGGTCGTAATAGGACAGCGCCAGCAGATACTTGGCATAGGCGGCATCCTGGTCGCCCGGATAGGTGTCGATGAACCGTTGCGCCGCGCCGCGCGCGGATTCGTAGTTGCGGCCCTTGTGATAGGAATAGGCCTGCATGATCAGCGCGCGCTTGGCCCATTCGGAATAGGGATAGAGCCGCTCGACCTCGCTGAAATAGCGCACGGCGGTGCGGGGGCTGTTGTTGTTTTCCAGCTCATACTCGCCGCGCTGGTAGATCTGGGCGGCGGTGAAGCTCTCCATGTTCTCGCGCGACGGATCGCTGCCGCCCCCCAGCATCCCGCAGGCGGAGGTCAGGGCGACCAGCGCCAGCGCGCCGAGGATATTTGCTGTCGTTCTTGCGCGCGCCATCCGCCAACCGCCTGTTAGAAAACACTGACCAAGCCGCCCGGCCGGGCGCGGCCCGGCCGTCCTAGCATGAATAAAGGGCGTGCGCAAAATGGCAATGCGAGGCGGCGGGGGCAAGCCCACAAGTCGCGCCGGCGGCGGATTTTATGCCGTCGCCCGGCGCGGTTCCGGCGGGTTTCCGCGATGCGGCGCCGGACGCAGGCCGGGACCGGGCAGCCGCGCCGCCTGGGCGGGGGTCAGCACCACCCGTTCCCACGCCTCGGGCTGCGCGAACAGCGCCCGCAGCAGCTTGTTGGTCATGGCGTGACCGGCCCGGCTGCCCTCGTAATGGGCCAGCAGCGGTGCCCCGGCCAGCGCCAGGTCGCCCACCGCGTCCAGCATCTTGTGGCGCACCGGCTCGTCGCGGTGACGCAACCCGCCGGGGGACAGCACGCGGTCGCCCTCGAACACGACGGCGTTGAAATAGGTGCCGCCCAGCGCGAGGCCGTTCTTCTGCATCAGTGTCACGTCCGCCTGACGGCAGAAGGTGCGACTGTCGGCCAGTTCGCGCATGAAGGCGCCGTTCACCATGTCCAGGTGCTTGTGCTGGTGGCCGATGGCGGCATCCGTGAAGTCGATGCTGAAGTCGATCTCCAGCTGCGCGGCCGGGGACAGATGCGCCTCGGCCTCGCCCTCGCGGACGCTGACGGTGCGCAGCACGCGGATCGCCTCGACCGGGGCGGCCTGGCGGCGGATGCCGGCCTTCAGGATGCCGTCCACGAAGATCGCGGCCGAGCCGTCGAGGATCGGCACTTCCGGCCCGTCGATGTCGACCAGCGCGTTGTGGATGCCGGTGCCGGCCAGCGCCGCCATGATATGCTCGATCGTCGAGACGGTGGCGCCGTTGCCGCCGTCCAGCAGCGTGCACAGCTTCGACGGCACCACGCGGTCCCACAGCGCGGGCACGCGCGGGCGGCCGGTAAGGTCGCTGCGCTGGAACACGATGCCATGATGGGCCGGCGCGGGCCGGATCACCATGCGCACCGGCGCGCCGGAATGGAGGCCCTGGCCCCTGAACTCCGCCGGATGTGCAATGGTCGCCTGCATCTCTCTGCCTCGTTTTCGTTGGAGGCGGCGGAATCACCCGGCGCGCCCCGTTTCCTGTCATCAGAGCTAGGGGCGCGGGCCGGAACGCTCAACCAACGAATTGTTTCGGACTATGACACAATCCGGGTGCTGAGCAGGTAACGGGCTGATAGAAAAGGAAAAGGGCCGCGCGGCGCGGCCCTTTGCGTGATCCGGTCGTAACGTCACGACCTTGTGCGGCGTGCGTGGCCCTCAGTTCGCCTGACGGCGCAGGAAGGCCGGAACCTCCGACACGTCGCGGGCCTGATCCGGGTCGGCGAGGTCGTCGAACGAGTCCTGCCGGGCCTTGTTGGTCGCCACACGCTCGCTGACGCGCTCGGCCACGGTGGTCGGCGCGGGGCGGGCGGTGGTGGCCTCGCGCGCGGAATGCGCCATGCGGTCGATCAGCCGGCCGAGGTTGTTGGTCAGGCCGCGCATGCCGCCTTCCTGCGCCTGCGCGGCGGCCGGCGGCGCGGGTTCCTCGGTCATGCGGCGGCGCAGGGCACCGGCCGAGCCTTCGGCCGGGCGCGGCGCGGTGAAGCCGGCGGCGGGGCTGTTGATACGCTCGTCCAGCGAGGGGGCCGGCTGCACGCGCGGCTGCGCGGCATAGGCAGGGCTGGGCATGTCCTCGCCGATGGGCAGGCTGTCCTGCGCGCGCGGCTGATAGGCGCGCGGCTCGGCCACATGGGTCTCGATGCGCGCGGACGGCTCGATGGCGGGGGCGGCGCGGCGGGCGGGCACCTCCTCGGCGCGGACCGCGGCGGGGGCGGCGGCCGGAGCCGGCGCGGGGGCGGCGGCGCGCGGGGCCACGGCGGCGGTGGGCGTGGTGTCGCGGCGCGGCGGCACCTGCTCGGCGGCGGGCGAATCGATGCCGGTGGCGACGACCGAGACGCGCAGCGCCCCCTCCATCGCCGGGTCCAGCGTCGAGCCGACGATGATGTTGGCGTCCTCGTCCACCTTCTCGCGGATGATGTTGGCGGCCTCGTCCAGTTCGAACAGGGTCAGGTCGTAGCCGCCGGTGATGTTGATCAGCACGCCCTTGGCGCCTTGCAGGCTGATCTCGTCCAGCAGCGGGTTGGCGATGGCCTTCTCGGCGGCCTGGACGGCGCGGTCCTCGCCCTCGGCGTAGCCGGTGCCCATCATGGCCTTGCCCATCTCGTCCATGACGGCGCGCACGTCGGCGAAGTCGAGGTTGATCAGGCCCGGCCGCACCATCAGGTCGGTCACGCCCTTGACGCCCTGATACAGCACGTCGTCGGCCATCGCGAAGGCCTCGGTGAAGGTCGTGCGCTCGTTCGCCAGCCGGAACAGGTTCTGGTTGGGGATGATGATAAGGGTATCGACGACCTTTTGCAGGGCCTCGATGCCGGCATCGGCCTGGCGCATGCGCTTGGTGCCCTCGAAGGCGAAGGGCTTGGTGACGACGCCGACGGTCAGGATGCCCATCTCGCGCGCGGCTTGGGCAATGATCGGGGCGGCGCCGGTGCCGGTGCCGCCGCCCATGCCGGCGGTGATGAAGCACATATGCGCGCCCATCAGATGGTCCACGATGTCCTCGATGGTTTCCTCGGCGGCGGCAGCGCCGATGGCGGGCTTGGCGCCGGCGCCGAGGCCCTCGGTCACCTTCGGACCCATCTGCACGCGCTTTTCGCTGCGGCTTTGTTGCAGCGCCTGGGCGTCGGTATTGGCGACGACGAATTCCACACCGTCGAGCTGCTTTTCGATCATGTTGTTGACCGCGTTGCCGCCCGCGCCGCCGACACCGAACACGGTGATGCGGGGCTTCAGTTCCTCGTCATCGGTCATCATCAGATTGAGTGCCATCTCGCCTGTCCTTGTCGCTGTCGGGCGCTGCCCGCGCCCCGTGCCTGCCCGTTGGTCCGCCGGTGCCGCCACGCCTGCGGCACGATCGTCCCGATCCTATCCGCCGGGTCGGGCAACGTCACCCGAAAAACACGGCTTATCCACAAAATCCTGTGTGCGACTCGCACCGAGTCGGCGGCATCTTGCCGATTCGTCAGGATGTGGTGGATACGCCGCCGACGGCGCTCACCAGTTGTTGCGGAACCAGCGAACCGCGCGGCGCAGGGAGCGGGCCGGATAGGCCTCCGCCGGCATGTCGAAGTCCCACCATTCGTCTTGCGGATGCGCCGCGAACAGCGCCAGGCCGATGATCGCGGAAAAGCCCGGCCCGGTCAGCTGGTCGGGCTGCCCCGCCACCCGCAGCGGCCGCCGGCCCACGCGCACATTCGGTCCCAGCATCCGCGCCGCCAGCCCGTCCAGCCCCGGAATCTCCGAGGCACCGCCGGTCAGCACGATCTGCCGGCTGGGCATCTCGTCAAAGCCGGCCACGTCCAGAACCGCCCGCACATGCTCCAGAATTTCCTCGACGCGGGGGCGCATGATGCCGATCAGCTCGGCGCGCGAGACCGCGCGGCGATCCGCCCCCTCGGCACCGTCGAGCTGGATCATGTCGCGGTCGTCGCGGCCCGTGGCCTC